>NZ_CP023676.1:1247500-1871250 GCF_003030305.1 Cutibacterium acnes | reverse complement strand
CCGACGCCACTGAATTGTCTGAGGAGAGACGGCTGGCTTACGTCGGTATCACTCGCGCTCGCAAACAGCTGTTTGTGTCGCGGGCCTCTGTGCGCACGATGTGGGGCCAGGCTCAGTACAACCCACCGAGCCGATTCATCGACGAGATCCCTGAACACCTCATTGAGTGGGAGAGAATCGGCCAGGCCTCGGTGGGATGGTCAACTTCGGCGAGTGGCCGCTCGCAATCAGCACGCGGGGCCCTTCGCGACGACACTCCGGCCTTCGGTTCTGGACGAGGGTCAGCAAGTGCGCTCAAGGGACGCACCCTCGCGCTGTCGGTGGGGGATAAAGTGCTTCACTCGACCTTCGGGCTGGGGACCGTCAAAGCCACGTCAGGCCAGGGCGACAATGCCAAGGCTGATGTCGACTTCGGGTCAGCGGGGCTCAAGAGGTTGGCGTTGAGGTTCGCTCCACTGGAGAAGCTGTAAGTGGATGCTGACGTAGTCTTCGGTCGCTACGAAAGATCAGATTGCTCGACGTCGTGAGATCAGGTGGGCATCGGGCCTCCGGGGTTGTTAGTCTGTTCATTGGTGGGCAAACGACCAGCTGCGTCCGCTTCGCTGTGAACGTTCTTGTGCTGTGAAGTCGAGACAGCTGCCGTCGCCCAGTTCCCCGGCCCGTCAACGGCCGGTCGACTCGCAGAGTGGAGAGATTGTGGACCTGTATGAATACCAAGCCCGCGACCTGTTTGAGAAGCACGGCGTGCCCGTACTTCGAGGCATCGTCGCGGAGACTCCAGAGCAGGCGTCCGAGGCTGCAGCGAAGCTCGGTACCCCCGTCGTCGCCGTCAAGGCGCAGGTCAAAGTGGGTGGCCGTGGCAAGGCTGGCGGTGTAAAGATCGCTAAGTCCCCGGCCGAGGCGGCTGAACGCGCCGAGGCCATCCTCGGTATGGACATCAAGGGTCACACCGTTCACAAGGTGATGGTCGCTGAAGGTGCTGACATTGCCGAGGAATACTACTTCTCGATCTTGCTCGACCGTGGAGAGCGTCGCTACCTTGCGATGTGCTCGCGTGAGGGTGGCATGGACATCGAGACCCTTGCTAAGGAGCGCCCCGAGGCTCTCGCCAAGGTGCCGGTCGACCCGATTGACGGCGTTGACGATGCTAAAGCCCGCGAGATCCTTAGCGAGGCAGGGTTCCCCGACTCTGAGCAGGACGCTATCGTCCCGGCTGTTCTCAAGCTGTGGGAGACCTACCGTGACGAGGATGCCACCCTCGTCGAAGTCAACCCGATGATCAAGACCGGCGATGGACGCATCCTGGCTATCGACGGCAAGATGACTGTTGACAACAACGCGTCCTTCCGTCAGCCTGACCATGCCGGCCTGGTGGATCGCGCCACCACCGACCCGCTCGAGTTGCGTGCCGGCGAGCTCGGTCTCAACTACGTCAAGCTCGACGGCAACGTCGGCGTCATCGGAAACGGTGCTGGACTGGTTATGAGCACCCTTGACTGCGTTGCTTACGCCGGTGAGAACTTCCCGGGATCTCCGGCTCCCGCTAACTTCCTCGACATCGGTGGCGGCGCCTCGGCCGAGATCATGGCCAACGGCCTTGACCTCATCATGAGTGACGAGCAGGTGCGTTCCGTGTTCGTCAACGTCTTTGGCGGTATCACCGCCTGTGACCAGGTGGCGCTTGGTATCAAGGGCGCTCTCGAGAAGTTGGGCGACAAGGCCGTGAAGCCGCTCGTCGTCCGTCTGGACGGCAACGCTGTGGCCGAGGGCCGCAAGATTCTCGAGGAATTCAACCACCCGCTCGTGACCATGGTCTCGACCATGGACGAGGCCGCCAGCAAGGCCGCCGAGCTCGCATCCAAGGAGGCCTGAGACATGGCGATCATTCTCGACCAGAACTCCAAAATCATCGTTCAGGGCATGACCGGCTCGGAGGGCATGAAGCACACCCAGCGCATGCTCAACTCCGGTACTGCCGTCGTCGGCGGCGTCAACCCGCGCAAGGCCGGTACCACCGTTGACTTCAACGGTGGCACTACCGTCCCCGTCTACGGCAGCGTCAAGCAGGCCGTTGAGGCTACCGGCGCCAACGTGTCCGTCATCTTCGTCCCGGCCAAGTTCACCAAGTCGGCCGTTATGGAGGCCATCGAGGCCGAGATGCCATTGGTGGTCTGTATCACCGAGGGTGTACCGGTCAAGGACACCGCGGAGTTCTTCACCGCTGCCCAGCGCTCCGGCAAGACTCGTATCATCGGCCCGAACTGCCCGGGCATCATTAGCCCCGGGAAGTCCAATGCCGGCATCGTCCCGGCCGACATCACTGGCCCCGGTCGTGTGGGCCTGGTGTCGAAGTCGGGCACCCTGACCTACCAGCTCATGTACGAGGTGCGTGACCTGGGTATCTCGACGGCAATTGGCATCGGTGGTGACCCGATCATCGGCACCACCCACATCGATGCCCTACAGGCCTTCCAGGATGACCCGGAGACCGACATCATCGTCATGATCGGTGAGATCGGTGGTGACGCTGAGGAGCGTGCCGCTAAATACATCTCTGAGCACATCACCAAACCGGTAGTTGCTTATGTAGCTGGGTTCACCGCTCCTGAGGGCAAGACGATGGGCCACGCCGGCGCCATCGTGTCTGGGTCCTCGGGTACCGCGGCTGCCAAGAAGGAGGCCCTTGACGCCGTCGGCGTCCGCGTTGGCAAGACCCCGACTGAGACCGCCCGGCTGGCCCACGAGGCGATGGAGTCCCTCAAGAAGTGACGCCTTGACCGTCTGAATGCATGGAGCCCGGTCCCACGTGGGACCGGGCTCCATGCATTCAGACGGCCCTGGTGTGGTAACCGAAAAAGTTGTTGGTGGACGGTAGGGTTCCCTATAACTTCCTTCCCCAAACCGAACAGGATTCCCGCATGGTCAGATCAGGCTCGACATCGACCTCGGCGAGGTTCGTCATCGAGTCCTCCAAGGCCGACGAATCCCGAGAACCGCGCGTGCCATGGCCGTGGCCAGTCGTCGTCGTGGTGGCCGCGGCGGCAGCGATCCTGGTGCAATGGCTCGCTTTCGCCGGAATTATCGTTCCGGAATGGCTGGCCAGTAACGGACGCTCATTTCCTAGCATCCTGGCAGCAGCGTCGAGTTTGTGGCTGAGCGGGCATGGGGTGCCCGTTGACATCATCGGGGTGCACATTGGCCTCATTCCGCTCGGTCTAACCTGCGTTAGCCTGCTACTCGGCGAAGAAGCCTGCCGATACGGTGCTCGCGTTCTATGGCACCGACACGATAAAAGACCAGCACGTCGACACGTCGGTGAGGCGGTAGCCCTCCACACTACAATTGAGCTGCTAGCGGCCGTCGTGATGGCGGCTGGCGCAACGACGCCCCATTGGCTGGCAGCCATGGTCGGGGCATTGCTCATCGGGCTGTGTTCAGGGATCGTCGGGGCATGTCGTGGCGCCCACATCAATCCCCTGAGTCGATTACCACACTGGGCCCGAGGATTACCGAAAGCCGTCAGGGCAACCGTTGCCGTCTGTCTGGCTGGCGGGGCAGCGGCGCTTGCCGTGGCGCTGTTAGTTCATGCAGACCGGGTCATTCATCTGCATCAGCAGATCGGGGCCACCGGGTGGGGTGGGTTCTGCCTCATCCTCCTGCAGTTGGCATGGCTACCGACGATGGCGCTGTGGGGCACCGCATGGACGATGAGTCCAGGCTTCGCCTTCGGTACCGGAACCTTCGTATCCCCGCTGGGAAGCCACCTTGGTATCGTTCCGGCCCTGCCGGTGCTTGGTGCACTACCGCCTAATGGTCCGTTAAACCCGGCAGCTTGTGTATGGCTCGCTGTACCGGTCGTCGCTGCGATCGTCGGTGGAATCCTTGTTATGAGGTCTCTTCCGGAGGCCGAATTCGAGATCGGGTGTGGGCTCGGCGCCCTATCGGGCCTGCTATCAGGGCTTGTGCTCGGTGCCTTGGGGTCGCTCAGCAGCGGAAATCTCGGAGATGGGCGACTGAGTGAGGTCGGCACGATCATGCCGGCTACTGGCGGGTGTGCCGTTGGTGTCTTGACCCTGGTGACGATGCTGTGCGGTTTCGTCATCGGCTTGTCTCGACGTTTGAGGTCCGAAGAGTCGCGTCAGGGGCGCGCGGAGCGCCGTCAGGAGCGCAAGAAGAACCACGCCGTCAAAGCCGAGAAAAAAGCTCGCAACCGCGCCGCTAAGAAGAAGGCAAAAGCTGAGCAGAAGGCGGCAGCTGACAAGCGAGAAGCTGAAGCTAAACAGGACAAGGTTGCCCCCGAGAATGCCACCGCAGAGCCGGTCGACGATGAGGCAATCGGTCACGACATATACGACTCCATTCAACACAACCAGGACGCCCCTGACGATGGCGACACCACGGACCGACCTTGAGCTGGACCGTCTGCGGTAACAAACCAGTGAGATGATGTCGCACCCCATGGCGAACAGGTGCATACTTATCAGCAAGCACACGTGCTCCGGGGTCGGTGAAAGTCCGAACCGGCGGTGATAGTCCGCGACCCGAGCCGTCCTCGTGGCGGTGAGGTTGAATCGGTGAAATTCCGGTACCGACGGTAAAAGTCCGGATGGGAGGTAGCACGGAAAGTGGCTGGCGTCGCCGTCAGCCCTGTGTGTCGTCCTTGCGCACCCCCGGAGCCGCAACAGCTCAGGAGGACCATGGATCAGCGATGGGACGACGCTATGGCGCTCGCCTTGGATATGGCCGCGAAATCACCATGCCCGGATCCGAACCCGCGTGTCGGCTGTGTCATTGTCGCTGAGGACCGGGTGATAGGTCAGGGTTGGCACCGCGGAGCGGGAACTCCACACGCTGAGGTGGAGGCACTGCGCCAGGCTGGCGATGATGTCAGGGGAGCCACCGCCGTCGTCACCTTGGAGCCCTGTCATCACACCGGGCGTACCGGACCGTGCAGCCATGCCCTGGTCGACGCCGGGATTGCCCGGGTTGTCATCGCCCAGTCGGATCCCAACCCGGTGGCATCCGGGGGAGAACAGTGGCTGCGTACCCACGGCGTCGAGGTGGTCACCGGGGTTCTTTCCGAGGAAGCCACAGCCCTCAACGCCGATTGGACCTTCAGCCAGATCCACCGACGCCCCCGGGTGTGCTGGAAGTACGCCGCGAGCCTCGACGGACGCAGCGCTGCCCCCGACGGAACCAGCCAGTGGATCACCGGGGAACAGGCCCGCCACCAGGTGCAGCTCGGCCGGGCTCGGTGCGGGGCGATCATCGTCGGCACCGGAACTGCCTTGGCCGATAACCCGAGGCTGACGGTTCGGCTGCCCGGCGTCACCCACCAACCCCTACGAGTCGTGGTGGGCATGCGAGAACCGCCTGCTGGGTGTCATTTGCGTGACGACTCGGCCTCGACCTTGCACATTCCCAGCCACGACCCTGCTGAGGTGCTGGACCTCCTGTGGTGCCGCGGTGTTCACCGTGTCTGGCTGGAGGGCGGACCACAACTGGCCGGAGCCTTCCTCGCGGCCAACCTGGTCGACGAGGTCATCGCCCACATGGCACCGACGGTGTTGGGAGGCGGTCGAGCAGCAGTCGTCGACCCCACCGTCGCCACTTTGTCCCAGGCACACCACTTCGTCATCGACGACGTGACCCAGTTGGGCCCCGACATCCAGATTCACGCACATCATGAGTGAGGAGACCATGTTCACCGGAATCATCGAGGAAATCGGCGAGGTGCTCGCCATCGAGAAGGGACGGGACTCCGCCCGACTCGCCATCCGCGGGCCGCTGGTCTGCTCGGATGCTCGGCTTGGGTCGTCTATCGCCGTTAACGGCACCTGCCTGACGGTCACCGACCTTGACGAGGCCTCCTTCGGCTGTGACGTCATGGCCGAGACCCTTAACCGGACCGCACTAGGAGGCCTAGCTCCAGGTAGCAGGGTCAATCTGGAGCGCCCGGTGCCAGTAGGGGATCGACTCGGCGGGCACATCGTCCAGGGACATGTCGACGGGCTCGCCAAGCTTGTGTTCCGTACCCCCGGAGACCATTGGGAGGTATTCCGATTCGCCCTCCCCGCCGCTGTGTCGCGCTATGTCGTCGAAAAAGGATCGATTGCGATCAACGGCACATCTTTGACCGTCTGCGCGGTGGCCCCGGAGTGGTTTGAGGTGAGTCTCATTCCGGCTACCCTTACCGGAACCGTCTTGGGGGCGCTGTCGCCCGGTGATGAGGTCAACGTCGAAGTCGACATCATTGCAAAGTACTTGGAAGCCCTGACGAACAAGGAGAGGTCATGCTGAACACTATTGAGGAGGTCCTGGCTGAGCTACGTGCCGGACGACCGGTGCTCGTTACCGACGATGCCGACCGGGAGAACGAGGGGGACGCCATCCTGGCCGCAGAACTCGCTGATCCGCGCTGGGTCGGCTGGATGGTGCGCCACACTTCCGGCTACTTGTGTGCACCCATGACCGAGGAAAGGGCCGATCAGCTCGATCTGCCCCTCATGTGGCCGGCGAGCCAGGACCCATTGCGCACTCGCTACACCGTTGCTGTCGACGCGGCCCACGGGATCACCACAGGGATCGACGCCGTCCAGCGTGCCCGTACCGCCCGGGTCCTGGCCGATCCTTCCTCCACCCCGTCGGACTTGGTGCGTCCCGGTCACGTGCTGCCTCTGCGGGCTCGGGCTGGGGGAGTGTTGGAGAGGCGCGGCCACACTGAGGCTGCCGTCGATCTGGCGCGGCTGGCGGGTCTAGAACCTGTCGGTCTCATCGGTGAACTTGTCGGAGATGACGGCATGTGCCTGCGTGCTGACGCGATTGCTGATCTGGCCCGCACTGAGGGCTTGGCTTTGACTACCATCGACCAGCTCGCCCAATGGCGTCAGGCCCATGATCCGGGCCCGGCCGTCCCGACCCAGCGAGTGACAGCACTGGCCAGCGCTCACTTGCCGACCCGTCACGGTCAGTTCGCGATAACTGGCTACCGGGATAATTGTACCGGGGTCGAGCATGTGCTGCTGGTAGGCGAGAAGGGAATCGACGCTGACGACGGTGGTCCCGCCTGGGTGAGGGTGCACTCGGAATGTCTAACCGGGGACGCCTTGGGGTCGTTGCGCTGTGACTGTGGCGACCAGTTGGCGGCCGCCCAGCAGCACGTCTGCCGCCATGGTGGGGCAATCATCCTGCTGCGTGACCATGAGGGACGTGCTACCGGCTTACTCAACAAAATTGCGGCCTACAAAGCCCAGGATGGCGGTCTGGACACCGTCGACGCTCAGACCCACCTCGGTTTGCCCGTCGATGCCCGCGAGTACGGGGCAGCCGTCGCAATCCTGGCGAATATTGGGATTACGAGCGTCCGGCTACTTACAAACAACCCGGCTAAAGCTGAGGCGCTGCGCGATGGGGGACTTGAGGTGACGATGTCCCCCCTCGAGACCTCGACTCGTCCTGAGGACGAACGTTACCTGCGCACGAAACGCGATCGGATGGGACACGCGCTGACACTCGGCGTCAGCCCGTCCGAGATGTCCACGCAGCCCCTGGCTAGTAGCCACACGACATCCACCACGCCCGCCCTGACCATCAAAGGAGACCGACCATGAGTTCACGCACCACCCTCGGCCTCTCCGCACCCGACCTCAGCGGCCTCGATGGCAGCGGTCTTAAGGTTGCGGTCGTCGCAGCCCAGTGGCACGGCACAGTGATGACTGGGCTACTTGACGGTGCCTTGCGCGGACTGGTCGATTCCGGAGTACACGACCCCGCCGTCATCCGAGTACCAGGATCCTTCGAGCTGCCGGTGGCCTGTGCCTCCTTGGCCGATCACTTTGACGCTCTCGTCGCCCTCGGAGTGATTATCCGGGGAGGAACCCCGCACTTCGACTATGTCTGTGACGCTGCTACCCGCGGTATTACAGACGTCGCGGTGCGTACCAAGACCCCTATCGGTTTCGGCATTCTTACCTGTGACGATGAAGCCCAAGCCCTCGACCGTGCCGGGCTCGAGGGATCCCACGAAGACAAGGGTTATGAGGCTGCCCAAGCAGCTATCGCTACCCTCACCGCGTTGTCCACTGCCCTTGCGTCTGGCCCATCGTAGACCCAGAGGGCTTAAGGTGGGGTTGTGGCCTTTCGCGTCGTCGTCCTCGTCTCAGGTACCGGAACCCTCTTGCAGTCCCTCATCGACAACCTGCCCGAGCAGGTGAGCATCGTCGCCGTCGGTTCTGACCAGCCCGATGCTGTCGCCCTGCAACGAGCCCAGGCAGTCGGCATCCCGACCTTCGCCGAGCCGCTACCGCGCAGCGATGCGCAGACGACTATGCGCGCGGCTTGGGATACTCGTCTGACTGACGCTGTCGCTCGTTTCGATCCTGACTTGGTCGTCTGCGCCGGATTCATGAAGTTGCTCGGACAGACTTTCCTGGACCGGTTCGGTGGACGCACCATTAACTCCCACCCAGCCCTGTTGCCGTCTTTCCCAGGAATCCACGGCCCCCGCGATGCTTTGGAATACGGGGTCAAAATTACCGGGGCTACTGTCTTTATGGTTGACGCCGGAGTTGACACCGGCCGAATCCTCGCCCAACGGGCTGTGCCCGTCCTCACCGACGACACCGTCGAGTCCCTTCACGAACGCATCAAGGTGAAGGAACGCGAAATGCTTGTCACGGTGGTCACAGAACTTGCCGGGGTGCGTCCCGGCATGGAAGAACTCGGCACCGAATCGTCTCGAAAGGATCCCCAGTGAGCGAACGTCAACCCATCCGTCGGGCCCTCGTCTCCGTCTACGACAAGTCTGGTCTTGACCAGTTGGCCAAGGCCCTTATTGACGCGCAGGTCGAGGTGGTCTCGACGGGGTCAACCGCTAAAGAGCTGGCCTCTCATGGGGTGACGGTGACTGAGGTTAGTGAGATTACGGGGTTCCCGGAGTGCCTCGACGGACGTGTCAAGACCCTGCACCCGAAGGTGCACGCCGGGATCCTCGCCGACCGCCGCTTGACGTCCCATCGTGAGCAGCTGACTGCTTTAGAAGTGAAGCCCTTTGACCTCGTCGTGTGCAATCTGTACCCCTTCGCCGAGACCGTAGCGCAAGGGGGAGATTTCGATGAGTGCATTGAGAAGATCGACATCGGTGGCCCGTCGATGGTGCGTGCCGCTGCTAAGAATCACGCCAATGTGGCGGTCCTGACCAACCCGGACCAGTACGAAGACCTTGCCCGGGCCCTGTCCGAAGGCGGGTACACCATGGAGGAGCGTCGCGTGCTGGCGGCCCGTGCCTTCGCCCACACCGCTGCCTATGACGTCGCGGTGGCCACCTGGTTCGGCAGTCGTGATGGGGTGGCCGTTGACGGCGTTCCCACCTTCGTCGGTACGACCGGGGAGCTGTCCCACCCGTTGCGCTATGGCGAGAACTCCCACCAGGCCGCAGCCGTATACCGTAGCTCCGGCGAGCCCGGCCTGGCCGGAGCCCGCCAACTCCATGGCAAGGCCATGAGCTACAACAACTATGTCGACACCAACTCGGCGCGGCGGGCGGCCTTCGACTTCGAGGCCCCCTGCGTGGCCGTCATCAAGCACTCGAATCCGTGCGGCATCGCTACCGGCTCCGACATTGCCGAAGCCCATCGCAAGGCTCACGCCTGTGACTCTCTGAGCGCTTTCGGTGGCGTTATCGCCACCAATCGCCCGGTCAGCGTGGAGATGGCCGAGCAGGTTGCCGAGATCTTCACCGAGGTCGTCGTCGCTCCCGGCTATGAGGATGGTGCGGTCGAGATCCTGTCTCGCAAGAAGAACATCCGGCTGTTGGAGTGCCCTGCCCCGCACCTGGCCGGTTGGGAGCTGCGTCAGATCGACGGTGGCCTGCTGGCCATGGAGACCGACCTCTTCCAGGCCGACGGCGACGATCCGGCCAACTGGACTCTGGCGGCAGGTGACCCGGTTGATGATGTCACCTTGGCCGACCTGTCCTTCGCCTGGCGGGCATGCCGTTCGGTGAGGTCCAACGCCATTTTGCTGGCCCACGACGGCGCCTCAGTGGGTGTCGGTATGGGGCAAGTGAACCGGGTCGACTCCTGCAGGCTCGCCGTGGAGCGGGCCGGAGATCGTGCCGCCGGATCGGTCGCCGCTTCCGACGCTTTTTTCCCATTTGCCGACGGTCCCCAGGTGCTCATTGACGCCCATATCGCTGCGATCGTCGAGCCGGGTGGTTCCATTCGTGACGACCAGACGATCGAGGTCTGCCGTACGGCCGGCGTCCCACTCTACTTTACCGGGACTCGCCACTTCTTCCACTGATTCCGCGCTCCTCATAGAGGTTTCTTGGAACACGTCAGGGGGTCCGATGGTTCGGACCCCCTGACGGTTCTGAGGGGTCAGTCAAGCTCGGCGATGTAGTCCCATAGGGCGACGACATGCTTGCCGTCAGGCGCCCATCGAACCATGCCTTCGCCCGCGGAGGCGACGGTGTGGATCGTGAAGGTCACCTTCTGACCTTTGCTGATCTTGGCCGGGACCGGGGATCCTTTGACTGGCTGAGCCCAGTGGTATTTTCCGGCCTCGTCTTGCACGTTGAACTGTGTGATCGACAGCGGAATCGTGCCGGTGGCGTCACTGACGGTGACGGTCCAGGTGAGATCGGCAGCCTCGGCACCCACCTTCGTCCCCGCAGGGGCGGTCGGGCCGTGGACATTCATCGTCACGCTATTGCCCCGGTCGAGATCGACCCGCACTTCAACACCTTGGTACGACAGGGCGGGACGCTGGACACTTCCGGTGGCTTTGCGCCCAGTGGTCGGGCTGGGGATCCACGATGGCAGTGGTTGGGACGCCAGCTGCTGGGCCGGGGGACGGGAGTCGGACGGTGCCGGGGTCGTGTGGTCGGAGAAGGAACAGCCTGCGAGCAGGCCTGTTGCAGTACACAATCCGAGCACGGCAACCTGGCAACTGACCCTACGGATGCTGGTGCGGCGCCCTCGTCGGGGCGTGGTGCGACGACTCATGTTCTTCCCGTTCAGTGGTGGCGGTGCCAGGTCCGTGTGTCCAGGGCTGCACCGATGACTGCCAGGCCGGTTTCCATCGAGGCATGGCTGTCGGATACCGGGTCAACTGTGCCCTCGGCCCCGGTGCGGGGCAGACTGGGCTTGCCTGACCGTGAGGGGTGAGTGGCCGGGCCGCGGGAAGGTGCGAGGGATGGGTGGCTACTCGGGGCACCCGCGGTGGTGCTGGCACTCGGGTGGGGTTCGTCGCCGGTGGACACGTTGGTGAAGACGTCCTTCCCGAAGGTTCCCAATCCGGCCTGGGCAGCGAAGCCGAGGTGTCCGGCTCCGTCGAGGCCACCGGAAACGGTGCCAGCCTCAAGCTGACGAGTGTCCTTACCCTTGGAGACGGAGAAAATGTCCTCCATCGTCCGCAGCCAGGAGAAGTGGTTGTAGTGGGTGGAGCTGACGGTTCCGGGCTTGATGTAGGGGGAGATGAGGATCGATCCGGTGATGCCGCCTCCCGGGGTGGCGTCGTGTGCGTCGAAGGTCGACGCCGGAGTTTCCCCCTCAGCCAGGTGGCCTGGGACGCCAGTGGCCGAAAGTTTGACGGACGACACAACACCGGTTGTGGTCAAGGGGTTGTCATTCTTATCGACCAAGGTGAACATGCCCTTTGTGACGGGGTCCGAGGCCGACGCGACCATGTTCGGTCCAAGGTTGGTCACGTTCCCGACGTGGGCCCCCTCGGGAATACCGTTGCCGGTGACCCGGCGTCCGATGTCGGCGAACGTGACGTCAGCTTGGACCGTCGAGCTGCCGGCGGTGGCGGAGGCTTTGAGGGTTGACGCCTGCGAATACCCCCAGCTCGCCCCGGTGTTCTTCGCACCATGGACACAGTTGGACTTGTCGGCGTTGACGAGCTTGGTGTCCTGCTCACACGACGGGGGCCGGGTGATAAAGCCGTTTCCTCCCGGTCCGGGGAAGAGCTGGTTGCCGTGCTTATCGGTGGCCAGGGTGGAGTTCGGGCCGGTGGGCTCCCAGTCGACGTTCCTGCCGTTGATGTTCTGCCCGGCGAGGTCGGCCTTGAGGTAGTTCCTGGCCGTCGTTGTGGCGCCGGGGAAGGTGCCGGGCGCGTACTTCTGGTAGCCGGGGGCGAGGTCCTTCACCGTCTGGGGGGAATAGTTGTACAGCTCGTGTCGGCGAGCAGCCTTGGCGACGTCAGTGTTGTCGGTCGCGTTGTTGAACGACAGGTTCGCGAAGGGCGGGTTGGCCTCGTCGAAGGTGACGTCGATGAGACCGCCGTCCTTGAAGGCGGCCGATTTCTCGATGAGGGGGATGTAGTAGCGCAGCCACAGGTCGGCGGCGTAGAGGCCACCGGTGTGGTTCTTCGGTGGGGTTGTCAGGGGCTTGGAGTAGTCCGGGCTACCGTGGGCGTCGAAGAGACCGGACAGGTTGTTGCCCTTGCATGTAGCGTCGTGGGCGTCTGAGCAGTTGTTCGGGGTGATCCAGTTGAAGGCTGGCACCTGGTCGGCGGGTCGAGACAGATCGCTCACCAGACCGCGGGAGTGATCGTCAAGATTGACGATGTTCTTGGTGTCGGAGGGGGTACCGCCGTCAATCGGATGGGTCAGTGCGTCCTTGCCGGTGCCGTCATTGCCGATGATGGAGTGGAACCACACGAAAGGGAAGTGCTTGGCGACGTATTGGTCGTCAGCCTGGGCGCCGGTGTACGAGGTGATCCCTCTGGCCTCGTCCTGCGCGTTCGTCTTCATGACCTTGGGGTTCTTGTCGGGGGTGTTGGCGAGGGTGCCTGGCGACCCGGCCAGGCCATCCTCACGGCCCGGGTGGTTGCGCAGGTCCTGGGCGTATCCCTTCCACGTCACCCCTGCGGCATCGAACTGGTTGAACAGGGTGGGAATATCCTTGGGGTAGGTGCAGCCATTCTTTCCGGCTGGAGCATTCGGCCCGGCGAGAGACATTGCCTGACCGTAATTGTCATTGCGTCCGAATTCCTTGCCGGTGTGGGTACGGATAATTGAGGAATTAGACCCGAAGTTCGAATTGACGTCCCCGCAATCCTCTTGCAGGTCCATCTGCGGCGCCTGGCCCGAAACGAGGGTGATGTAGTTGTCCTGGGAATAGTGACCGGTGCCGTAGTAGTGGTTAAGGAGAGCCCCCTGGCGGGGGAGTTCCTTCCACAGATAGGAGTTCTGGTTGAGCCCGGTGAAGTTCTCGTCGTAGGACTTGTTCTCCAGGATGATAAGCCACACGTGCTTGATCTTGCCGGTGGCAGGATTCGTCG
The DNA here is from genome assembly GCF_003030305.1 of Cutibacterium acnes. Taxonomy (NCBI): domain Bacteria; kingdom Bacillati; phylum Actinomycetota; class Actinomycetes; order Propionibacteriales; family Propionibacteriaceae; genus Cutibacterium; species Cutibacterium acnes. The sequence continues at coordinate 1,857,963 of NZ_CP023676.1, read as the reverse complement.
TCGTGATGGTGGTGTGAGCGGGGGCGTTCCCGGCCTTCACAGGAACTCCCTCGGCGGGCAGGGCAAGCCCTGGGGCGGGGGTTGACAACCCAAATGCAAGGAGGCCGGCGGCGACGGCGGCTCCGACAGCCTTCGTGAATCGTCTGTGGATGTGCATGACGACAGGTCTATACCCGGCAAAGAGAGATTTGTGGGGTTTTGGTGAAATGGTGTTAACCGGGACTGATGTCGAGGCGCCGGTCGAGGTGTCCACCGTACTGGTGAGGTGGCGACGTGTTGCATGCATGACACCGGTCTACCGATGGCAGTCGGAGGCTGGGAGAGTAGCTGGTTAACAGCGCGAAAATTGCTGGTGAATGTGTGGTGATGGTGTGACAGTGACGACGATGACGGCGCTCGGTCGGCAAGCGCTTGCGGTGACCGCCAGATGGCTTCGCGACGGACTCTGTAGCGGCAAGAGGGGCCGCTCAAACAGCCTGGTAGTGCCCTGGTTTTCCTGCCAGACGATGATCACTCCATGGCAATTAGAAGGATACCGGGTGCACAGGCTGCCGGTCGGCCACAACTTCCAGCTCGACGCGGACGCTCTTGCTAATGCCCTTGCCGCCTGCCGACGCCAAGGTGAACACCCAGCGGTGTTGACCTGCGAGACCTTCGGAATTCAGCCGAGTTCGAAGCTCATCGAGGTGCTCAAGCAGGCCCGTCGTGACGGTGTGCCAGTTATCGTCGATCGTACTCATTCTTTTCTCGCGCCGTCCCGGACCCCTGCTGACATTGAGGTGGTCAGTACTCGCAAGCTTCTTCCCCTGACCGAGGTCGCATGGGTGCAAGCAGACGAAGACCTTTCGGAACTCGTTGGAACGCGAGACAACAAAGACGTGTTTCTGACGAGCGCCCGGCGTCGGTTTTTGAAGGATCGAGGCCTCGACACCTTCGAAGAGGCTGAAAACCTGGCTGACGACTGCTGGGTTCCAGTTCCTCCTGACGATGACGCCCGAGCTGAATTTGAAGGGTTTAACCTTGCTGAGTTCTCTCGCCGGGTGGACCAGACCCGCGCTGCCCTCCTGAGCGGCTTGGAGGTGGCCCAGATCGTCAATCCGAGTGCCCGCTGCGCGATGGTGCTTTCACACCCGGCCGCCGATGAGTTGGCAGATCGGCTGCGTAACGTCGGCGTGGTTGGGCCATTGCACTGGGATCGGCCGCAGCATTTAGACGTCGACTGGCCCGACGACCTCGTCAGTCTGCCTCCGGTGATGAACGAGACCACGATTGATCGGGTTATTGACGTGGCCACGATGGTGGTCGAGGGAGCGCGGTTCTCGTGGAAAGATAGGGACCTGTTGAGGCCGTGACACAAGGAGGATCCATGACCGCCCAGAAACTCGACGGCAAGGCCACTGCCGCCGCGATCAAGTCCGAACTGGCCGAACGCGTAGCAGCTCTGCGCGATCAAGGTGTCGTACCGGGACTGGGCACCGTGCTCGTCGGGGAGGACCCGGCTTCGCACCAGTACGTCGCTGGCAAACATCGCGACTGCGCGCAAGTAGGCATTGAATCGATTCGTGTTGATTTGCCTGCCGACGTCACCGAGGAGGAACTTGCTCAAAAGATCCGCGGGCTCAATGCCAACCCGCATTGCACCGGTTACATTGTTCAGCTACCGCTGCCACGTCATATCGACACGAACTGGGCGCTTAACCTCATCGACCCTAACAAGGACGCCGACGGCTTGACCCCGGCATCACTGGGGCGTCTTGTCCTCAACGAGCCGGCCCCGCTACCGTGCACCCCGCGCGGCATCGTCGAGTTGCTGACCCGTCATGGCATCGAGCTGCCGGGTGCCAACGTCTGCGTGGTCGGACGCGGTACGACGGTGGGACGTCCGCTCGGGCTGCTGCTGACCCGTCGTTCCGAGAACTGCACCGTCACCCTGTGTCACACCGGGACCCGTAACCTTGCCGAACACACCCGGCAGGCCGACATCATTATCGGCGCTGCTGGGTCGCCGGGACTCATTAATGCCGACATGATCCGTGAAGGGGCAGTCCTCGTGGATGTCGGTGTGTCACGGACCCCCGAGGGGAAGATCCAGGGCGATTTTACTGCCGACGTGTGGGAGAAGGCCGCGTGGGTCTCTCCGAACCCCGGTGGCGTTGGACCGATGACCCGCGCCATGTTGCTATCTAACGTGGTAGACCGGGCTGAACGGCTCACCGCGGATCCTTCATGAGGCAGCCGCGCCACGCTGCTGAGGCGCCCGTCAGTACCGCGACTCGACATGCTCGACGGAGCGAGCGTTGCGCTGAATCTAAGGAGCATCTTCAATCTTGGTGGGCGCTCACGGTCTGTTTGCTCGGGGTTGCTGCCTCAGCAATTGTCATGGGCACGGGACATTGGCGTCGCGGCGCGATGGTCTTTGCGGCATCGGTGCTTATGGCGGGGATTTTGCGGGTAGTGCTGCCCGAACAAAGTGCCGGGTTATTAGCTGTCCGGACACGGTGGATTGATTCGGTTCTCCTGTTAGGGCTAGGGGCGGTGATGGTCGTCGTCATCCTCACGAGGTGACGTACTCACCTGTGCGATGCCTCACTAGTGGCGTGGGTGGGACATCGCGCAGGGTCTTGCCCAGGACGCAGAACTTAATGTGCGTCCAGGACGCAGAACTTAATGTGCGTCCAGGACGCAACGCCGCCGACGAGCGAAGCTGCGGGCCGAGGTCAGCCCCTCACCGGTTGGCCCCGCGATAGTGAAAGTGGCGAACCCTTCCCCGTTGATCCCAATGCCGGCGAAAGATGGCCCATTCTTGACGAAGATCGTCGTCTGGATGCGTCGGGCCATGAGGTCCAACCGCGAAACATCCTTGGAGTGCATGATTGCAGTGTGACGGTTGCCGTGTTCCAGCTCGACAGCCAAGTCGATGGCGGTCAGGTAATCGGTGACGGGGACCACCGGCACCACTGGCATGAGCATCTCGACTTGCACGAACGGGTCCGACGGATCAGTAACCATTGTCACCAAGCGGGTGTCCTGATGAGGCTCAATCCCCGCAGTTCGCAGGATCTTCTGGGCGTCCTGACCAACCCATGCGGTATTCGGTCGAGTACCAGAAGTGTCGAGCAGTAAAGAACGCAGCTTGGCGAGCTCTTCAGGATCACTGACAACCTGCGCGCCATTGGCCGTCATGGCTGTCATGAGCTGGGGCAGCACTTCGGCGACGACGATGACTTCCTTCTCGGCGGTGCACGGCAGGTTGTTATCGAAGCTGGCTCCCTGGACGATGTCGCTGGCGGCCTTGGCCACATCAGCGGTTTCGTCGACGACGGCAGGCGGGTTGCCCGATCCGGCGCCAATCGCTTTCTTGCCGCTCGACAGCACCATGTTGACGATTTGCGGCCCGCCGGTCGCTACAAGCATCGTGATGTCGGGGTGGTTGATGAGAGCTTTGGTGGTGTCTGGAGTCGGCTCAGTGATGACAGTGATGAGGTTGTCGGGAGCCCCTGCCTCGACCATCGCGCGATTGAGAACGTCAACGAGCCATGCGCTGAGATGACGGGCTCGCGGATGGGGGCTGAAGACGACGGTATTACCGGCAGCCAACATTCCGACGGTGTTGCAGATGATCGTCTCAGTGGGATTCGTCGTCGGCGTAATGGCGCCAATGACTCCGTAGGGGGAGTATTCGAGGGTGGTCAAGCCGTCGTCGCCTTGACGTGCCTCCATGACGAGATCTTCGACACCAGGGGTGCGGGTTGCCGCATAGAGATTCTTGAGAACCTTGTGGTGGGCATTGCCCATCCCGGTCTCCTCGACAGCAGCCGTGGCCATGTATTCCAGACGTTCCTGCTGACTGGCTGCTTCGCGCACGGCATTGATGAAGGTACGGCGCTGCGCCAAGGAACAGTCAGAGAAGGCGAGGAAGGCCTCACGGGCGGCAGCCACTGCGGCGTTGACGTCGGCGAACACTCCGCAGAGTTGAGTGCTGGTGGGAGGGACTGCTGTAGTGGTCATGGCTGCTGGCTCCTTCGGGTGTGGAGTCCTGGGGGAGATCCGCCTCCTTGCGGTGGACATCAGGACATCTGATGCATCGACCATAGAAATGGTGGTAGTCGCTCGTCTAGAGCAACAACTAGAACGGGTCCGAGGTGCAGTTAAGGCATGCCTGTGTGTGCACTAATGTGCATTTCTGCGGATGCCTTAATTGTGGCCTTTGCCACTGCGCGCTAACCCTTTAGATAAGGCTTAAAACCGCTTTATGGCAGTGTAGTAAGCATCATTATCGACAACTCAGGAACCACGATGTACTGCACATTCGTGCACAAGTGTGGTGCATCTCTCTCGACGCTCGGTTACCGGCCGAAACCATCGAAGTTTCACGCCGTGACGCGCAGAACGGGCCCGGAAACTTGACGTTTTCCGGGCCCGTTCGTCGGGTCGATCAGATGAGGCCGAGTTCCTTGACGGCGTCACGTTCGTCGGCCAGCTCCTTGGCAGAGGCGTCGATCTTGGCGCGCGAGAAGTCGTCGATGTCAAGACCCTGAACAATCTCGACCTTGCCGTTGGTGATGGTCACCGGGAAGGAAGAGATGAGGCCCTCGGGCACGCCGTAAGAGCCGTCAGACGGAATCGCCATGGACACCCAGTCTCCCTCAGGAGTGGAGCCCATCCAGTCGCGCATGCACTCGACGGTGGCGTTAGCGGCCGAGGCAGCCGAGGAGGCGCCGCGCGCGTCGATGATGGCAGCGCCACGTTTGGCGACGGTTGGGATGAACTCGTTCTCGATCCAAGCTTCGTTCACCAGGTTGGTTGCCTTCTGGCCGGCGACCTCGGCGTGGAAGACGTCGGGGTACTGGGTGGAGGAGTGGTTGCCCCAGATGGTCATGTGACGGACGTCATTGACAGTCTTTCCGGTCTTGCGGGCAAGCTGCGTCTTGGCGCGGTTGTGATCTAGACGAGTCAAGGCGGCGAAGTGGTTGTTCGGGATGTCGACCGCGTTGGTAGCAGCGATGAGGGCGTTGGTGTTAGCGGGGTTACCGGTGACGAGAACGCGGACGTCGTCGGCGGCGACGTCGTTGAGGGCCTTGCCTTGGGCGGTGAAGATAGCCCCGTTCTTGGTGAGCAGATCGGAACGCTCCATACCCGCCTTGCGGGGCATGGCGCCGACGAGGAAGGCGGCGTTAACTCCGTCAAAGACCTTCTTCGGATCGTCACCGATCTCGATATTCACGAGATTGCCGAAGGCGCAGTCGTCAAGCTCCATGACGACGCCCTCAAGGGCTTTGAGGGCCGGGGTGATCTCGAGAAGGCGAAGCTCGATAGGAGTGTCTCCGAGCAGCGAACCGGAAGCAATGCGGAACAACAAGCTGTAGCAAATCTGGCCAGCAGCTCCGGTGACGGCAATCTTGACTGGGGTCTGGGTCATGGATCTCTCCTTGAAAGTCCTCGATGACACTTGGCTATTTTGAAGCCTACTCGCGGTGACGACGCGAAGTTGGCCGGGGGACTTATTCGTATCAAGAATGACCTCGCCCATGGGGGCCAGGTGGTGGCCCCCATGTGGGATCGGGTGACGGCCCTGGTGGAGGCGTCAGGAGGTACCGCTACTGCAAGATGACGGTGCGCATTCCGTCTAGGAAAGTGCGGTGCTCAGCGAACAGACGGACGGCCTCGTTAAGGGTGGCAGATTCGGTGTCCTGGCCGACGGCGGTGAGTTGAGCCACCGTCTGAGAATGGTTGACCCGTTGCACTCGCTGTTCGATGATGGGGCCCTCGTCGAGGTCGACAGTGACGAAGTGGGCCGTCGCGCCAATGAGCTTGACCCCGCGGGAATGGGCTTGGCGGTACGGGTTGGCACCTTTGAAACCGGGCAGGAAAGAATGATGAATGTTGATGCACCGTCCTGATAGTTGCTCACACAGTTCAGGAGAAAGGATCTGCATATAGCGAGCCAATACGACGAGCTCGACGTCAAGGTCCCCGACGGTGCGCAATACCTCCTGCTCGAAAGACGTCTTGGACTCGCGGTCGACTTTTTGCCACCGGAACGGAACCTTATGGAAAGCAGTCAAGTCGGCGAGGTCAGGATGATTCGCCATGACCTGGACAACGTCGATTGGCAGCCGACCAGCGTCCCGGTTAAACAGCAAGTGAGACAGACAATGGGACGCTTTGGAGGCCAAGATGAGGGTACGGACGGGACGCCCCAACTCGTCGACGTGGACAGTAGCGTTGCACTTTCCGGCGAGCTCGCTGACGGCCGACTCGAGGTCGGCGCGGCTGCTCGCTGACTCGACCTGCAACCGGATGAAGAAGTTTCCGGTGTCGGTGCTAGTGAATTGCTGACACTCTGTGAGGTTTCCGCCCACCTGGGCGCACGCCCCGGTAACGGCATGGACAAGTCCGGGGCGATCCGGGCTAGTCCAGGTGACAACGAGCTCATGGGATTCCGACATGACCGGTACAGTAGTCGGCCTCGTCACACCGGATGCGATATCTCGCGAACTGGATGACGGCAATTCGGTGTTCTACGGTGTTCCTTTTCGGTGTGTCAGAAATGTCCACCACCTCCACTATTCTTAAGACGAAGTGCCGCTAGACGCCCTGACGGGTTGCACAGCGGCGTTCCCCTCGATCACAGGAGTTCGTGCATGCCTACCATCGTCTGGACCAAGATCGACGAGGCCCCCGCCCTCGCATCATATTCCTTACTTCCCATCGTGGAGGGATTCCTCGACGGGTCGGGTATTGACATCACGACTTCGGATATTTCGTTGGCGGGGCGCATCCTGGCCCAGTTTCCGGATCGTCTGAACGAAGATCAGAAAGTTGCCGACCACCTAGCTGAGCTGGGTGAGCTCACCGGTTCCCCGGATGCCAACATCATCAAGCTGCCCAATATCTCGGCATCGGTCCCGCAGCTTAAGGCTGCTATTGCCGAGCTGCAGTCCCAGGGCTACGAGCTTCCGGACTTCCCAGACAAGCCTTCCACCGATGAGGAGAGGGAAATCGCTGCTCGCTATGCCACCGTGCTCGGTTCGGCGGTAAACCCCGTATTGCGTCAGGGGAACTCCGATCGTCGCGCTCCCACCGCAGTCAAGGCATACGCCAAGGCTCACCCGCACCGGATGGGTCAGTGGACTGACCAGGTCAAGGCCCGAGTCGCGCATATGGATCACGGAGACTTCTTCGACCACGAGGAGTCCTTCGTCTCCCGGGGGCAGGATCTCGACGTTGTGCTCATCGGGACCGATGGTTCCGAGACGACCTTGGCCAGCGGCATCAAGACTCTCGACGGTGAGATCGTTGATGCCACCTTTATGTCCGTTGATGCCCTTGACGAGTTCTACGCTTCTTCCCTAGCTCAGGCCAACGAAGAGGATCTACTGTGGTCGGTTCACCTCAAAGCGACGATGATGAAAGTCTCCGATCCGGTCCTCTTTGGCCATGCAGTGCGCACTTTCCTAGTCGACGTCTTCGATAAATACGGTGACGACCTCAACTCGGTAGGCGTCAATCCCGATCTTGGACTGGGCGATCTTTATACCCGTCTCGAAAAACTTCCCGCAGAACGCGCGACTGCAATTAAGGCGGCCATCGATTCTGCCTTCGCTGCTCGCCCGGCCCTGGCCATGGTCGACTCCGACAATGGCATTACCAATCTGCATGCCGGAAATCTCGTCATTATCGACGCTTCCATGCCAACTGTCGTCCGCGATTCCGGATGTATGTGGAACGCCGAAGGTAAGCGTCAGGAGACGCTAGCCTGCATCCCCGATCGCAGCTACGCCACCATGTACGCCGCGATTATGGACGACTGCCGCGAGCATGGCGCCCTCGACCCGGCCACCATGGGTGATGTCCCGAACGTCGGTCTGATGGCTCAGAAGGCGGAGGAATACGGCTCCCACCCCACCACGTTCATCGTCCCCCATGACGGCCGCGTTGAGGTGCGCTGTGGTGACGAGGTGTTGACGAACCAGCAGGTCGAAGCCGGTGACGTGTGGCGCATGAGCCGGGTGCGTGACATCCCGGTGCGCGATTGGGTGCGCTTGGCCATTGAGCGGGCACGCATCACCAATACCCCGGCGGTATTTTGGCTCGATAAGAACCGTGCTCATGACGCCCGCGTCATTGAGAAGGTCAAGGCCTATCTGCCGGAGCACGAGGGGTTGGATATTCGCATCCTGGCCCCTGCCGACGCTATGAAGTTCACCCTGGCGCGGATCCGCCGCGGGGAGGACACTATTTCGGTAACCGGCAACGTGCTGCGCGACTACCTCACTGATGTCTTCCCGATTCTGGAAATTGGCACTAGTGCCAAGATGCTCTCGGTCGTCCCACTGCTGGCCGGTGGCGGCTTGTTCGAAACTGGTGCCGGAGGCTCGGCGCCCAAGCATGTCGCCCAGTTCGTCGCTGAGGACTACCTGCGGTGGGATTCCCTGGGCGAGTTCTGCGCTCTAGGTGCTTGCCTTGAGCACATCGACCAGACCAGCGAGGGCACCAAAGCGGGAATACTTGCGGCGACCCTTGACAAGGCTATCGGTGCTTTCCTCGAGAACGACCGCTCCCCGGCCCGCAAACTCGGACAGAGCGACAACCGGGGGTCTCATTACTGGCTTGCCCGCTATTGGGCTTCCGAGCTGGCTGCTCAGCATGATGATGCTGAACTTGCCGACCGATTCTCCGATGTCGCGACCGAGCTGGCTGCTCGTGAGGACCAGATCCTGAAGGAGCTCAACGGGGTCCAGGGCAGCCCGGTCGATATGGGCGGGTACTACCACCCTGACGAGGAGCTCGTCGCGGAGGCCATGCGTCCCAGCACCACTTTTAACGCGATCATTGAATCCCTGTGAGTGCAGCCCCGATTTCGGCCGGTCATGAGGATGTGGACCGACGTCGGTGGTTCATCACCATCGGCATCGGTCTTGCCGTGTGGGTGGCTCAACGCCTGGCCCTCATAGCGGCGATGGCTTCGGACGGACCGGTCGTTCCGAGGCTGACTCGATGGGACGGAAGGTGGTATTCCGTCATTGCGGCTGGGGGTTATCACTGGCCCAACCCCATGTTTGGCCATACCGATCCCTGGATATCCGATCTGGCGTTTTTGCCAGGGCTCCCAGCTCTTGGCAGGGTGATCATCCTTGTCACCGGTATGTCGCCGTATTTAGCGATCCTCATTGCCGCGCAGATGGGTTTCCTCACAGCCGCTGCGGTCATCACAGCGGTCGGACACCGAGTGGCAGGACCGACCGCAGCGGTGCTGTTGGTGGCGTGCTGGGGCGCTGCGCCTCGTGCTGTCGTTGAATCGATGGGATACACCGAGGGCTGGTTCATCGCCCTTGTTGGGCTCGGGCTGCTTGCCATCCTGTCGGGACGGTGGATCCTCGCGGGCGTATTCGTTGGCGTCGCCGGTCTGTTCCGGGCATCCGTCGCCCCGGTGTGCATCGTCCTCGGTATCGCGTGGTTGACGAGCCTGTGTACGAAGGCTGAAGCGGGGCAGCGGTGGCGTCGTTTCGTCGGGATGGCGTTGAGCCCGCTGGGATTGCTGACCTGGTTTGTTATCGTCGCTCATCGCACTGGTAGATGGAATGGTTACCTGCTTGTTCAGAAGGCGTGGGGGAGCGAGATGGGGACCCTGCTTGACACGTGGGAAGACCTTCATTCGCGGATGGATCACGTTCCGTTCGACTGGCGGTATACCGGCTTGGTCGCCCTGACCTGGTGCATGTATCTCGCCCTTGGCATCGTCATGGCAGTTCGACGCGAACAGGTGTGGTTGACGGGATACGTGCTTGTGACCGTGATCTTCGTTGGTCACATGCAGGGGTACTTCAACTCCAAGGCCCGATTTCTGCTGCCCGCTTTTCCGGCATTTCTGCCAGTGGCGAGATTGCTTGACCGGAGTCCGAGATGGTTTCAAGCGGTGTTCGTCCTCGTCATCTCGGCAGTATCGACGTGGTGGAGCCTGGACATCTTAGGACACAACCTCTCACCCTGAGGCGTCCTGCCGTGGAGTTCTGCCGGGCTGAGCTCCTATTCTTGTCTTATGCACAACGATGACCGGGAGGGCGATAGTCACGCCACCTTCGTTATTGCCTCTGTGAAGAGAGGAATGGTGAAGGCCCGTGGCTGAGGTCTTTGAGAACGCCGCCCTTATTCTCTTGTTCATCCTCGTGGGCGGGGTGTTTTCGGCTGCCGAGATGGCGCTGGTGAGCCTCCGCGATTCCCAGATCAAGCAGTTGGCGGCGACCCGCGGATCTCGCGGTCGTTCCATTCAAAAGCTGCAATCAAATCCCAATCGTTTCCTTTCTGCGGTGCAAATCGGCGTCACCTTGTCAGGCTTCCTCGCCTCGGCCTTTGGTGGTGCGACGCTGGCCAGCGAGCTCGCGCCAGTATTCGAGTCCTGGGGAATGTCGGCGTCAGTGGCTGCAACGGTCGCCCTCGTCACTATCACGGTCATTATTTCCTACTTTTCGATCGTGTTAGGTGAGCTTGTAGCTAAGCGTTTGGCGATGCAGCGTGCAGAGGGATTCTCCGTGGCGCTTGGTCCGATGGTAAATGGCATTGCTACCCTGTTCCGGCCCATCATTTGGTTTCTGGGGGTTTCGACAGACCTTGTCGTTAAGATCCTTGGCGGTGATCCAACTGCGGCTCGCGAAGAGGTGACCGACGAGGAGATTCGTTCCATGGTCGTCTCCTCGGCGACGTTGGGGGACGAGGAGCGCACCATCCTTGACGAGGTCTTCGCCGTGGGAGAGAAGTCCCTGCGCGAGGTAATGGTTCCGCGCACCGAGGTCGACTTTCTGCAGGGATCAATGAAGGCTGTCCAGGCGGCTCAGGTGGTTCGCGACGGGTCCCATTCTCGGTATCCGGTTATCGACGGATCGGCGGATCGGGTGCTTGGATTTGTTCACGTTCGAGATCTGCTCGAACTCAACCCTCAGATTCGTACCAGTCGGGTATCCCAACTGGTACGTGCCGTCGTCTCCCTACCCGATACCGTCAAAGCGCTTAAGGCGCTGACCGAGATGCGTCGCACTAATGCTCATTTGGCGATTGTGCTCGACGAATACGGTGGCACGGCTGGCATCGTCACTTTGGAGGATCTCGTCGAGGAGATAGTTGGCGATATTACCGATGAGTATGACACCGTTGAACCGTCTGATCTGGCTCACGTCAGGCAGCGCGATATTGACGGCCTAACCACGCTCGAAGAGTTTTCCGACAAGGTTGGCCTGGTACTGCCCGAGGGGCCTTACGACACTCTCGCGGGGTATTTCATGGCTCAGACCGGTGAGGTGCCCACTAAGGGTGCCCAGGTCGACGTTCACCTCGATCCGGTTGGATACGTGCCCGATGAAAACGACGAGGATGTTGAACCCGATCCCAATATTGAGCTGACGGTTACCGAGGTTGATGGTCTACGTGCAGCGTGGCTGAGGATTCGTCGCTTAGATGCGCCTGGCGCGTCAACGGTGCCAGCGGGGACGTCGACAATCCCGCGCCCTGAGCGGGAGGCGGCAAGCGCGTGAGGAGGCGACCCGCATGGCTCGGCGGTCCCGGAAAAGATGCCGACGGAGCGGTCTTGCTGACTGGCCCGGAGGCCGGCGAGTTGTTGAAAGCAGCTGTCGGGCACGCTGGTGGAGGGCTCGTCGATTGGCACCTCGACCACGTTGACGCGAATCCTGGTCAGTCCACGACGGCGACCTATCAGGCTCGGGTGCAGTGGCCTGCGGGGGAGCGAGAAGAACTCTTCGGCATGAGTGCTCGAGCGAGTGGCCCGGCAGTGACTGATTCACGCGCTGACATTTATGTTGACGGATCCCGGGAGGTCGCCGTCTGGCGTTATCCTGACGACCCTGATCTCCCGGGACTTTCTCGCGCGGCGTACCCCGAACAAATGGCAGCCATCATCTCTGACCTTAACTTGGTTGGCGCCCGGGTGAGCGCCCAGCAGATCAATCTGCACATGATCGGATATCGGCCGCGACGTCGGGCGGTGCTGTGCGCTGAGGTCAACAATCGACGCTTCTATGTCAAGGTGTTGCGTGACGGCATCTTCCAGGCGACGCTGGCGCGCCACGACTTGCTGACCCGCGCGTCAGTGCCGAGCCCGAGGGTGGCCGGCGTCACCGAGGACAACCTGCTTTTTCTTACCGAATTGCCGGGATGCCCACTTAGCAAGGCGCTATTTGAACCAGGAAGTCCGTGCACCGCCGAGAGCCTTGTTAGTTTACTCGACCAGTTACCTCCGCAGGTGTGCGACCTTCCGCGCCGGTCACCGTGGAGTGAATCGGTTGCTCACTACTGCCGTATGGTCGCAGCTGCCCTGCCGGACCAGAGTGAACGGTTAGAAAGGATGGCCCAGATCATTACCGAGGGGCTGTCAGATGTGCCGGCAGGGAACGAACCCACCCATGGAGATTTTCACGAAGGCCAGATCCACGTGTGGAATGGCCACGTGTGCGGAATCCTCGATGTCGACACCGTCGGGCCAGGACGCCGGGCCGATGATCTCGCGTGTCTTGTTGCCCACCTGTCTACGGTGCAGCGTATGAATGTGCCCCAGGCCGATCGCATGCGGCAGATTTTGACAGCGTGGGTTCCGGTCTTTGATTCGCGGGTCGATCCGATTGAGTTGAGACTGCGCTCTGCGGCGGTCGCGATTTCGCTGGCTACCGGGCCTTATCGCAGTCAAGAGGACAATTGGCAGGCCGAAACCTTATCAATCGTTGACGCGGCTGAAGCGCTGGTCAATCAGGTGGCCTGAAGCCCGGTTCGCTCTATGGACCCGCTCGCCCTATGAATTGCTGGCGCCACCCAAGGTCGAGGCGATATGCTCCCGCTTCTTGGGGCCAGTTTGACCGTTAAGGTGTCGATTTCTCCACGAAGGGGTTACAGTTTTATGGCCCGATCGGCGACACATGCCCCACGGGTTTTCCACCGTTGGATCATCGTCTGCTCCAGGAGGCAGTCCGTGAAGAAGTTACACCTCGCTATTCCCGCCGTTTTCGCTGCCGCAGCCTTGTCACTGTCGGCCTGCGCGCAGGCTCCGGACGCGTCCACGGGCTCCTCGGCGGGTTCCTCCACGTCTGCTGCTGGGAAGGATAACTCCAACTCCGGTGAGTTTAAGGCCTGTATGGTCTCCGACTCTGCTGGTTTTAACGACAAATCCTTCAACGAGACCTCTCTTCAGGGTCTCAACAAGGCTGCGAGCGATCTCGGCGTGAAGACCGCCAAGGTCGAGTCGAAGGACGATAAGGACTACGCCACCAACCTGCAGTCCATGGTGGACGCCAAGTGCTCGATCATCGTCTCCGTTGGGTTCCTGCTCGAGAAGCCCACCCTCGCTGCTGCCAAAGCAAACCCGAACGTCAAGTTCGCCATCGTTGACGACAACCCGGCGAATCCTCCTGAGAACCTTAAACCGCTGATCTTCAACACTGCCCAGTCTTCCTTTGAGGCCGGCTACCTGGCTTCCGCACTGACCAAGACCGGCAAGGTTGCCACCTTCGGCGGCATGAAGATCCCGACCGTCACCATCTTCATGGATGGTTTTTCCCAGGGCGTTGACTACTACAACAAGCAGAAGCACAAGTCGGTTCAGGCTATCGGTTGGGATGTCAAGAAGCAGGACGGTCAGTTCGTCCCGCAGCCCAACCCGTTCCAGAACGTCTCTGGTGGTAAGGCTACTGCTCAAGCACTGCTCAACCAGGGTGCCGATATCATTCTGCCGGTGGCGGGCAATGCTGGAAACGGTGCGCTGCAAGCTGTGAAGTCCTCTGGCGGAAAGGCCAATGCCATCTGGGTTGACGGTGATGGCTGCAAGACCCAGCCGGCCTACTGCTCGAATATCATCACCTCGGTGTTCAAGGGCATGGATGTTGCCGTCTTCGATGCGGTTAAGGCTGCCAAGGACGGCAAATTCGATAACAAGCCGTACGTCGGCTCCCTGGAAGACGGTGGCACCGGCCTGTCCCCGTTCCACGAGTTCGACTCCAAGATCCCCGCTGACGTTAAGAACGAGCTGAAGGCGATCAAGGACGACATCAACTCCGGCAAGATCACAATCACCTCAAAGGCCCAGCCTAAGTGAGTCTGAGCGCGAACTCGGTTCGCTCAGCCGCTGTGCGGCCAACCACGTGAGACGACGACGCGCCGACTTCCTGTGGAGGTCGGCGCGTCGTCGGCGCACGCGACATCAGGGACCAGACGTGGAAGGATCTGCCCCGTGACCACCAACACCACCGTCGCCCCACCCGGTGACAATGCACCCCTCAAAGATGGGCTGAGCCTGCGCGGCGTCACGAAGAGATTCGGGACCCTCACGGCCAACGACCACATTGACCTCGACATCGTTCCCGGGCGAATCCACTGCTTGCTCGGTGAAAACGGTGCCGGCAAGTCAACCCTGATGAACATTCTGTACGGCTTGCTGCCTTCCGATGAAGGGCAGGTCTACATCGACGGGGTGGAGCAACACTTCGATAATTCCAAGCAGGCCATGGCGGCCGGTATTGGAATGGTTCACCAACACTTCATGCTCGTCAACGTATTCACGGTGGCTGAGAACATTGCGTTGGGGCGGGAAGAATCGACCGCTGGCATCCTGTCGATGCGACGGGCTCGCGCAAAGGTGCGCGAATTGTCTGATCGCTACCACTTTGACGTCAATCCAGACTCGGTCATCGAGAACCTGCCGGTTGGCGTCCAGCAGCGTGTCGAGATCCTGAAGTCCCTAGCCAACGACGCTCAGTACCTCATCTTTGACGAACCCACTGCTGTGCTTACCCCGCAGGAAATCGACGAGCTCATGGCTGTTATGAAGACCTTGCGTGACGAGGGCCGGGCCATCGTTTTCATTACCCACAAGCTGCGTGAGGTTCGCGCCATCGCTGACGACATCACTGTGGTCCGACGTGGCCGCATCGTAGGCAAGGCCAGCGCGGACCAGTCCGAGGCTGAACTTGCTGAGATGATGGTGGGACGGGCCGTCAAGCTCGTCGTCGATAAGGACGAGGCTAAGCCGACCGGTTCTCGCCTGGACATCAAGGACCTCACCGTGGCTGACGACCGCGGCTCAGTCGTTGTCGACGGCGTGTCATTGTCCGTTGCGGGGGGTGAGATTCTCGGCGTCGCCGGAGTGCAGGGTAATGGTCAGACGGAACTCGCTTCCTCCCTGCTTGGACTCATTAAGCCGACGTCGGGAACGATCCGCATTGATGGCAAGGACACCACGGGCGCGGCCCCCGCCAAGGTTATTGAGGCCGGACTCGGATTCGTGCCTGAGGATCGTCAGCGGGACGGTTTTGTTGGCGAGTTCTCCATCGCTGAGAACCTCGTGCTGAATCAGGTTGGCGCGTACTCCAAGCACGGTAACCTTCAGCTCAGGCGGATCGCTGACAATGCACGTGACCGTGTCGAGGAGTTCGACATTCGTACCCCGTCGGCTTCGTTGCCGGTGTCTTCATTGTCGGGTGGTAACCAGCAGAAGGTCGTGTTGGCGCGCGAACTTTCGCGTTCGTTGAGTGTTCTGGTGGCTTCTCAGCCCACCCGCGGTGTCGACGTCGGTGCTATCGAGTTCTTGCACAAGCGGGTAGTCGAGGAGCGTGACAACGGCACAGCGGTGCTCATCGTCTCCACTGAGCTTGACGAAATCGAGGCGCTATCGGACCGCATTGCGGTGATGTACCGCGGTCGCATCGTCGGCATCGCGCCGGCGGGAACTCCCCGCGATGTTCTCGGCCTCATGATGGCCGGATTCAGTTATGACGAGGCGTGTGACAGCGTCGCCAAGGGACACAAGGAGGTCTCGGAATGAGCACTGAATCCTTGAAGCCCGCTGCGTCGAAAGAGGCCACCTCTCCGACGGCAGCTACCGCTTCCCAGACTGAGGCTACCTCGCACCGTTCCTTCCCCTGGAATGATCTGTGGGTGACGGTCGCAGCGTTTGTGCTGGCTTTCATCGTCTCGGCCATCGTTATGGTGGCCGCCGATCCCGCGATCAACAAGGAGTGGAGCTACCTCTTCTCTCGTCCTGACGCTTTGAGTGACTCGTGGGCTCAGATTTCTTCGGCCTACGCGGCCCTGTTCCAGGGAGCTTTTGGATCCTGGCAGGCTCTTACTGCGACGACGGCCCAGTCGGCTCCCCTCATTTGTGGCGGCCTTGCCATTGGTCTGGGTTTCAAGGCTGGCCTGTTTAATATTGGTGGTCAGGGCCAGGCGATTGCCGGAGCAACATTGGCCGCTTGGGTTGGGTTTAATTTCCACTCGCTGCCGCTGCCGGTTCACCTGCTCTTTGCAGTGATTGCCGGATTCATTGGCGGAGCGATCTGGGGTGGCATCGCTGGCATCCTCAAGGCCCGCGCTGGTGCCAACGAGGTCATCGTGACGATCATGCTTAACTACATTGCTGGTGGTCTGCTGGCTTGGTTGCTGACGACCAAGGCCTTTCAGATGCCTGGCCGTACCGACCCGATCGCCCCTATTGTCGACTGGAACGCCACGTTCCCGCGGATGGCCGGATCTCAGTTGCACCTCGGATTCTTCCTGGCCCTGCTACTTGCCGTGGGCACTTGGTGGTTGCTTGATCGAACTCCTTTGGGCTTCCAGATCCGTGCGGTCGGATCCAATCCGAATGCCTCGGCTACCGCTGGTATGAATACCAACTCCATTATCGCGTGGACGATGATTATCTCCGGCGGCTTGGCCGGTATGGCCGGTGTCGAGGTGGCTTTGGGTCCGATCTCTGGTGCCACTCCAACTCAGCTGTCTATCGGCCTGGTCGGAACCATCGGCTTCGACGCCATCACGGTGGCTCTGTTGGGTCGTTCTAAGCCGCTCGGCATCGTTCTCGCTGGTCTGTTCTGGGGCGCTATGAACCAGGGCGGTTTGCGTATGCAGGCCATGACCCAGACCTCCTTGGACCTCGTTCGGGTCATCCAGGCGGTGATCGTCATGTTTGTGGCCGCTCCGATGCTGGTCAAGACGATCCTGCCCTTCCTCAAAACGCGCAGAGAAAAGCGCACTAAGAAACGTGACCGTGGGCCGGTCCCAGCCGACACCACCACGAAGGGAGCCCTGGCATGAGCCCAACATCGCGTTTTCCCCGGCCCACCACCTCTGATATCACCAAGATCGGTATCGAGCTCCCCGCTGAAGCCAGTGAGGCCCTCGATAGGGAACTGGAGTTTGAACAGGTGGAATCGCGTGAGGCCCGTACGCATCGACTATCCACGGGTGTACTCATCGGCATCATGGCGTTGGTGCTGTTCATCCTGGTGACCAAAACGTCAGGCGAAGCACACTTCGCCTTTACTGACGCCCTCGCCGGGAAGGAATTGGGCACTATGAGTGTGTCTGGGTTCCCAGTTGTGCTCGTCAGCGCTATCGCGTGTTTACTGGCGGCTGGGGCTTTCTTTATGGGGCGCAGCCGTCACACTCTCACGGTTACTGCCGGTGTCGTTGCCGGAATCGCCATCATCGTCGGGTTCCTGAGCTGGGCCGCTGCTGGACGTGGCTTGCCGTTCCAGGTCGCAGGCCAACTTCAGGGCACCTTGTCTGTGGCCACTCCGCTGGTCCTCGGCGCGCTGTGCGGCGTCATGTGTGAGCGTGCTGGCGTCGTCAACGTCGCTATCGAGGGCGAGATGCTCACGGCAGCCTTTGCGGCAGCCCTCGTCGGATCCATAACGAAGTCTATTTTTGCCGCCATTGTTGTAGGGATCGTTACGTCTGTGCTGACTGCCGCGTTGCTGGCTGTCTTTACCATCAAATATTTTGTCGACCAAGTCGTTATGGGCGTGGTCGTCAACCTTTTTGCATCTGGTCTAACGGGCTTCTTCTACACCCAGTTGCTTTCTCCGAACGCCGAGGAATACAACACGGCACCGATCATGGAAGCAGTCGCGATCCCGGGGCTGTCGAAGATTCCGTTCTTTGGCCCAATTTTCTTCGACCAGACTGTGCTGGTATATATCGGGTTCCTCTGCATTCCGCTGGTGTGGTTCCTGCTGTGGCGCACTAAGTGGGGGCTGCGGGTCCGGTCTGTTGGCGAGCATCCCGAGGCCGCTGACACTGTGGGTATCTCGGTTGCTGGAGTGCGCTGGTCTGCAGTGCTCGTCGGTGGCGTTTTTGCTGGCCTGGGTGGCGCTTACTTCACGATTGGTACCGTCGGGTCGTTTTCGAAGGACATCACGGTGGGTAACGGCTTCATCGCTCTTGCCGCTCTCATCATGGGTCGTTGGCGTCCAGGTTTAGCCGCCGTCATGGCGCTGTTTTTCAGCTTCGTAACCCAGCTGTCCACCGAGCTGTCGACGATCAGCGCCCCGATGCCCTCGCAGTTCCTGCTCATATTGCCATACATTGCGACGATCGTCGCTGTGGCTGGTCTGGTTGGCAAGGTGAGGGCACCTGCCTCCGATGGCACCCCTTACATCAAGGAGTGACGTGGACGTCGACTGGGACGCGTTACGCTGTCGAGCTCACGAACTGACGAAACGAGCTTACGTGCCGTACTCCCACTTCCCAGTGGGAGCAGCCGGGCTTGCCGAGGATGGTCGCGTCGTCGTCGGATGCAATGTGGAAAACGCTGGTTATGGCGTCACCTTGTGTGCAGAGTGCGGGCTTATCAGTGACCTCGTGGCCGGGGGTGGTGGGCACCTTCTCGCCTTCTGCTGCGTGGACGCTATGGGTGAGACGATCATGCCGTGTGGGCGTTGTCGCCAACTGCTGTGGGAACATGGTGGCCCGACGATGCTCATCGACACCCCAGCCGGGGTGCAAACGATGACCGAGGTGCTACCGCAGGCCTTCGGCGTCGACAACCTTGATCGTGTCGCCAACCAGCAGGAGAAGTCATGATAGTGGCCGCAGCTGACGGGTCCTCCCTCAACAATCCGGGGCCAGCCGGCTGGGCCTGGTATATCGACGACGACACCTGGGCTGCCGGCGGCTGGCCACGCGGTACGAATAACATGGGCGAGCTCAAGGCTGTTCTCGACGTGTTGCGCGCCACTCGTGACGCCGACGAGCCACTGACGATTTTGTGTGACTCTCAGTACGCCATTAACTGCTGCACGAAGTGGATTCCGGGATGGAAACGTAAAGGATGGCGCAAACGTGACGGCAAGCCTGTACTCAACCGGGACCTCCTCGAGCCCATTGATGAAGAGCTCGACGGCCGTGACGTCACCTTTGAGTGGGTGAAAGGGCACGCTGGCCATGCTATGAACGAGGCTGCCGATCAGCGTGCTCGCGCTGCCGCCACGGCCTTCCGCGACGGCACCCCAGTCGATCACGGGCCTGGGTTCGGCAGGGTCGACCGCGATCCGCAGCCGCAAGAGGATGTGCCGAGACCTGGGAACGGTGATGAGCAAGAGCGGTTGTTTGATCTACCCGAGCGCCCTGCCACCCCTGACCAGGAGCTTATCGGCATCCTCACCGACAAGGAGCGCCGCTTCCTGGAGACCGATGCGATCGCCCATCGCAGCGCTCTGGAGGAGCTTGCCGCCCCTGACTTCATCGAACATGACGGGAATGGCCGACTGTGGACGCGAGGCCGGGCCTTGGCCGACATGCCGGTCCCCGAGGTGAGGGCCAGTATTGAGATTCTCGGAATGGTAAGGATCGGCCCACAGGATGTCCTGCTGCGGTGGCGGGCACGGGCAGGATCACGGGTAAGCGTGCGGGTTTCGCTATGGCATCGCGACCCAGATAGGGGCTGGCAGTTGAGATTCCACCAAATCACCCCGGTGCGCTGAAAAGTTGCTCGGGTCATGAATCACGATGACCTCGATCGGTACTTAGCATCGGCCTAGGCTGCTTCAATCACTGACGTCCTCGATGCCGGCTACCGATAGAGTTAACCTCATGTGTGCCAACGTTCTTGCCGCCGTCGCGTGGCCTTACGCTAATGGGCCTCGACATATCGGCCATGTTTCCGGATTCGGTGTCCCCTCTGACGTCTTTGCCCGGTACATGCGAATGTCGGGTCACCGAGTCCTCATGGTTTCCGGCTCGGATTGTCATGGCACCGCTATTTCAGTCAAGGCTGATCAGGAGGGCGTGACGGCTCAAGAGTGCGCTGAGAAGTATCACCGCATCATCGCGGCAGGCTTGCAGGGGCTCGGGTTGTCCTACGATCTGTACACGTCGACGCTGACCGACAACCACGCTGACGTCACCCAGGAGATCTTTACTCGCCTCCACGAAAACGGCTACGTCGTCAAGAGGTCCGAGATGGGGGCGTTCGAGCCATCGACCGGACGTACCCTTCCGGACCGTTACATTGAGGGCACCTGTCCGGTGTGTGGATACGACGATGCCCGCGGTGACCAGTGCGATAACTGTGGCCGTCAGCTCGACCCGGCCGACCTTATCGACCCCAGATCAAAGACCACAGGGGCCGCTCCCGAGTTTCGCGAGACCGAGCACTTCTTTCTCGACCTTCCTGCCCTGGCCGAGTCGTTGGCGTCGTGGATTGACACTCGCACCGATTGGCGTCCCAATGTCTTGAAGTTTTCCCACAACCTGCTTGAGGAGTTGCGTCCGCGCGCTATTACCCGCGATCTCGACTGGGGCATTCGCGTGCCAGTAGAAGGCTGGCAGGACAACCCGATGAAGTCGATCTACGTGTGGTTCGACGCTGTCATCGGATACCTGTCTGCCTCGATTGAGTGGGCGCGCCGTATTGGTAGGCCTGATGCGTGGCGTGAGTTCTGGAATGACGAGGATGCCCGTTCGTACTACTTCATGGGTAAGGACAACATTGTGTTCCACTCGGTTATTTGGCCCGGCATCCTGCTGGGTACAAATGGACGTGGTGATAAGGGTGGCGAGCCATCCGAGGAACTTGGAACCCTTAACCTTCCCACCGAGATTGTTTCCAGCGAGTTTCTGACGATGAGTGGTTCAAAGGTGTCGAACTCTCGTGGCGCCACCATTTTTGTCGGAGACTTCCTCCATGAGTTCGGCCCCGACGCCCTGCGCTACTTCATCGCGGTTGCCGGTCCGGAGAATCAGGACACTGATTTCACCTGGGAAGAGTTTGTCCGCCGGGTGAATTTTGAGCTCGCCAACGAGTGGGGCAACCTCGTTAACAGGTCGATTTCGATGGCGTTCAAGAATTGCCACGAGATTCCGGCTGCTGGTGAGCTGACAGACGCTGACCGTGAGTTGCTGGATGCCGCTGCTACTGGGTTTGACACCGTGGGCGGGTTGCTTGCCCACGCCAGATTCAAGGCTGCCATTACTGAGGCGATGAGGATCGTTGGGCTAGCTAATGCCTATATCTCTGCTGAGGAACCCTGGAAACTCAAGGACAACCCTGAGCGCCGTGACACCGTGCTGCATGTGGCTTTGCAGGTCGTGAGTGACGTTAACACCATGATGACCCCGTTCATGCCTCATTCGGCGCAGAAGATTTATGAGGCCCTTGGTGGCGAGGGTGTGTGGGCGGCCCAGCCTGAGCTCATTGAGACCGATGGGGCACCGATCCTCATGGGGGATTACGCCACCGAGCAGGCGTCATGGGGCCGTCATGAAATCGCGGTAGGTACTCCGCTGTCCAAACCTTCGCCCATCTTCCGGAAGCTTGACGCTAAGCTCGCCCAGACCGGTCCGCAATGGGCCCCGGTCAACCCGCAGTAAGTCAGCTTGTCTGCGCCCGTCTCTGTAACTCGCAGACGATGAGGGCGCAGGCTTCGGCGTCGGAGTCGGCTCGATGATGGTTGAGCTGGTAGTTCGGGGCACAAGCGTGAAGCACCGTGGGGAGCTTGTAGTTGGGTAACCCCGGGATGAGGCGCTGCGCTGTCCGGTAAGAGCAGAAGAACGGTGCGGGCAGGGTGGTGGTGCCGAAGTGCTCGTCGAGCTGTCGCCACACCCGGGAGTCGAAAGCGGCGTTGTGGGCGTATACGGTCGCCCCATCCACAAAGTGGGAGACGGTGTCGGCAATGTTGATCCAGCCGGGGGCGTCCGCGACGTCGGCTGCTGAGATGCCATGCAGATAGGTGAACTCAAACGAGTCCCACCCTTTGGGCGGACGGATCAGGGTGTTTAACCTGTCGACGATCTGTCCGTCAAGCACCTTCACCATGGCCACCTGGCAGGCCGATACTCCGCCCATTCGGTTGGCTGTCTCGAAGTCCACCGCGACGAAACTCGGCTCGGCGATCTGCGAGGGGGAGGGGACGAAGAAGGACCGACGCTGAGTCCTCCGGGTCGACATGAAGTCTGCCGGTGTGGCGTTGCTCGCGCCTCGGTTGGGCCATTTCTGCAACGCCATTTGTACCTCCGCTTTAACCCTCTTGCTTCCCTATCCGCGGAAAGCGACTGGCGTCAGAATAGTTCCCACCTGCGACACTGGCGATCCTCTACAGCGGCGTCGGTAGGGTTTGGTTGAAGTGACGTCGGGCAGTGGTGCTGTCAATTGAGGCAATGTGTTGGGACCGCCAGCAGCTCGAGGGAAATCGATCAGTGTGCCTGCTGCATTTACTGGAACGTTTCGGTGTAAATGAATGCAAGATACTTGGGAATAGGAGCTGTTCTCCTGTGGCGGTACCGTTATGGAGCTGCTAGCCGACCTGCCTGCGTGCCTCGTGCCTCACCATGATCGCCCCGAGCAGACCGATAACCAGAAACAGCGACGACAACCCGATCGACCACGCTGCTGCGTGAGCGAAACCGGTCTCGAGACTGCTGATGACGGCACCGCGGGATTCACCGAGCGGGCGAAGGAAGGGGCTATTGGGGGACGCATTGCGAAGTCCTGGAATGGCCGAACCGGCTGAGTCCTCAGTGGTGTGAACGAGCTTGTCGAGGACTCTGGTCGGTACTGCGCTAATCGAGGCCACCGCGTCGGGAATGGTGTGGTTCATGGCCGATCCCAGCGCTGTCCCGGCGATGGCGGCGCCGAGGGCCGAACCCAGCTGACGCACCGTCGATTGGGTGGCCGATCCTGCCCCGGACTGGTCGGCAGGAATGTCGTGCAACACCGTCGAGGTCAGTTGGGCCGAGGCCAGGCCGAGCCCAACACCGTAGACAATGAGAGTAAGAACACTCAGCCAGGTGGATCCCTGCATACCGACGACCCAGGCCAGCAACCCGACGCCGATGACCTCGAGGGCCAGCCCGAGGACCACCACCCCGGTGGCACCCATCCTCGCGGCTAGGTGACGTGCCGACGCCCCGGAGAAGAATGCTCCCAAGGCCATTGCGGCGAGCACGATGCCAGTACGCACCGTCGAGAGACCAAGCGAGTTCACTAGGAACAGCGGTAGCACGAATGTGAGGGAAAACTCGCCGATGGCCACCGTGGCGGCAGTGAGATTACCCCAGGAGAACGTCCCTACCCGGAACAGAGTCAGGTCGAGTAGGGCGTCGCGGCCGACCTTGGCGCGGTGATGCTCCCAGGCGATGAATAGCATGATGAAAACCAGGCCGATAGCGATCGCCCACGGCACGGGGGACATCGACCAACTGGCCGGCCATTCCCACCCGAATATTTTGAAGGTTTCTTTCTTATCCCACCATCCCAGGGTGGTGGCCTCAATGAGCCCAAAGATGAGCAGGCCAAAGCCGATGGCTGAGGTGAGCACACCGTCGACGTCGACGCCTTTGTCAGCAGGTTTGCCGCGAGTCTGTGGCACCCATGCGGCAATTCCAGCCAGTACCAGCAGTCCCAACGGAAGGTTGACCCAGAAGATCCAACGCCATGACGCGTATTCAGTCAAGACTCCGCCCAGCAGTGGGCCGAGGGCTGCCATGCCACTCATGACGGCGCCCCAGATGCCGAAAGCGGCGGCGCGATCCTTGCCCTGGAAGAGCGAGTTCACTGATGACAGGGTGGACGGCAACACAAGCGCGCCTCCCACACCCTGGACGGTACGCGAGGCGATGAGGGAGCCAGGGCCCGACGCCGTCGCGGCCAGCAGAGACCCTCCGACGAAGAGGACCACGCCAGTCGCGAAGGTGGTGCGGCGCCCGATTCGGTCGCCGAGGCGACCGGCTCCGAGTAGGAGAGCAGCGAAGATGACGTTGTATATGGCGTTGACCCACTGAGCGTCGGTGAGGTTCAGGTTGAGGGCCGAAATCATCGTCGGTAGGGCAACACCGACGATTGTGCCATCCAAGATGATGAGGGAGAGCCCTGCGGCGAGGATGGCGAGGGCTTTCCAGCGCCCGGGGAAGGGCTGGGCCGCAGTGGCGGCGGAGCTGGCGTCTGACACGGCATTCCTTTCGACTTGTCGACATTACGAAGGCGATGGTCCATCGGCATCGACCAAAAGGTTGAAAACCTCTCCTACGTTCAGCCCATCAGAGCGGCGACAGTGGTACTTGCTCGCCTCATACTCATAGGCTGAAATCCCATGACGATCGCTCGTGACCGCAGAGCCGGTTCAGCCTGACATAAAGTGAGACCGCGACGGATCAGCACGGGTGGAGACTTACGGTGCTGTCGCAAATCTCGGACGAGACGCCGGGCAAAGTTCAGCCAGCGAGGTCGGTCCAACCAGATCGGTAGCACGTTGAGGCCCGCCTGCAGACATGGCTCCAGCAAGTCGGGGGCAAAAATTCCCTCCGCAACGACTGCCCGTGCGTCCCCAACCTCGACGACGTGGTTGCCGTCGGCTCGCGACCGTGAGATGTCATAGCAAGGGACGACGGTATGCCCTGTGGTGGCGAGTTCTCCGAGGGCTTCGACAGCGACCGGAAGATTCCAGGAGGAGACGTCGTCCCAGTCGACCATGTCGCGCACCATGGGTAGTCCGGGTTCGTCGTGATCTCGGTAGAAGTCGTCGAGGCGTAGCTCGGGTAAATCCGCCATATGAGTGAGACGGGATTTCCCGGATCCAGAGGGTCCTGCCAATAGGATGATCGTGCGCGCCACGGCTGCCGAGTCTATCGGGAACGTATCCGGAACGTACGCCGACTCGGCCCTTGCGAAAAAGCGGGGCATCCAAGCATCACAATGTCTGATGCTCTCATGGCTCCATGGGAGCCTCCTCAGCCCTCGGGCGTGAGTCGGCGCGGTTGGGCGATAAACAAAGGCCAGCGTCACTTATCACCCACCACGCTGAGAAGCTGACCGTGACCGGCGTAACGTGGCGATTACGTCTAAACGTTGGCAGAGAGGTTTCTTTCATGGGCTTTGATTCGCAGCCGCTGCGCGCATACGTTGAACACAACTTCACCTACGTGGCAGGGCTGGAGCGTAACCTGCACCGATTCGGCGACTCACCCGCCATGATCGACCCGGTGGCCGATCGCAGCTGGACCTATCGCGAACTGGCCGCCGACGTCGAACGCTTCGCCGTCGTGCTCTCCCAGCATGGTGTCGGTCCCGGGGACACGTTCGCCTTCGAACTGTTCAACACCTCGCAGTTCGCGATCTGCTATCTTGCCGCTCACCGTCTGGGGGCGGTGGGAACTGTCCTCAACTGTCGGCTCGCTCCCGGCGAGTTGGCCTGTGCCCTGCGTGATGCCCGCCCCAAGGTGCTGGTCTACGACGCCGAGGTCACTTCTCGAGTGCTGCCGGCACTTGAGGAGGTCGCTCCGGAGCGCGAGACCCCGACACCCTCGCTCATCCAGGTGGCTCCGGCTGGCACCTCACCGGACCTGCCCGACGGCGCCGTCGACTTCGACACCGCTTTGTCCCAGGCCGATGGAAGGGCCCCGGATCGTCCGTCGAATCTCAGCACCTACGACGAGGTCATCCGTCTCTACACCTCAGGGACGACCGGCCTGCCGAAAGGTGTCCCGCTGCCGTCCTTCGTGGAGGTCATGAGTGCGCACGATGTCATCATGCATTTCCCGCTCACTCCACAAGACCGCACCCTTAACATGACCCCGTGGTTCCACCGTGGTGGCCTGCACTCTGGCGGTCCTAACCCCACCTTCTACGTCGGGGGATCAGTGGTGCCGATGCGCGAGTTCGACGCCGACACCGTGCTCGACTGGGTGGGCCGTTACCAAATCACCTTCCTCATCGGCGCACCGACGGCCCTGGAGCGTCTGGCCCGCGCCCAGGAGAAAAATGCGCGTGACCTGTCGGGATTGAAGGGCATCGTCACTATGGGATCTCCACTCGACGCCGGTTCGGCCCGGCGGTATATGGAGGTTCTCACCCCCAATATCTCGAACGGGTACGGCACCACTGAGACCTTCTGGAACACCTTCCTGCGTCCCTTCGATCTGCCGGGAATGGCTGGTACAGCTGGTCGGGCCAGCACTGATGACGACGTCGAGGTGGTCAAGGTTTTTGACGACCGTATCGCTGAGCCCGACGAGCTGGCCGCCAAGGACGGCGTTGAGGTCGGTGAGGTCGCGATGCGCAGTCCCAAGTGCGGTATGTCCTACTCCGGCGAGACTGGCTCGAAGGATCCGAAGTTCCATGCCGGATGGTTCTACCCGGGTGACCTCGCGACTTGGGACGAGCATGAGTTCGTCACCATCGTCGGACGTAAAGACGAGATGATTATCAGCGGTGGTGAGAACGTGTTCCCAACCCAGGTGGAGTCCGTGCTGGAATCCCACCCGAGCGTCCTGGAGTCGATCGTGGTGGGTCTGCCTGATCCGGAATGGGGGCAGCTGGTCGTTGCCTACGTGGTGGCCGATCCTGACGCTGCTGCAGTGACAGCTGATGAGCTGGAGGCTCACTGCCTGGCTAGTGAGGACCTGGCCCGGTTCAAACGACCTCGCGCCTACCGCTTCGTTGACAAGTTGCCGATGACGCCGACAGGCAAGAAGAAGCATGTTGAGGCCACCGCTATGGCATGCCGGGAGGCCGACACATTCGTGCGTCCCCGTCATTACTGACGAGGACGCATCGTCCGGGTCGCAGGGACGCTCAGATTCCGAGAGCCTGGGACATCTCGTCTCGTAGGGTCGTCATGTCTGCGTCAAGACGGGCCTTGGTGGCTGACAGATCGGCGGCCGATTCCGCTGGGGTTGCGCGTACCTCGAGGTAGCACTTGAGCTTCGGCTCGGTGCCTGAGGGACGAGTGACAACGTGAACGCGAGGTCCGGTCAGCTCGATCGCGTTCTGCTGTGGTAGCCCGGACCCATTGCTGGGATCGTCGAGGTCGCAGACATCGACGCGATCACCTAGCAGGGTTGCGGGGGGCTGGTTGCGCAAGCGGTCCATGGCCTGGGAGATGATCGACATGGTGGTGACGCGCACCGCGAGCTGGGAAGTGCGGTGTAGACCATGGGCGGCCCAGATTTCGTCGAGACGTTCGGCGATGGTGGTGCCGGAGGCCTTGAGTTCACCGACCAGACGCAGGATCGTTGCCAAGGCGGTGATGCCGTCCTTGTCGGGTACGTGGGAAGGATCGCAGCAGTAACCAATGGCTTCCTCATAGCCGAAGACGAGTCCAGGTACACGGCCGATCCACTTGAACCCGGTCAAAGTCATGTGGTGCTTGCGTCCGGCAGCCTTAGCCATCCGTCCCAGACAGGTCGATGAAACCACCGAGTTGGCGTAAACACCGTCGAGACCACGACGCAGGGCATCGTCACCAAGAAGAGTGCCCAGTTCGTCGCCGGTAAGCATCCGCCAGTCCCCGTCAATAACGGCTGCTACGGCGCAGCGGTCGGCGTCGGGGTCAGAGGCGATAACGACGTCGGCGTCGTGCTTGCGGGCTTGAGCAATGGCCAGATCGATGGCGCCGGGCTCCTCGGGGTTCGGGAAGGCTACAGTCGGGAAATCCGGGTCTGGATTGAGCTGCTCGGTCACCCCGATAAATTCGGGTAAGCCAGCCTTCTCAACGAGACGACGCACGACCCGTGTTCCGACCCCGTGCATGGCGGTATAAACCCAGGTGACGTCGGGATTGGCCGTAGTCAGCTTGGCGGCGCGACAGACATAGGCATCAATGAGCTCGTCGCCGATGAACTCAATGTCGTCACCGCGAGCAATCGCACCCACGGGCTCTTCAGACACGACCTCGATTTCGTGGGCAATCTCGGCGTCGGTGGGTGGAACGATCTGGGAACCGTCCCCCAGATAGACCTTGTACCCGTTATCAGCGGGAGGATTGTGGGAGGCCGTCACCATGATACCGGCGACTGCCCCATAATGCTTGATAGCGAAAGCCGTCACCGGGGTCGGAATGGGGGAGTCGGCCAGCAGGGCGTGGAAACCTGCCCCGGCCATGATCTCGGCGGTATCGCGGGCGAAGACGTCAGAATTGTGACGAGCGTCGAAACCGATGACGACGGTCCCTCCTCGGCTGCTGTGGGAGCGCAACCAGGAAGCGAAACCGGCAGCGGCACGCTGGACAACGACTCGGTTCATGCGGGACGGGCCGGGACCGAGTGCCGCGCGTAGACCAGCGGTGCCGAAGGTCAATGGTCCGGCGAAGGCCGACTTCACCGCTGCGATGGCTTCAGCTTCACCAGACTGGGCGCGGACGAGCAAATCGGACAGTTCGGTGCGCGTGGCCTCGTCGGGGTCTTGGTCGAGCCAGGACTGAACTTCTGCGACGAGTTCGGGGCTAAGCCTTTCAGGGCGGGTGGTGGTCATGGTTCCTCGATGGGCTGTGGGATGGATCAGATGGCAGCCGTGATATCGGCGAGAAGGCTAGCTAGTCGAGGGGCGGCCTGCTTGCCAGCAGCGATAACTTCGGCATGGTCAAGTGGGGCATCAGTGACCCCGGCTGCATGGTTGGTGACCAGGGACAGCCCAAGTAGGTCGAGACCGGCTTCGCGGGCGGCAATGGCCTCAAGGGCGGTTGACATTCCCACAAGGTCGGCGCCGATGGTGCGAGCCATGCGAACCTCAGCTGGGGTCTCGTACTGGGGGCCGCGGAACTGAGCGTAAACACCGGTTGGAGTGCCAGGGGCAACCCTCTCGGTGACCTCCAGCAGGCGTGGGGTCCACGCCGTCGACATATCAATGAAAGTGGCGCCGCGCAGCGGGGTGGCACCGGTGAGGTTGATGTGGTCACGAATAGCGACGATGGTTCCCGGGCCCCACGACGGGTCTAATCCGCCGCAACCATTCGTGAGGATCATCGTGGTGGCACCCAGCGCGGCGACAGTGCGCACTCCGTGGACCACCGGCTCGACCCCACGGCCTTCATAAAAATGAGTGCGGCCAGTGAGCACAACGGCGGTCTTTCCGCTGGGCAGGGCCACGGCTACGAGGTCGCCGCCGTGTCCGGCAACAACAGGTGCAAAGAATCCGGGCAGTTCACTCAGCGGGATCCTCCCAAGAGTCGTGCCCAGGCGATCAACTCCAGCAGACCATCCTGAACCAAGGACGAGGCCCATGTCGACGCTGGTCAGAGATAGGCGGGAACGGATGGCATCGGCAGCATTGCGGGCGATGGCCTGGGGATCGGTGAACTCCGGTGACGTCATGGGGTTAACCCTAGAGGTTTTCGCTGTTTCGGGAGTGCCAGCCCTGGCCATGTGCTGCGATTTTCGTCAGCTGGGATAGCCGTTTGGGGTGTTCAGTGTCGAAATGCGTGATGAATCGAGGGTTTCCTCACACCGGAGATTTCTCTCGATGTCGACAGATGAGCCGTCGCGACTGAAAGAATGCCGCCATGACGTCTATGGTGATCATTGGGGCAGGGCCTGGAGGATACGAGGCCGCCAGCGTTGCAGCAGCTGGTGGCGTTGAAGTCACTGTCGTTGAGGAAACTGGTATCGGAGGAGCTGCTGTCCTCACCGACTGCGTCCCGTCGAAAACCCTCATCGCCACTGCGGAGGTCACATCGACCTTGCGCCGCGCAGCTGAGCTCGGATTACGTCACACCGAGACGTTCGAGGTTGACCTCGACGCCGTCAACTTTCGGGTGCGTCAGCTTGCCCAAGCCCAGTCTGACGACATTAGCCGCGGACTGGAGCGCAAAGGAGTGCGGCTGATCAGCGGACGGGCGCGGTTGGCGACAGGTGCTCCTGGTCACCTGCATCGGGTTGTTATCAACGACGATGAGACAATCGACGCCGACATTGTGCTGCTAGCCACCGGGACCACTCCGCGCGAGCTGCCCGCGGCCCGCTGTGACGGGGAGCGCATCCTTACATGGAAACAGGTGTACTCGATGCGGGAGGTACCTGAACACCTCATCGTGGTGGGATCTGGCGTCACTGGTGCGGAGTTCGCGTCGGCCTACGATTCGTTGGGATGCCCAGTAACGCTGGTGTCGTCACGCGATCAGGTTCTCCCCGGCGAAGACCCCGACGCGGCCCAGGTGTTGCAGCAGGTCTTCGAGTCTCGCGGCATGGAGATTTTGTCGCATTCCCGCGCAGTGTCCGCGATCCGCGACGGGGACGCAGTCGTGGTCGGGCTGGAGGACGGTCGGACCGTTCGTGGATCTCACGTCCTTATGGCAGTCGGGTCGACCCCCAACAGCGCTGATCTCGGTTTGGAAGAGGTCGGTGTAGCTGTCGGTCCGCGCGGCCACATCACCGTCGACAAAGTTTCGCGCACCAACGTTCCCGGTATCTATGCTGCCGGAGACTGCACCGGCGTCTTCGCCCTGGCGTCTGTGGCAGCGATGCAGGGACGCATTGCGGTGTGGCACGCCCTGGGCCAGGCACTCCAACCGCTGGACTTGTCCTTGGTGTGTTCCAACGTTTTTACCTCTCCCGAGATTGCCACAGTTGGTGTGACGCAAACTGACGTCGATTCCGGGAAGGTGCAGGCAAGGTCGACTCGGCTGGACTTGTCGACGAACCCGCGTGCCAAAATGCAGGGGCTTCACGACGGTTTCGTCAAGCTTTTCTGCCGTCCAGCGACTGGCAACATCATTGGCGGAGTGGTCGTCTCACCGCGGGCTAGCGAGCTCATCCATCCCATTTCGGTAGCAGTAGCCGAACGCATACCCGTCGACGCTTTTCAGCATGACTTCACCGTCTATCCATCCCTATCGGGATCGGTTTCGGAGGCGGCACGCCGGTTGCAGACCTTCGTCGCGTGAATTAGCCCGTAGCCCCGGGGCGCGAGTATCCGGGCGGATCAGAAATCGTCAAAGAGAGCAGAGAATAGACCCAGCCCGACTAGGCCAAGACCGCCAACAGCGAGGCCGCTGATGACGGGGTCAGATTCGTAGCGGCGGTAGTATCCCTGTACCCACGGGGCATAGTCGGGGCCCGCCTGCCAGTAAGGCAGCTGGGCGCCATTGACGTCGACGGTACGAATCCATGGGGAACGACCCTGTTGAACGCGCTGGGCATCGGCGGCGCATGCGGGAACCTTGCGCGCCACCCCGCCGTCGGGCGAATACATGACGTCAGTCGTCGACGGGCCATGTGCCGGATCAAAGAAACACGGTGGACGCACCTCGGGGATCGGCTCACCGTTAGCGCGAGCTTGCACGCAGGCGATGGCGTGCCGCCCCTCCTCGAGGGTTTCAGTTACGAGCGGGATCGAGCGGGTGCTCTTGTCCTGGGCCATCAGTGTCTTGGCGCGGTCATAGCAATCAAGGGCCATATTCCAGTCCTTGCGACCGTCAGCCGATATATCCTTGCCAACCATTTCCATGTCGAGGTCTCGTAAGGCCTCGCCGAAGGTGGTGACGTCCTCTTCTGTTTCCTGCCGCATCTGGGAGACCTTGGCCTGAATGGCTTTCGCCCGCTGAGCCTCCAACTCGCGGGACTGACGCTGGGCACGCATAAGTGATGTTGTCGTCGCCACGAGCCCCACAAAGAAGAGGAGGAACAGCAGGAGGTTACCGGACATGATGACCAGAATGCCGCCTCGAAGCGACACTCACAAGCGAAACCATGTTCTGACCCTCACTCATCAACAATTTCACACACGACCTCACCTGAGGAGACCGTTGAGCCGACCATGGCGTTGAGGTTGCGAACAATGCCGCTGCGATGGGCAGCGATAGGCTGCTCCATCTTCATGGCCTCCATGACGACGATCTGGTCGCCTTCGTTGACCTCTTCTCCCTCTACGACATTAACCTTGATGATTGTTCCCTGCATCGGGCAGGCCACAGAGTTGCCGGTCGTTGCGGCGCGGCGACCGGCGCGGTTGCGACGGGTAGGTCGGTGAGATTTGGTGCTGGGGACCTGACGAGCGCCGTGCAAGGAGGCGGGGATACGCACCTCAACGCGTTTACCGTTGACCTCGACGACGACCTCACGAGGAGGCTCGGAATTGGCAGACTCGCCCAGAGACCCGGTGTATGGCTCGATCTTGTTGTCGAACTCGGTTTCGATCCAGTCGGTAAAGACGCCGAAGCAGCCGTCGGCGGCAGTGAAAGCCGGGTCGTGAACCACCGCCTGGTGAAAGGGAATGACCGTCGGCATGCCGTCGATGACGATTTCGTCGAGGGCGCGGGCAGCTCGAGCCAGGGCTTGCTCACGGCTATCACCAGTGATGATGAGCTTGCCGATGAGGGAGTCGAAGGCACCCGGCACCGTCATGCCGGAATGGTATCCCTCGTCCATGCGGACGCCAGGGCCGTACGGTGGCTGCCAAGAGGTGAGGGTTCCGGGAGCTGGCATGAACCCCATTCCGGGGTCCTCAGCGTTGATGCGGAACTCGAAGGAGTGACCGCGCAGCTGTGGGTCCTCGGGCGTCAGGTGACCGCCTTGGGCGACATGGAACATCATTTGCACCAGGTCGACTCCGGCCACTTCTTCAGAAACAGGGTGCTCTACCTGCAGCCGGGTATTGACCTCGAGGAAGCTGATTGTTCCGTCTTGACCGACGAGGAATTCGCAGGTTGCGGCGCCGACATATTCGGCCTCCTTGAGGATGGCGCGGGAGGACTCGTAGAGACGGGTCAGTTGCTCGTCACTGAGGAAAGGTGCCGGGGCCTCCTCGACGAGCTTCTGGTGACGACGTTGCAGGGAGCAGTCGCGGGTAGAGATGATCTGCACGGTACCGTAGTGGTCGGCGATGCACTGGGTCTCGACGTGACGCGGCTTGTCCAGGTAGCGCTCGACGAAACATTCCCCACGTCCGAACGCGGTGACGGCTTCACGAACAGCTGATTCGTAGAGTGGGGTGATGTCGTCCATCGAGTGGGCGACTTTGAGGCCGCGTCCACCGCCGCCGAAGGCCGCTTTAATAGCAAGCGGCAGGCCGTGTTCTTTCGCGAATTGGACGACCTCCTCGGGATCATCGACTGGATCAGCGGTGCCCGGGACGAGTGGCGCACCAACTTTTTGGGCGATGTGGCGGGCCTGTACCTTGTCGCCCAGGACGCGGATGGCATGTGGCGGTGGGCCGATCCATAGGAATCCAGCGTCGATGACGGCCTGGGCGAAGTCGGCGTTTTCGGAGAGGAATCCGTAACCAGGGTGAATAGCGTCGACCTCAGCGCGGCGGGCGACGTCGAGGATCTTGTCGACGTCGAGGTAAGTCTGGGCAGGAGTGACGCCGTTGAGAGCGAAGGCCTCATCGGCGAGTTTGACGAACAGCCCCTCAGAGTCGGAGTCTGCGTAGACGGCCACGCTGGTGATGCCGACGTCCTTGGCGGCACGGATGATGCGTACCGCGATCTCACCGCGGTTCGCGACGAGTACCCGCTTGATGGTCCTATCCACAGTTCCTCCGATCGGCTTTTGGGGACGGGACGCCCTCACGGCGAGTCTAAGGGGTTGACGTACGTCGCATGGTCATTGTCCATCTCTTCTTCCCCTCGCCACCGTGTAGCGACGTTGATGTGGGAGCCCTGGAAAATCTCGTTCTGGTTGCATGGATGGCAGTGGGAATCTTGCTGACTAGCTTTGCCATAAATAGGTGGGGTAGTCGTTGTGGGTAATCGGAGACGACGCGCGAGGCCGCTAGCCTGACCGTCATGGCGACACCACAGTTCATCCTGGACCTGAGACGTCATATTGGTCATGCGCCATTATGGTTGGCCGGCAGTAGTGCTGTCGTGGTGCGTGATGGCCCTCGGGGGCCTCAGGTGCTGTTGGTGCAGCGGGCCGATGACGGGCAATGGACGCCGGTCTGCGGAATTATAGAGCCGGGGGAGAGGCCCGATGAGGCCATCCTTCGCGAGATCCACGAAGAGACAGGGGTAGTAGCAGAGGTCGTCCGACTAGTTCGGGTTAACGTGGCTGCCCCCGTCACCTATCCCAATGGCGATCAGTGCCAGTTCCTCGACCACGACTTCTTGTGTCGGTGGGTGAGCGGTGAGCCCATGGTCGATGACGACGAGTCCAGCCATACCGGGTTCTTCAGCATCGACCAGCTGCCCCCGATGGTGCCGCGTCACCGTCGGCGCATCGAGACCGCGCTCAATCCTGCCGATACCGTCATCATGAGTTCGGACATGGTGAGCCCAGACATCCAGGAGGTCCGATGAGCCTTTCCCAACTCTCCTCCCGAGTGTGGCAGTACGGCAAGGTCATCGCAGAGTCGGTGCCTTTGGAGACCCTAAACGAGGAACTCTCCGATACCAGGACGCTTAGCTGGTACGACCTCACCGCTCCTGATCGTGAGGACATCGACATCTTGGCCGATGAGCTTAATCTGGACTTTCACACTGTTGAGGATGCCGAGGCTCCCGGCGAGCGCCCGAAGGTTACCCGCTATCCTGACCATCTCTTCCTCACGACTTACGCCGCGACCATTGGTGAGACCGATGATCCCAACAGTCGTTTGATCGTCTCGCGGGTTTCGGTGTGGGTGTTCGCGCACGGCGTCGTTAGTGTTCATCGCAACGATCTGCCAGAGATCGCGGAGGTACTCAACCGCCTCGACGCGAACCCGGACCTCATCTCGAATGGGCCGATGGGTATCGTCCACGCTATTCTCGATGTCCTTGTTGACGGCCATTTCGATACCGTTCAGCATCTCGACGACGTGGTTGAAGACGTAGAGGACCAGCTCTTCGACGACTCCATCGATACCCAGCAGGTGCAACTTCGGGTTTACCGGCTGCGCAAGGAGCTGGTGCAGTTTCGTCGGATCGTGCTCCCGATGCGCGAGATCGTCTCGACGATTAGTCGTCCGAGTAGGGAAGCTGTTGCTGTTCCGCGTGTCCTTGAGCCTTATTTCAATGATCTTTACGATCACTCCATGCGGGTGTCAGAGTGGTCCGATTCCCTGCGGGACCTGGTCGCGACGATTTTCGAGACGAATCTTTCCATTCAGGATGCCAAGCTCAATATCGTCATGAAGAAACTGGCGGGTTGGGCGGCCATCATTGCGGTACCCACCCTTGTCACCGGGTGGTTTGGTCAGAATGTGCCCTTTTGGGGGGGATGGACGACCCTTGGGGCTGTGGATCTCTACGGTATTGGTCGTTGCATCGAGTGTCCTCCTGTATTTGGTGTTCCGTAGGGAGGACTGGATATGAGCAGCGGGCGGGTGATTGTGCGTGCTTGCTGGGGTGGGACATGCGCCATGGATGGGTGGAACCGACGCGGCCGGTGCCTGGTCGCACCGAGGATCGACGTTGATCGAGGTGCGAAACGGCGGGGGCGCCCACCTGTGATGGTGGGCGCCCCCGCCGTGTTGCGGGGTGATGGCCGTTATGGGGCCATCACCGTGGGATCACACACCCGTGTGAGGCATTAGCCCTGGGTGGCTGGGGCCGACCGGAATCATGGTCGGGGTTGGTGTCGGAACCACTGGTGCGGTGACCGTGGTGGTTTCGGCGTGTTCACCGCACTTGCCCTGGGCGAGCACCTTGCCGTTGTTATCGGTGAGGGTCTCCACCCAGTAGTAGGTGCCAGCTTCCCCGACGGTCACCTTCGGAGAGGCGATGTCGATGGGCTGGACGTGGTCGCCGGCCGGAACCGCGACGGGCTTGGTCGTGATAACCGAGTCGCCGCACATGTTCGGTAGTAGCCCCTTGTGGGACAGCTTGAACGTGATGTGGGCGCCTTCGGGGACCGTGCCGGTGATGTGGGCGGTGTCGCCGAAGGGCTTGCCCACCTCGGCGGTCTGGTCGGCGGTGGTGGTCACTTTCACATGATCCGTCGGGGTTGGTGTCGGCGTCGGGGTTGGTGTCGGCGTCGGGGTTGGTGTCGGCGTCGGGGTTGGTGTCGGCGTCGGGGTTGGTGTCGGCGTCGGGGTTGGTGTCGGCGTCGGGGTTGGTGTCGGCGTCGGGGTTGGTGTCGGCGTCGGGGTTGGTGTCGGCGTCGGGGTTGGTGTCGGCGTCGGGGTTGGTGTCGGCGTCGGGGTTGGTGTCGGCGTCGGGGTTGGTGTCGGCGTCGGGGTTGGCGTTGGTGTCGGCGTCGGCGTCGGGGCCGGACTTAGTGGCTGGATGGGAACAATGATGCGATCTTGGTGCCCCTGTTGCCCTGCTTCAAGGCTCAGGGCTGCACCGGCGAAATCTGAGGTCCCCCGTGCGTCGGACGTGGAGTCCAACGGATCTGAGACAGGAACAGCCTTTTTGATCAAATAATTATAAAGACTCGATATGTGCTTCTTTGCACTGTCGGGAACGGATACCAGCCTACCATTTTCATATTCGGTGATGTCATCGCTTTTCAGGGTGAAATCGTCACTGAAGTGCCATATTGCCGCCTGGGTGGCGGTTACGGCATCCCTGTGATCGGATCCTGTTGCATCATCGTTCCCATTAGCGGCGTTAGCTTGCTTCTCTAACTCGTCAAGAGCTTTGCTAGGGTAGCCGTTTTTTGCAATCCACCCAATCTTGGGGAGTGCGTTGGTGAGATTATCGTTGTAATGTGGTTTCAGTTCACTCCACTTGGTGAGAGTACCAGTGTCCTGATGGTACCGCTCTTGAAGTGAATTCTTCTCAATGCAGTACGCCAGTACTGGATCGCCATCTAGTGTATGAGAGTTGTCTTCTGTGTCCGTCGGGTGGAGCGCCGTTAGATCAGCAAGCCCCGCAGCTGCTCCATCTTCGAGATAATATCCCGTGTAATAGAAGAGGCCGTCCCTCAGTGAGTCGCTGACGTAACTTGGGAGTTTCTTGTAGAAGGGGGAATCTGCGTATGCGGTCAATGACACCGAGGCTTGATCTCCAGCCTTCGCATGAATTTCATTTACTGCGTCAGCCTTCGCGGGGAGCGGGGGCAGTAAAAGCGCAGACCCAGCAATGAGCACTCCGGTCAATACTGCGGTCGTGGGGGATTTAAACATTTGTTTCATGTGGTTAGATGATCCTTTTGTTTTGGCTGTCTTGGAAAAATTATGTGAAACGAAAAATTATGTGAAACGATTGGTTGAGGGCTTTCTTTTTTTCTCCTTTTCCTTCGAAATCGTCAAATCAACGCGCAATCATATCAGAAATTATATACAGTGTCAACTGGGTAATTTGTGTTATGCGTTCTCGTGGCAAGACTTCCGGTCGCACGTGCGGCGAGTTGATCGCATTGGTCGCGTATTATCCCCGCGATGATTCGGTTAAAGGTGCTTGGGGCTGTATGACCGTACCTCTGGGGCGTTGGCGGCATGATAATGGATGTGCCGAATGGGCCTTGCATATGCCATCAAGTGAGATTTGAGGCCGAAGAGGGCTGTTGGGTTGCTATGCGTTGATTGAGGCGCCGCGTCGACGCGGCCGGGGCGAACGGAGGTCACCTGGACTACGTCGCGTTCTTCTTCGCGTAGGGCGCGGGTGAGCGCTCGCAGTGCGTACTGTGAGGCCGCGGGTGGCTCCGGTCACGAGGACGGAAAGTCTGAATATCTGCGCTATGAGACGGATTCTGTGGAATTATGTGGGGCAAAGGTGCAAGTCTCAGGGTGAGTGTTGCACGAATTCACGATGACGAGGAGTTCGTGTCCACCCGGTTCGCGAACTTGTGACGTCATCGGGGACTTCTGACTCGGGTCCGGACGGGGCTTGTGACACCCGCCTTCAGGGGAGAGGAGCGCAGATGATTAGTCTCACCATTGGACTAGCACTTGCCGTATCGATAGCCATCGGCCGCGTTCGGAAGATCAACATCGGTCTCGTCGCGATTCCGTTCGCCTACATCATCGGCGCGTTTTTCATGCATATGAAGCCGTCCGACGTCATCGACCTGTGGCCGACCCACATCTTCTTTGTCATCCTCGCGATCTCGTTGTTCTTCGGATTTGCGATGGCCAACGGCACGCTCGCGGAGATCGCCAACGGGTTGCTCTATAGATTCCGTGCGGCTCCAGTCATGCTCCCGGTCATGATCCTCCTCGTGTCCGTGCTCATTTCGGCCTTGGGTGCCGGGTACTACGCCGTCATGGTGCTTATGGCGCCCATCGCTCTCCTCACGTGTCGCAAGATCGGGATCAACCCGCTCGTTGGTGCGTTGTGCGCCGACTGCGGGGGCAGGTGGGGTCGAACTTTATGGTCGGCCTCAACGGGGTGATTTTCCGTAACCTCATTACTGGCGAGAGGTTTAGCTCAAACGAGGCTTTCGTGGTCTCGACGACGATCTTCGTCGTCTACCTCGTCATGACTTTCTTCATTATCCTGACGATGCTCTTCATCTCCTCGCATCAACGCAAACGCGACGGAATGATGGCTCAAAAAGTGACCTTTGCCGAACCCATACCACTGGACCGACGTCAGCGCACGAATGTGTGGCTCATCGGGGTTTTCGTCGTCATTCTTCTCGTGCCGCCGATCCTCCATCTTTGTATGCCGCACAACTCGGCCGTGACCTGGGTGAACTCGCGGGTCGATGTCTCGCTCTTCGCTATCCTCTTCGCCATTGTCTGTGCGCTTATGAGGGTCGGTGAAGAGAAAGAGTCGCTCTTACACGTACCGTGGTCGACCCTCATCATGATCGGTGGGATGGGCATGCTCGTCTCGATAGCTGTCAAGGCGGGCACGATCTCGTTGCTTGCTGGGTGGGTTGGACACACACCGAGACTGCTCATCCCCGTTGTTCTGTGCTTCCTGGCGGCAGTTTTGAACATGTTCGGCGGCAGTTTCGTCGGGGTTGTCGCCCCGGCTCTGTTCCCAGTCGTGGCGACCCTCGCGAGGGCGACCGGCATGAGCCCGGTGCTCCTGTACACGAGCACGACGATCGGTGGTCTGGCCACCGGTATCTCGCCATTCTCGGCCGGCGGAGCCATGGTTCTGGGATTCACCGACAAGGACGAGAGGGACGACATGTTCCACCGTGAGTTCGCCGTCGGCCTGCCTGTCTGCGTCGGCGCAGCGCTTGTCGTGAGTTTCTTGTGCTCGCTCGTGCTCGGCTGAGGGGGAAAGGATGAGCCGTGGTGACGTTGCCATCGGCTATCCCACCAATTCTGGGCCACGTTGTGGTTACTCCTCGGCAATTCCCGACGTCACTGGGAAGGTCTTCTAGACTTGATAGCGTGACGAAGATTGCACTTGCTATTGCCGGGTCCGAGGCGTCCGGTGGCGCTGGAGCCCAGACCGACCTCAAGACTTTTCACCAGCTCGGGGTGTTCGGATGCACGTCCTTGACGTGCATCGTCTCGTTTGACCCTCACAATGACTGGGGACACCGGTTTGTGCCGGTGGACCCGCAAGTCATCCATGATCAGATTGAGGCGGCCGTTGCCGTCCATGGTCGGGTCGACGCCGTGAAGATCGGTATGCTCGGCACCCCGACGACGATTGGCGTCGTCGCTGAGGCTCTTGAGAGCTATCAGTTCCCTAAGGTCATCCTTGATCCGGTGCTCATCTGTAAGGGTCAGGAGCCCGGTGCCGCCTTTGACACCGACAATGCTTTACGCGAGAAGCTCCTGCCACGCGCTGACGTCGTGACTCCGAACCTCTTCGAGACTCAGACCTTGGCCGGGGTGGACGAGATCACCTCCGTGGAAGCCCTTAAAGATGCTGCCAAGCGGATTGGTGACCAGGGAGTTCCGGTCGTCATCGCCAAGGCCGGCACCCTGCTGGACACTGGCACCGCTCTGGACGTCTACTACGACGGCCATGATTGCGAGGTCCTTGAAGTTCCTGCCGTCAGCCAGGAGCGCGTCTCTGGTGCTGGATGCACCTTGGCTGCCGCGATCACCGCGGAGATTGCCAAGGGGGCCAGCGCCCTCGATGCTGTCCGCACTGCTAAGCAGGTTGTCGTTTCGGCGATCGAAAACCGGATGCACGGCAACGCCCCGTTCGACTGCGTTTACCAGGGAAATTACCGAGCCTGAAACCATCACAAGGTTCACATGATGTTGGCCCCGGCATGTGATGACGCTGGGGCCAACTTGCCCCCCGCGCCCTGCTGATGGCCCGGGTCGTGCTGCGGGGTGGATCAGCCGCGGAAGACTGGGCGCACTGAGAGTTCTTCGATCATGGCGTCCGCGCTGGCTTCCAAGGCTGCGCGCACGGTGACGGCAACCGACTGTGGGCGCAGATGTTCGGCGGCGTTGTAGGGGCGCCCGGCCTGGGCTTGGAGCTCCACCTGCATGTCGGTGTCGACGCGGCCGGGGTGGATGGAGGTTACCCGGACTATGCCGCGTTCTTCTTCGCGTAGGGCGTGGGTGAGTGCTCGCAGTGCATATTTTGATGCTGCGTATACGCCACCGCTGGCGGGGGTTCGCAGGAATCCTGATCCGGAGTTGATCATGATGACATCGCCGTGGCTGGCGCGTAGTAGTGGAAGTACTAGGCGAGTGAGGTCGGCGACGGCGATGACGTTGATCTCTAACACTCGGCGCCATTCGTCTCGGGGCTGGGAGCCAATATCGCCAGGTGACGTCGCGCTCACTCCTGCACTGTTAATAAGGGCGTCAAGGTGGTCTAGTTGGGAGACGGCTGTAGCGGTGGCCTCCTCGTCGGTCAGATCGACGACGAAGGGGGAGGCGTTGGGTAGTTCTGATACCACGTTGTC
Source organism: Cutibacterium acnes (assembly GCF_003030305.1). Classification (NCBI taxonomy): domain Bacteria; kingdom Bacillati; phylum Actinomycetota; class Actinomycetes; order Propionibacteriales; family Propionibacteriaceae; genus Cutibacterium; species Cutibacterium acnes. Next base: position 1,817,280 of record NZ_CP023676.1, on the reverse strand, counting down.
GACGGCTTCTTGGTGGCGTCCTCCCACGATGATGTGGTGGTCACGTCCTAGCTCGTCGGCGATGGCCCGCCCGATGCCGCGGGTGGCCCCGGTCACGAGGACACTCTTAGTGCCATGGCTGTTGTGTGAAATTTCTGACGTCGTGGGGGCTTTCATAACGCCACCGTACTCGTCCTACCAGGAGCGATACCGCGTACACCATGGCCGACGTAGACGCCGGCGCGATGTATCTGCGGGTTGCCAACAACCTCAAGCGTCCCGCCCGCGCCCCTGACAGTGCGATCCATGCTGTGTGTCGTGCCTGATACTGCATGGCCAGGTGTAAGGCGCGATCAGCGATAGCATCGTCGGCATGAATGCCAGGGCAGCGGTTGCGGTGACGGTTCTGCTCGTCGTGGCGGGGTGTGCTCCTTCACACGGGGGAGCCGTGCCGAGCCCTTCTGCTGCATCCGCTACCCCGGCTCCTGTCGGTGCGGAGACGCTGGCGAATCTGGGGTTCAAATATGGCCCCCGGAACTTCCGGCTTCCCAAGGGACTGGCCGTCACGTTACGGGTCGATCACGTCAACAACATCACCCTGCTTACTGGGCCAGATACGTCGGGTAAAGTGCACGATTTTCTTGCCGATAATCTGTCGGCATCAGGTTTTACAGTGACGGGAAATGCCGACGGATCCTTGACTTTCATCTCAAATCGCGGCGACACCAAGGGGTGGAGTGGAGGCTTCACTAGTTCCGACGAGGCGGCGGGGCTGACTTTGCGTCACGGCTGAAGCTGTGGAAGGTACAGGGGGCGTGAGACATATTGATAATCCATGCAGTTCGTCTTGCGTGGCCCGGAACCATCGGTGTAATAATTGCTGTCGCCTCCTATTCTGGGGATGATCGAATATTTCCTTTTTGGGGTGTGTTGTGATGATGTCAAGCATCCACCCAATGAAGGGAAACAATCGTTCGGATTGTGTAGAAGGAGATCGAGATGAGTATATAGCCGTAGGATAATCCTGTTTGGAAGGATGCTTTAAGAGATATTGCTGCGGCTAGCATGAGAAGTCCGGTTGGCTCTCTGATGGTAGTGCTAATTACCCTGACGCAACATCTGTTGCGTGTTGAAGAGTCGCAAGTATGAACCGTTCTTCCTGTTCTGGTCAAACCCGACCATGGGGACGATGTGAACAATATTGGGGGTATCACCCAAGGAGATGCGCTCGGGCTCTTCTGGCCATCGTCGGTTAAACGTCAGGTGGCATGCAACCGAGCGCTCAAGCGGTGCTGACGATAGCGTCGGCTGTAAGGGCGTTGTATGGTGAGCGGCAGTTGACACATCGATGCCCGTAATCTGCGACGGAACCTTAAGCCGCCCCGGGACGATCTTCCCACCGTCAGCCCAGATGGCCACCCTTCGGACCGTTCCACAGTGAGGACCATTCGACGTCGAGGTCCATGAGCATCTGGCGCAGCAGGGGTAGAGAGATGCCGGTGACATTGTGGGGATCACCGTTGATACGAGTAATAAAGGCGCCGCCCAAACCGTCGATAGTGAACGCCCCCGCCACCGCGGCGGGTTCGCCACTGTCCACGTAGGCGTCGATTTCGGCGTCGGTGAGGTCGGCAAATGTGACGACGGTTTGGCCGATGCGGGTCTGCTCGCGCAACTGCCCGTTCACAATGACCGCGACGTGATGGCCGCTCACCAACACGCCCTGGTGACCGCGCATCCGACGCCACCACTGCCGGGCGCGCTCGGCAGTGTGAGGTTTGCCGAGAATGCGTCCGTCAAGGTTGAGAACGGAATCGCAGGCCACCACGATCATCCGGTCAGCGGGGTACTCCTCAAGAGCTCCGGACTCGATGACTGAGTGGGCCTTGAGGCGGGACAACCTCGCCGTCATGGCAACCGCGTCCTCCCCGCGCAGATGACTCTCATCGGCCCCTGATGCGATGACGACGGGCTCGATACCGGCGGAACGCAACATACGTAGCCGGGCTGGGGACTTCGAGGCAAGAACGAAACAGGTCGTCATGTCAGTAGCGTCGCAAAGATCCACGCCAGGCTGCCTGGCCGGGCATAAAAGGTTCACGGATGGTACGCCAATACGATTTCCAGCCGAAGGCGATCGGTCGGTCATCAGGCACGTAGGCGTTTGGGCCGGGGCGAGTGAGCTCGGCCACCACCGCCACCAGCGCGCCGAGCTCTTCGTCGGTGAGATTCCCCTTCGTCACCGTGATTGCGTCATCCATGGTGCCCTCACTCACAGCGGGATGTTTCCGTGCTTTTTGGGAGGCAGGGCCTCACGCTTGGTGCGCAACAGACGAAGGGTGCGAATGACCGAGGCGCGGGTCTCGTGCGGATGGATGACCTGGTCGATCCAGCCTCGCTCGGCGGCCTGGTACGGGTTCGATAGGGTCGTCTCGTATTCGTCAATGAGCTCTTTGCGCTTGGCCTGTGGATCAGGATCCGTGGCAAGGGTGCGTCGATGCAGGATGCTGACGGCCCCCTCGGCCCCCATGACGGCAATCTGCGCGGTAGGCCAGGCCAGATTGACGTCGGCGCCGAGGGTCTTGGACCCCATCACGATGTAGGCGCCGCCGTAGGCCTTGCGGGTGACGACGGTCAGTAGCGGCACGGTGGCCTCAGCGTAGGCATAAATGAGTTTGGCGCCGCGGCGGATAATACCGTCGTGCTCTTGCTCGACGCCGGGCAGGAAACCAGGGGTGTCGACGAAGGTGAGCACCGGAATGTTAAAAGAGTCGCAGGTGCGTACGAACCGGGCGGCCTTCTCAGATGCGTCGATGTCGAGGGTGCCGGCATTGACCATCGGTTGGTTGGCGACGATGCCGATCACGCGACCTTCAATGCGTCCGAATCCGCAGATGACGTTGGGGGCGAAGAGTTCGTGGATCTCCAGGAAGGTGTCTTCGTCCAGCACGGTCGTGATGACCTCGTGCATGTCATAGGGCTGATGTGAAGAGTCCGGGATGAGAACGTCGAGCTTGCGGTCGTGATCGGTGATCGTCAGGTCGGCCTCGCCATCGTCGTAGAACGGCGGATCCTCAAGGTTGTTCTGCGGAAGATAGCTAATGAGGTCGCGGACGAACTCGAGAGCATCGTCCTCGTCATTGGCCAGGTAGTGGGAATTGCCCGACTTGACGGAGTGGGTGCGTGCGCCGCCCAGCTCTTCGAGAGAGACGTCCTCACCGGTGACTTGCTTGACGACAGCCGGGCCGGTGATGAACATCTGGGAGGTCTGGTCGACCATAACAATGAAGTCAGTGAGGGCAGGAGAGTAGACGTGGCCTCCGGCCGCCGCACCCATGATGATGGAGATCTGGGGGATAACACCGGAGGCCCTGGTGTTGCGGCGGAAAATATCACCGAAGCGGGCCAGTGAGGCCACTCCCTCTTGGATGCGTGCGCCGCCGCCCTCATTGATGCCGATAAGGGGACAACCAGTCTTGACGGCGAAGTCAATAATTTTGCAGATTTTCTCGCCGTAGACTTCGCCGAGGGATCCGCCGAAGATAGTGACGTCCTGGCTGAATACACAAACCGGGCGACCATGGATCGCGCCGACACCGGTGATGACCCCGTCGGTGTACGGACGTTTGCGATCCATGCCGAAGTTCGTTGAGCGGTGACGGGCGAACTCGTCAAGCTCAGTAAAGGAATCTTCATCGAGTAGCCGTAAGATGCGCTCCCGGGCGGTCATCTTTCCGGTGGCATGTTGCTTTTCGATGGCCGAGGGGGATGCGGCATTGACGGCCTCGTCGATCCTCCGACCGAGGTCGGCGATCTTCCCGGCCGTGGTGTGGATGTCGATCTCCATATGCTGAGACTATCCGTCAGAGGCGACAAATGTGGTGCCGGGCCGCTCCCCGGGACGACTTATCCCCGGGACGATTTAATAGTGCCGCGGGATCACTGGGAGGCAGTCGTCTCCTGCCGACTCACAGATGCACTAGCGCGCAGCACCACCGCCACAGCAGCCAGGGCAACCGCGGTGATGATGACTGGCAGGTAGAGGCTGTGGGAGACCGGATTCGTTGCCGCTCTTCGGCACACTGCTGAGGCCAGGAAGGTGACGATGAAGGCCAGGCTGTCGAGGCCGAAGTGTGGATCGGCATGAGATGCGACGACAACGAGGAAGATTGCGGCGATGCCGGTCGTGGTACAGGTGAGAGTGGCGCTCGACTGCGTATCGGGTAGAGGGCCGATAATCGCCAGGCACAACAGTGCTGCGATGAGGAACACGGCGAGGATACGACGGGAGTGCTCGTAGAGCGTTTGCATGGTGTCTCCGTATTTATTGCCGCGGCGATCTGTCGTCTCTTTCAGCGATGACATATCTATTTAGGATAACAATAGGGAACCCGGCGTTGGTCCGGCCGTCGCGCGTGGGTACTTTTGGGTAGTCTGAGCAGGTGCCGTCCACACCTTCGCCTATTGCTGATCGCGTTCTTGAGCTTGCTGGGGACACCCTTTTTACGGGGCCTCGTGGGGGAGGAGTTACCTGCATTGACTCCACCGGTTCCACTAACGCCGACATGGCTGCTTTCGTGCGAGCAGGGGGAACGTCTTTCTGCCTACTCGTTGCTGACCACCAAGAGGGCGGGCGTGGACGGTTCACGCGCAGTTGGCAGGATGTCCCCGGTACGAGTTTGGCGATCTCAGCGTTGGTGCCCAATGATCGTCCATCGCAGGACTGGGGCTGGCTGTCGATGGTTGCGGGGCTTGCCGTTGCCAAGGTCATCGAGGAGGTCGGTGGGGCTGACCGTTCCCGAGTGACGCTGAAGTGGCCCAATGATGTGCTCGTGGATCTGGACACTGACCAGGGCGGCAAAGTGTGCGGAATCCTCTCAGAACGCGTCGATGGTCCAGCCGGTCCGCACGCCGTCATCGGAATCGGCATCAACGTTTCGATGGGGCGTGACGAATTGCCCCTGCCGACGGCGACCTCTCTGGCTCTGTGTGGGTTGAACCACGACAAGAATGAGTTGCTGGCCAGCCTTCTCATCCACCTTGACGAGCTATTAACAGTGTGGTTTGAGACCGGAACGGTGCGAGATCAGTATGTGGCCCGCTGTGACACCATTGGTACTCCGGTCCGTCTGACCTTCGACCCAGAAATCGTGGGTGGTGGTGAGGGGGTCATTGAGGGCATCGGTGTCGACGTTGACGTTGATGGCGCTATCGTGGTGGAAACTTCTGACGGGCGTCGCAGTTTCAACGCTGCTGACGTTCATCATTTGCGAACCAGGTGAGTTCCGCTACGGCGTCCTGAGCGTTCCCACCATCTAGACTGCTGACTATGACGACCCACATCTTGGCCCTTGGTGGTGGCGGTTTCTCGATGTCGAACCGCGGTGAGCCTACCGCTCTCGACCGTCACATCCTTGACCTGTCTGGAAAGTCTTCCCCCCTGGTGTGCTTCGCCCCCACCGCAGCTGCTGACGATCCGGTCTACGTCAACCGTTTTCTGGCCGCCTATTCGGCCCTCGGGGTGCGCAACATGGTGTTGACACTGTGGCAGGGAGCAGCGGAGTCGGTGGAGCGTCTCTCTCAAGCGGACATCGTTGTCTCTGGTGGTGGATCAGCCGCCAACCTTATGGCGCTGTGGAAGACGCACGGGGTCGACCACGTGATTCGGCGCATGATCGCAGCTGACAGCGACGTCGTCCTCGCCGGTGTCTCTGCTGGTGCAGCGTGCTGGTTCTCCGGGTGTCTAACTGACGCTTTCGGGGATCTGCGAGCTTGGCGTGGCGGTATGGGTCTGTTGGACGGTTCTTTCTGTCCTCACTTCGACGGTGAGTCCGAGCGAGCGCCTATCTACGCCCAAGCGGTCGCCAACGGGGTGCTTCCTGACGGATACGCGGTCGACGATGGGGCGGCGGTGCATTTTGTCGACGGAATGTTCGCTGGGGCGGTCGCTGAGCATGAAAGGGCCGAGGTATCAAGGTTCTCTGCCTCTGACGAGCCGACATCGTCGGGAGTTCTGCGCGAGGAGCTCGACGTCACCGTGCTGTGACCGATTCCTCGCAGTAGTCGTTCAGGTACTCGCCGTATCCGTTGTCCGTCAGGTCCGTGAAGAGGTCGACGACCCGACGTGCCCCGGGGACATCGTTAAGCACCATCTGGTCGGACGGGGTAGTGAGGATGAGTGTTCCGCAGCCCATCATCCGGTCAAACAACGTGGCCTGCCATGACACATCAATGAGGCTGTCAATCATGACATCGTGGCCGCGTCGAACGACAACGCCATGGCGTAACATGACGCGGCGATCGGTGATCGTCATTGTTGTCGTGAACCATGTCAGCCAGGGGGAGAGGGTGCCGACGATAATGAGTGCGACTACGATAGTGACAACGATCGGCCAATACTGTGCTCGCATGTCGGAAGGCATGATTCCAAGCAGAGCGGCCGCTCCGACAACCCCAACAAACCCCATGACGACGGGCCAGAAGAGGGCTTTGGCGTGACGACGGGTGTGCACGAGTACCGTCTCGTTACGGTTATGCCTCAGTGGCTGTCCAACTCGCACCATGTTTTCAGTATGGACGATTCGCGCTGCGAAGTGGTTGCGGCTGCCGGAGGTGAGTCTGAGTCCTACGCCCGTCACGGTGGGCGTTTTATGTCCGGTGGTCGTTACGATGAACGTCGTGACGTCTTACACCATCGGAATCATTGGCGGCGGGCAGTTAGCCCGCATGATGCATCAGGCTGCGATCGGATTGGGGGTGCGCACCCGCCTGCTGGCCTCTGATCCTGACGAGTCTGCGGCCCAGGTGATGTCTGACGTCGTCGTTGGCTCCCACCTCGACCACGACGCTGTTATGAATTTCGCCGCCGGGTGCGATGTCGTCACCTTCGACCACGAACACGTACCGACGGTCCTCGTTGAGGAGATGGAAGAGGCCGGGTACGCGGTCCGCCCAGGGTCGGCCGCCATGGTTCACGCGCAAGACAAGGTCGTTATGCGTGAGTTTATGGAGCGCGAGGGTTTCCCGAATCCTGCGTGGCAGGTTTGCGACACTCCCGAAGACCTCGTCTCTTTTGGTCATGACCGTGGCTGGCCTGTCATTGCGAAAACCTCCCGTGGCGGTTATGACGGCAAAGGAGTGTTCAAGATCGACGGCCCCGATGGTGTTGGTGAGCCCTTTGACGCGGCCGGGGATCTGGCTGACGGCAAGCAGCCAATTCGTATTCTCGCGGAAGAGTTCGTCGATTTCCGACGCGAACTCTCCGCGGTCGTCGTGCGCTCCCCGTCGGGTCAGGGAGCCGCGTACCCGGTTACCGAAACTGTTCAGCGTTACGGGGTATGTGCCGAGACTATCAGCCCGGCCCCTGACCTCTCGTCGGACCGTCAAGTTGAGCTGCAAACCATGGCGCTCGACATCGCTGGACGCCTCGACGTCATCGGGGTGCTGGCAGTCGAGCTGATGGAGCGTGAGGACGGATCCGTCGTCGTCAATGAGCTGGCGACCCGTCCTCACAACACTGCCCATTGGACGATTGACGGAGCTGAGACGAGTCAGTTTGAAAACCACATGCGAGCCGTGCTTAACCTACCCCTCGGTTCACCGGCCCTGACCGCTCCCGTAGTTGTTATGGCCAACGTCCTCGGTGGGTCCGAAGAGGATTTGACCGGGGCTTTGCAACATTGCTTCGCTCGTGACCCAGAACTTCGCGTCGAGCTGTACGGCAAGTCCGTGCGGCCCGGTCGCAAGGTCGGTCACGTCACCTGCCTTGGTAACGACATTGAGACGACTCATCGTCGGGCCCGCCATGCCGCCGCCTACCTTATGGGAGAACACGATGCCTGAGACCACCACTGCCAGCCGTAAGCCGCGCCGAGGTGAGAAGGTCAAAACAACCACCGGGGGAGCACGCCGGCTGGCGTGCGACGCCAATGGCCCTCAAGTGTCGATCATCATGGGCTCGGACTCTGACTGGCCGACGATGGAGCCTGCGGCTCAGGTGCTTACCGACTTCAATGTGGGTTTTGAGGCTGACGTCGTGTCGGCCCACCGCATGCCTGAGGACATGATCGAGTTCGGTCGAGGCGCGCACAAGCGCGGTATCAAGGTGATCATCGCCGGTGCTGGCGGTGCCGCCCATCTGCCGGGCATGGTCGCCGCGCTGACCCCGCTGCCGGTTATCGGGGTTCCCGTGCCGCTAGCCCACCTCGACGGTATGGATTCCTTGCTATCGATCGTTCAGATGCCAGGTGGTGTGCCGGTGGCGACGGTCGGCGTCGGTAATGCCAAGAACGCCGGCCTGCTAGCGGTACGGATTCTTGCCGCGTCGACCCCTGAGTTGTGCGAGGCCATGGTCAAGTACCAGTCCGATTTGCACGATGTGGCTGCGGGCAAGGGCGAGAAAGTGCGTCGTCACTCCCGTCCCTGAGCGACTACCGAGAGTTCATTGCTGAGCTGGCCCGGGATTGGGCCAGCTACGACCCGTTCATTAGATCAGCGACAGGGTTAGTGACAGGTCAACCGGTTGAGCATACAGTCGGTGAGACATGATCGGCATCGGGCCGCAGGACGTCGATCCAAGCGGGGCTGACACGGCGTCCAAGGTAAGCCAGGTGTGCCCGTCGGGCTTCAGGTCCCAGGTATGGGCAGCAGTCCGCAAGGCCTGTGAAGTCCACGGCCGGGCCGCGAATGCCGGCCAGCTACCGTCTGCAGTGATCCGCAGACCGCCGTTCGAACCGCTGATCGTCAGTTCGTGGACTCCCTGGCGAAGGCCGTTCTCCTGGGGCATGACATAGGGGGTTTGCAGGTCATCCACCTCTCCATTCCAGCGTCCCCAGATGGCGGCGTGCTGAGAATCGGGATAGTTCTCGGTCGGCCCGAGGCCAAACCATGAAACGGTGGTCCATTCTGCGGGCAGGCCGATTGTCACGCCAATGCGACCGAGCATGGTCGGCCAGTATCCGTGTGGATCGACGTGGAGGTCAAGGTGCACCCCTTCGGAACCATCATTGGTCTGGATGGCGCGCCAACTCCACGTTGTCGTCATGGAATTGCGTGCGGCGGCAGCAGCGCTGCGAGTAACGACGACTAACTCATCGCCCTCGTCGCGCACCGACGTTGTGGTGTGGACGAGCCGGTCGAGACCAGCTGCGAGTGCTGCGTCACCGATAGTGTTGCGGGCCAGTGAACTTGCCCGATCGTTGTCAATGGGGGCACGGAAGAGGTCAAGAACAGGAGCGACGAGGTTCGCGTTACCCCATGTCACGAGGCGACCACGACGGTCAAAGTGTGCTGGTCCGAGACTCCAGCCAGTACCGTCACGATGCGACTGTGACGATGCCGGAAGATAGAGGCGGGGGCCCGGCTTGGGAACCAGCAGAGCTGATGTCCGGGCTACAACGTGACCGGCCGGTGCCCAGATGGTGTCCTTCACCAGCTTCGCTTCCACGACGACAACCATCCGATCGGAGATCTCGTCAGGAAGTGGCACGGTCCCAGTCCAGATTTGGTGGGCGGCCAGGGCGCCGACCTCGAGAACTCCTGTCTGGACGTACTCGTCGTCGTTAACGAGCTGCCACACGAATGTGAGGTCGGATAGGTCTGAGAAATCACGTCGGTTGATCACGGTGATGCCGTTGCCATCGCGCAGCTGCTCGCCGTCGACCTCGATGCGCACCGCCCCCATCGTCGCCGTAAACTCCAGCAGGCCTGGAGAAGGAGTGCGATCGGGCAGGACGAGCCCATCACAAACGAAGTTTGAATCGTGCAGGACCTCACCGAAGTCGCCCCCGTAGGCATAGCCACGTCCAGTGTCGATGCCGTGATCGATCCACTCCCAGATGAATCCACCATGCATGCGGTCACGGTGGAAGTGCGGGTCGAAGCAGCGCTCCTCGTAGGCGTCGAGTTCTCCGGGGCCATTACCCATCGCATGGGCGAACTCGCACATGAAGAAGGGCAGCCCGAGCTCGCGTCCCGTCTGCGGAGCGGGCTCGGCCCCGGGCATGACGGTGCGGTCCCGCACGGCCTCGACCCACTCCATGGACGGATACATGACCGTCCATACATCGCAGATGGTGTGGGCGTCGTCCCCCTCGTAGTGGGTGAAACGGGATGGGTCACGATTCTTAACCCAGTCGTTCATAAGGCGAATGCCTTCGCCACAGTGGGATTCGTTGCCCATCGACCACCCGATGATGGCGGGATGATTCTTGTCGCGTTCGACGGTGCGTTGAATGCGGTTAAGTAGGCAGTCATACCAGCGGTCGTCGTTGGTCGGGTTGCCGTCCCAACCACCCCTCTCGAAGCCATGGGTCTCGAGGTCACACTCGAGGAGGACCCAGACGCCATATTCATCGCACAGATCGAGGAAACGAGCATTCGGCGGGTAGTGCGAGGTGCGAATGGCATTGACGCCGTGGCGCTTCATGAGCTCGAGGTCAGCGCGCATCGTCTGCTCATCGAGGGTTCGCCCGGTGCGTGGATGCCATTCGTGGCGGTTAACCCCACGGAATACGATTTTTTCTCCGTTGACGGTGATGATATCTCCGGCAATGGCGACACTCCGGAATCCGATCCTTATAGTGACGGTTTCGGTATCAGTGGAGACCGTGGCGTCGTAGAGCTTGGGGGTTTCGGCGGTCCACGGTTGCGCGTCGGGGATCGCCACTTCGGTGTTGCAGGTGGTGGCGAGCTCGAGCTCGGGGATGGCCACGGTTGCGCCCTCCGGCCCATCGATGAGGAGCTTGGCGTCACCGTCCCAAGAGGCATGGACGAAAAGGTCGTCAATGCCGCCATGAGGCCGAGCCAGCAAGGTGACCTCGCGGAAGATTCCTGACATTCTCCACATGTCTTGGTCTTCGAGGAATGTACCGTCAGACCACTGGCTGACGGCCACAGCGAGCACATTGCGGCCAGGACGCAGCTGCGACGTGACGTCGAATTCGCTGGTGAGACGCGAACCCTTGGTCCATCCCAGTTCGACCCCGTTGAACCAAACACGGGCAAAGGAATCGACGCCCTCGAAGCGCAGCAGCACTCGCTCGGCGTCGGTGAAGTCTTTTCCGACCTCGAAGGTGTGGCGGTAGCACCCGGTGGGGTTCTCATTGGGAACGACGATGTCCTCGTCTGAGGCGGGAACCGGGATGGGGTAGTTGGTGTTGAGGTAAGCCGGACGGCCAAAGGGCGCGTTTCCGGCTGGGTCGACCATGTGCCAGGAGGACGGCACGGCGAGGTCGACGAAATCGGTGTCGTCGAACTGAGGATCGGGGAAGCCAGCCGGTGTGTCGTGGGGTGAGTCGACTAGCTGAAACCGCCAGGTTCCAGACAAGTCGAGGGTGGGGGCGTCGGTATGCAGGTGAGCTCGGGGAGCTACCGGACCGTGCCAGGGAATAAGGTTCGTCAGAGCATCGTCGAGCCTGTGTGCGGTGTCGGCATTGGCAACCATGGCACCAACCTTAGAGAGTCATGATGAAAACGTGTGCATCACGCTCTCAAAAGGGTGACTATCGGTAGTGCCCGCCTAGGGGAGGTCCTCGATGTGACGGTGACTCTCGGGCTAGCCATCAGGGTGGCCTCACGTGGCGTATGACGACGATCCGATCACTTTGGGGCGCGGCGAGGCTGCTGTGAGCTGTCCAACCGGAGGGTTACGCAGAGGTGGGAATCAGGATAGTTCGGTTACCTTTGAGGTGTCGCCGCTGCGCAGGTCGTCCCACAATTGGGCGGCCTTCTTGTCGTTCCACAACACCGACGATCCGGCTGAGGTGTAGGCCGAGGCGGTCGAGACGGGGACGGTCATCTTGATTCCGTCGTTTCCGGAGACCTTCATAAGCCCTCGGGCCGTCTTGAAGGCCGTCAAGGTTGAGGTGTCGGTGCCGAGCTTTACCGCTTTCGACGCGGCCATATTCACTTTCCAATAGCGCACCGGGTTGATGAAGGTCCACGGGCTAAGGGTCTTCTTGGCCACCTGGGCGGCCACCTGCTGCTGCCTTTTGACGCGGCCTAGGTCTCCTTCCGCGTCGGCCTTACGCATACGCACGTACCCGAGGGCCTGGACCCCATCGAGGTTCTGGGGGCCGGCAGGAAGGTTCGTGTGAGAGTCCTTGTCGACCATTGGCTTGTTGAGGGTTACATGAACCCCGCCGACCGCGTCGACCATCTGGACGAACCCACCGAATCCAATCTCGACGTAACCGTTGATGCGCAGGTTGGTCGCCTTTTCAATTGTCTGAACGAGCAACTTCGCTCCGCCCATCGAGTAGGCAGCATTGAGCTTGTTGTGATGATGCCCGGGAATGCGCAGGAACGTATCTCGCGGCAGGGAGATGAGGACATCCTTGCCTTCTGGTGGCATGTAGAGCAGCAGCATGGTGTCGGTGCGCAGACCGGCTTCGGTGCCGGTGCCCAATTGCTTCTGTTGCCTGGGCGTGAGATTCTGCCGCTCATCGGTGCCGACCAGCAGTACGAGGGTGCCCGGGTGATCTGCGCCTCGTGGTCCGTCTGGAGTGGCGTCCACCGTTCCAGTATGGCCTAGGGCATATGACGGCACCGCGACGAGCCACACCACCCATGCCAACAACAGCACTATGACGACCTTGAAGGGATGCCGACGACGACGTACGCGTGGCGCTGGGTGGCTCGCGGCCTGCCGCCGCTGTCGGGTTTGACGCGGTGGGCGTCGTTGGCCATCGGATCGATACAGCTCAGCAGGAGGACGCCGAGAGGGTTGCGGTTGTGGGGATTGCTGGGAGAAGGAGCGACGACGGGGCTGGGGGCGCCGGTCTGTCCGTGGACGACCCGTCCTATCGGACGTGCCGCGCGGCGGGTTCACTGGATCGATACGGGTGGCGTCGTTTTCGTCAACCCCGTATAGCCAGTCCAGGTCAGACTGACGAGATTGCTCGTCGCGGGGCCTGCGCCCGGTGCCTCGATAAGACATGAACTCCACCGTAGTCGCAAGTCCATTCAGATCCGCGGGCTTGATCGGGCGAGTCCTGTGTGCCGAAGGATTAAAAGGCTATTCAGACCTGGCACAATAGCCTGCATGTCGTCATACCTCGCGCCTCCGGTCAGTGTTGTCATACCGGTCAGGAACGAGGAGAGATATCTCGAGGAGTCGGTTGCCGGAGTCCTTAATCAGGGCTACCCGGGTCCGATGGAAATCATCCTCGCTATCGCCTCGAGCACTGATCGCACGGCTGAGATAGCTCAGGATCTGGCTGTTCGAGACGATCGCATTCGGGTGATTGACAACCCCGACGGGACCACTCCCAAGGCCCTGAACCTTGGTGTGGCCGTATCCCAGTACGACATCATCGTGCGCGTCGACGCTCACGGTGAGCTGGGCCCGGAATACATCGCAACCGCCGTCGAATTGTTGGAGCGTACTGGCGCGGCCAATGTCGGTGGGATTATGGACGCGAAGGGACGTACTCCCTTTGAGCAGGCTGTGGCGGTGGCTTATACCTCCAAGTTGGGTTTGGGTAACAGCGCTTTCCATCAGGGCGATGCGTCAGAGGGCCCGGCTGAAACGGTCTTTCTTGGCGTTTTCCGCAAGGCTGATCTCGAAGCCGTCGGTGGTTTCTGCCCGGAGTTCGACCGGGCTCAGGACTGGGAGCTTAACTACCGATTGCGTCAGTCTGGACGAGAGGTATGGTTCAGCCCCAATCTTCGAGTGACGTACCGGCCTCGCTCTACCGTCAAGGCCTTGGCGAAGCAGTTTTTCCGTACTGGCCAGTGGCGTCGCGAGGTCATGCGCCGCCATCGCGATTCGGTGAGTCTGCGATATGTGGCTGCCCCTATCGCGGTCACGGGGATTACGGCGGGAACTGTCCTCGGTCTCATCGGGGTCGTTCATGCTGCTAAGGGCACATCGCTGAAGCGCTGGCCGCTTATCGGCTGGGCGGCGCCGGCGGGCTATGCCAGCATCATCGGGGTTGGGTCGGCCGCCATGAAACGTGACTTGGATCCCGGGGTTCGAGCCCGTCTGCCTCTCGTCTTGGCGATTATGCACATGAGCTGGGGAGCTGGATTTCTCGTCGGTTTAGGCGATCGCGCAAACGACTGATCTCATACGTCGACAGCACCCTCCTGGGCTGCGATGGTGGCCAGGTCGTCGGTGGACTCGACGAGGACTAACGACCCGCCACCCAGGAGACAACTGGTAAGGGTGGTGGCTACGAGTTCGCTGCCACCGAGACGAATCCGATCGGGAGAGAGCAAAACTGGTTGGCTTAGCGGCACTAGGCCGAAAAGTTGTTCTCCGGTCCATTCCTGGCGCCCTGTGAGCCACACAGCATTGGCGGCGGCAGGTCGTGCTGCAACAAGGTCGTCAGGGGCGGCAAGAACGTCGGCATTATCAATGGCCCCTGATACCAGGGTCTCGCACGCAGTAGCAAGGGGCGCAAGACTGCACTGGATGAGGACATCGGGGGAGTTGACGGGGGCGACGTCTGGGCCAATGACTTCTAGTGCTGCTTCCTCTTGTCCAGTCAGATCGACTCGTAGTCCAGCCCACCACGAGGCCAGCAACCACACGCAACTTGTCCAATGGCCGGGACGCGCACCGCATACTGAAAGACGGGAGACACCACCGGGCTCGACTCCCTCGCTATCGAGCAGGTACACCGATTTCGTAACCCACGTCAACAAGGTGCGTGCTGACAGCTCACCGCGGTCGGCGCCGTGGTACCACGTCAGTAGGGGCAATGCTCCTGCGTTCTGACTGCGCTGGCATAGGGCAGTCAGGGGGTCAGAGCTGCGGGTTGGAGTTGGCCGAGTAAGGGAAACCATGGCACCCATTGTGAAGGATGAGACGCTGTGGTGCGTCTAACGCGGTTGCGTTGTCGCGGCCGGATACTCTGTAGACATGCAGCACATCCTCATCCTGGCCGGAGGATCCGGTACTCGCCTGTGGCCGTTGTCTCACCAGGGAGAGCCCAAGCAATTATTGGAACTTATCGACGGGGTCAGTCTGCTTCGAATGGCCTACGAACGAGTCGCTGGGCTGGTGCCCGACGCCAACATTTTGGTGTGCACGGGTTCCTCGTATGCCGATACCGTCGCCAAGTTGTTGCCAGAAGTTCCCGCCGAGAACATTCTGGGCGAGCCGGTGGGGCGTGACTCCCTCAACGCCGTGGCATGGCCGGCGGGAATTATCGCCGACCGCGACCCCGATGGCGTCATGGCTGTCGTCACAGCTGACCACATTATTCGTCCTGTCGACGATTTTCGGGCCGCCCTGCAGCACGGTTTTGACCTCGTCAATACTGACCCCACCGCTTTAGTGACTTTCGGTGTTGTCCCCACCGAGCCCAATACCGGATTCGGATACCTGCATCGAGGTGGCCGGCTAAGGCCTGGTTCGCGTGCTCACCAGGTACTGGAATTCGTTGAGAAACCCAGCGCTGAGGTGGCTCGTCAGTATCTGGATTCCGGTGAGTACTGGTGGAATTCCGGCATGTTTGTGTGGCGGGCTGCGACCCTATTGGACTGCTTATCTCAACTCAAGCCCCAGACCCGTCATCACGTCGACGAGTTGGTCGCTGATCCGTCCCGACTAGCTGAGGTTTACCCGTGCATGGAGAAAGTCTCGGTCGACATCGCGGTCATGGAACCGGCATCTCACGGTGGATGTGGTGTTCATGTTGCAGCTATTCCGTTGGAGATCCAGTGGTACGACGTCGGCTCTTACGAGGCGCTAGCCCCTCACTTACCTAGTGATGGGATGGGCAACAATGTGAGCGGTTTGACGGTATCGGTTGACTCAGCTGGAAACTTGCTGATCAATGACCGTCCTGACGCTGTCTTAGCCGTCGCAGGCTTGCATGACATGGCCGTTGTGAGCACTGATCGCGCCACCCTTGTGGTGCCGATGTCTCAATCGCAGCGGGTTAAGGCTGTGGTGGCCGAGGTTGCTGCTCGGGCGGGAGGGCGATACGCGTGAGCAACGCCCGAGAAATTCGTGAGCCGCTTGCGTGGACAGTCATCGTTGTCAGCGTTGGTTTCCTTGTCGCTTTTGTTGTGCGTGTGGTCAAGATGCTGACTCACGATCACAGTGGGCTCTTCGGTATGGCTCGCAGCCTGTCTGGAAGCTCGCTGGGAATTGGCATGATTTTGTTGCTGCTGGCGGCAGTTTTGGTGTGCCGGTTTATCCATCCGGTGACGCCGCATGCTGAATTGCTTGGCAAAGTATCTGCCGGTGTTGTTGCCGTCGCAGCGGGATGTGACCTCGTTCTCGCCCTGTTGTCACCAATTCACGGCCCCGGCGGGGCCTTTGGGGCTGTCCTGGGACTATTTGGGGATCTTTTGGCGATCGCCATTAAAGTTCTCGCTGCTTGGGTCTTATTGGTGTTGACGCGGCCCGAGGCAGCTTCAGTCCCGGACGATGAGGACCCCGCAGACTCTGAGGCCGTCCAGGATGGGTCTGCTGACCGCTCCGTCGTCGCCGATGAAGCCGAAGGCCCAGCTGACGGCGATGAAGTTAGTTGGCCTGCCGGGGTCGGCGCAGTGTGGACGAGGGCCGGGGATGCTGCGAGTGGTGCAGGGGCATCATCGTGGGATCAGAATGATGCGGGCGGCGGCTGGACGACGGAGGCGTCGGGCCCTTCACGCGATGAGCCGGACGGTCAGGCGTAGTCAGGGAGCTTGTCTGAGTACGGTCTGTGCTGAGGCCACGAATCGACCACGTTTGCTGGCGCGACACGCCGGTTATTGCGGGTTTTTCGCAAGTCAAAGTCGCGCAGTGAATCTCACGCGTGTAGTTTGTGCATCGGCGCGGAACTCGCCGCGTCTGATCTCGAGGAGCTTCCCCCATGGACGAGATTTTAACCTTGCTTGCCGGAGGCGGTGACGACGAGCCGGAGTGGCATGACAAGGCATTATGTGCCCAGACTGATCCGGACGCATTCTTCCCTGAAAAGGGTGGATCCACCCGTGAGGCCAAACGCATCTGTGAGTCCTGTGAGGTCCGCCAGGAGTGCTTGGAGTACGCCCTTGCGAATGACGAGAGGTTCGGAATCTGGGGCGGATTGTCCGAGATGGAGAGGCGTCGGCTGCGCAAGCGGGCGTGACCTGACGTCGGAGCGCGGTTATTGACACGGCCCGGTAGAATGCCCTGTCTGCCCGGGATGGCTGTCTGCACGATGCGGCATATGCGATGATCGCAGACGTGGTGTGCATCCCGTGCTCCATGACGTCGACGAACAGGTGGCCTGCTAGGTGAGTGACGAGAAGTACTCTGCGGAGACCGGACCCGGCGAGAGTCACCAGTTTGACCGCAGCGATGCTCCCCGCACTGCGGAGGGGTTGACCGACTGGACTATCCCTGTCATCCCGTCGACGCGCATTGATCCGGAGGATTGGGCGTGGGCACACGAGCAACGCAAACCGGTAGACCCCGACATCACAGTCGACCAGGTCGCAGCGATTCTCCTCGTTCACCAGGCGGCCGGCTGGTTGCCGCGAGCCCTCAACGCATTGCGGCGTAGTGGAGAGCGCGCGGCAGTGCAGATTGCCGTCGACCTCGGCTCTACGGATGGTTCTTCCGACTTGCTCATGGCTGCTGTGGACGAAGGATTGTTGGACGAGTGCGTGACGGCTAGCGCGGACACCACCCCCGGTGAGGGCATTAACCTAGCGATCGATCGACTTACTGACGGTGTCACCCATATCTGGATCCTGCACGACGACGTCGAGGTGCGTCGTGACTCATTGACGTGCATGCTGCGGGAGGCTTCGCGCAAGCCTCACCCTGACGTCTTGTATCCCACATTGCTTAAACCGGCCCGGCATAACTACCCGGAGTTTATTGATGAGCAAGGACAGAGCGTCAGTACCGGCGGTGCTCGTGTTCTGCCGGTCGTCGATCGCGGAGATATTGACCAGAAGCAGGCTGATCCGGGTCCGATCTTAGGTGGCTCGACGGCTGGCATGTTCGTTCGGGTGGACGTGTGGCGGCGCCTGGGTGGTTTCGACCCGGCGCTTCCCCTTTTCCGTGACGGCGTGGATTTTGGCTGGCGTGCCAATGAAGCGGGCATGGTGGTTCGCACTGCGCCGAGTTGTACCATTCATCACCGTCAGGCGGGCCGAGGGTGGCAGCGAGAGTCGCATTTGGCTCCCCGTCCGGATGTCACCGACCGTCTCGCGGGGATGCGAATGGTTGCAGCCCGGACCGGTCATCCCACCCGCACGAGTCTGGCTCTCCTGGTGGCTAGCGTGTGGCGTTTTCTCGTCCTGATGGTGGGTAAGGCCCCCTCGCGTGCGGTCGACGAGTGGCGGTCCGGCCTGCAGCTGTGGCGGTCGCGCTCGGTTACCCGCGAGATGACGCATCGCCTGCAGGACTTCCATGCGCAGTGCGATCCTGACGACCTTGAGAACACCAACCGTCTCCTACCCAGCCGACGCAGTGTCTGGGCTCGGGCAGTTGACCGTTACGCCGGGGATCTGTCTGATCGGATCCACCCGTGGCGCAATGAGGATGGAACGACGATCGACGATCTCACTGGCGACGACTTCACCGTCCGCGATCACCGTTCTGTCGTCAATCCGTACACCGTCATGGTCAGCCTTATGGTGGTGATCGGGATCGTTGCCTGCCGTGGTCTCTACGGCTCAGGTAGAGCGACGTCGACCTGGCTCGCGCCGGCGCCATGTGGCCTGGCTGGAGCGTGGCATCGCTGGTTGACCGCTGTTCCTGGATTGTCTGGAGGGAACGCTCCCTGGTTGGCGTGGCCAGCTTTCGGCTCGGTGTTGACAATTGGGGAACCAGAAGTTCTGGTCCGTATCCTGTTCGTCGTAACCCCGCTGCTCACGGCGATGTCGGCACATCGATTGTTCCGCCGGGTGGTTGGCCTTGGCACGACGACGGTGCTGCTCGCGAGCTTCTGGGGCATGCTGCCTGTCCTTACCGGCGGCCTAGCCCGAGGCTCGGTGACAGCATTGGCGTTGGGGGTGATCCTCCCCCACATGGCCCTGCATACGTGGCGGTTGGTCAATCCCGAGACTGTTGACGTCGTTGAGCTGCGCGGTGCTGGTACTGGCAGTCACCAGGTGGGGGGCGTTTCCTCGGCAGGCGGCTTGGCTCTGTGGTCAGCCCTAGCTATCAGCCTTGTTCCTGCATTGTGGGTATACCCGGTCGCGGTGGCCGTCGGCATCCTCATGACCCGACCTCGACGTCTGCTGCTCGGCAGCCTAGTTGTATTAGGGCCGCTACTGGTCATTTCGCCGTGGATTCCTCGGCTGATAACCGAGCCTGGGCGCATGGCGACCGGGGCTGAGCCTGTGCTTAGCCCGGCTGTAGAGACGCGTGCCGGGCTATGGCTGCTGGTAGGCCGCGCGATTGTCCCCGGTACTGCTCCTACCGCGTTTACCGTGATAGCGATGGCTCCGTTGTGGATTGCTGCGCTGTGGGCGGTCTGGCGTCTTGTCATCGACCGCTCGGCATCTATCGGGTCCCTGACCGGTCATCCCCGCGGTCGAGTGCTGGCCCTCATCATCGTCTATCTGGTGTGCCTTGTCCTCACGGGTGTGGCGTCGCGCACCTTGGTCACCGTCTGGAATGTGCAGGTGCATCCGGCTATCGAACCGTGGCAGTTGGTAGGCGCCGGAGTGCTCCTCATACTTGTGGCAGCTGCCCGCCAGTCGGCCATGTTGCAGCGTGCTGAGGCGGATCATTTTCCCGCCGACGAATCCCCGACCCTTGGCCAGCTGCTTGTTGGCATCGGTAACCGATGGTTGCCGTGGGTGTTGACGATATCTGTGACCGCCAGTGGCGTCTGGTGGCTTGTGGGGGGCGCTCGCGGCCCGATGTCCACCACTGCTGCCACGCGCCCGGCCTATGTCACAGCAGTCGAGGACTCGGCTCGTCACACCCGCACTCTTATGGTGAATGTGCATCGCGGCAGCGCCCACTGGAACCTCGTCGACTCCAATAATCCGAGCTGGGGCAGCGGTGAGCGTCCGACTATTTCTTCGGACAGCCGCATTGCTGACTTGGCTGCTGATCTTGCCCGTGCGGTGGCGACCGGAGCTGTCCCAGACGACCTGGCTGATCGTCTGTCTGACCTGGGAATCGGTCATCTCTGGCTTCGTGGCGCAGGGGCCGATGTTGTGTCCCAGGTGGGTAATGCCTCAGGTTTAACTGTCGCGAATACCGATCCCACGACGACGGTCTGGACCGTCGATGGGCATCCTTCACGAGCCTTGCTTAGTAGCCGTGGCAGCAGCCAAGTTCCTGTCACCGGGAAGGTAACCGAATCAGGAACCGTGACAATACTCGAGCCCCGTGATCATCGGTGGAGGGTCGAGGTAGGGGGCACGCGGCTGAGTCCGGCGGTGCGGCACGGAATCGGAGAGTCTTACCAGGTTGGCTCGGCCCGTGGTGATCTGACCTGGTCGATGCCGACCCAGAGGTGGGCCGGTGCCATCGAGCTGGTTGCCCTTCTCATCTTGTTGGTGGTTGCTGGGCCTCAGGCCGCTCAGCGTAACCGCATCGCCGCCCCCCGCCGATCCCTGTCGCGTAAGCCACGCCGTCGTCAGGAGGAGTCATGAGCGATCGTCCCCGTCGCGCCCTCGCGGATGACGAGGAGCCCGAGGAGATTCCTGAGGTTCGATTCGTGGAGGAGAGCGCGATCCCAGCGCGTCGCGCGGCCGGTTCTGAAGATGTCAGCGACCAGCCGACGCCTCATGCTGCCCGCGCTATGGCTCAGGTGCCTGCATCCGGCGAAGATAGCTGCGATGAGCTGACGGAACCCGATAAGAAGGCTGGACGCTACTGGAAGGGGCCGGTGTGGGCAGTGACCTTGGCCGTCGTGGCGCTCGCAATGTCGTTGGCCACTTCAGCGATTCCGCCTATGCAGCGTTCTGCCGTTAAGGTTCAACCCATCTCCTCAGGACGTACCCTGGTGTGCCCTCCTTCCCAGGGGAAGGCCAGCCTCGCTGCCGGGTCCTCGGGTGGAAGCCTACAAGTCGGCACTTCGGTCGAGAAGCTGTCTGAAGCGTCGGTGCCTGTAATGACCAACGTGAATACTTCAGCGGGTTATATCCGGTCTACGGCCGGGCAGCGTCGGCCCTCTGGCTCGGCTCTATCCTCAGAAGGCGGCATGACGACGTGGGTGCCGTGTATTGGCGCAGCCACGGGAGGGGCAGTCAGTGTCACGAACCCTTCCACCTCGGACCTTGTGGTGGTCAACTCGGACATCCGGGCAGCCACCGTCGACGTCACTATGTTGGGGTCGAAGGGAGAAATTGTTACCGCCGGGATGCGAGGGATTCGTGTTTCTCCGGGGCAGACCAAGGTGTTGCCGATGTCGGTGTGGGATAACGGCACCACCCCGGTGACCGCTCTTGTTAACGCTCGAGAGGGACGAGTCGTCGTTGGTGCTCGTATGTGGGCAGGTCAGGGCCGCGATACGAGCGCGATGACTCAGGCAGCCAAGACGCTGTTTTTGCCAGCTGTTCCTGCCAAGGTGTCGACTGCAACCCTTATCATTTCGAATCCCGGCACGAGACGGTTGAGTGTGTCGGTGACAGCGCTGGCTGGGCGTGGGCCCTTCACCCCTGACGGTGCCGACGAGATCGATATCGACCCCCGATCCACTATCCAGGTAGACCTGTCTAAGGCTTTAGCAGGGGAAGGTGTCGGGCTACGTTTATCCGCCGATGATCCGGTTATTGCTCGGTTATTCGTTCAGGGTAAGCCTGGCACTACTGATAACGCCTTGGTCAGTCCGGGAGGGTCGAGCAAGGTCCTGGAGCAAACTGTCGGGGCGGCGGGGACCCTTGAACTATCGAACCCGGGTCGGGAGGCAGTTACCTTTTCAGGCGAACTGACAGGCACTCACGGGGAGAAGACGGCGATCGAGGGCACGGTTCCGGCTGGGTCCACCTGGTCGGGGAAGGTTCCAGCAGCTGGCCACTTGCACATCGTGGGGTCGGCTCCGCTCATTGGCGGGGTCATATCTGCCAGCGGTTTGGCCGTTCTTCCCTTGGAGGCTGTGGCGGCCATGACGAACGGTCGCAGTGTTGACGTTGATCCTCAGCTGCGCTGACGGCCTCAGTCATCGATGCTGGGATCGATTGTCTCTACTGGGGTGCCAGTCAGCGCTGAGAGCTGTTCGACGAGGGTGCGATGAACGAGGATGGCTAATCCGCGCCTACTGGCCGTCCTTAACTCGAGGGGTCGTCGATAGATGACAATTTTGGCGGGGGAGTGCTCGCTATCGTCGACGGCAGAGGACAGCGGTACCCGCCCCTCTGTCCAGTCTGGCATGGTCGGGACATCTTCAGCCCCGACGACAACGTTGTCAAGGATCCCCGGGCACGACATGTGTACTTGCTGAACAGCCTGCGTCAGACAGACCGTGAAAAACTCGGCGTGGGTGGGATCAACGCGGTCGATGCGTCCGCCGTAGGAGCGAGGCAAGACGACCGGCCCGCGGTGGCCACGACTATGACGGTTACGACGCTTGGACATGTCGCCACTGTATTGCGGTTGGACACGTAGTGCGATGAAAAACGGGTGTGTGGTGTACCGGGGCACCGATGGTCTCTGCGGTGTCCGCGTGGCAACTGTGTGACTATCAGTGTGTGGCGTACCGTGCCCTGGGTGAGAGAGTGCATTCGCCCCGGATGTTCCCGACCAGCGGTCGCGACGCTGACCTACGTCTATGCCGAGCGCACTGCAGTTGTCGGGCCTTTGGGGCCTAGCCATGAACCCGGTGCCTACGACATGTGTGCCGAACACGCCGAAGCGCTCTCGGCGCCGGTGGGGTGGGAAGTCATCCGCCTGCCCGGTATCGACAATCCAGCCCCAGACCCACCAGCCGACGACCTGATGGCGCTGGCGGCAGCGGTGCGGGAGGTGGGAATGCTCGAGGACGAGGTGCTGCCTGAGCCGGACCCTGCTTCGGTGCACGTTTTAGGTCGGCGTGGCCATCTATCCGTCATCAGGGACGCCAGCCGTGACGTCACAGGCCACTAGGATGACGGTATGCCTGATTTACCGCTGGCCCCTGAGGCACTCGACCTCTCTCCGGCATTCCTTGAAGTGGCAGCTTGCCCGGCGTGCCATTCCCGGTTTGCCCTGGATTTCGACAGTGGGGAATTGGTGTGTTCCTCTCCGTCGTGTGGGCTAGCCTTTCTCGTGCGCGACGGCGTTCCCGACCTTCGCCTTGACGCGGCGCGTAAGCGAGAAACTGGTCAAGGGGTCAATGCCGAGGACACCGAAGCTTTTGAGCCCACTCATCGTCATGAGATGAGGTCGCAGTGACTTTCGACGACTCGCGTCTCGACGCGCCTCTCGACGCACTCGCCGAGCGGGTGCTGCGTCAGTTGGCTAGCACGGGAGCACGCATTCGTCGTGACTCTGCGGATCTCGACGAGGTACGTCGAACGGTCGGTGAGTGGGGACAGCCCCGGGGAGTACTCGTTGTCGGCCCCGAGGCTCGTTTAGTGCGGTCTGTCCTTGAGCCGATATGTCCCGTCCCGCTAGTCGCGTGGCCTTTCCTGCGGCTGCCAGCGTGGGTTGGCCCCCTTGATCTTGTCGTCGCTCTCGATAGCGACGGACACTGTGCGGCCCAGGTAGCTGAGGCTCGACGTCGAGGTAGTGCCATCATCATGACGTCCACTGGCGAGACTGAGTCTTGGCAAGCTGCCGGTAGCCACGGCACTGCCCGTATTCAGATGGCCTCCGAGGATGCCCTGTCGGCCGCTGTCGCGGCTCTGTCGGTGCTGAGCGACCTGGGTCTTGGACCAGTTGTCGACCCCGGACAGGTTGCTCGGGTTGCGGATATGGTTGCCGAGTCGGCTTCGCCTCACCATGACCTCGCCGTCAATGAGGCTAAGGATCTCGCGTGTGCGTTAGCCGATGCAGAACCCCTCTTGTGGGGTGGATCGGTCCTTGCGGCGCGGGCGTCGCGACGCCTCGCACAATGGATGAGACGAGCCACGGGTCGCATCGCCTTGTCCGCCGACTCCGCAGCGCTGCGCCCTGTCATTGATTCTGCCCCTAAAAGGGATCCTTTCGCTGATCCTGACCTTGACGGTGAGACGCGTCGCCCTGTCCTTGTCGTCATGGATGACGCCGAGATGGAGCACGCCGCTGCCCGCCGCGACCTTGAGCAGCTGTGCGCCGCCCATGATGTGACGGTGCGCAGCGTCACCTTGCCGCTCGGCATTGATGAGCAGTCCTCGCCGATGAGCCGCTATGTCGCCTTGCTACTCCAGGGAAGTTTCGCCGCTGTCTACGTGGCTCTCGGGCTGGATCGTCTGAAAGAGATGACATGAGCCAAGCGCACGCTGCTCAGTGGCCGAACGGGGCCAAGGAGCCAGCCAACCCGACGCAGGGAGGCCGCAAAGCGATCATCGCAGCTGCCTCCGCCAACCTTGCGATCGCGGTAACGAAGGCCATCGCATGGGCACTTACTGGGGCCTCGTCGATGCTCGCCGAGGCTATCCATTCGGTGGCTGATACCGCCAACCAGGTCGTTCTCATGGTGGGTGGCAAGGAGTCCCACAAGGAAGCTGACGAGGACCACCCCTTCGGCTATGAGACGGCGCGGTACTTGTCTGGTTTCGTTGTCGCTATCGTCATCTTTACCCTTGGTGGTCTGTTCGCCCTGTATGAGGCCTATCACAAGATCGAGGCGACTCTTGGTGGTCATCGCGATGAGCTCCTCGATTCCCAGTGGTGGTGGGTGCCGCTGGCAGTCGTCATGATTTCTCTTTGCGCAGAGGGAGCTAGCCTGCGTACCGCTCTCAAGGAGAGTAGCCAGGATCGCGAAGGCATGACGATTTTGCAGTACATCCGGAAAGCTAAGGCCCCGGAGTTGCCGGTCGTTATGTTGGAGGACTCTGCTGCCGTTCTTGGTTTGATCTTTGCTTTCTTGGGTGTTGGCCTCACCCTGCTCACCCATAACCCGATTTTCGACGGCATTGGCTCGGCTTGTATCGGTATTTTGCTGGTCGTTGTTGCAAGGGTGCTTTCGCGCGAGATGAAATCTCTGTTGGAGGGAGAATCAGCTACCCCGGAGTCACGTAAGGCTGTCCATGACGCCTTGATACATTCTGACGGCGTTGACTCGGTGATCTATATGAAGACGGTTCACCTGGGCCCTGAGACGATCTTGGTGGCCGCCAAGATCGCGGTTGATCCGACGGATTCCGCCTTCGAGGTCGCGCGCATTATCGATAACGCCGAGGCGTCGGTCCGCGCTGCTGAGCCGTTGGTTGGTCCGCTATTCCTTGAGCCCGATATCCGTTATGGGGATAAGCGCATTAAAGACGGGGAGGAAAGACCGGAGGATCAGTCATGAGCAAGCAGGTTTTGGTTCTCAACGGCCCGAATCTGGGTCGGCTTGGTCGACGAGAGCCACAGATTTACGGAACAACCACCCATGACGATCTGGTGGCTCGGTTGATCGAATACGGTCGCGAACTGGGGCTGGACGTTGAGGTGCGTCAGACCGACTCCGAGGAACGGATGATGGGGTGGATTCACCAGGCCGCTGACGACCGCACCCCGATCGTCATTAATCCGGCGGCCTGGAGCCACTACAACATCGCTATTGCCGATGCCCTCGCCCAGTTGGGGGCGCCTTGTATTGAGGTACACATCTCTAACATCGCCGCCCGGGAGGAGTTCCGTCACCACAGCGTGGTGTCGGCGCATGTCACCGGGACGATCGTCGGGCTGGGATTGAAGGGGTATGAGCTGGCGTTGTCTTGGTTGGCTACTGATTGAGGTCTGTGTTCCTCATCGGTGTGTTTACCGGTTCATCGAGTCGAAGATCTCTTTGCACTCCGGGCAGACAGGGAATTTCTCGGGGTTGCGGGAGGGTACCCATACCTTGCCGCACAGGGCGACGACGGGGGTCCCGTTGACCATCGCGTCGGTGAGTTTCGCCTTGGGGACATAGTGTGAGAAGCGCTCGGCGTCACCGTCATCGAAGGATGGACGAGTCTTCTCCTCGACCGCGGTGCTGGAACCTGGTGCCACCTGTGTGCTCATGGTCAACCAGTGTACGTGGCCGCACCGCCGTCATGCGACAGACGGATCTTGCCGACTGGATAGCGACTCGCAATTAGGCCAAACTGGAGGATCAGTGGGCAAGGATGGTGGAACGGAGCTGAGCTCTGATTGGGTTGATAGCGGCACTCGACGACCTTGCCGATGGCGGAAACTGGCATGACCGCTTCTTCGTGGGAGAATGAACTAATGACGAATGCGACTCCACCCCCGATGGGCTGGTACCCCGACCCTGCCGGAAGCGACCAGGAGCGGTATTGGGACGGTGAGCGTTGGACACGGAATCTGCGTAATCCGCCGGATCCTCAACCGCGCCCTGGCGTTGGCCATGTGCCCGAGACGCTCGCTCCGGTGTCACGGGTCCCGTCATCGCCACGACCTAACGCAGCCGTTTCGCGTCGCGGAGATGTCGATAGGTCGCAGAGTCCAGCGCAGAGTCGGTGGGGATCGACTGCTGATGGAGTCCCTCTAGCCGGCTGGTGGTGGCGGGCGTTGTCGACCATCATCGACGCCGTTCTGGTGTGGATCGTCGTCGGACTGACGATGCATGAGACAGTGGCGAGTATCGTCGACGGTTACCAGACGTTCCTCGCCACCTCGATGCGTGCAGTCAACGCTGGAGCTAGCCCCTCTGACGTCGTCACGATGCAATCCCTGATGAAGGCCGGATTCGTCAGTGACCTGTCGAACCTCGTCGGGGCGGTGATCATTTCGCAGGCGATTTACCAATTCATCATGTTGGCAGCTTGTGCGGGTTCGGTCGGTCAGCTGATATGCGGGCTGCGAGTCGTCACCCTGAATAAGGGCAAGGAGCATCGTCGCCTGGTGTGGTGGCGTGCTCTGATACGGGCCACTGTGTGGGCCTGCGTCGAGATCGGTAATCAAGCCATCGTCCTGTTGACACCCTTTAGTTACCTCATGCCGTTGTGGCAGCGTTCCCGTCAAACCATTCATGACACAGTGGCAGGCACTCAGGTGGTTCGCCCGCCCCGCCAGTCTGACGTCGAGTAAATTTCGTCGTTGTAGGGGCGATTCGTCGTCCTGGCACAATTTGCCCGATCCCGACTTTCGCCCCGACGATTGGGGCGCCGAAAGGCCGTCATGTCCTTGACAGATCCCCACCTGACGACCCTGGCCGATCATTTCGGCATCGCTCGTGATTATTACGACTGGAAGGGCCAGCACACCGAGGTCGGGAAGGCGACTGTTATTGCTGTCCTTGACGGTTTGGGAATTGACGCGTCGACTCCGGAACGTGCCGAACGCGCGTGCCACGAGGTGACTAACCGGAAGTGGCGTCGAGTGTTGCCCGGAATCGTGGTCCTACGTGAGGGTCAAGAGGGGCGGGTTGACGTTCACGTTAATGCAGGGGAGTGGGTGGAGGTTCACGTCGTCTGCGAGGACGGGCAACGCCGCGAGTGTTGGCAGGTCGACAATTGGAACCCCGATCGCCACGTGGACGATCGTTGGATTGGTGAGGCGACCTTCGGTATCCCTGGCGATCTGCCGTTGGGCTACCACACGATCGTCGCGACGACTGCGGACCATCGCGCGACCTCTACGCTTGTAGTCTCCCCGAACTGGCTCGGCCTTCCTCGTTCGATGGGTTCGTCTCGGGTCTGGGGCCATGCCGTGCAGTTGTATTCGACTCGCTCCCGCGCCTCCTGGGGAATGGGTGATTTTTCCGACCTGGCGGACCTGTCTACCTGGGCGGCCACCCAGGGTGCTGACTACGTGCTCGTGAATCCGCTGCATGCCAGCCAGGTTGTCTCCCCCATCGAGCCGTCGCCGTATTTGCCTTGCAGCCGTCTCTTCCTGAACCCGCTGTATGTGCGCCCCGAGATCATCCCGGAGTATGCCGACCTCGACGTCTATGTGCGTTCCCAGGCACGCTCGGCCCGGGCTCAAGCAGCGGCCGATGCTGAGGCAATCGATCGAGATCGTTCCTGGAACGCCAAACTGCCAGTGCTAGAAGCCGTCCATGCCCTCGGTCTGGAGGGATCGAGGGAATTGTCCTACCAGGCATTCCGCCGGCTGTGTGGTACTCGTTTAGAAGATCTCGCGACGTGGTGTGCACTGACGGAGGTATACGGCAAAGATTGGCGCACCTGGCCCGAGGAGTATCAGCGCCCCAGCAACCGTGCCGTCTCAGAGTTCGTGCGAGCTCACGAGGAACGCGTCGATTTTTTCATGTGGCTGCAGTGGATTGCTGACCAACAGCTTTCGGCGGCCCAATCTGCCGGACGTGACGCCGGGATGTCGCTGGGACTTATGTGCGATATGGCCGTGGGTGTTTCCGGTGCCGGAGCCGATGCGTGGATGCTCGGGAAGCTCTTTGCTGACGGTGTCTGCGTCGGGTCGCCGCCTGATGCTTTTAATCAGGCTGGACAGGAGTGGGGACAGCCTCCGATGCGTCCCGACATCCTCGCCAATCTGGCATATCGGCCTTTCCGCGACATGGTGCGCGCCGCTTTGCGTCACGCCGGTGGCATCCGCATCGACCATATTCTCGGCCTGTTCCGGCTGTGGTGGGTACCCGTCGGTCTCGGCCCGCGTATGGGTACTTACATACGGTACGACCACGAAGCCATGGTTGGTATTTTGGCGCTGGAGGCGCACCGGGCTGGCGCCCTTGTCGTGGGCGAGGACCTGGGAACGGTAGAGCCGTGGGTGCGCGCCTACTTGCGTGAGCGCGGCATCATGGGCACCTCGGTCCTGTGGTTCGAGAATGGTGAGAATGGCAATCCGCTGCCTCCTGAGCAGTGGCGCGAGTACGCCATGAGTTCGGTCACTACCCATGATTTACCTCCCACTACTGGGTATCTGGCTGGTGATCACGTCGAGGTGCGTCATGAGCTGGGACTACTCACTGAATCTCTCGAGCACGAGCGCGCTGAGGTGGCTCGTCAGACTGCCACCTGGATCGCCATCCTGCGTGAGCGTGGCGTGTTGGTGGGGGATGACCCCTCCGAAGAGGACATCGTGTTAGCGATGCATCGCATGCTTACCCGCACCCCGTCAAAGGTGCTCAATGCCACCCTGACTGACGCGGTGGGAGATCGTCGCACTCAAAACTTGCCGGGTACCACGAATGAATACCCAAACTGGCGGGTCCCTCTCAGCCATCCGGATGGTTCCCCGATGTGGCTGGATGAGGTATTTACTGACGAGCGGGCTGCGCGACTGTCTCACGTCATGAACGAGAAGTGACCGTCATGCGTGAGCTGGTGCGAGCGTAATGACGAAAAACTGGGGTCCGGTGCCGTGAAGCACCGGACCCCACATGTTGAGATCCAACAACTCTGAGCGGTCGCTCAGTCAGCGACGGCCTTCTTGAGAGTGCTGGAGGCCGAGATCTTGACGGCCTTGTGAGCCGGGATGGTCATGGACTCGCCGGTGCGAGGGTTGCGGCCATTGCGAGCGGGACGCTCAACGGTTTCGGCGGTGAATAGACCGGGAAGCTGCACCTTCTCACCCTTGGCCAGAGCGGCGGTGATGACGTCGGTAAGAGCCTTAACGGCCTCGTTGGTCTGGGCCTCAGTGAGCGAGGCCTGCTTGGCGACGGTCTTGATGAGCTCGGACTTGGTCATGGGGTCTCCTCAAATGGACTGTGTTCGATTTCGGGCTTGTTGCCGGTTCTCTCATAGTTGACATTAGCGGTTGTCGGTCCTCAGTCAAGCCCAAAACCGCGTCATAAGGGGCTTTTGGACAGATTTCGGGTCCTGAGGTACCTCGCGTGTCGTATTTCTGGTGTGCTCTGGGCTGTGCCCCTGGGGTTGTGCTCAGGAGAGGGATGCTCCAAGAACGGTGTCAGCGCCGTCGTTGCCTTGCTTCACCATGACTGTCGGGATGGCCTGGTCGCCACGCGAGATACGTCGTCCGGAAATTGGCAGCTCAGCGATGGCAGCCTGGTGACGTTTACGCGCCGCCTCTAGCGGTTCACGGCCCACAACTTCGCCGTTGACGATGAGCGGGACGATGAGGTTGCGGTCGTCAGCGTCGGCGGCTGGTGGTTGGCCCACCCCGACGACTTCTGCGGTGGCGATCCCACCTGAGCCGATGCGGCGCACCGCATACTTGCGCCCGCCCACAGTGTTTTTATGGGA
Source organism: Cutibacterium acnes (assembly GCF_003030305.1). NCBI lineage: Bacteria > Bacillati > Actinomycetota > Actinomycetes > Propionibacteriales > Propionibacteriaceae > Cutibacterium > Cutibacterium acnes. The sequence continues at coordinate 1,787,172 of NZ_CP023676.1, read as the reverse complement.
CGACTTCTTGGCCACCGGCAGCAACTCGGCGTCGGGGCTGTCTGAGGTGGCGCGGGCGACCAGCTTATAGACGAAGGAGCAGGTTGGAGCTCCCGAACCGGTTACCAGGGAGGTTCCGACGCCGAATCCATCGACGGGGGCACCGCGCAGGGCGGCGATTTGCCATTCGTCAAGGTCGCTAGTGACGATGACGCGAGTGTTCGGGGCGCCGAGGTCGTCGAGCAAGTCGCGGACTTGACGAGCGACGATGGATAGGTCGCCGGAGTCGATACGGACCGCACCGAGGCGTCCCTCGGTGAGGCGGATGGCCGTGCGTACCGCATTGTCGATGTCGTAGGTGTCGACGAGCAGGGTTGTCTTTTCACCGTAGGCGGCTAGCTGGGCGCGGAAGGCCTCTTCCTCGGTGTCATGAAGGAGGGTGAAGGCGTGGGCAGCGGTACCAGAGGTGGGGACGCCATAGCGGATCCCGGCGGCTAAGTTAGAGGTCGGGCCAAAGCCGGCGATCCACGCGGCACGGGCGGCAGCGACGGCGGATTCTTCGTGGGTGCGTCGCGAGCCCATTTCGATGATCGAGCGGCCTTCAGCCATCATGACCATGCGGGATGCGGCGGAGGCGATAGCTGAGTCGTGGTTGTAGATGCTGAGCAGCACGGTCTCGAGCACGCAGGCTTCGGCGAAAGTGCCCTCGACGGTGAGCAGGGGGGAACCAGGAAAGTAGAGATCGCCTTCAGCGTAACCGTGGATGGATCCGGTAAATCGGTAGTGTGGCAGCCACTCGGCCATGTGCGGGCCGACTACCCCGGTGCGTTCCAGGAAGGAGACGTCCTCGTCGGTGAATCGGAAATTCTCGACAGCGTCAAGGACGCGTCCGGTACCGGCTACGACGCCGTAGCGGCGGCCTTCGGGCAGACGGCGGGGGAATAACTCAAAGACGCAGCGGCGGTTGGCAGTCCCCGATGCCATGGCGGCTTCGACCATGGTTAGCTCGTAGTGGTCGGTGAACAGTGCGGTCGACATGGGCCACAGTCTAGAGGGGGTGCGCTCTAGAGGATGTTTGCGTCGGAGAAGTTTGAGTGTCTCACCTAGGTGACAGAATAAGCACATGTCTGTAGCCACCGCGGAACCCATTGCACACCGCCTTGTCGGCCAGGAATCGACGTGGACGACGGTCGTTTGGGACGATCCGGTGAACCTCATGGACTACGTGACGATGGTGTTTATGAGATATTTCGGTTACCCGCGCGAACGCGCCACCCAACTCATGATCCAGGTACATTACCGGGGTCGCGCGACGGTCGCCGAGGGTAATAAAGAAGAGATGGAGGTCGCCGTGCATGCGATGCACGGCTATGGTTTGCAGGCCTCGGTCGAAAAGGGCGGCCAAGGATGAGGATCGAGGGCACTCGAAATCGCTGGATCTGGTATCTAGAACACGTCGAAATTACCGGCATCGAGACTGCCCTGGGACATTACGTGGAGGCCTTGTCGCGTTTACGTGCCGATCCTGCCCATTCCACGACGGAGGGGGACCCGTTCGCTTTTTGGGAGAGCCAGTTTTCTGGACTCCAGGAGGACGACGAGGTGCGTCGATTGATCCTGCCCAGCGCCTATCGTGACGACGACTCAGCTGACGCGCAATTCCATGTCGACCATGACGCCGAGGATGTCGCGGCGCGCTGGGAAGACGCTCAGTCCTTAAGTGCTGATGTGGAGACGTTGCACCGAACCGGCTGTATCTCCATGAACCCTGTGATGACGCAACGTTGGCTTCGTACTGTCAATGCGCTGCGTGGCATGATGGCCGCCAGGCTAGGGATCATCGACCAGGTTACTGCCGACGAAGTCGCTCGGGCGGCCCGGGAGGAATTGGATGCCGAGGAGGAATGCGTCTACGAGTGGCTTGGCCTCGTCGTGGAGGTGCTCGTCGAGGTGGAGCTGTCGGAGTAGGTGTCAGATTTCCCGCACGGTGACCGGCTCGCGCAATCGCAGACTCAGTTGATGTTCCAGGCGCTGATGTAGGGTCATGATGGCTGCCGGGCAACCTCGGCATGCTCCCTTCATGGTGACGTCGACTCTGCGCTCTTCGTCACCGACTGACACGTCGACTAATTCGATTGATCCTCCGTGCATCGCGGCAACCGCGCCGACGGGCCCGCCGATGAGTTCATCGGCGCATCGGCGCAGTGTCTCGACGTCGTTGAGGGGCTTGCTGTCAGGGCCGCCCACCCATTCATCGGTGCGTTCCAGGGCTGTGGTTAAGGCAGTCCGGAATCCGGCACCGATGCGTTCCCATGTGCCCTCGAGAACAGTCGCCATGACAGCGCCGACCGTCGCCTCGACGCGTACCTGGTTGAGGAACTCGTCGAGGCCGGGGGCGCTTACCAAGAGCCCGGCGAAGGGCAGCGTGATCCCGGAGACCACCCAGCGCAGGGTGGCAGGGTCGGTGGTCGTCTCCGGATGAACGGCGGTGGAGGGATGACAGGCGAGCTTCATCACATCAGCAGACCTGTCACGAGACGTCCGATGAAGGCCATGACCCAAGCCAACACGAACATATATCCGAAGGCCACGGCGGGCCACTTCCATCCGCCGGTCTCCCGTTTCATGATCGCCACGGTCGACATGCATTGCAGGGCGTAGGCGAAGAAGAGGATGAGTGCCACGATGGTGGCCGGGGTGAAGACCTTGTTGCCCTTGTTGGGTCCATGGGTCCAGGTCCAATGGTCGAGTTGATGGGAGACGTCTACGTCATCCTCTGGATCGGTAGCCGAGGCCATCTGTCCCAAGGTCGACACCGAGACTTCACGGGCGGCCAGGGAGCCGATGAGGGAGACGTCGATCCGCCAGTCGAATCCGAGAGGCTCGAAGACGGGCTCGACGGCCTTGCCGATGCTTCCGGCGATCGAGTGATCCATGGTGTAGGCCGCCACGGCTACGTCGTTGCTGGGGTCGATGCCGGCCTTCGTGAGTTCGGCGTTGGAACGCATCGGGAAGGTCGTCAGCGCCCAGATGACGATGGTCGTCAACATGATGATGGTGCCAGCCTTATGAAGGAAGGCCTTGGTGGGCTCCCACATCGCGATGCCCACTGAACGCAGGGTGGGGATGCGATACGGCGGCATTTCCATGTAGAAGGGCAGCAGGATGCCGGAACGGTCGGTGATCTTTTTGACGACCCATGCCGCAGCCATTGCCGAGACGGCTCCAAGCAGGTAGAGCAGGAACATTGCCACGCCTCGGCCCGAGAACGGACCAATCTGTGTGGTGTTGGGGATGAGCATTCCCACCAGCAATACGTAGACGGGCAGTCTTGCCGAACAAGTGGCCAGCGGAACGCCGAGCATCGTCGCGATGCGGTCTTTAGCCGAGGGAATGGTGCGGGTGGCCATCACGCCGGGGATGGCGCAGGCGAAGGACGAGAGCATGGCCACGAAGGCTCGCCCTTCCAGCCCGGCACGGCTCATGACTTTATCCATGAGGAATGCCGCCCGTGACATGTAACCCACTGCGTCTAGCAGGGCCAACAGCAGGTACATCAGCAGGATCTGTGGGACGAAGGTCAGCACGGAGCCGACACCGCCGATGATTCCGTCTCCCAGCAGACCGGCCAGGATCTGGTTGGAGACGTTGTCGTCGACCCAGCCTCCCAACCAGCTGAAGAAGTTGTCGATAGCGTCTTGGGCTGGTGCCGCCCAGGTGAACAGCGCCTGGAAGAACAGGAACATCACGACGAAGAAGACGATCGTTCCCCACACTGGGTGGAGTAGTACCTTGTCGATTCGTTCTGTGCGCGAGTCGAGGTGGGGGTCTTGGTAACCAGCGCTGGTCAGCACGGAATCTACCCACCCGGCAAGTTCTTCGGTGGCAGTGGGCGGCGGTACCGGGGGGCGGTCCCAGGTTTGCCAGTCCGCGATGAGGTGACGCAATTCGCCGATGCCGATGCCGCGGTTTGCGACTACCGAGACCACGGGTACGCCCAGGGCCTGGGACAGTGCGGTGGTGTCGAGGCTGCCGCCGCGGCGGCGTAGCTCGTCGGTCATGGTGACGATGACGGCTGTGGGCAGGCCGAGTGCCAGCGTTTCGGCGAGTAGCAGGAGAGATCGACGCAGTGCCGTCGAGTCGGCGACGACGAGAACGCCGTCGGGGGCAGGGATGCCCTTCATCGTGCCTTCGAGGGCGTGGACGACGACTTCCTCATCGGGGGAGATGGGGGTCAGGGAGTAGGTACCGGGAAGGTCCTCGATGCCGTATTCATTTTTGCCGATCCGGCAGACGCCGGTACTACGGGAGACGGTAACGCCGGGATAGTTTCCGGTCTTGGCATGCAGGCCGGTGAGTTGATTGAAGATCGACGTCTTGCCGCCGTTGGGGGAGCCCACCAGGGCCAGTTTGGGTGAACCCGTCCTCGGTTCCGTCGTAGGAACGGTGTGACAGGGTGCTGCGGTGGGTATGGGCATCAATAAACCTCGGATGGGTGTGGGTTGTACGTGAATTGGGCAGGGGGCGGTTGATCAGGCGAGAGCAGTGGTGGCGCACGGCTCGACGGCCGGCTGTGGCGCGGTCTGGGGTGCCGGGCGGACCATGATCATGTCTGCCTGGGCGCGGCGAAGGCACATCTGGACGTCGCAGACGTGGAACACCATGGGGCCGCCGAAGGGCGCTTGGCGAATCTTGGTGACGGAGCGGCCGTGGCCGAAACCGAGCATGTGGAGGCGGCGACGGATGTAATCGGCACAGTTGATGGTGATGTCTTCAATGGTCGCGTTCTGCCCTGCCGCCAGTGAACTGAGTGGCACGATGCCTTGGGTGTCTGCGGTGCTGCAATTCATATGCCTTGTCATGTTGTCTCCCCCCAATGAAGTGATTTCATGCTGCCGTTGGGACTCGGCACATCGCTAGATGATAGCAAAGCCTTACCTTAATGACCCTATGGGAGTGTACCGTCCAAGTGGGGGTGCTGTGACTTCCCGTGAGTGGTCGCTCGGGAAAATCGCGCGGTAGTCTGTCGAGCCGTGACCGAACCTGATTTCGACGTTGTCGACTCACCGATCGGCATCTTCGACTCCGGATTCGGAGGGCTGACGGTGGCTCGATCGGTCGTCGACCTTATGCCGAACGAAGACATCGTTTATCTGGGCGACACGGACCGCGCTCCCTACGGTGAGAAAACCATCGCTGACGTACGACAATATGCGTTGCAATGCCTCGACCGACTTGTCGCCCACGGCGTCAAAGCCCTGCTTATCGCCTGTAATACCGCATCCTCGGCGGTGTTAAGAGATGCCCGGGAGCGTTACGGTGTGCCGGTTATTGATGTCATCATGCCGGCTGCTCGTCGGGCCAGTGCTGCTACCCGTAACGGGCGAATTGGCGTTATTTGTACTGAGGCGACAGCTCGCTCTCTGTCCTATGAGGATGCATTGGCTGCGGTGCCCGGCATCACTCTGACGACTCAGGCCTGCCCGAAATTCGTCCCGTTCGTTGAGGACGGGATCACCAGCGGACCGGAGCTTGAGACTATTGCCCGGGAGTATCTGGCGCCTATCCAGGAGGCTGGTTGTGACACTCTCATCTTGGGGTGCACTCACTATCCGCTGCTGGCTGGGCTCATCTCGTATGTCTTGGGTGACGGCGTCACCCTCATTTCTTCCTCCCAGCAGTGTGCCCGCGCGTCTTATTCTTTGATGGCTGAATCTGGGCTGTTGCATTCCCATCCTCGCGATTCGAGCCGCTATTTCCTTACTACGGGGAATGCTGAGCGTTTCGAGAAACTGGGACGACGGCTGATGGAGGGATTCGTCCACGATGTGCAGTCGGTGCATGCTGATGCGCACTCCCTCGGTGATCGCGCGGTTGTCCGAGACTGAACTCCTGCGCGACGGTGTTTTCATAACTGCTGTGTGTCGGTGTGGCCCACTACCCTTGGCAAGGTGAGTGAGACTTCTCGAATTGATGGACGCCGCCTGGACCAGTTGCGAGACGTCAGGATCGAACGCGGCTGGTTGTCTCAGGCTGAGGGTTCGGTGCTGGTGAGCTTTGGTCGCACCACTGTGCTGTGTAATGCCTCGGTCACTGAGGGGGTACCGCGTTGGCGTAAGGGATCCGGGCTGGGATGGGTCACCGCCGAGTATGAGATGCTTCCGCGTGCCACCAATGAGCGGTCTGGACGCGAGTCGCGCAAGGGCAAGGTGGGAGGCCGCACCCATGAGATCTCCCGCCTGGTAGGCCGTTCCCTGCGTGCCGTCGTTGACGACAAGGCGCTGGGAGAAAACACCATTATCCTCGACTGTGACGTGCTGCAGGCTGACGGTGGTACCCGCACCGCGTCCATTACCGGCGCTTATGTTGCCCTTGTTGATGCCGTCAACTGGCTGCGAGGGCGTGGCGGACTGGTTAGCGAGCCCATCACCGGATCGGTGCAGGCTATCTCGGTTGGTGTGGTCGACGGTATCCCGATGCTCGACCTCGCCTATGAGGAGGATTCGCGCGCCGATACCGACATGAACGTCGTCATGAGCGGCAGTGGGGATTTCGTCGAGATCCAGGGAACGGCTGAGGGCACGCCTTTTAATCGCAACTTGCTCAATGAGTTGCTCGATCTAGCCGCCGGCGGCTGCGCAACCCTCAAGCAGGCCCAGTCCGAGGCTTTGGGGGTGACGTTATGAGCCGGATTGTGCTGGCATCCAATAATGCTAAGAAGCTGGTCGAGCTGCGTCGTACTTTCGAGGGAGCAGGCACCGAGGCCGAAATCGTCGGTTTGTCGGAGGTCAGCGATGCCCCGGCACCGGAGGAGACCGGTAGAACCTTTGTGGAGAATGCCCTCATCAAGGCTCGTGCTGCGGCCCACGAAACCGGTTTACCTGCTTTGGCTGACGACTCCGGACTCGAGGTTGACGCTCTCAACCGGATGCCCGGTATCCGTTCGGCACGCTGGTCAGGGCCTCACGCTAATGATGAGCGCAACCTTCAGCTGCTGCTTGATCAGACTTTTGACCTTCCGGATGAGCGACGTCACGGTAGGTTCGTATGTGCGATGGCTTTCGTCGACCCGGACGGCACCGAGATCACCAAGGTGGCGACGATGGAGGGGCGGATCATCTCGGAGGCCCGCGGGAAAAACGGGTTTGGTTATGATCCGATGTTTGTTCCCGATGCCCAGCCCGGTGACCTCACCAGTGCTGAGATGACTCCTGAGGTCAAGGACGCCATCAGCCACCGAGGACAAGCTGTTCGCGCGATTGTTCCGGCGGTCGTCGCCCATGTGGAGGGGCGCTGAATGCAGATCTATCTCGACTTGTTGCGGCGGATCCTTGACGAGGGCGTGCGCCGCGAGGACCGTACCGGAACGGGGACGGTCAGCGTCTTCGGTCACCAGATGGTCTTTGATCTGCGCGAGGGATTTCCGCTGGTGACGACGAAGAAGATTTACACCCGCAGCGTGTTCGGGGAGTTGCTGTGGTTTCTGCGCGGGGATACGAATGTCGGCTGGCTGCATGATAACAACATCCACATTTGGGATGAGTGGGCCGACGAGAACGGTGATTTAGGGCCGGTCTACGGGCATCAGTGGCGTTCTTGGCCCGACGACGGCGGCGGCACAATTGATCAGATCGCCAAGGTGGTTGAGCAGATTCGCACCAATCCGTGGTCACGTCGTCACATCGTCTCGGCGTGGAATGTGGCCGAGATCGACCAGATGGCCCTGCCGCCGTGCCACACCTTGTTCCAGTTTTACGTCACGCCGGATGATCGGGGAACCCCGACGTGGTTGAGCTGCCAGCTGTACCAGCGCTCCGGTGACACCTTCCTCGGAGTGCCGTTCAATATCGCGTCATATGCCCTGCTTACCCATCTGGTGGCCTCGGTGACCGGGCTCAAGCCGTTGCGGTTCGTCCACACCTTGGGCGATGCCCACGTGTACCTCAATCACCTCGACCAGGTTCATGAGCAGTTGAAACGTAAGCCGCGGCACCGGCCAACGCTCACCGTTAACCCGAATGTCCGTGACATTGACGGGTTCGAGCTGTCCGATATCACCCTGACTGGTTATGACCCGTATCCGGCGCTGCCCGCTCCGATTGCGGTCTGATCGGGTGCCGGGATCAAGTTTCCACCAAGCCGCAGGAGGATCGATGAAGGTCGTCGCTATCGCCGCTGTCGCTGATAACGGCGTCATCGGGTCGGGGCAGGAGATGCTCTGGCACATTAGTGAGGATTTCCGTCGTTTTAAGACTGTGACGATGGGCCACACATTGGTCTTTGGGCGTCGTACCTTTGAGCAGATCGGCAAGCTTCCTGGGCGTCGTCACATCATCTGCACCCGCGACCCGCACTGGTCCCATAGGGGGGTGGACGTCGCAACCAGCCCGCGTCAGGCCGTCGAGATGGCGCGTGAGGCAGGTGAGGAGATCTGTTTTGTTGCCGGAGGTGGACAGATCTACGCCGACGCTTTCGAGTTGTGCGACGAGCTCGACATCACCGAAGTTCACCAGAATCCGAATGGTGCGGCGCGTTTCCCCGCCATTGACCCTGAGGTGTGGGTGGAAGTTCGTCGTGAGCCTCGTGACGGCTTCGATTTCGTCGGGTACCGACGCCGGGCATGAGGTCGACGGCGTCGATCCTCCACCTGGACATGGACGCCTTCTTCGCCTCGGTGGAGCAGCGGGATAAGCCCTCCCTCGTTGGTAAGGCTGTCATTGTTGGTGGGGTCGGTGGCAGGGGAGTGGTCGCGACGGCCTCTTATGAGGCCCGCAAATTTGGGGTGCACTCGGCGATGGCCGGGTCTCAGGCGCGTCGATTGGCCCCGAATGCCGCTTTTTTGTCCGGACGGTTTGAGGCTTACCGGGAGTCCTCGAAGGTTGTCATGGCGACGCTGCGGGAGCTCTCGCCGCTTGTTGAGCCACTGAGTCTTGACGAGGCCTTCGTTGATCTAGAAGCCGGTGACATCGACGTCGAGAACCTCGACGCTTTGCAGCAAGTTGCCGTTGAATTGCGTGCCCGGGTAGCAGAGCGCACCGAGGGATTGAGTTGCTCGGTGGGTATCGGGTCGAGCAAGTTCATGGCCAAGGTTGCCTCTGAGATGGCCAAGCCGCAACGTGGCCATACCGATCAGATCGCCCTCATCGCTCCCGGTACCGAGGCTGACACCATCGCGCCTTTGCCTGCTCGGGCTATCCCTGGAGTCGGGCCGGTTACGGCGGAACGGTTGGAGAAATTGGGGCTTCGCACTATCGCTGACGTTCGGGCTGCGCGGGAGTCCGAGTTGGTTCACGAGTTGGGCCATGCTGCCGGGGCGAGCCTCGTCGCCTTGTCACGGGCACGGGATGACCGGCCGGTAGTGGCCAGCCGAATCGCTAAGTCGATCTCAGTGGAGGATACCTTCGAGCATGACCTCACCCATCGCGAGGAGTGCCGTCAGATTGTGGAGCGTCATGCGGGTTTGGTGTGTGGTCGGTTGAAGAAATCTGGGCAGTTCGCTCGCACTGTCACCCTTAAGGCGAAGATGGCCGACTTCACCGTCTGGTCGCGGTCGGTGACTCTGACGGGAGCCACCGACTTGCCTGAGAGGATCTCCCAGCTGGCGGTGCGGATGCTGGATTCCCTTGATTTGCGCGAGGGGGTGCGACTGCTGGGCGTCGGGGTATCGAATTTCGCTACGTCGGCTCAGGAGGAACTTTTCGTCGTTGACGATGAGGGGAGGCTGCTCGACGAACCCGAGGTGACCGAGGAGATCACCCCCATCCAGCCGGGACCCTTTGGCCGACGTCGATCTTTTGACGGGCGAAATTGGCCTCCTGGGGTTGACCTCATTCACGACGAATATGGGCGTGGCTGGGTGTGGGGGTCGGGTCGCGGCATCGTCACGTGTCGATTTGAGTACCGGGGAAGTGAGATCGGAAGGGTGAAGTCCGTTCCTCAGGACGATGAGGCGCTTCACCCAGCTCATCCGCTTCCGTTGGCATGGCAACCGCCACAGGAGGACATCCCCTCCGAGTGACGTGCGCCTCGGACCATGAGGCTGACCCGTCAGGGCGCATTGTGGCCCCCGATCAGAACATAGGGATATACGCCACCGATCCACCTAATGCCATCAGGGCGAAGATCGTAGTGGTGACGATCGGGCCGAGCCACACCCGCCCGGTGGCATGGTAGAAGGCGCGGTTGAATAGCGGCAGGACCACCATCATGGGTAGCAAGGATTGCAGCATGTTGACGTACAGCCAGGTCGTCGTCCAGAACACCGTCCCGGTCGAGAAGAGTGTGACGTACTGAATGACGAAAATGGCCGCCAGGCCGATGGAATTGGCCAGGGCAATGATGAGCCAATTGACCCAGCGACGTTGGTTGTTGAATCGCATTGAGGTATTGACCCGCAACGAGTTTGAGAAGAAGAACAGGAACAGGGCCGGCACATAGGCCAGTGCAATGAGGAACCAGCGCTTTGTCAGTGGGCGGGCAGCTACCACGAAAAGTCGGTAGTCGACGTGGAAGAAACCGTAGATGGCTGCCAGGATTGTGTAGAAGATGACGATGACGAGCAGGGCTAGGGCGAGGGTCCGTCCGGTCTGAACCCAGTTCATCCGAACTCCCCAATCTTTGGCCTCGTTGTCGCCGTGTTTCTTCGATGTGGCGTGGCTGATCCACAGCAGGATGAGACCGAGTAGGCCGTTAACGAGCGACCACAGCACGACCCCGTTAACCATTCGTCCGGGAAAGAACCAGCCGTTTTGTTTGTTGGCTGCGGCCGAAAAGATGTGCTGGCTAGCTACCGATAGGGGGATGAAGGTTACGCAAGCAACGGCTGCTGAGATAACGAAGATTGTCCAAAATATTACCGCGCTTTTGCCTTTGGGTTTCGGTGGGGCAGGGGAGATGTCGGTACGAGCCGCTGCGAACCATGGAATTGTCACAAGCAGTTTCGTTAGGGGCACGAGCATGATCAGCGCTGCGACGAGGGACAGGCCATTGAAGAGTTCTTTAAGCCACCACGTTTGGTTGGAGGTACTCATCTGGTGTGGGGCACCGATGGTGTCGTCGAAGAACTGAATCATCGACCCGATAGCGCTGGGTGTGAGCGGCTGGAACGGGTGAATCGTCCGGTCGTTATAAGCCACGCGGTAGGTTCGATTGGCAGCCGACCCGTAGCCTTTCCCGATGACCACATGATCGACGTGCTGTGACTTCGGCAGGCCAGAGTTGATGACGGCAATGGCCTCCGGGGCGTGACGCAGATCGCCATTGTGGTTTTTATTGCGGTAGCTGCCTTCGTCGTAGAGGGCGTAGCCGATGCCGATATTGGATCGGATGTTTTTGAGCTTCATGGCGTTCAGCTGCTGTAACCAGCCCGAGATGAAGACAGAGCGGATGGGGTTGAGTTGTTCGGCTTTTTCGCGTTCCTCCTTCGTAATCGTCGTGCCTCCGGGGGAGTCGGGAGCCTTAGCTTTCTTAAGGGCTTTGGCCTCCTTAGCGCCGTATTCTGCGGCCATGTGGCGCACTTGGGATCCACCTGCGGAGTGGCCGGTGATGCCGATCTTGGTCTTATCGACATAGTTGAGAGTGTTGGTACGCGACACGTAATCGATGGCTGGCTGGATGCTGGGGTCGTCGCTGTGGGGAGGCTGAGAGGTCGATTCGCCTTGATTGTACGGATCGACGACGAGGGTGACGTATCCACGGCGAGCGAGTTCCAGGGAGTAGGAGATCTGGGTCTCCTTGGTGCGCTGGAATCCTGGTGTCACGATAATGAGAGGGGCTTTGCGCGTTGCTGTTGCGGTGTCGGGTCGGAAGAGGTCGGCGCTAGCTACAGCTCCGTCCTTGCCAGGGATTTTGAGCCCTTGGACGGCGATGTGGCCGCCTCCGGTTTGGATGAGGCTTGCTCCAACCGCTCCTGCCAGGATGAGCAAGAGGCAGATGAGGACGTGTATTGCCGATCGGGATCGTCGCAGCCCGGTTGCTGAGTGCATCAGTGCTCCTTGTCATTGGCTCCCATGGGGATGGATTTCATGGGGACGCCAGTGCCGCAAGGGGCACCGTCGTCAACTGGAGCAATGTTAGTATTTTTTCTGCCAATGTCGAGGGCGTATATTAATTTTCACAAGTTACGTTTCACGATGCTAATGGGTTAACGAAGGGGTCATCATTATTGCGGTGGGGGTTAGCCCGGCGGCTGGAGCCGCGGGTGTCTTGCCGGTTGCCGTCGTCAGGCGAACCGCGCTTCCGATGCTTGTCGGATTCATCGTCATGATGACCTCGAGCCTGATCCTTATTTGATGCCCGGGTAATATCTACGGCTGCCACAGTGGTTGCTGTGAGTTTTTACCATGGAGGAGGCGAAGATGGCTGAGTCCAAGGGCTCGGCACATGGCAGCTTATATACCCGGTTGGGAGAGCTACAAGCGATGACGCCGACCGATGCAGTCATTGCTCAGTACTGTGAAGATTCTTTTCCTCATGTGGCCTTGGAGAACTTGGACGAGATCAGTGCTGCGACGGGGACCTCGACGGCGTCGGTGACGCGCTTTGTGCGCAAGCTGGGCTATGCCAGCTTCCGTGACTTTTCGCGGAGCCTTCGTGAGGAGGTCGCCGCTAACTTTGACCTTCCTAGTGATCGCACCACCAATGACCCCACGACTGATGAACCGGGAGCCATGTGGCGTTCCAAGATGGAAGCTGCCCGACGCAGCATTGATATTGGTCTGAACTCTTTGGATGGCGAAACATTCGACCGAGTTGTTGAGTTGCTGCGCGACGATTCCCGTCCGCTCTGCCTTGTCGCTGCTGCTACTGGGCATGCTCTGCTTGACTATTTCCGGTTATTGGTGCGCTATTACCGGCGTGACGTCATCTTGTTGGATTCGACTGATCGGATGGCCCATCAGCTCATTGACCTTCCCGACAACGCTATCTTGTTGGCATCTGTGTTCGACCGGCATTCCCGGATGGTTGAGTCGGTCTTGCGGCTCTTTCATCAGCGCAACATGACGACGGTGCTTCTGACGAACCGTTCTTCCACTCCGATGCGTAGGTACGCTGACCACGTCTTGTTGGTGCCTTCGGAGTCTTCGACGGCGTTTCGGTCGAGGGCCTGCTATCTCATCTTGTTGGAATCATTGGTGGCTGCTTTAGCCCCGGCGGATCACGAGGTCGAGCGTTTCCGGGTTGAGACGATGCAGGGGCTGTTTGACGAACTCGGGGTTTTTATTATTCCGTGATGTGTTCCGGTATGTGGCCGGATATTCCTATCGCAGATCGCAGGTTCGGTCCTGCTCTGTCGACGGCTGCCAGGATGCGGGGGATGGCATTCCTTCTCGGTGAGGCCGTCGCGGGAGCGCTCGAGGTCGGCTGCTAAGCGGGTGAACCTCATGCCGAGGGTGGCGGCTCCGTAGTGGACCCACTGGCGGATGTCGTCATCGACACGGTGTCGGTGGCTTTGGCCTGGCCGGTGATCTGGGCACCGGTTCCGGCCGGGATCATCCCGATGGCACTCTGGGCTCGCGCCAGGGCAGCCTCAACATCGAACCAGCTTTGAACCGTCGATCGTTCCGACCAGATCTGGTCCATCTGCTTTGTGACGTAGCCGCGATGGGTGATCTGGTTGTCGAAGGATCCGAACGCCATTGTCTGTCACCTTTTATAGCTGACTATTTGTGTCAGTAATTTTACATCCCCGGGTGGGGTGCTTACCGGAGAGGCTTAACCTTTCCTGTGAAGAGGGTGTATAGTGTTCGCCGTTAGCCCAAAAAGTGGGTTGATGCCCGAGTGGCCTGGGGAAGCTGGTGGGAGTCCGGCACTGTCGCGTAACCGTGACCACCATTTGTGTGGGAGTCGGGGTACCAGATCACGTGGGGGTGGTGTGGGGTTCCGTCGCGGGTTACGGGGTCGGCATCGACGCGTGAACGTCTGTGTTGTCTGTGGAATCCCCTCGGGACGTTTCCGTGGAGGGACAAGATGATAGAAGCAGCAACAACGAAACGTAGGCGAGTGTTGGGCTCGCTGGTGGCGGCTGCGGTGGTGACTGGCACGGTGGGGGGTGCCTGTCCCGGCTCTAGCAGCGGGTGGGCCGAAACCCGCCGATTACGCTGCCCAGGCCGGTAAGGCAGCCGACTACATTAACGGGCATAGTGCTGATCTGACGAAGGGTGATTTGGGTCCGGAGTTGGACGGGGCGCTGGCGTTGATTTCTGCCGGCAAGACCGATGCGAAGCTTTTCGGCATGATCAAGAAAGATATTAAGGCTAAGGGGCCGTCGTATTGCACTTTTAAGAATGTGGGTGGGTGTGCGAAGGTGACGATCACCTTGCTGGCAGCTGGCGAGCCGACCACCTATGGGGGAACTGATTACGCTAAGCCGGTGACGTCGTTGCCGGATTCGGCACTCAAGGAGCGCCCGTTTCATCAGGCGTTGGACATGATCGCGTTGGAGCGGCTGGGCAAACCGATCCCGCAGAAGCTATTCAAGTCGATCACCGACTATGTCTCGGCGCGTCCCGGGCGGAATTATCCGAGTACTGATGGTCTTATGCTCGCCGCCCTGTCGCATGTGGTGTCTACAGCATACGGTCAGGAGGGGATTACGGCTGTCAAGGCGGCGCTTGTCAAACGTCTGGATGCCGATCGTCAGACAGATGGGTGGGGTTGGCCAGACCACGGTGCGGATGTGCGTGCGACGACGCGAGTGGCACCGGGTTTGTATCGGGCCGGTGACGCGAACCACAAAGACCAGGCTGTCAAGGGTCAAGCGTGGCTGGCCGGTCAGCAGAAGGCTGACGGCTCGTTCCCAAGTAATGTCGTTAGTCCCGCGTGGACGATGATGGCGACGGTGCAGGCGGTTCCGGTGTTGCGGGGTTTGCAGTCGTTGGACACTATTGGTGCTAATCCGGCTCGGGCGGTCACGGTTGATGGGTGAGTGCCGCCTCGCCGGTTAGTGAAGATGACTGTGCTGGGAGACTCCTACTCGGCAGGCAACGGAACCTTGGTTGATGGGTATCCGGCTGATGGGTCGTATCGCAGCCCTAAGAATTATGGTTCGGTGCTCACGCGCCGGTTGAATCGGGAGTTCGGGGACGATACCACGTTCCAGACTGATGTGCGGGCCTGGAGTGGCGCCCAAATCACTACCGGGGACCACACTATTGTCAGTCAGGCCGACGGAATGGATCCCCACACACATGTAGTCCTCATGACCGCCGGAGGCAACGACCTAGACTTCACCACCGTCGTCGAAAACTGCTTCATTGAAAGAGTGTGGTCAGCGGCCAAGTGTGGCGGCTCTGTTGATGCGTCACGCAAGAAGATTGATGCCACGATGACGAAAACGACGACGTTGTTGTCGCACATACAGAACCGACTGGCCGACCCGGCTCACACACGGGTCATCCTGATCGGATACCCCTACCTCATCCCCGCAGACGATGATGCTCCTTTAACCGACGTGCCGTCTACCCGGGTGCGGGCCGCCGAGGACGAATTCCGCACCAGGCAAGCCGCCACCATCAAGGCCTGGAACACATCCCATGCCCTCAAAGTGACCTACACCCCCACCACCAGCCTCTTCAACACCCACGAACCCGAACCGCTGGTTCATAACGGTGACCAGAATCCGCAACGTTGGATCAACGCCGTCTTTGAGACCGCTGGCTACTCATATAATGGAAATGGCGTCATATTGTCAGAGCCAAGTCAAGATGAAAAGAATTGGTACCATCCGAATGTGGTCGGTCATGAACAGATTGCTGGGCTGGTCCATGATGCGCTCCTGTCGAGAACGGCCAGGAGTGCGAGCTTGTCTGAGAGTGTTGCGCAGGTGGCCTCGGCGCCGGGGGTGCGGATGCGTGCCGCTGTGATCGGGCAAAGCCAGGTGCGCCGGGGTAACCCGTTGAGCCTAGACGCGTCCTCGTCGTATACAGCCTTCGGCCATATCCGCCGCTGGCAATGGGACTTAGACGGTGACCGACACTACGAAATCGATACCACCACGCCTGAGATCACTCGCACCCTCACCCGAATCGGAACATACCAGGCACACCTGCGCATCACCGATACCACCGGCACCACTGACACCCTCACCTTCCCGATCCAGGTCACCCGAGACGGCGACGGCGTACCCGATACACAAGACAACTGCCCCACCATAGCCAACCAAGACCAAACCGACACCGACCACGACGGCATCGGAGACGCCTGCGACCCCCACACCACCACAAAGACACCACGATGACCACCCACAAAAACACACACGAACAGCAATACCGCCACGCACCCCTCAACGGCCTGGCCATCGGTACCATCGTTGGAGCCGTCTGGGCTACGGTATTTTTAATACTATACGTCAATTCATGGAAGGCGATAGACCTCAAGGAATATCCGTCTATCCTTATCATGTCGCTCATTTTTCCCCTAGTAGGATGGCTCACGGGCTTATGGGAAAGAAGAGTGTACGCATGTGATGACCCAAAGAAACGCAGATGCAGAGCCAAGATTATTGGCTCTGCCATGGCGACCCTCACCGGTGTATTCATGTTTTTCTCTCGGGTCCTTTGGATATGATTGCCACTTTGAGCGGCAAGGAGATAGCGGCTCACGTGGTCCTTCTCATGGTGCTTCCTCTTGCTGGCCTGATTCTTAGTATTATCGGAATTAGACTCAAAAACAGCAGTGCTTCATTTATCCCCAGCATGAGCATTGTTACAGTAATTTCAATATTTATGGCTGCGGTGTTTTGGTTCCACTTGTACATACTTTTGTCAGTGTTTTTCTTTGAATTTTGATGGATATATTTATGCTGACACAAGTCCTTACCAGTGGCAGTAGTCTTGGGAGTTATCCCAGCTGCGGTGGCTATAATGGTCCTAATTACTGCCGGGCATCAACTTCACAGCTACCACAGAACAAGACTGGCTGACATCCCTCTATTATGAGAGGAAACAATGAACATTCACACTAATACACTCGAAGAGCAATACCGCCACGCACCCCTCAACGGCCTCATCATCGCTACCATCGTTGGAGCCGTCTGGGCGCTCGTATTCTTGCTCTGGGGTGTACGGGGAAACTTTTTCATGTCTGCACAGGGCAACTATTTGATGTCGGTTGTTTTCCCTGTGGTTGGGTGGATGCTCGGCACAGTCAGAGCTGATATCCTGCATAATAACGGGACTGACATCATTCGGATGAGTTGCGTAACAGTGGTGGCTGTGTTCGTATCGGTGATCGCCTGGTTTTATATTACAGTAAGCCTTAGCTTGATTTTTTTCCTCGATTCTTGATGCATTGAAATCTTCATCTTGGGGACATGAAATTAGGTCGTGATTATGCCTGTCGATGTTAGCAATAGCGTGGTTGATGGCTGGAACGGCTGCCTCACGGTGGCCAACCCGGAATAAACTGACTCTGGCTGCGACGGTATTCGGAGACGCCTGCGACTCCCACACCACCACCAAAAAGGAGCCACAATGACCACCCATGAGAACACACTCGAAGAGCAATACCGCCGCACCCCTCAACGGCCTGGCCATCGGAGCTATTATTGGCGCCGTCATGGCGACTTTTACGGGCGTGTTCATGTTTTTGATTGAGTTTTTCTTGTTTGTGGATCATATATCGTTTAGCGGCGTGAAGGTGGCAATGAATCCGCTGTCGTTAGTAGTGTTTCCTTTTGCTGGGCTGGCTCTCATTGTTATTGGAATCAGGCTCAAGAACAGTAATGCTCATTTATTCTCAGCATAAGCATTGCTTCAGTGATCATGCTGTTCATGGCCGTGGTGGTGTGCTTTCTTCATTACAGGATTGTCCTTGTATTCTCACTCTTGATGGTTCGCACTGTTTCAGCGAGGTGTGCCGGTGGATGCGGCTCTACGGACACGATTCTTAGCGTCGATGTGAGACCCCAGTAAAGAAGAAGTGCAGGGTCAGGACCAATTGGCGCTGCTATGGCGATTCTGATCCAAGATTGCAGATGCTAAATAGTGGCATACCAAAGTGTGTTGCCTTCGGCGGCAAGGCGTTCGTCGTTTATCTCAGCTCCGCTGATCGCCCTTCCTGTTGCTGGGTGAGCGCTTGGTGTTGCCAGAATAAGTCTCTATCGAAGTCGTCGTCATGTCACTTTTGAGATGAGTCTCTTTTCATCAGCAGGGGCTAATGACGTGGCGTCGCAGTTTCGTTGGTTGCGAATTTCTCGAGGTCTTCGCGGGTTCCGGCCATCCGGTCATGGTCGTAACCGGTATCCGAGTACTGCCACATTGTCCATGCGTCCCATCCCGACGGTAATTCCCCTACGGTGGAGGAGTATCGGGCGATCCATAACGGTGCGACGGCTGTGATATCCGAGGCTGCTGACCCCACGCACATGTTCCACCAACTCGTGGACGTGTAAATCATGGGAGCCCTCCCCCACCGTTCTTGATAGGTGGACACGAAATCACGGATCCATGAGGCCATCGCGGTCTGACTTAACCCATAGCAGGCATTCTCGCCGTACGGGTTGTACTCCAGGTCCACGACCCCGGGCAGGGTGTAGCCGTCCCCCGACCATCCGCCGCCATGATCGGAGAAATACGTCGCCTGGGCCTGCCCAGACGAGTTCGATGGCAAGGCAAAGTGATAGGCACCCCGGATCAGACCGGCGCTCTGGGAGCCGTTGTACTGGGATGCGTAGAACGGGTTTTGATATGACGTTCCCTCGGTGGCCTTTATCCACGCAAATGACATCCCCGAAGAAGCCTTCGTTGGCCAGTCAACGTTCCCATCATGGCTCGAGACGTCCATTCCTTCAGGTTCGGTATCTACCGTCAAGCTCTGCACCCGATTGGTCACCGTAGTTTCGTGCTCATGCTTTTTGATCTGAGACCCCATTGCGTGATCGCTGGGGGAAGGAACGCTCGAGGACGACGACTCCTCGGGTAGTTGGGTTTCTGATGCGTGGGCAACGGCGGCTGGCACGAAAGTGATCACGGTCATACCGGAAACCATTGCGGCAAGCCATGATCGTTGACGACGGTTGAACGAGCAGTTCATGCAAACCCCCACGACTAGAAACTGGCCTCAGCATACGGCAGGGGGGGCCGATGCGTGAGTCGTACCCTCAAGTTTCACACCGAGGTTGGCGACACCACCTCGCTCGTACACTTGCTTCGGCCAGTTTGAGTCCGTGCTCGGGAAGGGGCGGGGAGTGGTGAGCCGCAGGACATTCGCGGTGACTGCTCGTCGTGGTACCGGAAACTGGTAGATGGCGGAATGCTTCGAGGCTGACAGCCTCTCCCAAGTGCGACGCCTGGGCTGATGCTGCCGAGCATATTCGGGAAGCCATCGCGTACCAGAGGGCTGCCCAGCTGCTTCACTAAGCGATGATCTTTTGGAGGCACTTGTCTCCTCGACTGGACCGAGCGATCTGCCCGGGCGACGGTCACAGACCTTGCTGCGGTGCCGGAGAAGGGACTCGAACCCTCACACCACAAGGCACAGGAACCTAAATCCTGCGTGTCTACCAATTCCACCACTCCGGCATAGGGACGCTACCGCCCCTGGGCCGCCAAGACCCTCGAGCATTCCCGAATCAACAGTCGATTTTAAGCTCCTTGCAGAGCTTGTCGACATGACCCTTGGCTCGAACATTGTACTGGGCTTCGGTGATTTTGCACGAACCGTCCTCAGCAACGTCGACGACGAAGGTGGAGCGAATGACCCCGACGATCTCTTTACCATAGACGTTCTTGGATCCGTAGGCCCCGTAGGCTTTCATAACCTCTTTGCCCTCATCGGAGAGCAGAGTCAGGGTCAACGATTCCTTGGCGACGAACTTTTGCAGCTTGGCGACGGGGTCGGGGGAGATCCCCAGTACTTTGTACCCAGCCTCCTCAAACTCGTCCAAATGAGCGGTGAAATCGACAGCCTGGGTTGTGCATCCGGGCGTCATGGCGGCGGGATAGAAGTACACGATGACACGCTTGCCGGTGAAGTCTGAAAGCGTGATGTGGTCGCCGCTGGCGGCGGGCAGAGTAAAATCAGGGGCCGCATTACCGGGCTGAAGACGGGTGCTCATGACCTCAACGATATAGGCTATTGCTAGACCAGCGCCGCGCCCACGCCGGCGCAAAGCGCAGACACGGCACCAGGAGGGGTCACATGGCTGATAGCAAGTCGAAGGCGAAGGACGAGCGCACTGCCGATGAGATCAGGCGGGATATTGCAGCGACCCGTGCTTGCCTGGCAGCCGGGGTGGAGAACCTCGTGGAGGAGGTGCATCCGGCAACCCTCAAGCGTGAAGCATCTGATCGTGCCCGTGATTTTGTGCAGGGTGAGTTTGATCAGGTCAAGAGCCAGGTCAAAGATGAGAATGGCTGGCGCGTGCAGCGGATCGCGATGGCCGCAGGAGTGCTCGCTGCCGGCGTCGTCAGCATTATTGTGCTGCGCGCGATAGTCGGTCGCGCTACCGGCGCTACCGCTCGTCGCAAGCTTGAGAAGCTGCAGCTTTCTCAGGCGAAGCGGGTTCGTAAAGATGCCAAGCAGCGTCGTAAGGAAGATGCTAAGGCTGCCAAGAAAAATGCCAAGCTCGGCAAGAAGAACGCTAAGAAGTACGGCAAGCTCGATACCGATGACTCGTCGGTAAGCAACCTTGCCGAGAAAATGCTCAAACAGGCCGCCGTGCTGCGTGCACAGGCGGCTGCCGAGCGTGAGAACAGTGCCGCCTAGCAAACAGCGGTCACAGCGCAAAACAGGTTTGGCTCCGACCCATGGTGGACCGGAGCCAAACTGTGTTACCGCATCATTTGATACCGCCAGCAGCCAGGCCTGCGACAATGCGACGCTGGAATACCAGCACCATGATGACTAGTGGCACCGTCATGATGACGCCAGCAGCCATTTGGGAGCCGAACGGGGTGTTGAACTGTGAGGCTCCGGTGAACTTCGACAGCAAGACTGTGGCGGGTTCCATCTTCGGATCGTTGATCATGGTGACGGCGACGAGGAACTCGTTCCACGCACCAATGAAGACGATGATCGCGGTGGTGAAGATGCCGGGGGCTGCCAGCGGGAGGATGATCTTGCGGAAAGCCTGAGCCGGGGAGCAGCCGTCGATCATGGCCGCCTGCTCCAACTCGTCGGGCATCTGCTTGAAGAAGGTCGTAAGGTTCCACACTGCTAGAGGCAGGGAGAACGACAGGTCCGGGATGATCATGGCCTGGTAGGTATTAATCCAATGCCATGCCGAGAAATTCTTCAGCAGTGGCACGATGATGGCCACCAGCGGGAACATCGACGTCGCGATGATGAGAATGAGGAATCCGCCCTTGCCGCGGAAATCTAGGCGCGCGAGCGCGTAAGACGCGAAGGTGGCGATGAGCAGGGCAATGACCGTAACTGCGACGGAGACAATGAGGGAGTTCAGCAGGCCGCGCAGAAAGTTGTTGCTCGGCTGGAAGACTGCCTGGTAATTCTCCATCGACGGATGGGCTGGCCACCAGGTGTTGTCGAAGATCTCCGAGTCGGGACGCAGCGAGGACACCAGCATCCAGTAGAACGGCGCCAGGCAGTAGATGACGATGAGGACGATGCCGATGATCGGCAGCACCTTGGCCCAGGTGTTTTTCTTATGATGGGTCTCCTGGTCGAAGGTCCCCGGCGCAGTTGCAGTTACGGTGCTCATGACGCCACCTCCTTGCTAGCTGCAGCTTGTACAGCATTGGCTTTCTGCCGGGCACGACGCCCACCCGGACGTCCACCAGAGACGAAGGTGGTGGCTTTCATCTTCTTGCGTTTGTGTTTGTCGCCGACGAGGTCAGCTCCGAGGATCTTGATGAACGCGAATGCGATGATGAACACGTAGAGGAACAGGATGATCGCGTACGCAGCAGCAGCGCCGTACCGCAGGTTAGAAGCCTCATCTTGGACCAGCATGGACAGTGTCTCAACTGACTTCATACGCGGCCCCACGAGAATAAACGGCAGATCGAACATACGCAGAGCATCAAGGGCCCGGAACAGCACGGCGACGACCAGTGCCGGTTTAACCAAGGGCAAAGTGATGGAGACGAATCTCTTCCACGCATTGGCACCATCCACCTTGGCCGCTTCGTAAACCTCAGTCGGAATCACTTGTAGACCGGCAAGTGTCAATAGACCGATGTACGGAGCCGTCTTCCAAACGTCGGCAATGATGATCGACCACTTGGCCGTCCAGTTGCCCGAGGCCCACATGATATGCGTGCCGATGATGGCATTCGCCACGCCATTCTGGTTAAAGATCCAGCCCCACAAAATGGCTGAGACGGCGGTGGGGATAGCCCAAGGAACCAGAATGGCGGCTCGGACGATGCCACGTCCGGCCATCGCCCGGTGCATGATGAGCGCCATGATGACGCCGAGGATGGTCTCGAGCACGACCGTAACGACACCGAACAGGGTGGTGTTCCAGAAGGCGGTCCAGAATCTCTCCCCGGAGCCGGTGAAAATGTCGGCGAAGTTCTTCATCCCGACGAACGGCTCGGTCTCGTTGACGAATCCGGTTTCTGGATCCAGCCCGGGCTGGCCGTAGAGGGCTTGCTTCACCGACTGAATGACGGGGATGACGATAACAATCGTCAAGACGATAAGGGTAGGTGCGATGAGTGCTAGGGCTAGACGTTCTTGGGATTTGGCCCGCGAAGACCTTTTGTTGGTCTGTTCCACTGTTGCAGTGGTCATGGTAAAGCTCCTTGTCCCCTGGCGCTGTTGGCCGGGTGGTGCGAGCAAGATCCATAGGTACGGCGAGGTAGGTAACCCGCCCCGCCGTGTCCATGTGGTCGAATGACGGGCAGTTCTTGATGATCGTCTTCAGCTTCTCGGCCAGTTGCTTGGCCGCGCTCTCGGCGTCAGTCTTGCCTTGCAGAGCTGGGTAGATGGCATCCTGGATGGCCGCAGTGACGTCACCATAGGCGACAGCGTGCGGACGCCCTTTAGCAGCGTCGAGGGAGGCTTTCAGAGTTGGCAGATACGGGAGCTTCTTGACGTTCTCGTCCTTGGTGTACAGCTCGCCGTAGATGGGGGCGTTGGACTGCTTCTCGAGGTTGTACTGCTCAGACTCCTTGCTAGTCCACCACTTGACAAACTTAAGGGCTGTGGCCTTGTTCTTGCAGTTAGTGGTGATAGCGCAGTTGTGGCCGCCCAGGGTCTGCGTGTAGGCCTTGCCATCAATGGACGGCAACGGGGCAAGACCGAACTTGTCGGGGCCGAGTTCCTTAAGGTCGTTGCCGTACTGGTAAGGCCAGTTACGTAGGAAGAGGACTTTGCCAGACTCGAAGCCATTGCGGCTGTCCTCTTCCTTCCACTCCAGAGCAGCGGTCGGGATGAGTTTGGATTTGAAGGCGTCGACGGCTGTCTGGATACCTTTGATGGACTCCGGAGAGTCGACGGTCACCTTGCCCGAGTCGTCGACGATCGCACCACCGCAGGTGTTGATGAACTCGGCGATGTTGCAGGTCAGCCCCTCGTATTTGGCCCATTGACCACCAAAGCCGCCGATATTCTGCATACTGGGAAGCTTGCGGACGGCTTCGGTGGCCTTTTTAACGTCTTCCCAGGTTTTGGGGATCTCAACCTTGGCTTGTTCAAGGAAGTCTTTGCGGTAGTACATAATCGGTGCGTCAGTGGTGTACGGGACGGCGTATTGTTTGCCGCGGTAGGAGCCGGTCTCCCACACCGAGTCGATGACGCCGACGGGTTTTGTGTCTGACGGGATTTCGACGATCCAACGGTTAGCGGCGAACTCGGCTACCCACACCAGATCAAGGCCGATGACGTCGTAAGCCGCAGAGTTCGTCTGGGCGGCGTTGATGAGTGACTGGCGTTGCTGATCAGCCTCCGAGGACAACTCAATGAGGGAGACTTTTTCCTTGGGGTACTTTGTGTTCCACTCGTCGAGTCGCTTCTGGACCATGCCACCGGAGAAGTCTTTACCCTGGACCCAGCTGATCGGGCCCTCACCGGTGAAGTCTCCCTCTTTGGCAGCGGGTTTGCTGGATCCCGAGCCCTTCGAGTCCCCGCTAGAGCAGGCTGCTAAGGCACTGAGCGCCAGTGCTCCGACAGAGCCCTGGATAAAGGCTCGGCGGGAGTGTGTGTAGTGCATCATGTGACTTCTTCCTCCTTGATACAGCGATGTCGGCAGCGACATCACGTGCGCATCAGCGACTTTCTGCAGGTGCGACAGGTCACAACTTTAGGCAGCACCCTACACTGCCTTCCTAGCATGTCTGCACAGTATTTCATCAATGGGGTGAATAATCGTGCAGGTGATCAGTTCAGAACCGTATGCTGCTGGTCGGGATTGGCTGTAGAGGATATGAAAAAGTCGTTTTGCCCCACTTCTAGGGCAAAACGACTTTCACTTCGGTGCGCCGCCAGGGACTCGAACCCTGAACCCGCTGATTAAGAGTCAGCTGCTCTGCCAATTGAGCTAGCAGCGCCGACAAGAGACAACACTAGCGGACTTCGGTCACGATGCAAAATCGAAGTGACAAGCTCATGACCGATCGGTTCGCACAGCCTCGATCCGACGCTGTCGCAGCGCCGTCATCTCCGGTATATCGAGGGGCTCTAAACGGCGTCCTAGAGCCATTTCAAGCACGTGGTCGGCTAGCTGCGGGTTGCGTACCAGTACTGGTCCGTGAGGATACGTGCCGATGACGCGACCTTGCACAGCCCCTTCGTCACGACGGTTGCCATTGCCCCAGCCAATCTCTACGGCAGCAAGCGGTTTGGCGTCGGAACCGAGTTCGGTCCAGCCGCCATGATTTTCGAAACCGGTAATGGGATAGGTATTGCCGTCGGGTTGAGTCCAGATGTGCAGCACCTCCCCGACGGCACGCTCTGGGCCACGTCGAGTTTCAGCGTCGAGGAGCCCTAGCCCTTTGATGACCTCATTACGGGCCCCAATGGTGAAGGACTTTCCGCAGATCTGGTAGCCGGCGCACACTGCAAAAAGCATTGCGCCGTCGTCGAGGGCGGTGAACAGCCCGCCATCAGCTTCGAGCTCTTGTACGGCGGTGATCTGGGCGGTGTCCTCTCCGCCCCCCAGCAGGTAAACGGCCCCGTCGGTGGGCACAGGCTGACCAGGCTCGACGATGAGGAGCTCGGCGTCGATGCCACGCCATTGCAGTCGTTTAGTGAGGACGACGGCATTGCCGTGGTCGCCGTAGATACCCAGCAGGGACTGGTACAGCAGGACGATCTTGGGACGGTCGATGTTCATGCCAGTCCTCCGAGTCGGCGCAGTTTCTGGAAAGGTGTGTAGGTTGACAGCACGTCAATAGGGTGCTCGGCGTCCCACTTTCCGGCCAGGAGCGGGGAGGAGAGAGCCTGAGAGAGGTCCTCAATGACGATGTGCTCCACCTCGGCGTATTGCAATCTGACGGCCAGATCAAGAGCACGTGGCCCAGCACAGATGACGGTTCTTCCGGCTAGCTGTTCGTAGTCAACATCCCATAACCACGAGACGTCTTTGCCGTCGGCAGCCACTGCGTCAATGGCCAGCACCAGTGGATTTGAGGTCGTTAGCGGCAGAGATTCTGTCCAGCCGGCGGGATTCTTTGACAGCAGTAGACGGCAGCGAGTGCCACTGATGGTGCAGGTAGCGTAGCGGCCAGCGGGGGATTTCACTGTGGCGATCCCGCGTAAGGCGTCCTCAGGCTGGATGCCCATATGGATAGCCGCTGCGAGGGCACAAGTAGCGTTGGTGAGGTTGAAAGATCCCGGCACTTGGACGTCAAGGTGGAAGCGCCGTCCCGAAGCCTCAACGGCGTCGTGGTCTTCTACCCACCAATCAGCGGCTGGCTGCCGTAATTCGCATCCAGGACAATCCCAGCCTTGATCGCTATGGATAAGGACGGCACCACAGTTGGGACACAGCGTCGCATCGGCTGTCCATCGGGGCTTGGTATCTACCCAAATGACGTGACGAGCTTTTTGACACACCCACACGATGAGTGGGTCGCAGGCATTAGCAACCACTGTCGGTCCGTGTTCGGCTGCTTTCTCGAGGGCCGCCCGCCAATCGCGACCCAGGAAAGTCAGCTCGTGATTGCGGTCAAGCTGGTCGCGGCTGAAGTTGAGCAGCACCAGCACCTCCGGGGAGCCCATTGCTACGACATCAGCGACGACTCGTTCGTCGGTCTCCAGCACCGCGATAGTGGCGTCAGGAGCTTGTCCCAGAGCTGAGACGATGCCGTGGTGCAGGTTTGCACCGTCAGCGTTGGTGACGACGGACCGCTGACCGTCGGGGGTCTCGGCCCGCACTGCGGCAGTGAGGAAGTGGGTCGTCGTGGTCTTGCCGTTGGTCCCGGTGACGCTCGCGATGCGACGTCCCGCCAATAGTTCGGGCAAGGCCCTGGGCGCCAGTTTCATTGTCACCCGACCTCGGATGGACGCTCCCGAGCCCTTCCCTGCTATGCGGGAGACCGTTGCAGCTGTCCGTCCGGCCAGTAGGGCCAGTTGCAGCTGCGGGGAGCTGCGGTGTCTTTGAGGTGACGAGGTCATAGTCCCAATCATGGCAGGAAGGGATGACGGCATCGAAGTGTTCAACCTTGGAAGATGGCGCTTTTAGAGCCACACCAATATGAATTGACAAGGGTGTTCGCTGTTGTTCTGGAGACTCATTGGTAAAGCTGTCGGGCACGCGTGTCACGGTGATTCTCGTCAGTTTTCGGAAGGTTGCTGGATGCCGGACAGGGGGTGCGATGGTCGACGTCGACGCATTGGTGAGCCGTGGTGTCGATGGGTTAGAGGTGCCTAACGGTCATGCTATTCACCCGTTGCTTCAGCCGCTCTTTCCTGGTGGGCTCATGCCCGCGGTGTACCGATTAGACGGGGCGTCTTCGGTTGGGCTGGGATTGCTCACCCACGGCTGGTGTGGAGTGGTAGGTCTGCCCGAGTTGAGCGTCGAGGCGGCGCGGCAGTGGGGAGTCGAGCTGTCCCGGTTGGTGCTCGTGCCTGATCCAGGGAACTGGCTCGAGACGGTAGCTACCCTCATCGAGGGGCTCGATGTTGTCCTCGCTGTAGCTCCGCCACCGCTGCCGATAACAGCGGGAAGACGATTAACAGCTCGGTTGCGTTCCCGAGGTTCAACTCTGGTAGTGCTGGGGCCCTGGCCCAATCCGGCTGCTCGAATCGATGTACGCACGATCGGTTGGCGGGGCCTCGGGCAGGGGTATGGCTGTCTATCAGCCCAAGAACTTGAGGTAACGGTGGTCAGGCACCACCACAACCGTTCAGTGAGGTTAGTTCGCACTAGTGCTGGGGTGCACTCTGCCAAGGAGAGGGCGGATGTTTGCTGAACGACTGAGCCCCTTTCCGGTCCGGGTCCTCTTGATGGTGATCCCACAGTGGCGGATTGTGGCCGCATCTCGGCTTCACCCTGGTGACGCCCCGCTTATGATTGCTGACCGTGGTGTAGTCATCGACTGTTGCGCACGTGCGGCCGAGGAAGGTGTGATTCCCGGCCTGCGGGTGCGAGCGGCCCAGTTACGCTGTCCCGAGGGCGTTGTGGTGCCTTACGATTCTGCCTCTGAGGAGGTCCTCTTTGACGAGGTGGTCCGTGAGATCGAAAAGTCCGTGGCCCCTTCAGTCCACGTAGTGCGACCAGGTGTGGCTGCGGTAGCAGCTCGCGGTGTAGCTCGTTTCTATGGCGATGAGGTTGCTGCTGCTGAGCGTATGGTCAATGTCTTGACCCATATTGGATATTCCCACGTGGGGGTATCGGTAGCTGACGGTCTATTCGCTGCCGAGGTGGCGGCTACCGACAATAGCGGTGAGGGGAAACGGGCCCCCGTCTTTCTCGCCTCAGGAACATCTCGAGCTTTCTTGGCTCCCTACGACGTCTCGGTGTTGGCTCGCACAGGACGGGCCGATGGGGAATTGGTGCGAACTTTGCGCCAACTCGGTCTGACGACAATGGGCGCCTTCGCTGATCTAGATCGTCAACACGTCGTGCAGCGGTTTGCTGATGCCGGTCAGCGTGCTCATGACTGGGCCCGGGGGATGGACGTCACAATGTTGTCGTCTCGACGTCCCCAGGATGACGACGCTATGGAGGTCGTCTTTGATGACCCGGAGCCTTCTGGTGCTCAGGTTGTTGCCAAGGTACGTCCGGTGGTGGAGGAATTTATGACACGTCTGGCAGAGACCGGGCGGGTGTGCTCCCAGGTCCGCATTTTGTTGCGAGCTACTACCGGTTTCTCCGAGCACACCTGGCGTCAGCCTTGGCAGTTCAGCGGTGACGATCTGCTAGCGCGATTGTCGCGTCAACTTAGTGACCTTCCGCGTGGTACCGACGAGTTTGGTGCTGACGAGTTCTGTCAATCAGGCGTACAGGCGGTGCGCATCGTTCCCACCATCCATCGCGCGGGGGAAGCTGCTGAAGGGCTGTTTGGTGCCAGGCCCACTGAGCACCTCGTCCACGTCATCTCTCAGTTGCAGGAGAGGCTGGGCCCTGAGGGGGTCTTGGTGGGGGAGGTCGCCGGTGGCCGGATGCTCAAGGATCGACGCCGACTCGTCCCCTTTGGGACGGTTGTTGAAAATGCTCGCCCGGTGGATCGTCCCTGGCCCGGTCACTTAGATGGCCCGGCCCCCGGGATCGTGTACTCCCGCCCCCTGCCGGCCCGGTTAGAGACGACGGATGGTATGCCTCTAACGACCTCCTCGGATTTGCCCACTATTACTCCTGGGTGGTTCCACGACGGCACGTCGCGGCGGCGTGTTATCGCGTGGGCAGGGCCATGGCCGGTACACCAGAGGTGGTGGAGTACCCCGACCGTTTCAGTGGAAAGGGTGCAACTGATCACCGAGGATCAACAGGCCTGGGTGTTGGCAGGGTCGGCTGACCGCTGGTGGATCGAGGCTCGATACGACGAGGCGTGATTGCGGTGAGCTATCACAATCCGCCAATTCCTTGGCGTGAACTAGAAGGACGTATTTCTGGGAGACCTGCTCCCCATGGTCACCAGGAGAGCCACGCTGACCAGGTCGGTTACCGTCACGTCCGCAAACCTTTTGACCGTCACCCAGTCCGGCCGGAGGGGCCGGTAGTGCCCTATGCCGAATTGCACTGCCATTCCTCTTACAGTTTCCTTGACGGCGCTTCCAATCCCGAAGATCTCGTCATTCGGGCGGTAGAGCTAGGGCTATCAGGACTGGCTTTGACCGATCATGATGGTCTCTACGGAGTAGTCAGGATGGCCGAGGCTGCTGAAGCCTGTGGTCTTTCTACCATCATCGGGTCGGAACTGTCGATTGGTGTTCCTGAGCCGCAGAACGGGGTGGCCGACCCGGTGGGTAGTCATTTACTCGTGCTGGCCAATGGGCCGGAAGGGTATCGACGTCTGGCTGAGGCTCTCACCGATGCTTATCTGGTCGAGGGAGGTCGCAAGGGCCGTCCGGTGCACGATCTTGACCATCTAGCCGAGGTAGCCGACGGGCACTGGACTGTCCTTACCGGGTGCCGCAAAGGAGCGGTAAGGCAAGGCTTAGTTAAGGGGATGCTGCAGGCCGAGGCGGAGCTGCGTCGTCTGGTTGACCTTTTTGGCATCGACAATGTCCTAGTTGAACTGACCGACCACCGGGCTCCCACTGATTCCCGCGACAACGACCTCCTCGCAGAACTAGCTTCTCGTCACAGCTTGTTGACGGTGGCGACGACGGCTGCTCATTACGCCGGGGCCGAGCAGTTTGAGTTGGCCTGTGCCTTGTCAGCGGTGCGAGCCCGACGCAGTCTCGACGAGATGGACGGGTGGTTGCCTCCCGGTCCGGTGGCGCGGCTGCGTAGTGGCGCTGAGATGGCAGATCTTTTCAGTCGTCATCGAGATGCGGTGGACAACACGGTGGCAGTGGCTGAGAGGACGGCTTTCCACTTGAAGTCGGTGCGTCCTCGTCTGCCCGACCAGAAAGTGCCCGACGGCCATACTCCCATCAGCTGGCTGCGTCACTTGGTAGAGGAGGGACGTCGGGCGTGCTACGGGGATGATCCGGTAGCCAAGGACCGCCTGGCTACCGAGCTTGACCTCATTGAGGATCGGGGTTTCGCCGGATATTTCCTCATTGTCTCCGACATTGTGGAGTTTGCGCAGTCGCAGGGAATTTTGTGTCAGGGACGTGGATCGGCTGCGGCTTCGGCAGTCTGTTATGCCCTGGGAATTACCGTCGTCGACCCGGTCTTCTATGGCTTGCCTTTCGAGAGGTTCCTGTCGGTGTTACGCGAGGAGGAACCCGACATCGACGTCGACTTCGACGCTCGTCGTCGCGAGGAGGTCATCCAGTACGTCTACGCCAAATACGGTAGGCGCAATGCTGCCCAGGTAGCCGATGTCATCACCTATCGTCCACGCAGTGCTGTCCGTGACATGGCTAAGGCCCTCGGTTATTCCCAGGGCCAGCAAGACGCGTGGTCGCGTCAAATGGAGAGGCGATCGGTGCCGCCCTTGCCCCACGATCCTGATGGCCCCGAGATTCCTGATGATGTCACCACCCTCGCCCAACAGGTAATGGGTCTGCCACGTCACCTAGGCATCCACTCAGCTGGAATGGTGCTGACGCGAGAACCAGTAGGACGCATCTGTCCCATTGAGCCGGCTCGAATGTTTGGTCGCACGGTGCTGCAGTGGGACAAAGAAGACTGTGCCTGGATGGGGTTGGTGAAGTTTGATCTGCTTGGGTTGGGGATGCTCTCGGCATTGAGTATTTCCTTTGACCTCATCTCCCAGCATTGCGGACGCTTCTGGACTTTGGCCTCTATTCCACGCAATGAGCCGGGGGTTTACGACATGTTGTGTCGCGGTGACAGCATCGGGGTATTCCAGGTAGAAAGCCGTGCCCAGATCGGTGCCCTGCCGCGTCTCAAACCGCGCTGTTTCTACGATCTAGCTGTGGAAATCGGACTTATTCGTCCTGGCCCGGTGCAGGGAGGTGCAGTACATCCCTACATCCGTCGACGTACTGGCGTCGAACCAGTCACCTATCCCCACCCGCTGCTGGAGCCAGTGCTCGAGCGCACCCTGGGTATTCCGCTCTTTCAAGAACAGCTTATGCAGATGGCTACCACGGTGGGCAACTGTACAGCTGCCGATGCTGATCTGTTACGTCGAGCTATGGGGTCCAAGCGGGGGGTAGAGCGTATCGACTCGCTGCGTACCAAACTTTTCGAGGGGATGGCTGCCAATGGGATTGACGACGACACAGCCCAAGGCATCTACGCCCGCATCGAATCTTTCGCGAATTTCGGGTTTGCCGAGTCTCATGCTTTGAGTTTCGCCGGGTTGGTCTACACCTCGGCCTGGATCAAGCTCCACTATCCGGCGGTCTTTCTGGCGGCCCTGCTGCGCAGCCAGCCGATGGGGTTCTACTCCTCGGCAACCTTGGTAGCTGATGCCCGACGGCATGGGGTGGTGACGAGACGTCCTGATGTGGCGAGGTCTTCAGTAGGCGCAGATCTGGAGTTGTTGGATGCGTGCTGTGAAGAGCTCGGTAGTGAAGAATTGGAAACAGGGATAGACGAGTGTCTCCACGACCACGACGAATCCGAGATCGGGGCCTTTGATCCTAATCGTGATGATGGTGATCATCGTCGCGATACCCACTTCGCTGTGAGGCTGGGACTTTCCGATGTTTCCGGTATCAATATCGAGACGGCGACTCGGATTGTTGAGGAGAGAGAGCGCGAATCTTTCGCCAGCCTCGACGATCTTGCCCGTCGGGTTGATCTGAGCGGTGAGGAGGTCGAGGCACTTGCTCTGGCCGGTGCTTTCGACGATCTCGTTGGCTCCAGACGCGGTGCTTTGTGGCAGATCGGCCAGATAAATGGTGTCGCCCCAGGACAGCTGGACGTTCAGGTGGTCACCCAACCTCCTCTACTTCCCGAACCTACTCAGATGGAATTACTGGGTGACGACCTCCGCGCTACCGGTATTAGTACGGCTGATCACCCGGTCCGCCAGGTACGAGATGCCCTTAATCGACGGGGTGTGGTGCAAGTCGACCGGTTAGATGGTGTTGAGACCAGACGACGTATTGAGGTCGCCGGGGTGGTAACCCACCGTCAACGACCCGGGACGGCTGGAGGAGTGACCTTCCTCAACCTGGAGGACGAAACCGGTCTGCTCAACGTCATCGTCACCCCGGGGGCGTGGAGACATTATCGACGTGTTGCCCGAACGTCGCGGGCTTTGGTGGTGCGAGGAATCCTCGAGAGAGGGGATGAAGGAGTGATGAGTTTGCAGGCAGATCGGCTAGAGGCCCTGGATCTGTCAGTACCAACGAAGTCGCGTGACTTCCGGTGAAGGCTTTCTGACTAGGGGTG
This sequence comes from Cutibacterium acnes, assembly GCF_003030305.1. Lineage (NCBI taxonomy): Bacteria > Bacillati > Actinomycetota > Actinomycetes > Propionibacteriales > Propionibacteriaceae > Cutibacterium > Cutibacterium acnes. Next base: position 1,754,861 of record NZ_CP023676.1, on the reverse strand, counting down.
TTGCCGGTTGGTGGGTGTGGGTTTGTGTTGGTGGTGGGGGTGTGTGTAGTGTGTGTTGGGCCGTTGGGGGCTGCGTGTGTGGTTCTTGGTGGTGGCTGTGTTTGGGATGTTTTCTTGTCGGGTTTGACGGCGGGGGAGGGTTCCGGTATGGTTTTCCGGGCTGCTGCTTTGGTGGTGGTGTGGTTGGCTGGTTCTGCTGGCTGGTTCTGGGATCGTGGTTTTGTGGTTTCGGGGTTGGTGTGGTAGGGTTGGTCGGGTCGCCTTGTGATGGTTTCTGCATGGTTTGTGTGGGGATTGTTGTGGTGGGTGTGATGTTTGAGAACTCAACAGTGTGTCTTTGATAGTCAATAGTTTTTGATGCATCTGTTTGTTGTGGATGTGTCGGATTTGTTTATGATTCCTTTGTGATTCTGGACATGTGACTGAATATTTTTTGGTTAGTGTTTGGGGTTAGTGTATTGGATTCTTCGTGGTGTCACTGTTGCCTGTGTGCGTGCTGTGTGTGCGTGTGTGGGTGGGTGATATTTTTTCATTGGAGAGTTTGATCCTGGCTCAGGACGAACGCTGGCGGCGTGCTTAACACATGCAAGTCGAACGGAAAGGCCCTGCTTTTGTGGGGTGCTCGAGTGGCGAACGGGTGAGTAACACGTGAGTAACCTGCCCTTGACTTTGGGATAACTTCAGGAAACTGGGGCTAATACCGGATAGGAGCTCCTGCTGCATGGTGGGGGTTGGAAAGTTTCGGCGGTTGGGGATGGACTCGCGGCTTATCAGCTTGTTGGTGGGGTAGTGGCTTACCAAGGCTTTGACGGGTAGCCGGCCTGAGAGGGTGACCGGCCACATTGGGACTGAGATACGGCCCAGACTCCTACGGGAGGCAGCAGTGGGGAATATTGCACAATGGGCGGAAGCCTGATGCAGCAACGCCGCGTGCGGGATGACGGCCTTCGGGTTGTAAACCGCTTTCGCCTGTGACGAAGCGTGAGTGACGGTAATGGGTAAAGAAGCACCGGCTAACTACGTGCCAGCAGCCGCGGTGATACGTAGGGTGCGAGCGTTGTCCGGATTTATTGGGCGTAAAGGGCTCGTAGGTGGTTGATCGCGTCGGAAGTGTAATCTTGGGGCTTAACCCTGAGCGTGCTTTCGATACGGGTTGACTTGAGGAAGGTAGGGGAGAATGGAATTCCTGGTGGAGCGGTGGAATGCGCAGATATCAGGAGGAACACCAGTGGCGAAGGCGGTTCTCTGGGCCTTTCCTGACGCTGAGGAGCGAAAGCGTGGGGAGCGAACAGGCTTAGATACCCTGGTAGTCCACGCTGTAAACGGTGGGTACTAGGTGTGGGGTCCATTCCACGGGTTCCGTGCCGTAGCTAACGCTTTAAGTACCCCGCCTGGGGAGTACGGCCGCAAGGCTAAAACTCAAAGGAATTGACGGGGCCCCGCACAAGCGGCGGAGCATGCGGATTAATTCGATGCAACGCGTAGAACCTTACCTGGGTTTGACATGGATCGGGAGTGCTCAGAGATGGGTGTGCCTCTTTTGGGGTCGGTTCACAGGTGGTGCATGGCTGTCGTCAGCTCGTGTCGTGAGATGTTGGGTTAAGTCCCGCAACGAGCGCAACCCTTGTTCACTGTTGCCAGCACGTTATGGTGGGGACTCAGTGGAGACCGCCGGGGTCAACTCGGAGGAAGGTGGGGATGACGTCAAGTCATCATGCCCCTTATGTCCAGGGCTTCACGCATGCTACAATGGCTGGTACAGAGAGTGGCGAGCCTGTGAGGGTGAGCGAATCTCGGAAAGCCGGTCTCAGTTCGGATTGGGGTCTGCAACTCGACCTCATGAAGTCGGAGTCGCTAGTAATCGCAGATCAGCAACGCTGCGGTGAATACGTTCCCGGGGCTTGTACACACCGCCCGTCAAGTCATGAAAGTTGGTAACACCCGAAGCCGGTGGCCTAACCGTTGTGGGGGAGCCGTCGAAGGTGGGACTGGTGATTAGGACTAAGTCGTAACAAGGTAGCCGTACCGGAAGGTGCGGCTGGATCACCTCCTTTCTAAGGAGTTTTTGTGAGTGGAATGTTGGCGTCCTGCCTGTGATGGGTGGGGTTGAGGGCATGCTGTTGGGTTGTGGGGTATCACATGTGTGGTGGCCTGTGCGGTGCTGTGTTGCGTGCGTGTGTGCGTGGTGTGGTGTTCGTGTGGTGGTTGAGAACTGTATAGTGGATGCGAGTATCTTTATTGTTGTATGTGTTTGTGCGACGTGGTGTTGTGCAAAGTTGTGTAGTGCGATCGGTGGATGCCTTGGCACCAAGAGCCGATGAAGGACGTTGTGACCTGCGATAAGCCCTGGGGAGTTGGTGAGCGAGCTGTGATCCGGGGGTGTCCGAATGGGGAAACCTGGAATGTCCGGAGTAGTGTCCGGTGGCCCTGCCCTGAATGTATAGGGGTGTGGGTGGTAACGCGGGGAAGTGAAACATCTTAGTACCCGTAGGAAGAGAAAACAAGTGTGATTCCGTGAGTAGTGGCGAGCGAAAGCGGAGGAGGCTAAACCGTGTGTGTGTTCAAGCCGGCAGGTGTTGCATGTGCGGGGTTGTGGGGGCCTTGTGGTTCTGCTGCCGCAGGATTGGCCAGTGAGAAATGTTGCGTGAAGGTGAAGCGTCTGGGAAGGCGTACCGGAGTGGGTGAGAGTCCTGTAACTGTAAGCGTGGCACTGGTGTGGGGTTGCCCCGAGTAGCGTGGGACTCGTGGAATTTCGCGTGAATCTGGCGGGACCACCCGTCAAGCCTAAATACTCCTTGGTGACCGATAGTGGATGAGTACCGTGAGGGAAGGGTGAAAAGTACCCCGGGAGGGGAGTGAAAGAGTTCCTGAAACCGGTCGCATGCAAGCCGTCAGAGCCTGTGTGGTGATGGCGTGCCTTTTGAAGAATGAGCCTGCGAGTTAGTGATGCGTGGCGAGGTTAACCCGTGGTGGGGGAGTCGTAGCGAAAGCGAGTCCGATAAGGGCGTGAGTCGCGTGTTCTAGACCCGAAGCGGTGTGATCTATCCATGGCCAGGATGAAGCGTCGGTAAGACGTCGTGGAGGTCCGAACCCACTTCAGTTGAAAATGGAGGGGATGAGTTGTGGATAGGGGTGAAAGGCCAATCAAACACCGTGATAGCTGGTTCTCCCCGAAATGCATTTAGGTGCAGCGTTGCGTGGTTCTTGTTGGAGGTAGAGCACTGGATGGTCTAGGGGGCTTATCGGCTTACCGAAATCAGCCAAACTCCGAATGCTGGCAAGTGTAGCGTGGCAGTGAGACGGCGGGGGATAAGCTTCGTCGTCGAGAGGGAAACAGCCCAGATCATCAGCTAAGGCCCCTAAGTGGTGACTCAGTGGGAAAGGATGTGGAGTTGCGTAGACAACCAGGAGGTTGGCTTGGAAGCAGCCATCCTTGAAAGAGTGCGTAATAGCTCACTGGTCAAGTGATTCCGCGCCGATAATGTAGCGGGGCTTAAGTTATCCGCCGAAGCTGTGGCAACCTGTGTGGTTGGGTAGGGGAGCGTCGTGTCAGTGGTGAAGCTGCCGGGTGACTGTGTGGTGGAGTTGATGCGAGTGAGAATGCAGGCATGAGTAGCGTGTGACGGGTGGGAATCCCGTCCGCCGATTATCCAAGGGTTCCAGGGTCAAGTTTGTCTGCCCTGGGTGAGTCGGGTCCTAAGGCGAGGCCGACAGGCGTAGTCGATGGGTAACCAGTTGATATTCTGGTACCGGCTTGTCACCGTCCGTGTCGAGGTGTGTGATGCTAAGCATGTGAGCTTGTCTTGGGAGTGTTTTTGATGCTTCTGGGGTGGGTGAGTGTGTGAACCGATCATGTAGTAGGCAAGCTGCGGAGGGACGCAGTGAGGTAGCTCATCCCCGGTGATGGTTGTCCGGGGCTAAGTGTGTGGACTGTCTGGTAGGTAAATCCGCTGGGCGTGAAGGTTGAGGCATGATGGGGAGCCCATGGTTGTGGGTGAGTGAGTGATCCTGTACTGTCGAGAAAAGCTTCGTGAGCGAGGTGGCGGGTCCGCCCGTACCCTAAACCGACACTGGTGGATAGGTAGAGTATACCGAGGCGATCGAGTGAATCGTGGTGAAGGAACTCGGCAAAATGCCCCCGTAACTTTGGGATAAGGGGGACCTGAGCTGTCGTGCACCCGTGCGGTGTGGTGGCGGTGAGGGGCGCAGAGTCCAGGGGGAAACGACTGTTTACCAAAAACACAGGTCCGTGCGAAGTCGTAAGACGATGTATACGGACTGACTCCTGCCCGGTGCTGGAAGGTTAAGGGGAACTGTGAGTGTATGCGTAGCGGTGAACTTAAGCCCCAGTAAACGGCGGTGGTAACTATAACCATCCTAAGGTAGCGAAATTCCTTGTCGGGTAAGTTCCGACCTGCACGAATGGAGTAACGATTTCCCTACTGTCTCCACCATGAACTCGGTGAAATTGCATTACGAGTAAAGATGCTCGTTACGCGCAGCAGGACGGAAAGACCCCGGGACCTTTACTATAGTTTGGTATTGGTGATTGGGACGGTTTGTGTAGGATAGGTGGGAGACGTTGATGCGGCCACGCTAGTGGTGGTGGAGTCGTTGGTGAAATACCACTCTGATTGTTCTGGTTATCTCACTGTGGACCGTGATCCGGTTCAAGGACAGTGCCTGATGGGTAGTTTGACTGGGGCGGTCGCCTCCTAAAGGGTAACGGAGGCGCCCAAAGGTTCCCTCAGCCTGGTTGGTAATCAGGTGGTGAGTGTAAGTGCACAAGGGGGCTTGACTGTGAGACTGACAGGTCGAGCAGGGACGAAAGTCGGGACTAGTGATCTGACGGTGGCTTGTGGATGCGCCGTCACTCAACGGATAAAAGGTACCCCGGGGATAACAGGCTGATCTTGCCCGAGCGCTCATAGCGACGGCATGGTTTGGCACCTCGATGTCGGCTCGTCGCATCCTGGGGCTGGAGTCGGTCCCAAGGGTTGGGCTGTTCGCCCATTAAAGCGGCACGCGAGCTGGGTTCAGAACGTCGTGAGACAGTTCGGTCCCTATCCGCTGCGCGCGGAGGAATCTTGAGAAGGGCTGTCTTTAGTACGAGAGGACCGAGACGGACTGACCTCTGGTGTGCCAGTTGTTCTGCCAAGAGCATGGCTGGTTGGCTACGTCGGGTTGTGATAACCGCTGAAAGCATCTAAGCGGGAAGCACGCTTCAAGATAAGGGTTCCCACAGGAGTGTTCCTGGTAAGGTCCCCGAGAGATGATCGGGTTGATAGGCCAGACGTGGACGCATCGTAAGGTGTGGAGCTGACTGGTACTAATAGACCGAGGACTTTCATTAACACCATACGCGTGTGTGCGCGTGACTCGTATCCACTATACGGCTCCCAGCCCCTTCACGGGTTGCGCCGTTTAATGTATGTGTTCTACTGTATGGTTTTCAGGTTTTCCGGTGGCCATAGTGGAAGGGAAACACCCGGTCCCATTCCGAACCCGGTCGTTAAGCCTTCCAACGCTGATGGTACTGCACGAGGGATCGTGTGGGAGAGTAAGACGCTGCCGGAATACTTATACTGTTCCTTCCCCCAGGGGGGAAGGAGTATGCGTGTGTGGGTGTATCACCCCTCCAGCCAGACTGGCTGGAGGGGTGATACACCCACACACGCATACCCACACGCCCAGGCCCCAGCCAGACTATAGGTCGCATTATTGCTAGACATAACCAGGCCCGGGTGTAGGGGAATACGAGTGTGGCCTGACACCACACCACCAGATTATGTAACCATGCCACGTGGGAGGCATGGCTAGCGTGTCCTAACACTCACTGAAACCACCACACCAACACTAACTGCTCGGCGCGCTAGCACTACGACCAGAAACCATCACAATCAAAGTATGTGGACCAACCATGCACACCAGGGCCGGCTAGCCACAACAACCTAGAGTCTGGTCGACACGCAACATAACCACACGCCTACCACGATACGACACCACCACAAACCCCACCCGACGACACACCCGCACCAACCACCCAACACTGAGTTCGTGACCTTGTCCGTGACGCATGTATGTTGTGATGCCTGCAGAGTTCATAGGATCTCATAAGCAATGACGTGGCTTCCTCTCAACAGGAAGCCACGTCATTGCTTGAATCTGGTTATCAACACGTTGTTGGGCTGAAGTCAGAATTCCTAATCATGTAGGCGACAACCTTGCCACCGTTAAAGAGGTAATCGATTTCTTTGCCGTGATACGAATATGCGAGGGCCTTCTGAAAGCCCAGCTTGATTCCTGAGAACTCCGTGCTGACGTCGGTCAGTTTGAGTTTAGAATAGTCAGACCGCAGTTGTGCCTCTGTAATTCCAATGCGTGCTCCATTTGAGGTGGCGTTGTTGCCCCCGGTAAAGAGGTATGCTTGTGCCTTACCGCCCTGGGTCCAGACACCACCGAGGAGATCGCCGTATCGGCTATATGCCGTTGGGTTTCGCGTGCAACCGTCACCGACGCCGTCCGGAATAACGTGGATTGTACTGGCAAGTTCGGAGGTGCTCTTGTCTAAGTTAAGAGGTCCAACACCTGCCATTTCGCCAAGACGGATGGGGCTCGCCTTAGCCAAGTCGTACACGATGGCGGCATCGCACTGTTTATTGTTCATGACCTGGCTGGCTGCAACAGCTGCCTTATCTCCCAGGGTCTTGAGCATTGCATCGCAGTCATTATCATCGACAATGACACCGCCCTGGGAGAGAGGCTCCCAATGACTTCCATTTTTCCTCATTACCAGGTGTCCGCCATTGGGACCGGCGGATTTACCGTTAATATTAAATGTAGACGCATAGGCAACAGCAGCGTTTTGTCCATCGGCAGCCAGGCTGACCCACTGCACTTGCGCGTCCGGGGCATTAAATAGCTGACGGACGAGGTCAGGAGACGGGGTAGTCGAGGCATCGTTGGGAACGCTCGGCATCGGTGTGGCGGAAGCAGGAGCGACACTTGTAGCGCCGGCAGTGGCCGTCGATGTCGAGGTGACCGTGACCTCAGGGGTAGGGGACTTTGAGGCCGAGGCGGCCGGCTTCGATGCTGTTGCAGGAACAGCTTTCGTCGCACCCGACTTGGACCTCAGATAAAAGAATACTCCGGCACCGATGGCAACGACGAGAATTGCTGCAACGGCAATAATCCAGTATTGACTTTTGCGTGTAGGTTGGGGAGCATCGCTGAATGGGATCCCGCCGACCGGTTCGCTGATGTGCTCATGGTCGGTGCCGGTTGTACCTGCGGGTGTTCCCTCAGCCATGTAGCTGAGATCTGGCTGTGCGTTAGGCTCATATGCCTGCGTGGCAGGGAAGAACGCTCCAGATGGGCCGTACCAGCCAGGCCCACGTTCACCATTGCTGTCGAAGTAATAGTTTGGGTCGTTTTGGAGATTATCGACGTCACCCTGGCCGATAGCAGCCGCGGGAGTGCTTTGGACGTCATCGATCTGTGCTCCGGGCTGGCCGTCCCAGCCCTGAAGGTTGGGGTCCCAGCCCTGGTGGCTATCCCATCCTTGCGGGTTCTGGCCGGTTTGCCACCCTTGCTGTGGATACTGGGTGGGGTCCCACCCCTGCTGGGGGTTTTGTCCGTCCCAGCCTTGCTGGGGATACTGGCCATTCCAGCCTTCATACTGGCCTGCTGGCTGGCTCCATCCGGGGGGCAGTACTCTCGCTTCCCCAACCATCGCCGCTCTGGGGGTATTGGTTCCAGTCTTGTGGGTACTGGGCGTTCTGATAATCGCTTTGCTGCGGATACTGCTGATTGTCGTAATCGTCAGGATTCGTCGAGAATTGCTGCGTAGCCTCGCGATCCTGCGAGAGTTCCTGGGCTGGCTCGTCATCTCGCGCCTGACCACTATTCGAATCGGGCTGCTCGGGGGTCAATTCGGCGTCATTGTAGCCAGAGTGTGAATCGTCTGGGTACTTCTCTTTGCTGGATCCATCGTCAGTCATGATTCGTTCTCCCCTCACTTCGTCAATGAATGCGCCAATTTGACATTGATGACATGGCTAGCAGCGTCAACAAGACGCTTCTTACCGGACGCGGACGTCGCGGTCGACGTCAACGCGCGAATCATGGGGCCTGCCAGAAGGGGGTCAGCTGTGATAGCTAGATCGCCGCCGGCAGAGACGAATTTGCTTGCCCGATGACCACCATCGACTGAGAATACTGAGACTGAACTCCCCAGGTCGTCGGACACGATGAGTCCCTGATAACCGAAGTCTCCGCGCAGCATATCTGTCATAATCTTTGATGAAAATAACCCGAGGGTGCCGGGATCGATCTTTGAGTAGTACGCGGATGCGATCATGACGGCTTCAGATCCAGCGTCAAAGGCCATCCGGAAAGACTCAAGATATCGGTCGTGGCGGGTGGTCTTGTCGTCAGTAATCCCGGCGGATTTGAAGTCAGTATCCTCCGTGATCCGTCCGATGCCAGGAAAATGCTTAGTGGTCGAAATGATCCCCGCTTTGCGGTGTCCCGCAACGACGGCTGCCGAGTATTGCCCGCAGAGGTGCGGATCGGTTCCGAAACCACGATGATGCTTGGCAATTGGCTTATTACGTACCCCAAGGCGAGGGTCGATGACGCCAGCCACGGGGGAGAAGACCATATGGACGCCGAGTTTGGCGAGTTGACGAGCACCGGTCGTTACGACTGCTTGCACCTTGGCCGGGGACATCCGGGCCAGAGCTTCCTGACTCGGCAGGTGATCGACTCCTGGCACCCGGATGTTCTGGATTTCGCCACCTTCGTGGTCAGTTGCGACAATAGGTTTGATGCCCTGCGGGCTGACGTGATTAACAGCGCTGAGCATGGCCTCAAGCTTGGACCTGCTCGTCCAGTGTCCTAGCAGGAAGATTCCGGCTAAGCACTGGGTGTCAATGAGGTTGGTGATGTATTCGGGGGAGTCTGATGGCACTACGCCGACAAGAATGCATTGGCCGGCGCGTTGCTCGGGAGACAATTTCTTGGCGATTTCGACAACTCGCGGATTCATGCGGATTGGGGTCGGCCTGGAGGTAGCCGTTGAGGCGTGAGATGGAGCCGACGTCGGGCTTGCCGAGGATGACGTCGAGGTGCCAGAAGGAGTCGGTGATGCCGTAACCGTGGTGGACGGTGGCTCCTTGGGCTGGGAATCTTGAGAGACGCATCCAGTAAGCGGCATGCTCAAACCGGCTGCGATGATTGTTCGCCGTCTCATAGGCAGAAGTATTTCACAGTAGGCCAGCTATCATCACTATGCCAGTGACCTATCATCCGGGTATGACGAGATAGACCTCGAGATCCTGGCTGCCACAGTCGACGTATTGCCCGACGGTATTGCAGGAAAAGTGTCGTGATTTTCCTGTTCTTGGATCCTGCGCGTCAATGGCGAAGCTTGCCGGATGGTTTGCTGGCACAGACCGCACCACTTCCAATGCCAGAGGACAGGTGGTGCGAGGATTTGCGATCCAGGCCCCTTGTCCACACTCCACCGCCCCGCCAGGAAGCTGGATCTGTATGGGAGAACTCATCGTTGTCACCGTGGCATGAGCCGTCACAGTTCGCGTTGGCCTGACCTCTGGCGTAGAGGTAGAGATTGGTGCCTGGGTTGGTTGAGGAGCGGCATCCGAATGAGATCCGGGCATCCCCTTGACGTAGAAGAACACCCCGGCTCCAACCAGTACCAGCACAGCTAACAGAGCAATAACCCACCCACTGCCGCGCTGTTGTGTAGCGACAGATGTCGCCGACGGTGCCGGGGGAGTAGCTCCGCTTATCGCTGACGGTGCCGACCGTACCAGTCGTGGCCTGGGCATAGGTTGTGGAGTGGGTCGGACAGGCTGGGACCGTCGACTGACGAGTCGTACCGGTTGCTCACCGTTGCGCCACGAACGCAGCTCAGAGGCCAACACTTCAGCACTGTCGGGACGCTGAGAAGGATCGGGAGCCAGGCACGTCAGTATGGTGTTCCACAGCCGTGGATCGACGCCGGGGATGGCTGGTGGAGGCTGATTGCGGAGAAGATTTCCGGCTGAATTAGCCTGAAACGGCATGTGGCCAGCGAGTATCTCGTATAAGGTCACACCAAATGAGTACAGATCGCTGGCGGCCGTCGGCGTCCAACCAGCTGCAACTTCAGGAGCCTGGTAATAAGGGGTACCAACGACTTCGCGCGGGCCATGAAAGGCGACCGCTTCGGAGACGCCGAAATCGGTAATCCGCGCCCCGCTGACATTCTCAGGATCCTCAATGAGGATATTCGCTGGTTTGATGTCGAGATGCCGAATACCGACGCGGTGAATTGCGGCGAGAGCCTGGCAAACCTCGATTCCCAGGGAGACCGCCGTGCCCTGGTCCAGGCGATGATCCGGAAGGGATTTCAGGACTTGCGCGAGATCCGGGCCGTCAACCAATTCCATGACGATGGCAAACGTTGAGGACTCGACGACCATGTCAGTGACCCGGACGACGGCGTCATCGTCGACGGACATGAAGATGTCACGCTCATCGATGAAGCGTCGGGTTGCGCCCTTATCCGTCGTCAGGGTTGGGTTGAGAATCTTGATGGCACAGGGGGATCCGTCATTGAGGTCATGGCCGCGCCACACCGTGCCCATGGAACCGCGTCCAAGCACATCGTCGAGAACGTAGTGGCTACCGACGCGCTTCGTCGTCGATTTGCCCATGACGCCCTCGTCGGACATGATTTACCCCCGCAATGACCGGATTCGACCGTACTTACTGTAGCGGCTGGAGTTGGGGGTCTAGTCGGCTGGCAGGTCGGTCTCGAGGTCGTCATGGTGGGAGCGGCGCCGAACGATTGCCCACACGATCCCCAACACGACGAACCAGATAGGAGCAGCAAGCAAGGCTTGAAGTGTGTCGTCAGCTCCAGTGAGAAGGACAATGACAAAGACGAAGAAAGCGAGTACGACCCACGGCATGAAACTGGCGCCGGGCATCGGATAGATCGACTTGGCATGAGCTTGAGGGTTGCGTCGTACGTGGACGATATGGCTGATGAGGATCATGCTCCATACGAAGACGAACAGCACCGCCGACACCGTCGTAACGAGTGTGAATGCTCCCATGACCGAGTCTTTCGCGGCGAGGATGAGGGCCGATCCGATGAGGATGATGGTGCAGAACAGTCCCCAGCCGGGGACACCGTGGCGGGATAGCTTGCCGAACGCGCGGGGCGCCATGCCCTTGTGGGCTAGGCCGTAGAGCATGCGAGACGTTGAGTAGACGCCTGAGTTGGCGCTCGAGGCCGCTGAGGTGAGGACGACGAAGTTCATGATGCCAGCGGCTGCGGTAAATCCAATGAGCCCGAACATTTGCACGAAGGGGGAGGAATCGGTCTGGATGAGATTCCATGGGGTAACGCACATCATGGCGAGTAGAGCTGCCACATAGAACACGAGAACACGGACCGGCACAGCGTTGATGGCCTTAGGCATCGTCTTTGGGGGATTGGCGGTCTCAGCAGAGGTGGTGCCGACCAGCTCAATACCGACGTAGGCAAAGACTGCGATCTGGAAGCCGCCGAAGAATCCGCTCCAGCCACGTGGAGCGAAGCCACCGTAGGACCACAGATTCGACACCGACGCCTTATATCCGCTGGCTGAGGTAAATCCCATGACGATGAGCACAATTGCCACCGCAATGAGGGTGAGGATCGCGACGATCTTGATAAGGGCAAACCAGAACTCCAGCTCGCCGAAAAGTTTTACCGTTAAGAGGTTGAGGGCGAGGAGCAGGAGAAGCGTCGTCGCGGTGAGGATGAAGGCCCAAGCGCGGTCGTGAGTCCAGAAACTCCAATACGAGGTGATGGCGATGACGTCGGCCATGCCTGTGACGACCCAGCACAACCAATACGTCCATCCCAGAAAGAATCCTGCCCACGGGCCGAGGAGGTCAGCGGCAAAATCCTGAAAAGACTTCCATTGCAGGTTGTGCAGCAACAACTCGCCCATGGCACGCATGACGAAGAAGAGCATTGCGCCGATAACGAGGTAGGCCACCACGATGCTCGGACCGGCAGTGCTGATGGATTTGCCGGAGCCCATAAACAGGCCGGTACCTATGGCGCCGCTAATGGCAATAAGTTGGATGTGCCTATTGCTGAGGCTTCGCCGGAGGTGTTGCTCTTCAGCGGCGGAATGCTGATTCTTCACGGTCATGGGGAGCATTGTGTCCCGCCGAAGGGGTTGAGAATGGTCAACAATCTCATGTTCCACATCGTGGACGCCCTCTGGCCATTTTTGGACGATGTTGGGTAAAGCGTCGTGCTACGAGGAGACGATGATTGCGGCACGTGCCCTCACTGACGTCAAGGTCGTGGGTGGGGTCGGGCGAGCTGAGGAGTAAGCCAGAAATAAACGAGCCGGGACCTGGGTACTTGACCCGCTCGAGGGGGTTAAGGGGGAGTCGCCTCCCCCTTCTCAAAGAATGGGGTGGCTAACGGGACTTGAACCCGCGACCCCCTGGACCACAACCAGGTGCTCTACCGACTGAGCTATAGCCACCACGTGCCTCTCTCAGGCAACCCGTGAAGGGTATCTGTTTCTGAAACAGAAATGCAACTTTGACTTTCTCGCCCGCCGGCGTCAGTCTCTCCCAGCCCCGGTGAGGAAGCCCTGATACTTGGCCGCGATCTCATCACAACGCGTGGTTTCCGGCCCAGGGGAAGGAACCATAAGGACCTCGCGCCAGTACATGAGCTCCTCAATGGACTCCTGGATGTCAGCGAGCGCTCGGTGGTTGCCCTGCTTCTCCGGGGAGTGTCCGAATGCGCGCGGGTACCAGCGTCGTGCCAGTTCCTTGATGGAGGAGACGTCGACGTTGCGGTAGTGCACGTAGGACTCGAGTTTAGGCATGTCCTTGGCCAGGAAGGAGCGGTCGGTGCCTATGGTGTTGCCAGCTAACGGCGCCTTACCAGCCTGTGGGACGTAGGTACGGATGTAGTCGAGCACCTGATCCTGGGCCTGCGCCATCGTCAGTCCCTTGTCGAGCTCCGCAAGAAGGCCGGATGTGGTGTGCATGTTGCGCACGAAATCATTCATGTGATCGAGCCACTGGGGCTCGGGCTTGATGATGACGTCCACCCCCTCACCTTGAACGTTGAGCTGTCCATCGGTGACCAGTGCGGCCACCTCGATGAGCCCGTCGTGGGCCAGGTCGAGCCCGGTCATCTCGCAATCGATCCACACCAGCATGTCTTTCACGGCATCACAGCCTAGTCGGTAGTTAGGACAGCGGGTGGGCGAGGACGGCGTCAATTAGCGTTTGCCGTGCGGCACCCAGCGCCCCATCCAGTAGCTGCCGACCAGGCCGATGATCGACATCACGATGCTGGCGGCCGACAATGGCCAGGCTAGGGTGACAAGGGTGACCACGATTGGTCCCATTGCTGAGCCAGTATCGGAGAGGAGTCGCCACGTTGCCAAGAACTGTGGGCGTCCGATATTGGGAGAGGCATCGGATCCCAGCGTCATGACGATGCCGGAACTCGCGCCGTTGCCAATACCGATGGCGAGGGCGACGATGCCGATAGTCGTCGCTGTATGGGCTAGCGGCAAGGTGAGGAGTGCAAGGGCCTGGATGAAGATTGACGGCACTGCCACCCACCAGCGTCCGAATCTGTCCATGAGGGCTCCGCCGGGCAGGAAGAGTAGGACGTCAGCAGCCATCGACCAGGCATAGATAAGGTCCGTGGTGGCTGGGGAAAGACCGTTGGCGTGGCACCACAACGGGAGTAGGGAGCGTCGCGCGGACCGAACGACCATGAGAGCTGTCACTCCCAACCCCGTCGTCCACAGGACCTTGGAGTTCTGTTTGGCTATCGTCCACGTCGAGATCTTGGTGGGGGCATCGTCAACGGCAGTTTGTGGGACATCGACTGGGGGAAGGTCGGGCATGACGGTGGTCACGGCAGCGGCGAGAACACTGGCAACGGATGCAAATCCGTATGCCCATGACATGGAGGCTTCGCGGAGAATCCACGATCCCGCCATGGGGCCGACAAACCAACCCACCCGGAACACTCCGCCGAGGGTGGACAGCGCGCGAGCTCGGTATCGGTATGGGATCGCTACCGTCAGGTAATTCTGTCGGGCAATGCCGTACACGGCGCCGGCCATGCCGTTGACAAAGACCGCGACAGCTAGCAAACCAAGGTGGTGCACCAGCCCCATGGACACAAGCGCAACCGCGTCAATGAGCATGGCTATCACTAGAGACCATTTCTCACCGATCTTTGTTACGAGCCATCCGGCAGGCACATCTCCGATGATTTGGCCGATACCGACAAGCGCGGCAATTGCGGCAGCGAGGGCTGCCGATGCTCCGATATGTACTGCGGTGAGTGGGATGAGCGGAATCACTGCGCCGTAGCCCAGGGAGGACATCAGCGTCGGTAGGTAGGCCGAAACGATGATCGACGACCACTTCACCGGTGGGGTGGCGGGATCTGCGTGCGTCGAATCAGTCACGGGGACAGGCTAGGATGCCGAACAAATGCATGCAGGCATGTTCGCTACTGGTTGGGGCCGGCTGGGCCATCAAGGCCGAACCCCGATAGTATGTCGAATATGGCCCGGTAGCTCAGCGGATAGAGCAGCAGCCTTCTAATCTGTCGCGCGTGGGTTCGATTCCCACCCGGGCCGCCACCGTGTCTTCCCGTGTTTCGCCGGGCGAGGACTTGGCGCATCGGAAAGTGTCCCGGGCGGCCGGTAGTCTTTCAACTATGTCGTACGTTGCCCCCACGCCCATTGCGCGTCGTCCCTGGTGGCAGCGTGCGTTGCGTAATCCGTGGTTCTGGGTGTTGCTTGCGTTAGTGCTGATCTCAGCGGCCTGCATGGTCCACACCTACGTCATCGTGCATGCCGATACTGAGGTCGAGCAGCAAGGTCAGAAGGGTGTCATCCCGGGGATCACCAACCAGTCCTTGAAGCTGGCCTTCCACTACGCGTGGCCGACGGCTGCTGTGTGGTCAGCGATCTTTATTTTTCTTGATCGATTCAGAACCCGGCACCTGCACGTGTGGTTTCTCTGCTTTTGTTGGGGAGCGTGCGTCGCGACCTGGATTAGCATGCACGTGAACACGTGGATGGCCGGGATGCTCTCGGTGACAGGTGGGGTTGATCCAGCATCGGGCGCCGGTCCGGCAGTGTATTCGGCTCCCTTTGTTGAGGAATCATGCAAGGCGCTTGTGCTTTTCGCGCTGGCCATCGGCATGGGGCGACGGATGACCTCGGTAGTTCAGACGGTGAGCATGGCCGGGCTCTCGGCAATTGGTTTCGCCTTTGTCGAGAACATTATGTACTACGCCCGTGCAGATAACTACGCCCGTGTGACGGCTTCGGCTGGGGACCCGAAGCAGGCCGTGATGGAGCTGGTGCTGTTGCGGGGAGTGTATGCCTCGTTTGGGCATCCGCTGTTCACCAGCATGACGGGTATCGGTCTGGCCCTTGGGCTGAGGTCACGAAGTCGACTTGTGAGGATTTTCGCTCCGACGACGGGGTTCGTTATGGCTGTAGTGGGCCACATGCTTTTTAATGGGTTCTCCTCGGTTTTGCCGATGGCGATCCTTAAGAAATTGTGGTTTGTCGCCCTCGGTATCGTCGCTTCCGTTGTGGTTTTCTTGGTCGTCCGCACGGTGCGCGAGGGCAGGATGATCCGATATCGACTCGAGGATTATGTCAAGGGCGGATGGCTGCCAAACTCTGACGCGGATACTCTTTCGGCCCTGAGGCGTCGCCAATGGGCGGCGTTGGTGGCTCTCAGCCAGGGGCCGCGCCGGTGGTGGCACACGTTAGAGTTCCTGCGCGTTGGGACAGATCTCGCTTATCTTCGTGACGCCATTGTGCGTGGGTTGGACGATGATCCTGGTCCGCGTCAGATCGAGCTCATCAACCGCATGAATGTGCTGCGCCCTGCGGCTATCACCGTCGCCCGAGGCGCCAAATTGTCGAAACCGAGACTGTTCGCATTCCTCAAGCGACGTCGCAACCAGCCGGTCAACAACGAGTTGCAGTGGGCGCCGCCACAGGCCTGACGAGTGACCAGGAAGGATCACCATGAACACTGAGCAGATACTGCTGTCGTTGACCGATCTGCGGCACAACCTGCGTCAGGCCCAGTTCCCCTTGGATTTGCCGGAGGCTATTACTCAGGCCGGGCTGGCACGACGCATCGCTAACCAGCTTAACGACTATATTTTGCCGCGCTTAGAGACTATTGATGCGCCGCTTCTGGCGGTGGTAGGAGGGTCGACCGGGGCTGGTAAATCAACCCTGGTGAACTCTTTAGTGGGCCATATGGTGACGCAACCGGGGGTTATCCGTCCCACCACAACATCGCCCGTTCTCGTTCACCACCCCGATGACGCTTTCTGGTTCGACGGAGACCGAGTGCTGCCTACCCTGGTGCGCTCGCAGGTGGCCAGTAACGACGCGTCGAGTTTGCAACTCGTAGCGGAGCCAGACATTCCGCGAGGTTTGGCCATCCTCGATGCCCCGGACATCGACTCTGTGGTGACCCGCAATCGTGATCTGGCGGCTCAGTTGCTCCAGGCCGCGGATTTGTGGGTCTTTGTCACCTCAGCAGCCCGCTACGCTGACGCTGTGCCGTGGGATTTCCTCAACGAGGCTCAAGAGAGGCACGCGTCGATCGCGGTGGTGTGTGACCGCGTTCCTGTGGAAGCCATGAGAGAGGTACCGGCGGACCTCGGCCGACTCATGACGGAGCGTGGCCTGGCTGATTCCCCGCTTTTTGCTGTCCCGGAGACCAAGACGAACGCTGAAGGTGCGCTCCCTGACCAGGCCGTCGCCCCTCTGCGGTTCTTCTTGTCGAGCTTGGCCCAGAATCAGCAGAAGCGACGCGAGGTTATCGCTTCCACGTTGTCTGGAGCGATCGGTTCAGTGTGTGAGAGGGCCTCTTACGTCGCTGCAGGCTTGGAAGCGCAGGCGGTTGCGGCATCGCGACTATACGAGGATGCCCAGTCGATCATGGCTGAGTCCTACAGGTCGATTGCTGCCCAATCCGCTGACGGCACTCTGTTGCGTGGCGAAGTATTGGCACGGTGGCACGAATTCGTTGGAACTGGCGAGTTCATGCGCGCTATGGAGGCGAAGGTTTCCTGGTTCCGAGACCGGGTGGTGCAGGCGTTCAAAGGAGCGCCGCCGGAGGTCGAGAAGGTCAGCGTCGCAGTGGAATCTGGCTTGGAGAGTCTCATTCTTGCGCAGGCCCAGGGCGGGTGTGAGCGGATTGAGTCCGTGTGGCACACCGATCCGGCAGGGCGTAGCGTCCTGGAGGGGGCTGATGAGGATCTGTCCCGCCCGTCGCAAGGGTTTGACGAGGCCGTCTCTCGGATGGTGAGAGACTGGCAGACCGACGTCATGGAACTCGTGGCTGGGGAGGGCATGAACAAACGCTCTAAGGCGCGATTCATGGCTTTCGGCGTCAATGGTGTTTCAGTTGCACTGATGCTCGTCGTCTTCGCTCACACCGGCGGATTATCGGGGGCCGAAGCTGGGATCGCCGGGGGATCAGCTATCGTCGCCCAGCGTCTGTTAGAGGCGCTCTTTGGTGACGACGCGGTACGGCGCCTGGCGAAAGCTGCTAAGAACCAGCTTGACGCACGGGTCGAGGGCTTGCTGGCCAATGAGGTGACGCGGTACCGGGCTGTTCTTGACTCCTCGGGAGTCGATACCGAGGTTCCGAGCCGAATTCGCGCCTCGATCGAGGAGATCCGACAGGCTCAAGATGCGCCAGAGCCTCTCAGCGACCAGGTGACGATTCGAACACGTCGTGAGGATCCCGAGGTTGAGGCATCCCAGGCTCGCGAAATAGGGCAGGTACAAGCGGACATGCCGGTCCTTGACGCTGAGATCGTTAAACCGGCGGCCGTTCTGGATCCTGAGCCTTGCCAGGAGGAACGATGAGGCGACGTCGCGTCGACCTTGCCGAACGCATTGATCTGCTGTCCCGAGCGGTGGACCTGTCTGAAGGACGCATCCCTGACGACGTCGTGGTTCAGGCTCGCGTCGTTGTGGAACGGGCCGACCAGCGCTGCCGAATTGGCGGAGATCACACCGTCATTGCTCTTGCTGGCGCGACGGGGTCAGGGAAGTCCTCGACGTTCAATGCCTTGGCAAGTGCAGAACTAACCGATCCTGGGGTACGGCGTCCGACGACGTCTAAAGCCACCGCTGCGGTATGGGGAACGGAATCGGCGGAGGCCCTGTTGGATTGGCTCAACGTTCCTCGTCGTCACCACATGGGTAGCGGGGATACTCTCGATGGCTTGGTGCTACTTGACCTGCCAGACCACGACTCGGTGTGCATTGAACACCGCCTTGAGGTCGACCGGCTCGTCGAGATGGTCGACATGATCGTGTGGGTAGTCGACCCGCAAAAATACGCCGATGCCGCCTTGCACACCCGCTACCTGACGCCGTTGGCTAGCCACTCTGAGATCATGACGGTGGTTCTCAACCAGGTTGACCACCTCGACAAAGAGCAGCGTAAAAACTGTCTGCGTGATCTTCGTCGCCTACTGGATTCTGAAGGGTTAGGAAAAGCCAAGATGATGGCGATTTCCGCAACTACCGGTGAGGGCGTAGATGACATGCGCGTGGCACTGGCTCGCGCTGTGCGCGCTAAGAAGGCCCAAGTGGCCCGACTGCACGCCGACCTCGATAATGTCTCGCAACGCCTGGCGGAGGCAACTGGAGACGCGGCAGGCCAGGTGAGTCAGGATTCGGTCGATCAGTTGATTGCGGCTTTGTGCACCGCCGGCGGTGTTGAACCCGTCGTCGAAGCGACTCGGGAGGCCTATCGCAGGAGGGGACATCGGGCTACCGGCTGGCCGGTGACAGCGTGGGTATCGAGGCTTCGCCCGGACCCGCTGCATCGGTTGCATCTGGACTTGGGCTCCACACGGAAGAAGGGGCGGGCACGTAGCACTGAACCCACTGATGTACAGCGCAGCGCTTTGACGGCGCGAGTCGGGGTAGCTGGAGCCAAGATTGATACAGCAGTGCGGTCGTTGGCATCGGAAGCATCCGAGGGACTTCCGCGCTCCTGGGCCGATGTGGTGCGTGCGGCATCGCTGTCTCATCGCACAGACCTTCCCGACGACATCGACCGGGCCGTCGCTTCCACCGATCTGGGAGTACACCACGGTACTGGCTGGTGGAAACTCGTAACTGTGGTGCAGTGGATCCTCATGATCATCGTGGTAGCCGGGCTGGCATGGCTCGCCGTCGATGCCCTGAGCGCCTACTTCCAGTTCCGACTTCCGCCAGTGAGATGGCATCACTTCCCAGTGCCGACCCTTATGGTTGTGGGCGGGGTTATTGCGGGGGTCGTGGTTTCCCTGTTGTGTCAGGCCGGTGTGCAGGCTGGTGCTCGAGCTGCCGCACGTTATGCCAGGTCTGAATTGCGAGCTAATCTCACCGACGTCGCATGGCAGTCGGTTGTTGGTCCAGTGAATGCCGAGTTGGATCACCACGATGAGGTCGTGAAGATCGTGGCGAAAGCGTCTTGACCGTCGTTATCCACAGTTGCTGAACGGTGTCGCCTGGAGGTTATCCACAGTTGGGATATTGTTTGGCGGATTTCGGGAGTTGCGCCGATAACCGTATGTGAGTGAAAGGAGCTCACAGATGGACGCAAACGTGTCATTTACCGGGAACCTCGGAACCGACGTCGAGATGAAAATCGGAGAGGGTTGGCGGGGAGCCAGATTCCGGGTTGCCCACACCCCTCGCGTCATGAGGCAGGGGGAGTGGGTCGATGGGACGACGACCTGGATGTCGGTGCACGTCTATGGCCGACTCGCTGACAATTGTCACGTTTCCCTGCGTAAGGGGGACCCGGTGATGGTAACCGGGCGACTTCGTACCCGCAGCTGGATCGACGATGAGGGCTCCCACGAGCAACTCATTGTCGTTGCACATAATGTTGGACCGGACCTATCCCGGTTGCCTGCCACGTGTCGTCGACCCGAGAAACGCGCCGAAGCTCCCCTGGGCGATGATCGGGTAGTGCGTTACCACGATTCTCCGGATGGGGTCGATGAGGATGCCGAGGTGGTTGACGACGATGTCGAGATGGTTGGCTCCTGAGGTCGATCAGGGCCGATGTGGGAATGAGTTGGTGACGGGAGTCGTTACAACGACTGGCATACTGTGCAGCGGTCGGTGAAGTGCCGGCCGCCCCGTTCCCGCAGATTCTGGAGGAGTGCCGATGGCCGAGTTCATCTACACCATGCACAACGTCCGAAAGGCGGTAGGTGACAAAGTTATCCTTGATAATGTCACGCTGTCGTTCTTCCCGGGCGCCAAGATTGGTGTTGTCGGACCGAATGGCGCTGGTAAATCGACGATGCTCAAGCTCATGGCTGGTCTCGATAAGCCCAATAACGGCGATGCCAACTTGGCTAAAGGTGCCACCGTCGGAATCTTGCTTCAGGAGCCCCCGCTCACCGAGGACAAAACTGTTCGCGAGAACGTCGAAGAGGCCGTCGGCGACATTAAAGCCAAGCTGGCACGGTTCGAGGAAGTCTCCGCCGAGATGGCCAACCCCGACGCCGACTTTGACGCCCTGATGGCCGAGATGGGTGAGCTGCAGACCGAGCTCGATAACGCCAACGCGTGGGATATCGATACCCGTCTTGAGCAGGCCATGGACGCCTTGCAGTGCCCCCCAGGCGACACCCCTGTTGACGTCTTGTCAGGCGGTGAGCGGCGTCGTGTCGCGCTATGCAAGCTGTTGATCGAGCAGCCTGACCTGCTGCTTCTCGATGAGCCCACCAACCACCTGGATGCTGAGTCTGTCAACTGGTTGGAGGGACACCTCAAGTCCTATCCGGGAGCTGTGCTAGCCGTCACCCACGACCGCTATTTCCTTGATCACGTCGCCGAGTGGATCTGTGAGGTCGATCGCGGCCAGTTGCACCCCTACGAGGGCAACTACTCGACGTACCTGGACACCAAGCGCAAGCGTCTCCAGATCGAAGGCAAGAAAGACGCTAAACGCGCCAAGATCCTCGAGAAAGAGCTGGAATGGGTGCGCTCCTCGCCCAAGGCCCGTCAGGCCAAGAACAAGGCCCGCCTGGCCCGCTATGAGGAGATGGCTGCCGAGGCCGAGCGCAATCGCAAGATCGACACCGCCGAAATCAATATCCCGCCGGGCCCGCGTCTCGGCAACGTCGTGTTGGAGGCCGAGCATCTCTCCAAGGGATTCGGCGATCGCATCCTCATCAAGGACCTCTCGTTTACCCTGCCGCGAGCCGGCATCGTCGGTGTTATCGGCCCAAACGGCGTCGGTAAGACGACCCTGTTTAAAACCATCGTCGGGCTCGAGAAAGCTGATTCTGGATCCCTCAAAGTTGGCGAGACGGTCAGCTTCTCCTACGTCGACCAGAACCGCACCGGTATCGACCCAGAGAAAAACGTCTGGGAGGTCGTCTCCGACGGGCTGGACTACATCAAGGTCGCGAACTTTGAGGAGCCATCGCGCGCGTACGTCGCTAGTTTCGGGTTCAAGGGACCGGATCAACAGAAGCCGGCAGGGGTACTCTCCGGTGGTGAGCGCAACCGTCTGAATCTCGCCCTCACCCTCAAGCAGGGCGGCAACGTGTTGCTCCTCGACGAGCCAACCAACGACCTCGACGTTGAAACCCTCTCAAGCCTCGAGGACGCCCTACTGGAATTCCCCGGCTGCGCCGTGGTGGTCTCCCACGATCGTTGGTTCCTGGACCGCATTGCTACCCACATCCTGGCCTGGGAGGGGGAGGACGAGGATGGTATCCCGCGCTGGTTCTGGTTCGAGGGTAACTTCGCTGACTACGAGGCCAACAAGATTGAGCGACTTGGTCCGGAGGCTGCGCGTCCACACGCCTCGAAGCATCGTCGGCTCACCCGCGACTGAGCGAAGTGCATGAACCGGTCCCGGACTGTCATTCAGCCCGGGACCGAGACTAATTGTGTCCCGTTGCATCCCGAGCCATTCAGACGTGGTTCATGGGGCGCGGGTCCGGTCAGGCCAGTGTCGTGAGCACCACGGTGAAGGCTGGCAGGATCCAGACGGCTACGACGGCCCATGCCGGAGGCTGGCTGACGACCCGCGTTAGCACGAGTGGTGGGACGACAAGTGCGCCGAACCAGAGGGCAGTGACGAACATAACCCGCTGCATGGACTTGGTGTGAGTTACGGCGCGCAGCAGGGGTGCGCACGGGCAGGATCATCCATGGGATCAGGACGAGCGCTGCTGCGATAATTATCCCCGTCGTGATATCAACCCGATGGTGGTGGCGCAGTGCCATGATTCCTATCGGAATCAGGATCGCTCCGATGGTCTGTGCCGCAGGAGCTGTGACGACGCCCACCGTCGACGTGGGGTGCATGGGCGCGTTCGAATGCGTAGTTCATGATAGTGATCCTTCGTCGAGCAGTCGGGTGACGGTGGTGGAGTAGCGCTGCCAGCTTGCGGTGAGCGCTATTAGGCGTTGTCTTCCGGCAGTGTTGATGAGGTAAAACTTTCGGCCCGGCCCGGCCTCGCCGGGTCGCCACTCGACGTCAACTAGACCGGCACCTTCCAGACGTTTAAGCAGGGGGTACAGGGTGCCGCCCTTGACGTCGGCGAAGCCGGCATCGGTGAGCCGGGCCGCGATGCTGTAACCGTAGGTGGGGCCGTCGGCCAGGATGTGTAGCACGCAGAGGTCGAGAACGCCTCGCTGCCATTCGGACGGCCAGTGGTTATCATCCATGACTACATCATGGCTGTTGCTAGTATGTCTGTCTATCTAGTTGGGTATGGCAGATAGAACGCGAGGGCGGAGAATGAGTTGTTACTTCACGTGCGAGGCGAAGACCTCAGAGAGGGTCAGTGCACGTCGTCCGATCAGGTCTGAGACCTGGCGTCGGCACGAGAATCCGTCGGCCAGGATGATGGCTTGGGGTCCGGCCTCTTCAATAGCTGGTAACAGGTCGTTGTGAGCAACCTTCACCGAGAAGTCATAGTGGCCCTTCTCGACGCCGAAGTTCCCGGCGTAACCGCAGCATCCGCTAACCACCGTGACGGTGGCACCGGCGGCCTCGAGAAGTCGCTTGTCCGGGCCGAACCCGAGAATTGAGGCGTGGTGGCAGTGCGGTTGGGCGACGATAGTGTGGCCGGCCAGAGATGGCGGGGTCCAGTTCGCTGCCTCCAACATCTCGGCGACGGTGTGCATGTTCCGGGCGACCCGCCGAACACGTGGGTCGTCTGAGAGGAGGCGGAGTGCGTCATCACGCCAGACGGTAGTGCAGGACGGTTCTAACCCAACGACGGGGACATTGGCATCGGATAGGGGAGTCAGTACGTCGAGACCAGCGCGCAGCCGACGCCGAGCGCCGTCGAGTTGACCGGTGGTGATCCACGTTAACCCGCAGCAGATGTCGTTGGTGAGCACCCTAGGGTGATAGCCGGCGTCAGCAAGCACTGTGACTACCGCTGAGAGATCCGACCCCTCGAGCATGTCGGAGAAGGAATCTACCCAGATCACGACGTCGCCCTTGTCATGGTCGCAGCGGGTCTGGAAACGTGAAGTCGAGGCAGATGAAGGCGATGTTTCCGGATCCGCCACAATCTCCTTAGCCGGGGCGGCCTGCGGACTGGCCAATCTGGCCGAGGGCTGGAATCGGGGGAGGGGACGACGCTGATCCACCCCGGCTGTCCATCTAGCAAGACGTGCGAAGACCGGTATCGAAAGCACTGCGTTAGCTAGCGACGGCGCTCCTGGGATCCGATTGAGCAAACGTTCCCACATGGGCAGCAGCCCCATCGTCAGGTGGGAGCGAGGGCGGAGACGGTGACGGTATTTTTCGTCAAGAACCGTGCTGCGGTAGCTGGCCATGTCGATTCCGGTGGGGCAATCTCGGGCGCACCCTTTGCACGCCATGCACAGGTCCAGTGCCCGTTCCACCTCGGGAGAGTCCCAGCCGTTAATAAGAGTGCCGTTGACCATTTCCTTGAGCACGCTGGCTCGGCCACGCGTGGAATCAACCTCGAGCCCGGACGCCTGGTACGAGGGACACATCACCCCGCCAGGGGCGGTAGGGGCGATGCACTTGCCCACCCCGGTACAGCGATGAACGTCGGCGGCGAATTCAGGGTGGGAAATGGTCATGGGGGAAAGAGCCGATTCGTGGGTCCTTATATTGGCCTCCACCGGCGCAGGATTCACCAAAATACCTGGGTTAAACAGGTTATCCGGGTCGAGAATGGCCTTGACCTTGGAGAACAACGTCAGGGCGTCGGGGGAATACATCAAGTCCAACAAGGCCGAGCGGGCCCGGCCGTCACCATGCTCCCCGGAGACCGAACCTCCATGCCGAGCGACCAACCGGGCGGCTTCGGTGACGAAGGAGCGGTAGCGCCGGGGGCCGTCTGGCTGATCTAAGGGGAAATCGATACGGCAGTGCAGACACCCTTCGCCGAAATGACCGTAGGGCAGGCCATGCAGGCCGTGGTCGTCCAACAAGGCTTCGAAATCGCGCAGGTATGCCCCGAGGTCGTTGGCTGGAACGGCCGAATCCTCCCATCCTGCCCAAGCTGGCTTGTTAAGGCTGACTCCGGCGAGCCCCGCACCATCCGCGCGGATTTTCCACAGAGCCGCAGCCTGGCCAGGATCGGAGACGACCCATCCGTCCAGGCATCCGCTGGCGGCAACCAGCTTTCGGGCTCGCGAAGCTACCTCGGTCTCGTCGTCCCCTCGCAGCTCGACGAACATCCAGCCGTCGCCGCGCGGCAAGTCCGGCACCGGGCGTCCGGCACGCGAAACCACGTCGACGATTCGGCGTCCGAACCCCTCGCAGGCGACCGGGGAGAAAGGCAATAGGGCAGTCACGGCATCGGCGGCCTCGGGCATAGACGGATATCCCAGCGCGACCGTCATTCCATAGGCAGCCTCGCGCACTAGTTGCACGGTAGCCCGCGTCACGATGCCCAATGTGGCCTCGGTGCCCGCGATGAAGGCGGGGAAGTTGCGGCCACGTTCCGGTAATAGCCATTCCATGGAGTATCCGGAAACTTGTCGGGAGAAAGTCGCGAACTCGGTCCGGATCGTCGCAAGGCTTGCGTCTGTCAGATCCACCAGGCGTTGGGTGAACGGCACAGCGAAGTCTCCACGACGCAGGGTCGTCACATGACCGTCGGCGGTGAGGAGGTCAACATCAACAAGGTTGTCCCCGGTGCGGCCATATCCCAGCGCGCGCGGCCCGCAGGCGTTATTGCCGATCATCCCGCCGATAGTGCAACGTGTTGAGGTGGACGGGTCCGGGCCGAACCGCAACCGGTGCCGGACTCCGGCGTGCTGCAACCAGTCCTGAACGACACCAGGCTCGACGACGGCGGTACGGGCCTGAGGATCGAGGGAGAGAATGCGGTTGAGGTGGGCCGAAGTATCGATAACCAGCCCTGCCCCAACTGCATTGCCAGCGCACGTCGTACCGGCCCCGCGGGCGGTGATGGGCAGGCCTACCTGGCTTGCGGCTGTGACGAGGGCAGACAGTTCGTCAGTGCTGCGGGGATGGGCGATCGCGGTAGGAACAACGCGGTAGATCGAGGCGTCAGAAGAGTAAAGGGCGCGCGCCAGCCGGGAATCGTCGAGGATCTCCAGGGCGGAGGCATCAAGACCTCTTAGAGTTGATCGGAAGTCCTGGAGAATGTCCGTGGTGGCTGTCATGGCCTCAGTCTGGCACGGAGAGAACCGCTCTCATGGCTCGTCCCATGGCAGCGAAATCCTCGGGATCGACCGGGTCAACGACAATGTGGCGAACCGTACGAACATAGTTCGGGGCGGCTTGACGCAGCAGATCCATTCCGGTGGGGCTTAACCGAGCTACCACCCCGCGACGATCCCGGACGTCGGGTTCTCGCGTGACGAGTCCGCGAGCTTCCAGTCGCTCAACGGCGTGGGTGAGCCGGGACCTCGACTGATGCACCTCAGTGGCAAGTACAGACATCCGCATCGCGTAGTCGTCAGCCTCCGAGAGACTGGCCAGGATCTCGTATTCGCACAGTTCCAGGTCGTGGCGACGCAACTCCTGCGAAAGACGAGAGGTGATACGCGCGGACCCGAGAAGCCACGCTCGCCAAACCCGCTGCTGTTCGATGCTCAACCAGGCAGTCGCAGCTGACTTCTCCATCTGGGACCCGACATCATCACATGTCTTAGTGGCGCCTTCGTTAGTGCTGCGCCCAGAGCCGCCCTGTGACATGATCATCATCGTACCCGTGGCGTGGAGAATGCTTTCCGGCCTACTTCTGTCAACAACCGCCCATTGTTGATATCGGGAGTTGTGGGGACTGGCCAATGAAACATGCAATAGCGTGGCAGAAGTTACTTTTGATCGAGGTGAGGGTGAGCTGATGAGCGGTACCAGTGACGACGAGTCTCATGCTGTGCAGAGGAAGCTCCTCGCAGCCTCGGCAAAAAACTTTGCGGCGATGCTTGATCGTCAGGCAGATGCTCATCCCAACCGCATTGCATTCTTGACACCCTCGGGTCCCGACGATGAGCCCAATACCTGGCTTCCGATGACCTTTGCTGAGTTCCGTCGCCAGGCCCACGAGGTTGCTGCAGGGCTGATGGAATTCGGTCTTCCTCGTGAGGGGCGCGTCGCTCTGCTCTCCGGAACTCGTACTGAGTGGATCATCGCCGATATGGCCATTTCCTGCGCAGGTGGTGCGACTACGACGATCTACCCGAATTCAGGGCCAGAAGAGGCCAGCTTTATCCTGGTCGACTCACACTCGTCCATCCTTTTCGTCGACTCGACGGCCCAAGTCGCCAAGATCCAAGGACGCCCCGAAGTCGACGCGGTGGTACGTCACATCATTAGCTTTGTCGACGACTCCGAGCAGACCGGGGTCAGCGATGACCGCCTCACCACTATGGCTGACGTCATTGCTCACGGACGGCGTCGTCTGGCTGCTGAGCCAGAACTTGTCCGCCGCATGATCGACTCGATTGAGCCTGACGACCTGTGCACCCTCATTTACACCTCGGGCACTACTGGCACTCCCAAGGGAGTTGAACTCACTCACCAGGCCTGGACCTATATGGGACAGGCGTGGAAGAGCCTCGACATGTTCCGAGGCGGGGATATTCATCTGTTGTGGTTGCCGCTTTCTCATGCTTTCGGCAAGTGCCTTATCGCGATTTGCGTGGAGATTGGCATCACCCAGGCTATTGAGCCGCGCATTCCGAGGTTGGCCCGTAGCCTTGGCGAGGTTAAACCCCGAGTCATGTGTGGTGTGCCCCGTATTTTTGAGAAAATCCGCGCTGGAGTCATGACAGCCTACCCGCACGGACGCTTGGCGAGCCGAGTCTCGCGGTGGGCGTTTGCTACTGGCCGGGACGTCCAGCAGTACCGTCGTGCCGGTGATCGGCTGCCAGTCACCGTAGCCGCTAAACTCAAGATCGCTGATGCACTGGTGTTCTCTACCTTGCGCCGCAAGCTCGGTGGGATCGAGTTCATGATTTGCGGTGGTGCCAAGCTTTCTGAGCAGGTGCAGCAATGGTTTTTCTCGGCTGGAATTCCTATTGTCGAGGGGTACGGGGCCACCGAGATTGGAGCGGTTGCTTTCTTTAGTGGCCCTACCGCTATTCGCTCGGGAACTGTTGGACCGGTCGCGCCGGGATGTCTGGCGCGGATCGCAGAAGACGGCGAGGTCTTGGTTTCTGGGCCAATCGTCGCTCGCGGTTACCACAACCTGCCCGAGAAGACCGCCAAAGCGTTCACCGATGGCTGGTTCCACACCGGTGATATTGGTGAATTCGATGAAAAGAACTACCTGCGCATTACTGATCGCAAGCGGGACCTTTTCAAAACTTCTGGTGGTAAATACGTCGCCCCACAGAAGGTCGAGGCCACTCTGATGGCCAACTGCCCGTACCTGTCTAACGCTGTCGTGCTTGGCGAAGGACATAAATACGCCGTCGCTCTACTCACCCTCGATCGGGACGCGCTCATGACCTGGGGCAAAAGACATGGCAAAGCTGATGCCAGCTATGCCGAGCTCACCGCAGATCCACGCGTGCGTCGCAGTATTCAGTGGTACGTCGATCGGGCTAATTCGCGGCTTGAACGCTGGGAGACCGTCAAGAAATTTGCCATTCTTGACCATGACCTGACCGAGGATTCACACTCAGTGACGACCAGTCTCAAGGTGCGTCGTGGAGTGGTGGCTGAAAAATACGCTTACCTCCTTGACGAGATGTTCGCTGACGAAAACGATCAACCGGGCGCCGCAAAGGGAAGCGACGCTTCATGACTGGAGCTGTCGTCGTCGATATTCCACTGCGTTGGTCCGATATGGATGCGCAGGGACACGTCAATAATGTTCGTATTAGCGAGCTTGTACAGGAGTCACGAAACCAGGCGTTCTACACCAATGGCGCCCAGGAGATGCTTGACACGGGGATCGTCGTCGTCAGTCAGGATGTGGAGTTTTTGGCCCCCTTCGTAGTTGATGGTAGCCCGTTGCGCGTGGCCGTGGGGTGCTCCCAGCTCGGCGCGGCCCGGACCGTCCTTGATTATCGGGCCTGGCACCACGACGTTGAGGTCGCTCGTGCCCGGGGAACTATCTGCCCCTTCGACTTCGCGACCGGTCGACCCCGTCGCCTCACCGATGGTGAGCGTGGCGCGTTTGAGTCGATGAAAGTCGAGTCACAGCAGTGGAAGCCCATCAAGGTGGTGGATGTGTCCGAGGCTGGTGATTTCATCGAGGTGCCGATCCGCTGGTCCGATGTCGACCGTCAAGGCCACGTCAATAACGTGAGTCTGGCTGGATACCTGCAAGAGGCGAGAATCCTGGCGACGACGTCGTGGTCGCCGGGAATGAGACGAGCTGGGAACTATCTGTGGGTCGTCGTGCGTCAAGATATTCGGTATCGCCGTCAGGTTCTGCCGACCCAGCGGTCATGCCGAGTTCATACCGCCCTGACGCGGTTGGGGACGTCGTCAATGACGCTGGCCGGATCCATCGCGACTGAGGAAGGGTCGGCCCTCGACGCCGCCACTGTGCTGGTTTGTGTCGATCCGAAGACGGGCGCTTCGGTGCCCATCGACGACCAGACGAGGCAGGCCTTATCGGCCTACCTCGTCACGGTGTGATCGACGTTCAGACTCGCAACCAGACAGCCTGATCGCGTCCGACTGACACCGTCTTACCTTGGGTGTCCAACGGAATCGACGATGCGATAACCGCGTCAGCGTTCACGGTCACCTTTTCGGCGCCGAAGTTGACGATGCACCGGAAACCGGGCTCGCGGGAAAAGTCGAGGACCTCGTCGCTGGACTCGTTCCAAGTCATCGTTCCGGCGCCCAGTGCTGGGTTGGCATGGCGCTCGGCCAGTAGGGTGCGGTAGAGGGCAAAGAAGGATGACGAATCGTTCTGCTCAGATTCGACGGTCCACTCGGCCCAATTACTCGGCATGGGGAGCCAGGTGTTCGCGTTTGTCGACCACCCATAGGGTGCGTTGGAACCGCTCCACGGCATGGGAACGCGACATCCGTCACGACCGCGATCTGTGTGTCCAGAACGTTTCCAGGTGGGGTCTTGGAGGGTTTCTTCGGGAAGATCTTCGACCTCTGGGAGGCCAAGTTCTTCGCCTTGGTAAATGTAGGCACCGCCCGGTAGAGCCAGCTCCAGCATGGCGGCGGCGCGAGCCCGACACCGTCCCAGAGCCACATCGGTAGGGGTGCCATGAAACTGGGCGTGCGGAGCCGACGGATCCGAGAAGTCCAGCCCGGAGATCTCCTTGCCGTAGCGGGAGACCGGGCGGACATTGTCGTGGTTACCAAGTACCCAGGTGGCACTAGCGCCCACCGACTCGTGAGCTGCTAGCGATTCGGTGATCGTGGTGCGAAGCGAGTTGGCCTTCTACGCCGAGATGAGGAACTCGAAGTTAAAGGACGTATGCAGCCGATCTGACTCGAGGTAGCGGACCAGGCGGTCGTGGGGGAGGTAAGCCTCGGCGACAAACATCCTGGGTCCCTCGGGAGTATCGGCGTATTCGTCGGCGATAGCACGCCAGCGTCGCTGAATTGATGCAAGTTCAGGCTGATCCCACATCGGACTATCCCCGACGAGCTCGCCGAACTTTTCGTTCTCGGGGAGATCTGGAAGACCGGATTCCTTAACCAGCGAGTTGGCGACGTCGATGCGGAAACCGTCGATCCCGCGGTCGAACCAGAACCTCAGCACCCGGTCAAACTCTTCGAGGACGTCGGAGTTCTCCCAGTTCCAGTCGGGCTGCGAAACGTCAAAAAAGTGTAGGTAACACTGACCGGGAGTGCCGTCCGGCTCGGTGATGCGCTCCCATGCGCCGCTGCCGAAAACTGACGGCCAGTTGTTCGGGGGAAGTTCACCGTTCTCGCCCCGGCCATCACGAAAGATGTAGCGGTCGCGTTCTGGGGAGCCGGGAGCTGCGGCTAACGCCTTTTTGAACCATGGATGCTCTTGAGAGGAGTGGTTCGGGACGAGATCGATGATGACCCGCAGACCCAGCTCGTGCGCCTGTGCCACGAGGGCGTCCGCATCGGCGAGGGTGCCAAAGTCCGGGTTGATGTCGCAGTAGTCGCTGACGTCGTATCCGCCGTCAGCCATGGGGGAGGGGTACCACGGTGAGATCCACAGGGCGTCGACACCCAAGGTGACGAGGTGGTCGAGGTGGTCGATGATGCCACGCACGTCGCCAATGCCGTCTCCGTTCGAGTCGGCGAAGCTGCGTGGGTAGACCTGATAGACGACAGCGGACTTCCACCAGTCGTTGATCGTAGGGGAGGTGGTCATGGGGCTCCTTATGGGGTTGCGTGGGGTAGGAACAGACACGACGGCCAGGGCTGGCCACTCTCGTGGAGGGAAGACTCAGTTGGCGCGGACTTCGCG
The DNA here is from genome assembly GCF_003030305.1 of Cutibacterium acnes. Classification (NCBI taxonomy): domain Bacteria; kingdom Bacillati; phylum Actinomycetota; class Actinomycetes; order Propionibacteriales; family Propionibacteriaceae; genus Cutibacterium; species Cutibacterium acnes. The sequence continues at coordinate 1,723,879 of NZ_CP023676.1, read as the reverse complement.
ACCGTCGCCTGACCAGTTGAGGTGCCAAGAACCTTCGTCGTCAACGCGCCGGTACGTGTGGGCACCGAAAAGGTCGCGCAGACCCTGGGTGAGAGCGGCGTTAAGACGAGGGGCTCGGACTTGGTCGTAGTAGCCCAGGGCTGAAGAGAATCCCGGAACTGGAACACCGGCCTCGACAGCACAGGCGACGACCCGGCGCCACGCTTGCTGGCAGCGTGCGAGCTCGGCCTTCACGGACGGGGCCTCAAGGAGGGATACGAGGTCACCGGCGGCGTATTCATCCCTGATGCGTTGGAGCAGACGCGCGCGAATGATGCAGCCATCGCGCCAGATTGACGCGATTTGGCCCATATCGACCTCCCAGTTGTACTCGGCGGCCGCCGTACGAATCTCGTCGAGACCTTGTGCGTAGGCCACCACCTTCGCCGACCATAGGGCATCACGAACATCGGTAAGGAAGGTTTGCCGGTCCTCAACAGTGATGGTGTGCTCCGGCCCCGCAAGGACATGCTGACCGACCGTGCGCAGCGGCACGGCGCTGGAAACGGATCGGGCGAAGACCGCCTCGCTGATAGTGGAGACATCCACTCCAAGCTCGAGAGCAGTCTGGACGGTCCAGGTGCCCGTTCCCTTCATTCCCGCCTCGTCGCGGATGACGTCGAGGAGGTCTGTGTCGGGGTTACGAGGATCCTTGGCACGCAGTACCCGAGAAGTGATTTCGACGAGGTAGGAATTGAGGTCGCCATGGTTCCACGACTCGAAGGCATCGGCGGCCTCAGCATTGGTCAAACCGGCGGCACGCAAAAGGGAGTGCGCCTCGCCAATGAACTGCATATCGGCGTACTCGATGCCATTATGGACCATCTTGACGAAGTGTCCGGCGCCGTCAGTACCCATCCATGCGCAGCAGGGTTCACCGTCGACGTGGGCGGAGATTTTTTCTAAGACCGGTCCGATGATTTCGTAAGATTCCTTAGACCCGCCAGGCATAATTGATGGACCCTCAAGGGCCCCGACTTCCCCACCGGAGATGCCAGTACCAACATAGTGAATGCCGGTGGGACGTATTTCCTCCTCACGGCGGCGGGTATCACCAAAATAAGCATTACCACCGTCGACGAGGACATCACCAGGTTGGAGGAGAGGGGTGATCTCTTTAATGACGGCATCGGTGCCGCACCCCGCCTTAACCATCATGACGACGCGACGCGGGCGCTCGAGGCTGGCTACGAAATTGGCCAGGTCATGGAAGGGCAGGAACGTCCCTTCGTTGCCATGCCCGGCTATCACCTCGTCGGTACGTGATGCGGTGCGGTTATAGATGGCGACACGGAAGCCCTTACGGGCCATATTTCGGGCCAGATTAGAGCCCATGACGGCCATTCCGATGACGCCGACCTCGGCGGTCTGTGGCGCAGTGTCACTCATGCGTTTCCTCCTCGGTGTCTCGTCCCCATCTTTCCAGTGATTCACTCTTGATGCAGTTGAGGGCGGATCTGGTGAGGTTATGAGATGCCGCGCGCGTGTGAACACCGATGAGTGCAATCGGCAAACACATTGGAGCTTAGCCCTTTCACAATGGCTCCTCCCACATTTAAGCTCGATGAAGATTAAGTTCTATGAAGTCCGGTTACTCGCGTGCGCATAGACGCTACGCTGAGGCCATGATCGATGCGCTGGCCTTCGTGCCCATGAAAACCTTGCCTGGCTGGCCCGAAGCTCACTACAGCTCTGTTCACCTGCTCATGCTGTGCGTCGTGTGGCCGATCGCCACTGCCGTTCTCTTCATCTTCGTTGGGTGGGGAATCCATCGTGCGAAGGGACGCAATAGCAACGATCCTGACTGATTCTCAACCAGCTGCCTGATACGAAGACGATAGTGGCCTCGAACAAACGGTTCGAGGCCACTATCGTCGTTCACGTCACCCGCGGCTTGCCTCCTGGCAGCGCAGGATACGGCGGGCGTTATCAGCACGTTCGGCAAGGACGCGACGGACCGTGCTGCCGGGGTCATTGTCGGAAACCCAGCCCTCTAGTTTGTTGAGCCAGGCGGCGTCTATGACCTCGGTACTCGGGAATAGCCACATTAAGGCGTTCTGCACCTGGGCGTGACCGGCCTTGGCCCACTGACCCTCGTGGGAGTCGATGGCTTTGCATAGCTCGAGGTATGGATCGACGTACGGGGAGAGAACCTCGGTCTGATCAGGCTGAATGAACTGCATGACCAACTGACGGTAAGTCTCGTTGGGTACCGAATCGTCGGTGGTGGCGCGCTGCCAGGCGGCCTGTTTAGCCTGGGCGGTCGGCATTGCGGCGCGGGCCCCGGCAGCTTGCTCGGAACCAGAGATGGTGTTGTCTCGTTGCAGCTCGGCGGCGATCTCGTCTTCCCCAACTCTTCCCACTCTGGCAAGCGCGGTGACGAGGCGCCACCTCATGCCCTGATCGATACTGAGTCCCTCGGGGACTTCCTCACCGGACAGCCACCCCTTGAGCAGGTCTGCGGCGTCGGTGGTGGCTGCGGTAGCCAGACCGTTGGCATAGGCAACCTGGTGGTCAGAGCCGGGCATGGCATCTCGAAGGCCAGTCGCGAGGATGGCGACGAGACGGTCACGCACTTCCTGGCGATCTTCGGCGTTGCTGTACGAGATCGCGGCGGTTGTCGCCTGGCGGATGAGTGCGGTCACGGCTGTGAGGTCGGTTTCGCTGGGCAAGCCTTTGCCAACCAAGGTGACATAGTCCTGGGCGCGCATCTCGGCATCGCGGCACATGTCCCATGCCGAGCTCCAACACAGTGCACGGGCCAGCGGGTCAGATAGGGCGTCAATGCGGTCAATGAGGGTGGCCATCGAATGATCGTCGAGACGTACCTTGGCGTAGGTCAGGTCGCTATCGTTGAGTAGCACCAGATCGCCGCGGGAGTGCCCGACGAGGGCCGCGATCGGGGTACGCTCGTCGTGGATGTCCACGTCGAGAAGCTCGGTACGGGTCAGGTGGTCGTCGGTAAGGGTGTAGATGCCGACTCCCAGACGATGGGTACGCAGAGTCGGATACTTCTCGGTAGCGGTCTGGACGATGTCGAAGCGTGTGAAGTTGCCCTTCTCGTCGACGTCGTAGTCCGGGCGGACGGTGTTGACACCGGGGGTACGCAGCCACTGCTCGGTGAAGGAGGACAGGTCCCGCCCCGACGCCACCTGGAGTTGGTGGAGAAGGTCTTTGAGTTCGGTGTTTGAGAAGGCGTTTTGGGCGAAATACGTCCGCACGCCAGCGAGGAACTTATCTTCACCCACAAAGGCGACCAGTTGCTTGAGGGTTGATGCGCCCTTGGCGTAGGTGATCCCGTCGAAGTTCTGTTCGACGGTGTCAAGATCGATCATGTCGGCTGCAATGGGGTGGGTGGTCGGCAGCTGGTCCTGGGTGTAACCCCAGGTCTTGCGCTGGTTGGCGAAAGAAACCCACGGGTCGATGCCGCCATGCTTCTCGACGATCTTTTCCTGGCAGTAGTGTGAGGCCCACTCGGCGAAGGACTCGTTGAGCCACAGATCATCCCACCATTTCATTGTTACGAGATCGCCAAACCACATGTGGGCAAGCTCGTGAAGGATGGTGTTATCACGGTTTTCGTATGCAGCCGACGTGACCCGGGAGCGAAAGAGCAGGTCGTCGCGATGGGTTATGCAAGCGGCGTTTTCCATGGCGCCCGCATTGAACTCCGGGACGAAAGACTGGGTGTACTTACCGAACGGATAAGGATATCCGAACTCGGCCTCGTAGACCTCGAACCCGCGCTGGGTGGTGGTCCGAATACGGTCGGCGTCGAGGTATTCCGTTATTGACTGACGGCACAGAATGTCGGCATCAATTTCTCCTGAAGCCGTATGGATTGTCCCGTGATCGACATGGTATTCACCGGCGACGAGAGCCGTGAGGTAGGTCGAAATCGGGAGGGTGGGTTCAAAAGACCACCGCGACATCCCCTCCCACGGGCCTTCGGTCGGTTCCGGAGCGGGGGAGTTAGAGACGATGGTCCAACCGGTAGGTGCGATGACTTGCAGCTCGAAGGTCATCTTTTGGTCGGGCTGCTCAAAGTCCGCGTACATGCGCCTGGCGTCAGCAATTTCGAACTGGGTGTATAGGTAGACCTTGCCGTCGGCAGGGTCGACAAAACGGTGCAGACCCTCCCCGGAATGGGAGTAGCGGCACAGCGCGGTGACGGTGATCTCGTGAGTTCCCGGCTCAGTCGTGAATGGGAAACGATTATGTGAGAATGCGGCGGGATCCAATGGAGTGCCGTCGAGGTCTGCGGCGTAGACGCCGTCAGCAATAAGGTCGAGATGGCTCTGCCCACCAGTCGATGAGAACTGAATTGTTGAGGAGGAAACGAAGGTTTCGGTCGGCTCGCCGAGCGGGTCGCCGTTGGGGTCGCGTCCAGAAAGATCAACGAGCACCTTGGAGCTATGTGCCGTGATGACCTGGGAGCGCTGCTGCGCCTCCTCGCGAGTGATGTTGACCGAGCTCATCATGCCTCCGTGGAACATGCGTTAGTTATGAGCGCACATAATGCACCCAACAATTCTTATAAGACTCTATCGGTTCCCTCTTTGGCTGTCTTGTCAATTGTGAACTGTGTTCCATGCTTATGCGCCATACGCGAACAATGCAGGGGTTCGTCTTTGCCAGGGTTAAGCGCGTGCGGCCCGGTTGGGGCCATGAGGACAACAGTTGATTTGGGTGCAACCTGACCCGGGCGACGTCACGTTGGATATTTGTGGTAAAAAGGTTGACGACGTATCGTCTTTCGCGACATGAGTTTGGCCGTTTTCAATGAAGGACGCGATCTCTCCGGCGACTACTGTGCTGAGACGGAAAAGACATGGCCCCGGTCGGGCAGGACGTCGGTACGCCGGTCACTATGTCTTTGGTGCCCATGGACGAGGAAGCCAAGGTTGACCTCGCCAAGTGCATCCCGGTGGCCAGGCAATTCTCTTTGCAACGGACCTGGACGAAAGCTCGTCGGTGAATGCACAACTATGTGAACTGCGCAAAGATGGGACTATGGTTGACGATTCCACCCAAGGTGGCGAGCTGGAGGCGAGCGAGGCTGGGGCCGAAGCGCGCCACCACTGGACTGAGTTGGCCCAGCGCATCCTTGACGCCCAGGACGCTTACTATGCCCGCGACGCTCCCACGATCTCTGATGCCGAATACGACCGGCTTATGGTTGAACTCAAGAAGGTGGAGGACGACCATCCGGAGTTGCGCACTCCCGACTCGCCCACTCAGCGGGTTGGAGCTCCACAACGGATAACAGATTTCGCCCCGGTCAAACACCTCGAACGGCTACTGAGCCTGGACAACGTCTTTACCCGCGACGAACTGTCAGAATGGATGAACAGGGTCGCTACTGCCGTCGGAAAGATCCCGAATTTCCTCTGCGAGCTGAAGATTGACGGGTTGGCGGTCGACCTCGTCTACCGAGACGGGCAGCTTGTATCCGGGGCGACACGCGGTGATGGCCGTATCGGTGAGGACGTCACCGCGAACGTGCGTACGATCGCGGCTATACCCCGGAAACTGACTGGCGACGACGTCCCTCGTCTGCTTGAAGTTCGGGGCGAGGTATTTTTCCCGGTCGCTGATTTCACCGACCTCAACGCTGCCCTCATCGAGGCAGGTAAGAACCCCTTTGCTAACCCGCGCAATGCGGCTGCCGGTTCGCTGCGGCAGAAGGACTCTCGGGTGACGGCGTCCCGGCCTCTGTCGATGATCGTCCACGGTATTGGGGTGCTGGAAGGTCACGATTTCCCTAGCCAGGGGCATGCCTACGACAAGCTTGCGCAGTGGGGGTTACCCGTCTCGCCGTACTTCAAGATCGTGGAGCATGTCGATGAGGTACATGAGTTCGTGACCCGCTGGGGCGAGTCCCGCGACGAGGCCTCCCACCAGATTGACGGCGTGGTGGTCAAGGTTGATGATGTCTCTTTGCAGCGCAAGCTGGGTGCCACCTCGCGAGCTCCCCGGTGGGCCATCGCATATAAATACCCGCCTGAAGAAGTCAACACCGAGCTCCTTGATATCCGCGTCAATGTTGGAAGGACCGGTCGTGTCACCCCGTACGGGGTCATGAGACCGGTAACAGTTGCCGGGTCCACCGTCGAGATGGCTACCCTCCACAACGCTTTCGAGGTCAAGCGCAAAGGAGTGCTCATTGGCGACACCGTGGTGCTGCGCAAGGCTGGTGACGTTATTCCGGAAATCCTTGGCCCGGTGGTGGAGCTGCGTAACGGCACTGAGCGGGAGTTTCTTATGCCCGACCACTGCCCGAGCTGTGGGGCAGAGCTGGCCTACGAAAAGAACGGTGACAAGGATCTTCGCTGCCCTAATGCTCAAGGTTGTCCCTCCCAGCTACACGAGCGGGTCTTCGGATTAGCGTCACGTGGCGCCCTCGACATCGAAGCTCTTGGTTGGGAGGCCGCCATCGCTCTGACTGATCCGGAAAACCAGCGCCCGGGTGATGACGAGGTCGCTGAGGAACTTCCGAAACGACAAACGGCAGTGCTGAGCTCCGAGGCTGGTCTGTTCGACCTGCAGCTCGACGATCTCGCCGAGGTCAAAGTATGGCGTCGTAGGAAAGTTAACGGCGGCCCAGGCCCCTGGCAGCTTGAACCCTATTTCTTCACGAAGGCGACAGCGAAAAAGCCGTCGACTCCGACTGCCACGACCAAGAAAATGTTCGACGAGTTAGCGAAGGCCAAGTCTCAGCCGTTGTGGAGAGTGCTGGTCGCCCTGTCTATCCGTCATGTCGGACCAACGGCGGCCCGGGCTCTGGCCACCCACTTCGGGTCAGTTGAGGCCATCCGGGAAGCGTCCGTCGAGGAACTTGCTGGAGTCGATGGGGTGGGTGAGATTATCGCCGAATCGGTCAAGCGATGGTTCGAAGTCGACTGGCATCAGGAGATTATTAGTCGATGGGCCGCAGCGGGAGTGCGGATGGCCGACGATCGTGACGAGGCCCCTGAGCAGACCCTCGAGGGGTTGACTGTGGTCGTCACGGGAAGTCTGGAGGGATTCAGCCGTGACGAGGCGAAGGAGGCCATCGTCTCGCGCGGAGGAAAAGCGGCTGGATCCGTCTCCCGAAAGACTGACTACGTCGTCGTGGGGGAGAATGCCGGATCCAAGGAAACCAAGGCGCGAGACCTGGGCCGTCCCATCCTTGACGAGGCCGGGTTCCGGTATTTGCTTGAAAACGGTCCGCAGGGGATCACAACCATCGGGTGAGTGTCGATTCTCTGGGGTCTGTCACTCCGATAAGGCAACGTGGACCGGGTAAAGATGCCTGGTCCACGTTGCGTAAGGGTGCCTCAGAACTCCGAAATGTTATGGGCGACGTCGACGGTGGAAAACATCCGGTCCACCGCTGCGATCTGCTCGTCAGTGCCAGTAATGCGGTGGGCAGCGGCCAGCGAGAATCCCCGGCCCATTCCGAAATACAGCGATCCAAGTGCAGCCACGTCAAGGGTCGCGGCGTCGGTGGAGTCGTCGACCTTCGTGACGGTCGCAGGCGCTCCCGGAGCCTCGACGTCGACCTGCCAGGTGCCCTCGGCATAACCCATCGGGTCAACGACGTGGAAGGTGACTGAGCCTTGATGGTCCCAACCGCGTACGGCCATCGCCTTCTTGACGTCAAGGATGCGCAGCCAGCCGAGATCGATATGGCGGGTGAACTTCACAACTCGGGGGTCTTCTACCGCCCATGGCAGTGGGGTGGCGGGATCGACCTTTGGTGCCTTGATCATCTCGATGAGGTCAACCGAGGCGAGGAACTCCCACAACGCGACTTCAGCGTCCGGGGTGGTGGCGACCATGTCGAGGATGGTGATCTGTGAGCCGAAATCCTTGTCGATCTGGTAGGAAACGACGCCGTCGGGTTCGCCATCGTCGTTGTGATGGACGATTGAACGGACGCGACGGTTTGGGCCGCCCTTCTGAGGGTCCCAGCGTCCGGAAGCGTAATCGACGTGCCACGGCTGGCGATTGTGGGACCCGCGACGGGCCCGGTGGAACTCGGAGAACACTTTGAGACGAAGATCATCAATGGCCAGTGGATCAGCCATCGAGACTGTTCCGCTTGGGGCGTGGTTGAGCTTAAACCGGCCGTCAACGACGATCTCGACGCTTTGATCGCGGGTTGAGATGCCGTATCCGAACCGTCCGTAGATGCTGCCCTCGGTGGCAGTCAGGGCGGCGAATGCTAGACCCTCCTCCTTGGAACGGGTCAGGGTATTCGTCATGAGGGTACGTAGCAGACCGCGTCTGCGGTGGCTGGCGCGCACAGTGACGTCGGTAATGAACGTGGCCGGCTCGAGATGACCATGGCCGGTGTTAATGGTGCTCGGGTATGTGTCCATTGTCGCGACCGGAAGGTTGGGAAACTCCGGGTCTGGGTCAGGTTGGCGGATTGTCCACAACTGTTCGCCCTCGACACAAGCGGCGTAGTGCTCGAGCTCGGCGTCGGAGGGTTGGGACAGGTGAAACCCCAGTGCTACCGCGCGTAGCACATTGTCGACCGCCTCGCTGCGGGAACCGTCGCTGGTGACCAGTTCCAGACGGTAGGGGTCGGGGACCTGAACAGATGAGGTGCTTTCAGCCATAGCCTTCACGCTATCGAAGATGATCTACGACACTGACTGGCCGGGTCTAGGTGCCATGATGGAGGCATGACCTTTAAGCCTTCACATGTTCATATCGGCACCGACCATGCGGCCTTTGAGCTTAAGGAGTACCTCGTTGGCAAGTTGACCGAAGCTGGATACCAGGTCGTCGATCATGGTGCGGCTAGCTATGACTCTCAGGATGACTATCCCGACTACTGCATCCCGTGTGCTCAGGCCGTGATGGCCGACCCGGGGTCGCTTGGCATCGTGCTGGGTGGTTCCGGCAACGGAGAGCAGATCGCTGCGAACAAGGTCAAGGGGATTCGCGCCGCACTGGCGTACACCGTCGAGATCGCGGAACTGGCACGTCTCCACAACAATGCGAACGTTGTCTCTTTGGGTGGCCGGATGCAGACTCAGGAGGAAGCCTGGCAGATCGTCGAAACTTTCCTGACGACCGATTTCTCCCACGAGGACCGCCACCAGCGTCGTATTGACAAGCTCATTCGCTGGGAGGACAAGGGCTCACTGGGGTGAGTTCTCCTGCCCTGAATTATTGACGTGACTGGCGGTGGCTCGACGTTGAAGATCCGCCAGTATCGTCTTCCACTCCTGACCCGGCTCGGGCATCTGGGACTCACCGGAGGGTTCGGGCTGCTCCACAAGTTCGCGCGTCCTCATAGCGCGATCTCCTTTAAGGATTGACCCATGACCACGCCGGTGGTCATGGTTTCGGTGCTGTTTGCCGTGGTCAGAGGCATTCATGAAGCTATCCTGCCTCAACTCGTTGCGCCTGTTCGACTTCCATGACGCTATGACTACTTATCCGAGAGGACAACCAACCGTGCCTGAAGGCCACGTCATCCATCGTCTTGCCAATGCCATCGGCTTGGCCTTCGCCGGTTCACGGGTTGAGGTCACTTCTCCGCAGGGACGATTCGCCGAATCCGCAGCCATGCTGGATGGGACAGTGCTGGCCTCAGCTCAGGCATGGGGCAAACATCTCGTCGTGGACTTCGATAATCATCGTCCTGACCACCTGTTACACATCCACTTGGGATTGATTGGCAAGCTGGCAGTCGAGCCGACAGTTCCTGTGGTCGGTCAGGTGCGGTTACGCATCACCGACGGCGTTACTGCAGCTGATCTACGCGGTCCGCAAACGTGCGAGCTCATCAACGACGACGAGTGGGGGACGGTCGCAGCCACTATTGGCCCCGACCCCATCCGCGACGATGCAGATCCGGACGTTGCATGGGACAAGGTACGACGGTCGTCACGGCGAATCAGCGATGTGTTGTTAGACCAAAGGGTTGCGGCCGGAGTTGGCAATATTTACCGAGCTGAGGTGTTATTTCGCCACCGCGTTGATCCAGCCACCCCTGGCAAGCAGATTTCCCACTCAACGTGGTTGGCGATGTGGGATGATCTGGTCATGCTCATGCGCGCCGGAGTTGAGTCAGGGCGCATCGACACCGTGCAGCCAGAGCACACTCCGGAGGCGATGGGTCGGCCCCCTCGGGTAGATCATCATGGCGGTGAGGTGTACGTCTACCGGCGCGAGGACCAGCCCTGTTTGGTGTGTAATACGCCGGTGCGGATGGTCGCACAGGGAGGGCGTCACCTGTTTTGGTGCCCACGGTGTCAGCGTCGGCGTCACTGACGGTTGTTGGTTTTGGAGGTCAGAATGAACCGCGTCACCGTTAGTCCACCGTGGACACTGGTGTCATGCCAGGAGTCCGATCACGAGTCCTCGTGGATGTGGACACACCCATGCGGAGCGGTCCTTTCGGTCCAGTCGCGTGAAGGAGACGTGGCGGAACTCGTCGCCGGGATCACCATGCCTCCCGGTGTTGATGACACTGATGTGACGGTTCCCGGTCCGACGTGGACTCTCGATCAACCGGTCCCAGCCATCGTTTGGGCTGCTGGGGCTAGCGGAATTGTCGTCACCAGAGGCGCCTGTGACGATGCAGCATTGACGGTCTGGCGTCAAGATATGGGAGATTGCCACCCTGTTGATGAGGGGGTCAGTCTGCTGGGTGCTGAGGTCGCACTGTCTCCAGGCAGCGCCCGAATGGCTTTGTGGCGTGGTCATCCGGCGGGCGCCGTCGTGGAAGCGCTGGAATGTCTTCCCTCGTGGTTGCCGTGTGAAACGATCGTTGACCCGCCGGAAGAAATGATGTGTCGTACCCCAGATGCTGGCATTCTTGTCGATGGAATCGACCAGACCAGTGAAACGATTGGCCCGCTACCGATGGGGGCTCATGACCTTGTCATCTATGAGTCCCGGGGAGCTACCCGGGTGATGATTGGGTGGTCTCCCCACGTTGCGTCGGCGGTTGGTGCTCGTGTCGATGAGATCGTATCGAGTTTTGATCCACGCACCGTTTCAGGTCCTCAGACGTGGTTGCTTATGAGTGCGGTCGGCATGAGGGTCGCACCATTTGATGCTCTCGAGATGGCTGCTGAGGGCCTGGAAAATGTTTTGTCACGGCCCTTTGGGAAAGGCGACGATCACGTCGCCAAGCTCCTCACCTGTTGCGCTGCGTTCCGGCTGGGTCACCGCGTGGGTAATCCCGAGCTTCGTGACGAGGGGCTGCGTCGGTTGTGGGAGCTTCCAATAGATGAGCCGGGTACTTTTATGTCCCGGTGTATAGCCTCAGCTGAGTTGGCTGAGCTAGTCCCGGGGGGCGTCTGGGTCAACGTTGCTGTACATGATGGGGAGGATCCGCTAGTACGCGCGGAACGAGCCATATGGACGGGGCGTTTTGGTGGCCGGGATGCTGACGAGGCGGTTTGGGAATTGGGAGCCTTTCTTCCTGCGGTGTCCGGAGGGCCGCTCTATGTCGACGGGCACCGGGTGCCCCGACGCCGTGCCGCCCTTGCCTACGCGATGACGACGGTCTGGCCAGAGGACTTGACGAGCGCATTTGGTCCGATGCGGGTGGGGGAGTTGCGACAGCGCACGGCACGGCGCTTGCTCATCAGCGAGCATCTCGACGATGAGGATCTGGCGCTGCTCACCTGGTGACAAACTGGTGCGTCGTTGGGGCGGCAGGATTACTGCATCGTGTTGGAAATGTCTCATTTTCGCCTCCAATTCACCATGTGCAGTAGGCGGGTGGGACTGTTCCGGCAGTGGGGTTCTGGTTGTGTCGTGTGCACGTGGCACAGTTAGGGCGTGACATCGTCCGACCCCGTACCTGAGACACGAGCGGCATCCGCTGCTCGGCCACGCACCGGTTCTCGATCGACCTCGAATCCAAGGTCCACTCCGGTTGTCGTCATCCCGCGGCTTATGAACATCGCCGCCCTACTCATCGTGTTACGCCTGGTGTTTAGCCGCACCACGTGGGTGGCTATCGCCAACAACGTGTTCTCGTTGTTCATTTTCCCGGTTGACGGTTTCGGTTGGGCCGGTGTCGTGGTCCTGTTGGTGCTGTCGGACGCGCTGTCGCGACGTAAAAGGTTCGCCTGGTGGGTGAGCCTCGTCGTGTTTGGGTTGATGTGGCTGGTGGCGGCCGCGTTCTTTATCATCGTGGTCACCGAGGTTTTCATAGGTTGGCCGACAGACACCCTTAACGACGTTGATCTGGCGGGGTATCTGTTCAACGTGTTTTCGGTTGGCTGGATCTTGGTGGCATTGTTGACTCATCGTCGCGACTTTGCTGCGCACACGGTTCGCGCCAATCTCGGACGAGCGGTCGTCGTACTCGCTGGCGGTCTGTTGGCTACCGGATTTATTGGGTGGCTATTGGTGTCCCTGACCGGTGGTGTTGGACGGCCACGGAACCGCCTGGTGCACATCATTACTCGCATCCTTCAAGGTAGTGGAGCAGGTATCGCCCAGGAGCCGACGTCGCCGCACTGGGTGCAAGGTGTGGTCTCATTCCTGCTGGCCGTCGTGCTGGTGGCTGCGCTCGTCGTCATTTTGCGTTCCCAACGCAATATCGCGATGATGAGCCTGTCTGACGAGCTGAGATTACGCCGCCTTCTTGACGAAAATCCGGCTGATTCGCTGGGATATTTTGCCCTGCGCCGTGACAAGGCTGTCGTCTTTTCTCGCAACGGTCATGCCGCCGTCTGTTATCGCACGGAGGCTGGGGTGGCGTTGGCGTCGGGTGACCCAGTTGGCCCGGTTGACCAGTGGCCCGGAGCCATTGACGCATTTCTTGAGGTCGCCCACACCTATGGATGGGTTCCTGCCGTCGTTGGCACCTCAGAGGAAGGTGCGACGACATGGAACCAGGCCGGTTTGAGGGCGATGCGCATCGGCGACGAAGCCATCATCTCCCCGGCTACGTTTAATCTCGATGATCCTGATCTCAAGCCGGTGCGCCATACGGTCACGAAACTGCGCGCGATGGGATACACGACTCGGGTTCGACGCCATGAGGACATCAATCCGCAGGAGTTGCACAGCCTGATTGACCTGACTGATAAATGGCGTCAAAACGGCGACGAGCGCGGCTTCTCAATGGCGTTGTCTCGGTTGGGGGACCCTCTAGATGGTCGATGTGTCATGGTGGAGGCGATCTACCCCGACGACGGCCCTCGCGCTGGTCAGACGGCCGGTATTCTGTCCTTTACACCATGGGGTAATGACGGCTTGTCCCTCGACGTCATGAGGCGAGATCTCGACGGAGCAGATAACGGTGTGACTGAACTTATGGTCGCCGGACTCATGGCGGCCGGGCCAGAAATTGGCATTCGGCGGGTGTCCATGAATTTCGCGGTGTTCCGCGAGGCTATTGAGGAAGGCGCTCGAGTGGGTGCTTCCCCGGTGCGTCGGCTTAACCGCTGGTTGGTACTGGTGGCATCGAAGTGGTTTCAGATTGAGCAGTTGTACCGTTCCAACGTCAAGTACAAGCCGAGCTGGCAGACCCGCTACCTTAATTTCACTGACACCTCTGATCTGGCTCAGGTTGGTCTAGCAATGGGTATTGCTGAGGGTCAGCTCGATATTCCTAATTGGCTTTACCCGGTGGAACCGCCGCCCCAGCCGATATATTCAATTAGCGGGCATCCAGAGATTGCCGAATTCCTGGCTGAAGAACGCGCGCCAATTCTTCCGCAGCGTCGTCTTCCCGAACAGGTTCGTACTCGAATGGCGACCCGTGAGCGTCTTATTGAGTCGGGGGTGGAGGCCTATCCGCCTGACTGTAAGCCTGACCACCGGCTGGGTGACGTCGCCGTCGAGCTGACTGGCCAGGAGATGACCGTTTCCGGACGGGTGGATGCCTGCCGTGACCACGGCGGGGTCATCTTCGTTGACCTCTTCGACTGGACAGGTGCCTGCCAGCTAGTCATGGAACGTGACACCATGGGCGTCGACAGTCTGCGCGACTTCCGTCATGCGGTGTCTTTGGGAGATCACCTCGTTGCGACTGGAACAGTTGGGGCATCCCGTAACGGGACGCTAAGTCTGGAGATGACGTCGTGGCGGCTAGCAGCGAAGTCGTTGCGACCGCTGCCATCGAGAAGATCGGGATTCAATGACCCAGAGGCCAAGGTTCGTCAGCGTTATCTCGACCTCATCGTCAACCCCAGTGCGCGCGATCAGCTGCGTGCTCGCTCGAATGCCATCCGCGCGGTGCGAGAAACCCTGCTAAGTCACGACTACATCGAGGTTGAGACGCCGATTCTGCAGACGATCCACGGCGGGGCGAATGCGCGTCCATTCCACACCCACATCAACGCCTACGACCTGGACCTTTATCTGCGCATTGCCCCAGAGCTGTACCTCAAGAGGCTTATGGTCGGCGGGGCGGGACGAGTTTTCGAGATTGGTAGGAACTTCCGCAACGAGGGTGCCGACGCTACCCATAATCCCGAATTCACGATGCTCGAGGCCTACCAGGCCTATGGCGATTACGTCCAGATGCGTCACCTCACGAGGGAGATGATCCTGTCCGCAGCCCGCAACGCCACCGGTGGGACGGTCGTGCGCGGACGTGACCGCAAGGGTGTTGAGCATGAGATCGATTTGGCTAACGAATGGCATGTCATCACTGTCAACGAGGGAATCTCGCGCGGTTTGGGGGAGGAAGTTACTGCCGATACCCCCAAAGAGACGCTCATCGGGTACGCCAATAAGCTCGGGATTGCGACTTTGCCGAAGTGGAGTCGAGGCGATGTCGTCCTGGAGTTGCACGAGCACTTGAGTGAGCATGTCACCGTCGAACCGACCTTCTTCTGCGACTTCCCGACCGACGTCTCCCCGCTGACACGACAGCACCGCGATGACCCGCGACTGGCCGAGAAATGGGATCTCATCATCTTCGGCTCCGAGGTGGGTACTGCCTATACGGAACTCGTCGATCCGGTGATCCAACGGGAGCGGTTTACAGCCCAGTCCTTGCTCGCTGCGGGTGGCGATCCGGAGGCGATGGAGCTTGATGAGGACTTCCTGGAGGCTCTCGAGTACGCGATGCCGCCTTCTGGCGGTATGGGCATGGGGCTGGATCGTCTGGTCATGATGCTGACGAATGCGTCAATTCGCGAGACGATTAGCTTCCCGCTGGTGCGTCCGCGCACCTTGTGAGGGCGCGAGGGTTTGAATCCTGGAGTGAGATAGGGGAGTGTCATGGGTGGCGATGACGAGATCGGCTGTTCTGACATGCACGGCCACAAAATGCTTGATTCGTCTCACGACGCCGTGACGTCGGTTCGCGAGTTAGGCAGACGGCCGTTCCGTGTCGCATACGACGATGGGGAAGGGCCGGACTACCACGTCAAGGATCCCGTCGTACTGCTCATGGCAGGAGCTGCGGCGTCGAGCGACTTCTGGAAACCCGTCGTGGATCGCCTCCAGCACGTCGACGTCATCACCTACGACCGTCCAGGTCTCGGTGGGACTATCTGGCCGGGGCGCTATCCCGAGCTGGATGAAGAAGTCGCGAGCCTGACCGACCTCGTTGGTCTGGTTCAGGGGCATTGGGACATTGGGCAGCCACGGAAGGTTATTCTTGTTGCCCATTCCATGGCGGCCTTCCATGCCGAGGCGTTTGCTCGGATGCATCCCGAGGTTGTGGCAGGGGTCGTCTTCGTTGATCCCTCTGTAGAGTGGCCAACTCATCCACCGCGTCGTCGCAGCGTGGCGTTGCCGCGTGCGGTTTATAAGGTTATGGACTCGGTGGCTGGCTCGTTAGGTCGTCACGCTTTCGCCGTCGGCGTCATGGCGCAAACGGCGAGGTCAGGTTCGGTGGTGTGGCATCAATTCCAGGAGCACCGGCTCCACCGGGTTTATGGCAGCCCCGACGCTATGGCGATGGCAGTAGCCGAATGGATTGGGTACGACCAGCAAGCGTGGGACCTCATGGCTGTACGTTCACAGCATGCCTGGCCTGACGTGCCGACGGTGTTGCTGTCGGCGGTGTACTCAGGCCAGGAGCAAGAGCTGAAACTTCATGAACGCCTGGCTCCGATGCTCAACGCAAGATTGGTCGTGGTGGAAAACTCCCACCACCTCATGATGCTGGATAGGCCGGAGGCTATCGCTGATGCCATCTGCTCACTGGTGAGGTGACGCGAATCCCCGTCCTTGTGATGGCTCATTGGCCGAGCGGCGGGGTTTCCACTAAGCTATCGGTGTTCTCGTTGCGGTGAGCGTAGCGGAACGGGGCGTAGCGTAGTGGCTAGCGCGCCTGCTTTGGGAGCAGGAGATCGCAGGTTCGAGTCCTGTCGCCCCGACCAGCTTGTCAGGTCTAACGTGGTGGCGTTTTTGCTAGTCAGGCGGGCTTTTGAATAGCTTCCAAGCATCGCTGCCGAGGAAAGCACGATGCAGAGCTTGTTGTAATCGCTGTGTGATTCCGGGTCTAAGGACTGCGAAGCGTCTGTAGAGCGCCTTATATGAGGGGCTTTCGTGTAGTTTGTAGTCAGTAGTGTTTACAAGGGACCTGTTGCCATTGTGGCCGAGGGCGAGAATCGGAGTCATGAGCGATCTGTCATATTTCTGGAGTGAGGCCAGTCCTCTACCCATGACAGTCCGGGCAGCGGTCAGAGTCAGGGTCGGTAGAGGTGAGTGGCCTTCACCGCCAGAGATGGTGTGCCTTCGGCAGGACGCTTTAGCAAGAACCGTCGTGTCACTGGTTTTGGGAAGGAGCAGTGACACCCCGCAAACTGGAGCTCAGAAGAATTCACGGCGGGTGGGTGTGGCTTCGATCCGTTCTGCTTCCGTTGGGGCTGAAGGTACGCGGGCTGTACGGATGATCACATGTCACAAGAGTGTTCATTGTGGGCAGCGAGGCGATGCAGGTACAGACAGCCAGGACACCGGTGGATGGGTTGAAGCATGAGCAAACGCGTGAACGCAATGAGGGATTTCATTGTTTCCCACCCGTGGTGGTGTGTGCTCATCGTCGCGGCTATGTTCTGGATCCCACGTGCGGGAATATGGATGACCGTAGGATCTTGGCTGGCGATTATCGCTGTCTGCGCTAAGCACAGGTCGCTACCTGCCGCGAAGGTTAGTGCAAGAGTAGTGTCTTCGGGGTCCTCAATGGAGCTTAACGTTGGGGATAGGGTCACCCGTTACGACGTTTTTGGAATGTGCTATTACGAGGTTCCGAAATCCGTTGTTGGGTCTACGGTGCTATGCGTTGAACGCGAGCCACAGAATAGCTACGATAAGAACGCACTCAAAGTTAGCGTGGATGGAAGCCATATCGGTTATGTGTCTGTATGGGCTGCTGCCGATATTGCCCCAGAGTGGGACTCTCTAGGCGTGACATCGATGGATGTTCACGGATGTGTTATCAGTGCTCTTGATGCATACGTTGAGATCCCGACTAATGACGCCCTCCGCGGGGCACTTACTCGACCACGTACGAGTAAGACCATGCCTTCGATACGCCCGTTAGCTCACCCGCGGCTCTTGTCGTCAGCGCCCTCTACCAAGCGTATGCAGATGCCAGTTAAACCGTGGGGGCCTTGCGTGCGTAACTACAAACTTGTCGCGACTAAGAAGTTCAAGGCTGGTATCACTCGGGTCTGTGTCTCTTGCGGCGAGGATGGTAAACGCGAAAAGGTGCGGCTTGATGACCTCGATGCGCAGGTGAGGCTTACCCCCAACCACAAACTAGCCGTCTTCATTGATGATGTGCAGGTCGGAATGGTTCCGGATGAGGCGAGAGAATCATACCGTCATGTGGTCGAGGAGCTTCACTCGTCGCATCAATGTTTGTTGGTTCCGGCCTCGATTTGGATGACCCGCCAGAACGGGTTTAAAGCCGGTGTGAGTGTTAAGTTTCCGCTGCCCGATGAGGTGAAGGTTCCTGTCGGAATGCCCAGTGGACCGGTAGCCATCCTGCCCCAGGGCCGTAAGGTGCAAGTCACGGGTGAGGAGAACCACACTGAGGCTTTGTTGGGTCTGCTTGCCGGCGAGCACTCTGTACCAGTGGTAGCTGAGCTGGAGTCGTTTATCAAGAAGCTCAAGACGACAGAGAGGACGGTCGTAGGCGTCAAGGTAGGCGGCGTGATGGTGGGCCTGTTGTCGACCCAAATGAGTCAGCACTTTCTTCCCGTCGTCGAAGCGTGCGAGGAAACGGGAATTACGTTGGTGTGCTCCGGCAGAATCACCGGTAATCAGCTCAAGGTCGACATGGTGCTTGAGGCGGTTAAGGGCAGCGAATTACCGCCGGAATGGATCAATGACAACGTGTATAGGTACGCCAAGAGGCTTGCCGGTCAAGCAGGAGCCCCAGAATCTTCGCTTCACCAGGGTGAATCTAGCTACGATGATCGGGTCGCAGAGTGACGCCGATCAAGGGCTGGTGCGCCTCGCCGAGACGCGCGCCAGTGTGATCGGCTACGTCAGCCCATGACAATGGGAGGACGTTACTTTCTCACGTCACCGAGGTGGTGATTCCGAACAGCCGTTAGCCGACATTCAAGGCCTCGGGTGTCGCCCTCAAGATGTGCTGGCTGCCACGGACGATACAGAAGCGCTCAACAATGGGCTGGGCTGGTCGGTCCAACTTACGACAAGCTCATCGCGGGCCCGCGATGCCGCCACGTACAGCAGCGATCGCTCCCGGAGCAGGGCCTGATCCCCTTCGTCTTTATCGAAGTCGTAATCTTTGATGCCCATGGGGATAGACCGCGAGGAGACCCCGAAGAGGAACACTTTGCTGAACTCGATGCCCTTGGCGCGGTGCATGGTCATAACCACTGGCGCCCCGGGCGGTATCGAGCCATGACCGACGGCTCGGGTTTGTACTCCTCGCTCGTGGAGCGCATCCACTACTCGCTCGCGCTGCGACCTGTCCCTCACGAGCACCGCCGTGGTCTCGGACTGACGGTCCTTCGCCCATTGCCCGACAACCTTGGCCAAGTAGTCGAACTCTTCGGTGATCGTCGTGCACGGGTGGGCGATGACGTCGGGGCCGCGACGGGCCGACCGGTACCCCGACAGCTTGTCATCGTCATCGCCGTCGAGGTCGACGTAAAATCCGCCCTCTAGCACGTGGGTCGACCACCTGAGGATCTGCGCAGTGGTGCGGTAGTTGAGGGTGAGCCGCCGCGAACGGCCCCTCGTCATGATGCCGTACCGAGATAGGACCAACCGGTGACCGTAGATGCGCTGGTGTGAGTCCTCGGCGATGAAAATGTCGTTTGGTCCCTCGGGGACCAGCGACCGAATGAGCCTCCAGTGGGCCGGCGTGAGGTCTTGGCCCTCGTCCACGAGAACATGGTCGGCGAGGGGACTGTGGCGGGTGAGGTATTGCGCGGCGATGGCGGCTGCCTCGGGGAACGAGATCGTGCCGCTGATGCGAGAGTCGTCTCGGTACTTTTTGACAAGCGTCCACACGGCATCACGATCGCGGCGATTGAGCCGGAACCCTCGCCCTGGGCGGCGTGCTCGCAGATACTCCTCTCGCGTCGTGATGTTTTGCGGCAGGATGACTTGCTCGTACTCGGTTTCGAGTAGGCGGTGGTGAGCTAGCCGCTCGGGTACCTCTGGTCCGGCGTGGTCGAGGACATCGCGCCAAAGCCACTGGGAGGTGCGCCGGGACAAATCGGTGCGTGGGGCTCCCAGGACGCCTTCGGCGGCTTCGGCGACATCGGCTCCGGCCTCCCGGACAACAGCGTTGGCCAAGGCATCAATACCGATGACGTACACACCTGGCTGTCCCAGCGCGGACGCCCGTGGTAGGGCGGGGTCGAGCGACTCCAGACTCGCGGACAGCTCATGGGCGAGGTTCTTTGTGAACGTCGTGATAATGATCCGGGCTCCCGGATTCTCCCGTGCCAGAGACACCGCCCGGTGAAGGATGACGACGGTCTTTCCGGTTCCGGCTCCTCCGCCCAGACAGAACGGCCCGTTCCACCTACCGTTGACGAAGCGGCGCTGCGTCGGGTGCAGGAACACCCGCCAGGCGCCGAAGTCTCCATCCTCGATGACTCTTCGCAGCTCGTCGACCCCTTCGATTGTGGCGAACTCCATGGCTGCTGCGGGGCTGCGTAGGCTCTCGAGTAGCTCGACGTCGGGTTCGCGAGGGCTCGCAGCGTGGCCATGCTGCTTCTTGGATGGTTCGGGCAACTCCTCGGGGGATTCGAGCAGTTCTTGGCGCACCTGCTCTGGCGTCATCCCGGAGGCCAGGCCGACAAGTGCTGCCTCCTGCCACCCGCTGAGCGACGCTGCCATGTTGAGTACGGCGTCTTCACTGGTCAGGGCGAGCGCGGTATCGACGAGGTTGGCGTCAAGGCCGAGAGACAGCATGTCTGCTCGGTCGGCGGTGATGACTGGAGTGGCGGTCTCCTGCACGGGGGCGGCCGGTTTGCGCGCGGTAGGGGCGCTGGCGGTCGGGTTGGGGGTGTCGATGGACGGTTCGGCTCGCTTGATCTCGGGAATTCCGTTGAAAGGGTTGATGGCGAGTTCAACGCGTGGGGCGACGTCGTAAGCCTCGTCGTGGTTGTAAAAGCCTTCGAGGACGTAGCGGCGGTTGCCGTCCTCGCCGGTGAGCTTGAACAATACGGCGCGATATTGCTGGTCGACACGACCGGTCCGCACCCTGCTGTCGCGGCACTTCTTTACCGGTTCGATGTGCAAGCCGGGCGCCGTGTCATCAGTGGTGAGTTTCTCGAGGAAGGTAAACGCCTTGGGCTTGAGGGATCCGTCGAGCTTGAGCGCCTGCTTCGACATGATGATCGTCGACTCAGCCATGGTGTCCTTCCCCTTCGGTCGTGTTGGCTAACGCCATCGTGATGTCGTGTGCTGTCGGCGGCACCAGTGTCCATCCGTCCTCGGCCAGCAAGTCTTCGTGGTCGGGCTCTGGTGCAAAGATTACTGCTATGCGCGACTCAGGCCATGCCAAGTCAACCATGATGCCCTCCGAACCGATCTCCTCGCCGGCCGTTGGCTCAGATACCCCCTGTGCAGCGAGGTCCTCCAGCAGCCCGGGAAGCTCGGGTGTGGCCAGCGAGGAGCCAAGGTTTTCGATGACGGTGGGCCATGGGGTCTGGGTGATGTCGATCGTACCCACGCTGTGTGTTGGCTCAGCTGGGCTCTCCTCGAGGGGCTGCGTGCCGCGGATCACCGTCTGGTCCGGCGGGCGTCGAAGTATGAGAGCATTGCTCAGCGCTAGCCACTGGTGCCATGCATGCGAGAAGTCGGGACTGCTGACGGCGTCGTCGTCAAGGACAACGCAGACGTCGGTAGCTGGACGGGGGCTGCTCGCTCGTAGTCGGGTCCGAATGCTCAAGGGGCCGTTCTGACTCCACCAGACGGGTGCTGTCCTGTCCTTGGGTAAACCCCTCTGTTGCAGGTTATCTGCAGGAATGGATGGATCGACGTGGTCGTCTGGCTCGCCAGTTGAGAAGAAGAACGGAATAGCCGAGGCGAATCCTTCCAAAGCGTCCAGCGATTTCCCGCTCATCCAGTATTCCAAGAGCGCAAACGGGCCACCGGTGACAGCCCGCACGGCATCGGACGTGTAGTTGTACGTGCCGATTAGCATCGACGATGCTGAGGAGTTGAACCATCTGGGCGGGACCGGGATTTGTCTGGAGTCGAAGGCCTTGACGTCGGTCAGAGTGACTGCCAGTACCTCAATTCCGGCGCTTCGGAGCGCAGCGCGTTTCTTGGCGTCGTCGCGCACTCGGTTGTGCGCCGGGGTCGCGTGGAAGGTCTCCCCGTCGGTGAAGATCGCCAAATCTGGGCGGTCGCCACCGCGCAGGACGAAATCGGGCTTGCAACCGTGCATGGGGAGCTGAGGTTGGAGGGTGTACTTCGCCTTTCCGATGCTCACGTTGATGACGTTGCCGCCGGGGCCATAGCTCTGGGATATCCGAGCGTGAAGGTTGTGCGCGAGGGTTATGAAGGACTCCCGGAAACGCGACTCCAAATAGGACTCATCACTGGGATTGGTGCTGGGGGCCTTGGTGGTGACTTTCCAGGTCATCTGGGCTTCAGGCTCGTCATCGTCGACCAGACCCATGAGAACCTTGAGGCAGTCTTCGGCTTTGGCGCGTGACACGTGTTGCACTTCGTGGGCGGGGGCCAGCGGCAGCAGGCAGCGGTGGCAGGCGAGTCGTTCTTCGTCCTTGCAGGGGCAGTCGCGCACAATCTGGAAGGCGTGCCGTAGAGCGTCCCACACCTTCTGGGGGTCGTTGAACCCTGCTAGGTAGCCGGTCCCGCCCGGGACGAGGTCGTGCAGCAGCAGCGCATCGCGGGTTCCACCGCCAACAGGCTCTTTAATAGGCATGACGCCCAGATGGTTGGGGGTTCCGCCAAACTGTTCGCGCAGTCCGAGAAGGAGGGCTGCGCGTAGGCTCGGCAATGCGAACACGTCACCCGCGACCATCCAGCGCGGCAACGGCAGGACGACGGCCTGAGTGGTGAGCGATCTGGTGAGCGCGACTGTGCGCACGTGCTCGTCGAGTTTGTTACGGTAGCGGCACCATGGCCGGTGCTCGGAAGGGTCGTTGGTCCCGGTGGTGCGGTCGAGGTGTCCGCAGCCTTCGCAGATGCGGAAGAGGGGAGCGTGGTATCGGACGCCGGCCACATGTTGGCTTGGGGCGCTGGGAGTCTCTTTACCCAAATTAATCCAGCGCAGGTCCATTCGGTCGAGATATTGAGCGCCAAACTCGGTGTGCTGCACGTACCACTCGTTGCGGATATGTGAGGGGTCGATGTCGGCTGCCGGTGCGACAGCGAAGCTCGCCTGGGTGCGTTCTTCATGGGTGTCGTCGATGCGTGACTCGTCGCGCTTGATGGCTGCCGAGGCGCGTGTCAGTTCGACGACTTTGAGGTGCTGCCCGATGTCGCTAATACCTTGGCGATGGCATCGCGGGCACTGCGCCGGGGCGTTCCCTGCGAGCTCTAGATCGACGATGTATCCGCAGGTGGGGCAGACCGCCCAGGTGCGGATGGAGTCACTATCACGACCGAAATCGATTGCGTCAATAGTAATGGCGTGGCCCATGGCATAGAAGGTGGCTCCGGGAGCGAAATCTCGCAGGGCTGCGGCACTTCCACGCGAGAAGGAGGACGCCTTGCTCCGGTATTTCTCTTTGTCTGGGTCGTACCAACTCAGATTCACGTGGAGTTTCACGGAGTCGTCGACGAGGGTGTAGTTGGGGAAGAGTCCGTACTCTTCGAGGGTCGCGATCCAGTACGCCTGGTTTGCCTTGCCAAGGAGCTTTCCGATCCACTCGATCGTCGTCTCGGCCTCCTTGGCCGCTTGGATGTCGTCGTTTCCAGCGTTGGGGATGTTCGCTTTCTGAAGGAGTTCGGGCAGGCTCGCCTTAATGGTCTCGCGTCGATGCCTCAGTTCCTCTAGGGTGCGCGACCATCGGCCGGCAGCGGCGAACACCTGCTGGGCGAGCCCGCTGGTGCGAGGGCCATTGGCCGGGCAGGCCCAGGTACGAATGTTCTCGATGGAGTCGGTGCGCAGGGACGCAAAAGTGGACAAGAAGCGGTCCAGGTGCTCGTCGGCGTGGGCCTCGGCATAGTCGACGAGGCAGGCCAGGAAGCCACCGTTCCCCCCGTTCATGGCGGCACTTGAGGTAAGCGGATGGGCAGCGTCGGGATCGCGAGCCAGCTCGTCGCCCAAGTGCGCCAAGTATTGTCGCCGCAGTATCTCCACGGCGCTGAGGTAAGTGGCCGGAGGACGAACCTGGCCGTTGATCATCGACGCGGGGTCGCCCAGCCGGGGGAGGTGCTCGCCACGACCCCTGACCATGGTGACGTCGAGGGCGCTCCCCGTCGCTCGGCCAGCTCGGCCAACCCGCTGAACGTAGTTGGCGACGCTATGCGGCAGCGACGACAAAAACACCGTTGATAGGTCACCGATGTCGATACCCATCTCAAGGGTGGGCGTGGCGACGAGGACGTTTGGAGCCGAGGGGTCCTCTGAGCCGTCCTTGAATCCATTCTCGTACTTCAGCCGTCGCTTGTCCGTGAGCATCGAGGTATGCTCGCGGGCGACGATGCGGCGCGGGTCCCCAGCACTGTAGAAGGTGCGATAAAAGTTGTCCGGCGCCATCGGCGCGGGGGTCAAGTGCCCGCTGCAATTCCCGTTGAGACACGGCGCGTCTGTGAGCTGACGCACGGTGGCGGGGCTGCCCGGATGTACCGCCTGACACAGGTCGCAGCGCAGTAAGATGGTGGAGTCGCGCAATTCTTCGTCGCGGGTCGCCCGCACCATGATCCTCTCGTTGGGTATCGCGTAGACGGTCGCCTGCGCCTTGGTCGCTGTCCCTTCCAGGACGCTGCCGCGGTGCAGGCACTCCAGCAGCGACCTCACCAACCGGGCCCCATGACCAGCAGACACGCCAAGAACCCGTCCAGTCCACCGGGCGTACCAACTCTGGCCGTCGGTGACATTGTCGAGCTGCTGGTGCTGGACGTGCTGGCCACCGACGCGTGGGAAAGCTGGGGCGGAACGGGTGTACGGGAAGGCGGGCATCCCGGGTTCTTTGCGGCCTCCCCACAGGTGCCACCGCGCACCGTCGTCTTCCAGGTAGGTGTGCAGCCACGGATGGTTGATACCACCCTGGATGCGGATGCGCTCGAGAATCCCACGGACCCAGGACACCACCTGGTCGTCGGTGAGGCTTGCCAGGGTAGCGACTAAGTCGTCCTCGCTGTGTCCCAGGGCGCTGCGACCGATGGCAGCCATTTGGGCGGGGGTTCCGGCGTTCACCTCGACGCAGATCGAACCGGTCTGTTCCAGGGTACGCCCGTACCGGCTCTGCAGGCCAAGCTCGAGGATAGCGTCGAAGGCGACGCGGTTACGGACTTGGCTGAGAGTCTTCTTCGGAACCTTCCGGTAGCGGGCTGAGCGCCAGAAGTCCCTGAAATTCTTCTGTTCGGCGAGTTCGGTGGGCAACAGCCGGTAGCGCTTGAACTGATCGTCGCCAGCTTGGTCCAGCACGCCCTGGATCAGCTGGGGAATTGTGGCGTACTCTTCACCGATGGCACCGCGGAGAATGGTGCGCAGGGTCAGGGCGTGGGAGCGCGACGAGATGAATCCAGCGCGGTGGGCGGCGTCCTGGACCGAGTCGGTAAAGACGAGTGCCTTCTTCTCATCAAAGTCATCGCTGCCGAACAGGGTAGACAGGCATACCGACAACAGGGTTGCGATGGCCGCTCCTTGGAAGCGGATGGCGTCCTTGGCGCCGCAGCTCGGGCAGACGTCGTCTTTGGCGTCTTCGTCGGCGTCGTTGCCCACCTGGGTGAGGACGGGTAGTAGGACGCCGTTGCGGTACTTGGGGCTGTCGGCGTCGGGGATGTGGTGATCTAGACACCTGTTGACGGTGTCGAACCAGCGTAAGGAAGCTGTCGCCTCGCCGGTGTCGACCGCGCTGGCTCCCTCTCGAGGGGCCGAAAGCAAGGCTCGGAAGCGACCGTCGTGTGCCGCGTGGGTCCGTCGGATGCTGTCGTTGTTCTCGCTGAGGTTATTGCCGGTGCTGGCGAGCTGGACTCCCCATCCGCTGCGGCCGCAACGACGGCAGTAGACCGCTGGCAGGGCAACAACCTCAGGCTCGGTGCCATCGTCGGTCGTCTGACCTAGCACGGTGCCGTCGTCGCTCCAACGAAAGTGGGTGGCAGTCGACACGTCGCGGTCGATGCGGCTCAGCTCGCGAATCCACAGGTGGGTTTCGGTGCTCGGCATGTCACGGTCGGGCAATGCACGCAGGTGTCCGAGGGCTCCCAGTAGCTCCAGCAGGAAGGTGACGCGTGGGTCGTTTTCGTGTGAGGTTCCCGGGAGCAGCCGGTCAGCGAGGTCGCGGACATGGATGGCCTCGGTGGTGGCTTCCAAGAATTGCCGGATGAAGGGGTGGCCTTTGGCGAGTAGGACGAGGTCATCGCGGTCGGTCAAGCCCTCGGCTCCCTCGTACAGACTGGTGAGCAGGGTCGCGCACACCTCATCGGAGGGGCGGTGGGTGACGGCGTTGACGAGGTCGTTAACGATGAGGGCGTTGATGGTGCGTGGTTCGATTTCTCGATCCCATAGGCGCTTCTGTGCGTCACCGGCCCACTCGTCGATGGTTTTGCGGAACTCGGTGACGACGCAGCTGGTATCAAAGGGTTCACCGAAGACCGTAGTGGCGAAGGCGGCCATATCGCCGGAACGCTCCCCGGAGGAGCTCTGGTTCGCGGTTTTAGAGATGTCAGGAGTGGTGCCCAGGGTCGCTGAGGTGCCGACGGGGGTGATCTTGCCAAGTGGACGGTCCCACTCCTCGGTGGTGTGCGTGTCAGCCTTGCTACCGCGCTCTGGCCAGTACGACTTTAGGGCTAGGCCGAGCCGACGCAGCAACATGGCGACGTCGGTACCCTGGGCGCCGTCGTAGGTGTGGAACTCGTCCAGGACGAGGTATTGCAGTGACTCGGCCGACTGCTGCCAGATGTGCTGGTCCTCGTGACGCAGCAGGAGCTGGTCGAGCATTTTATAGTTGGTGAGCAGGATGTCGGGGGCGTCGTCGCGGATGACGGTGCGATCGGTGATGAGACCGTCCTTGCTGACGATGGTGCGGGTTGCTCCGTTCTCACCGGTGTAGATCGCGGCGGTGACCTCGGCCAGCTGCTTGTCAGTCGAGATGAGGTGGGCGAGACGCTGAGCCTGGTCGTTGGCCAAGGCATTCATAGGGTAGAGGATGAGCCCTTTAACGCCGGTGACTCCGTTGCGGCGGGCTCGGATAACGTGGTCGAGGACCGGCAGCAGGAAGGCTTCGGTTTTGCCTGAACCGGTGCCGGTGGTGACGAGAGTCGGTCGCGGGCGTCCTAGCGCGGAGTTGAGGCGGGTGAAGGCTCTGGCCTGGTGTCCGTACGGGGTGAAGT
This sequence comes from Cutibacterium acnes, assembly GCF_003030305.1. NCBI lineage: Bacteria > Bacillati > Actinomycetota > Actinomycetes > Propionibacteriales > Propionibacteriaceae > Cutibacterium > Cutibacterium acnes. Next base: position 1,696,939 of record NZ_CP023676.1, on the reverse strand, counting down.
TTTCGGGCATCCACTCGAGTTCGTCGGCGGAGTACCTTGGGGCCGGTGCGAAGGGCATCCGGGTACGCAGGTAAGGCCCTTTAAAGATGCCCTCATCAGGGTCGCGCAAGAACTCATCGAGGGCGCGTTGGGCATCGGCGTCGGACAGGGCAAAGGTTGTCGTGAGGTAGTCCAGTAGGGCGTTCTGGAGCTTGGCCGCCTGCTTCGGGGGGACGAGTTCACTCATGAATCGGTTCCTCGGGTCTCCAGTCGACGCTCGAACTCAACGTAGGCGATGTGCATATCGAGTTCGCGGTCATAGGTGTGGAAGGGTAGGTCGTAGCGGTAGGTGGTGGCAGTGCGCTCGGCCTCGGTGATGGCCTCGCCTTTTTTCCGCCGCACCTTGAGCACCTGGTTCGGGACGAGGCGCCCGTGGGCGTCGTAGAAGTACTGGTCATGGTCGTAGCCGTACAGGACTGCGAACTGGGTGCGGTACACGGTGCACAACTGGTCGGCGGTGATGCCAAGCATGAGAGCCACGAGGGCGTCGATCTCGACGAGGGCCTGACGCCGGTCGACAGCCCTACGCAGCGGGGTCTGCGACGTCCATGTGGGGCCGACATCCCCCAAGGGAGTCGTGGCACGGTCGGGGATGGTCCATGAGTCCGACGTGAAGCTGGGGTCGAAGCACTCGGCCCACAAATCGGCGTAGGCGTCGGTAAGGCAGTTGAGGCGGAGGGTGCGCAGGAGAAGTGCTGGCAGCAGTGGATGGCGTTGGCAAGGTGCAGGAAGCCGGTCGAACACAGCTTGGTAGATGCCGCTCTTGGGGGCGGCACGAGCAGAGAAGTCGAGGAGAAGACTTGATGCGAACCCTGCGCAAGCGGTGAGAATCCGATTGTCAGCACCTCCCACGCAGAACACTCCATTAGGGTGTGCTGTGCCAGGCGGAATGATGGCTGGGATGAGGGTGCGCTCACCAGTGTTGGCTGCCATCGCGCGCCACGCCAGACGGTAGTGGTCACGGGCCGGGTCGCCGTCCCAATGGGTGTAGTCGGCGTCATACCAGGCACGGTCTCCCGCCGGTTTGTACGAGGTGACAGGAATGGCGTCGGGAGGAAGCGTCTCCAGGTCGACCACAGACCAGTCCTGGTTGTGCTTCATGGTCGGGTTTGGCGACTTGTAGAAGGGCGTCGCCACGTGAAGGTGCGGGCCTTGGAGGATGACGTCGTTCCAGGAATCGGGGGTTCCCCACTGCTGGATGAAGTAGCCCTTGGTGCGGTCGTTCTTTTCGTGCCATCCGGGAGAGAACCGGAGGCTGAGGGACCCAAGCCGGGGTGCTTTGGACAATTGTTGGAGGGTCTCCGCCACGTCCCGGTTGACCGTGTAGAGCATCCGCGTCCGCCGCGGCGCCTCAAGGTTGGGATCGAGGATGTCTCGCCACGTCGCGAGGGTCTCGTCGGTGACCGTCTCGATGCGCTGTGCGTGCGGACGCTGATCCCAGTGCCCGTCGACCTTGAATCCGGGTGCCCCACCCGACCCGTCGTGGCGCAGCGAGCCCACGACCGTGTCGGGATGGTAGAGGGCGCTTGCCTGAAGGAAGTGCGGTTGCGCGGGCGAGCCGTAGACGTGGACCCCGTAGGTGACCAGATCATGCACCTCGTCGAAGAGCTTGAGTTCATTGACGAACTGCCAGTGCCGACGCAGCCGCGGGTAGGTCTCTTCGCGCAGGTGCCCGGCCTTCTCGTCGGTGAAGTGGGTCTCGGGGTGTACGAGCCCGATGGTGCCCCGTGAAGATGTGTGCGCCCATGTCTGGCACATGAAGCACCGGTAGAGGTCGGGTTGCAGGCCCTGGAGCATGGGATAGTTCGTGGCGTGCCCGACGAATGAGCCTGTCCCGGATACATCGGTGATACCTCGGCACACCGAGTCGGCGAGACCGGGCAGGGCGAGGGTGACCGTGCGGCGCTGTTCGCGAACGTCCTCGGGAGTCTTCCCTGCTAACTGCCACCACGGATCGCCCTCGGCGAGTAGGGCATCCATGTCGAGGATGGACCGCACCCACGGCGGATTCCCGACCTGCAGGTCGAAGCCGCCCCGGGCGAAGACCGGTGCAAAGTCGAGTTGCCAGTGGAAAAACCCCTGCTCCCGGGCGACCTGGCGGCACACTTGCAGCCACGGGTGCTTGTCGAGGGTCTGCGCGACGGTCGCGGCGCCGGCACTGGCGAGGGCTAGGTCCTCCTGGGCGGCCAGCGCCTCCCAGATCTGGGCGGAGCCGAGCATGGGGGCGTCGCGGCGTCGATCGGCCCGGCTAAGACGCCCGCCCAGCAGCATTGTGCAGGCGTCGATCCACTCGGCCCAGCTCGGCGGGGCCACCTGGGTGGTCAGTGGCCAGAACCATAGGGCGCACCAGGCGTCCATGACGAGCCGCAGCCGCTGGTAGGCGCCGTCGGGGTCGGCCAGGGACTGTTCCACCTGTTCCCGGGTGACGACCTGTCGATGCGAGGGAGCTTCGTTGCGACCCCACAGGGCGATGTCGCGGCTCGTCTGCTGCTCGGCCACGGTGAGCCGACGCAGTGCCATCGTCCACAGGTCCTCGACCTGGTGGCCGAGTTCCACGAGGGTGGTGACGTCGTGGCGGCTGGGGCGACGTCGGAACTGCTTGCGCCAGTCCTTGACGTCTTTGACGCGCTGCGGCACCAGCGTCTTGGCCTCCTTGGAGTCGGCGCTCGACCCCCAGCCGGCGGCGGGCACGAGGAAGTGCGGGATGCTGCCGTCGGCCTGCGTCGGGTCCACTGCGTCGTCGTCCAGTCGGGCGGCCAGGTCGGTGAGAGGAACATCAGTCGGCGGGGTGGTCAGCCAGGCCTTCGAGGTGAGCTGGTCACGGGTATACACGGCGTGGCGTGCCCCAATGAGGGAGTTTCCGCGGCGCAGGTGCAGGCCGAACCAGGGGGCGTCGAGGCCGCTGGCCATGGTGTCGAGCCACAGGGTGATTTCGGCGAACTCCACCGCGGTCGCGTTAAGGTCGACCTCATAAACGTTGTGTAGGGCGATGTACGCCTTGGTGCGCTGAAGCTGGGCAGGGTAGTCCTCCGGGTCGATGCGTCGGCCCAATTCGGCCTGTCGACGGGTGAGGTACTGCTCGGCGAGCTGGCGGGTAGCCTCGATGGCGAACGCCCCTGAGCCCAGGGCCGGCTCACACACCGACAGGTGGAGGATTTCCTCGGCGGTGGTGGTGTCGTCAAGTAGCTCCTCCAACGCCTGACCGACGGTGAACCTCGTCAGCACCTCGGGGGTGTAATAGGAGGCCGACTGCTGGCGGGCCCGGCCCGAGAGGCGGAAGACGAACTCGCCGCGCCGGTGGATGCGCGGGTGTCGTGCGCCATGGTCGTCGACGACGGTGACGAAGTCCTCCTGAGCAATGTCGTGGGCCCGGCTCAGTGGCACCACCCACGACCCTTTCTGCGGGTTACCGTCGTGGGCCACCTCGTAAAGATCCTCGGTGGCGAAGAACCCCGAATAGCTCATGAGACCCTCATAGACGGCGCCGAGCTGGTTGATGCCGAGCTCGGCGTAGCTGATATACCCGCGCTCCCGGCCCTTCCTGCCGTGCTGCTCTTTACTCAGTAGCAGCCGCTCCAGCACCTGCTGCAGCGCCTGGTTGCCCAAACCCACCTCGTCGATGAGGGCAGTCGCTTGGGGACGGAACAGATCGGCGCGCAGGCTGTGGAAGCTCAGGCCGGTCGTCGCGTCGTCGACATCCTCCAGGTTGCCCCGGTCGACGAGCCGGAAGAGCGTGCCCAGGCTTTCGTACAGGTGGGTGCCGGCCATCGACCGCTGGGTCACGAGGGGAACCTGCACGAGTTCGCGCAACCTGTCGAGCGAGTAGCCGGAATCGTACTGTGGGGCTCCCACCGGCAGCACCCCGAGCTCGGGGGAGGCCTCGGCATACAACAGGAAGAGGATCCGGTAGAGGAACCGCAGCGACTGCATGGCCAGCGGCTGCGCCTGGTCCTGGCTTAACGGCTCCAGGCCGCGGTCGCGGCGCCGTGAGACGACCTCGTTGGCGATGATCTCGATGGACTCGCGGACCCCCTCGCGCAGGTCCTGGCTCACCCCAACGGTGTGCTTGATCGACTCGTCGAGGGCTTCGGACCACCACACGTGGCCGTCGGCGTCGGGAGCCAGGGAGGCCGCCTCCAAGCAGGTGAGAGCCCGGTCAACCTCGCCGCCCTTCTTCAGATCAGCCCGCTCGGCGACGGTCTGCACGTCGACGGCCAGGTACCGCCCTTCGGGCCACCGTCCCTTTTCGGCAACCACGAGCCAGCGGCCGGCCATGATGAGCGCAAAGCTTGGCCCCTCCTTGGGAGCAAACAGGGTGCTCACCAGCCGACTTGTCGAGTGCACCTCCTCGCTGTCCGGGGCATCTTCCGACGGCCGCCACGGTGTGGGGAGAGTTCGAGCGTCCTTAACCATGAGCTGGTCGGGCGTCTCCACCGGCCGGGCTGTGACAACGGCCAGCGCCGACTGCTCGATGCCCGCCGTCGAGAACCATCGCACTGGCCCATCGCGGCGGATGCGGAACTCACCGGTCGAGTACCCGAGCACGCGCAGCAACTCCTCGTGGGCCTGCTCGGCGGCCTCGGCTCTAGCTGCTTCGTCGAGATCCTCGGAGTACAACGCGGCCAGCATCGTCGCGAGTTTGCTGGCCCGCTCGGTAAATCTCGTCCGCGTCGTCGGGACGTCCTCGCCGTCCCACTGCTTGCGGCGGTCCAGCACGAGCTTCTGGAAGGATTCTTTACGCGCGTCGGTGGTGAAGAAGTGCTCGCTGATCCAATCTTCGACGACGATCAGGGCGTCACTGCTTGGCATGGGCACACTCCTCATGAGCGGTCGGGTAGTTTTCCGGCACGACGACGAGCAGGGGCCGCGCCAACTTCTGCTGCGGCTCCATATCGGCGATGAGCTGCTTCTCCTCCTCAACGGAGGTTCGCCGGATGCGCAGGGCATGGTTAGGGATGAGGGTCTGCGAGTCCTCCTGCCATGCGACGGTCTTGTGGTTCCATGCGGCGATCCGATCTTGTGTACCCTCCTTGGCAGCGTCGAACGTGGACTTGAGTTCCTCGTCCGCGGCGTTCATGGCGAGCTCCACCAAGGGCTTAAGATCATCAGGCCGTGCGACGGGCCCTGGATTGGACATATCAGCGCCGACGCCGACGTCCGCGAGCATATCGGCCGACGACGTATGCATGGTGATCCAAGGGGAGGTTAGGTTTTCCGGATCGAGGAACCTAATACACATCCAGCTCGCTGCCACCACTAGTCCGCGACGATCTGTGAGCGTGCCAACGGCTAAGACGGCGGGCAAGTCGACCTTGCCTCGCACCACATAGACAGCATTGCGAGACAACTTCGACAGCGCGCGATCAGCGGCCCAGTCCAGCACTGGATGCAGGGGGCTCAGGTAATGGGCCTCGGGCCAGGAACTGTCGGAATCGTCGGTGAGGGCCCGGACAAGCTGCGCCTGAGCGACTGTCTCGTCAGTGGCCAACGAGAACCGCTCAAGCACGTGGCGGTCCTGCAGATAGCTCTGCGGTAGTACCTCCAAGCGTTGCCGCAAGTCCGCAGGCGGAATGAACTCGACGACGCCGTCACCGTGGTCCCGCCACGAGACGCCGCCACCGCGACCGGTATCCGTCGGGGCTGCCGACGACGTGGTGTAGTAGGCCTCCAATGCTTCACGCAGGAAGTCGACGGGCCGGGGGTACAGCGGGCTCGGCTCGGTGAACTTGGCCGACGGAGGCTTGTCGTCGGTCGGCGCGTTGAGGGAGGCCAGCAGACAGGCCAGGGAGTCCTCGGGTGACAACTCGTCGACACTCCTGACAACGTCGTTGAAATCTCGACGGCCTGCCAGAACCAGCTTGATGTCCTCCTCCTCGGCACTGGCGCTGTAACGGCCCATGAGACTGCCGGCGTCGCCGAGTGCCTCGTGAGCCTCCTGCTCGCGCTTGAGCAGACGTGACAGCACCCGAAGGTCGCCGCGAAAGACCGGGTTCGACGGTTCCAACAGCAGGGTGGTGATTTGCGGGGAATGACGTTGCCCGTATCGGTCGATGCGGCCATTGCGCTGCTCGATCCGGATGAGACTCCAAGGGATGTCGAAGTGAATGAGTTCGTGGCATTGCTGGTGCAGGTTGACTCCCTCGCTGGCGACGTCACCGGTGACCAGTACGCGGATGGGAGAGTTCGACTGCTTGAAGGATTCGACGATCTGCTGTTGTTCGGTGTCGCTCAGGCCACCGTGTAGCACCGCGATCTGGTCCTCGGCGAGGCAGAGATCGCCCCTGAGGCGGTCACGCAGCCAGCAGAGAGTGGCGACCCGTTCGGCGAAGACAACCACTCGCTCCGAGCTGCGTCGATCAATGCCGATACTGCGTAGGTAACGCACTAATTCATCGTATTTGGCTGACGAGTCGAAAACGGCGTCGTTTAATTCGTTCAATCGATCCAGCGCTTCAATTTCGACCTGCTGATCCGGTGTCGTCGGGTGTGCGGTGATGCGTCGACGGCGCTCGCTAATAGTTTGACGCAGGGCAGCCGGGGAGGACAAAAAGGCCTTAGCGATGGTCCATGGGAAGAGGGCGGAGGCTGCGCCGCTGTACGGGGACGATCCGGTGGGATGCAGCCAGACCTGCTCCAATTCGTCGGCGACGGCGTCCTCGGCCGCAGTGGCCTTGACCAGGAGGTTCTGCGGTGGTTTGCGCTTAGCCCAGTCGGCCCCGGCGACGCTGGACACCTCGGGGTCGTTGCGGTGGCGTCGCTTCACCAGACGCTAAGGTCGCCCTTGTCGAGCTCACCATGGGGGTTGACACCGGTGGGCTCCAGCAGCCTGATGAGCTCGGCGAAGGATTTCCGGTTGCCATTGTGCGGGGTCGCGGAGGCCAGGATGAGGGCATCGGTATTGGGCGCCAGGGTCCGGGCCAGACGGTTGTTCTGAGTGGTGTCACCAGTGACGTTGTGGGACTCGTCAATGACGACGGCGTTCCATTCGTGACGGTGAAGGTCGTGGGTGAAGCGGTCCTGCTTGAGGGTGTCCATCGAAATGATGACGCGCTTGTACCAGCTGAAGGGGTTGCGGTTGGCGGGGATTTTCTGTTTGACGCGCTGCAGACCTACGGAGTCGAGACGGACGAATGGGATAGCGAAACGGCTCCACATCTCGTTCTGCATCTGTTCCAACACATGACGAGGACAGACGATGAGGATGCGTTCGCCACGGCCCCGGCGGATGAGTTCGGAGAGGATCATCCCGATCTCGATCGTCTTTCCTAGACCCACCGCGTCCGCTAGGAGGATGCGCGGTCGCAGGTTTTCCGGATCGAGGGCCTGCTGTACAGCCGAGTACTGGTACTGCAGGCGCTTGGCCAAGGCGTACTTGCTGGCGGCCAGGGTGGGTTCGCCGAGTGGGATCGGAGTCTTGCGAAGCGTTGCTTCCAACCAGAGTCGCGCGTCCCGATAGTGCGGGGACGCGTCGGCTACCGGGGTCGCGTCATGCGGATCCAGCGGGATGATGTTGTCTAGGTGTTCGTAGAACTTCGCCGTGGTGCCACGGACGAGGTCTGACAAGCCCTGCACCGTCAGGAGTTGTCCATCGTCGGTCTGCTCGACAGTGCTGACGAGCCACTCCTCATCACGTACCTGCACCACGGAACCTGGCGCGACGGTGATTGGCATAGTCAACTCCCTTGTGGTTGCTACCGCGTGTCTCGGCACTTACCACAACATAACTGTCGTCGGTCAGGTAGCGGGCGTAATCCGCCACCCGTTATACCCGTGGCTGCCGTCGTGATGGTGTCCGCTTATGTACGCTATATGACGAGTGGTTGCCGCTTGTTTAAGGGTCAAAGATTGGTCGTGAGCTGTTCCTAATTTGCCCGTTGGAAGTGATGTGAACAGGGCCACCATGAGGCCGACGAGACCGACGGACAGGCCGATGTGGCCTAGACCCGCAATACCGGAGATCACAGGGGAGGCGTCGGGATGTCCGTTGACCTGCATCATGCCGTGCACGACGAGCATTGCGATCGTCAGCAGGAGGCCAAGGTTGAATCCCCAGAAAAGCGAAGGCGCCACGGTGGTGAGAAAGAGCGAAAGCTCGCTCCACTAGGAGCACGATGAGGGTGAGCATGAAGCCCAGCGCCAGGCTATGGGTGTGCACCACCTTGAGCTGGGTCCAGGCGGTGACGTCGTGGGCCTTCGTGAACTCGCGGGAGAACACTCCGCCGAGCAGGCCGATGACTAGCCAGGTGGTTGCGCAGATTGCAAGCTTCTTCAACGATCTCATGGTGTCATGACACCACGGGGTCCAGATGTGAACATGGTCCGAAAGGTTGATATTTCACGGGCTGGAGGATGGGCTGGGACGGTCGTGGCACACCCTGTCACTGTGAATGTGACGCCGACGGTCAATCCATGTATGCTATCGAGGTCCCTTCGGGGATGCGCGGATGTAGCTCAATGGTAGAGCCCCAGTCTTCCAAACTGGCTACGCGGGTTCGATTCCCGTCATCCGCTCCATTTGTCAGCAGTCGCGTCATTGTTGACATTTTCGTCATTCCGTCTTTCCAGCGGTAAGTCAGCAGGACCATGGTGCGGCCCGCTGGAAGGGGTCTCCTGACACCAAAATCATTGGCCGAGACCGTGGAGTTGGGCGGGTGCTGTTGCCGGGTGGGAACCTTCCGGTGGCTCAGGAACTACTGCGTCGCTAGAATTAGATGGAATGTGTACTCCCCTCAACGGGGATGACAGAATCGGAACCACAGGAGAAACTTCGTGCCCAGCAGCCTTGAGAAGCTCAGCACTAACCGTGTGAAGCTCACGATCGAGATGCCCTTCGATGAACTGAAGCCCAGCCTTGACAAGGCCTACAAGGACATCGCCAACCAGGTGAACGTTCCCGGCTTCCGCAAGGGAAAGGTGCCCGCTCCGGTTATCGACCAGCGTTTCGGTCGCGGGGTCGTCCTTCAAGAGGCCATCAACGACGCCCTCCCGGCTGCTTATGGCAAGGCCATCGAGGAGAACACGGTCGTTCCCTTGGGCCAGCCCGAGATCGAGGTGACCAAGCTGGAGGATGGCGAGGTCGTCGAGTTCACCGCCGAGGTGGACGTTCGTCCTGACTTCGATCTTCCCGACGTCTCCGCCATCTCCGTTGAGGTGCCTGCCGTTGAGGTGCCGGACGAGGACGTCGACGAGCGCGTCGAGACCCTGCGCCAGCGTTTTGCCACTAATACGGAGGTCGAGCGCGCTGCTGCCAAGGACGACCTCGTCACTATTGACCTTGCTGGAACCCGTGACGGCGAGGCTCTCGAAGACGCCACCGCATCCGGTGTCACCTACAAGGTCGGTTCCGAGGGCATGCTGGAAGGCCTTGATGAGGCTGTTACCGGTCTCAAGGCGGGTGAGTCCGCAGAGTTCCACTCCACCCTCGTTGGCGGCCCGCTGCGCGGCCAGGATGCCGACATTAAAGTCACCGTTACTAAAGTCTGCGAGCAGGAGCTCCCGGCCGTTGACGACGACTTCGCCCAGTTGGTCAGTCAGTTCGACACTGTCGACGAGATGCGTGCCGACTTGCGCACCGCTTTGGAGAATATGGCTCGCCTCGACCAGGCTGCAGACGCCCGCGACAAGGTGCTGGAGGAGGTTATCTCCAAGATCGACATTGAGCTGCCGACCAGCCTCATCGACTCTGAGCTCGAAGCCCGCCGTCAGCAGGTCAACCAGCAGTTGGCCCAGGCTGGTATGACCGTCGAGGAGTATCTCGAAGACTCCGAAGAGGAGGTGGATAACGCCGACGACTTCTGGGCTGAGATCGAGAAGCGTTCCCTGGACGCCCTCAAAGCCCAAATTGTCCTCGACAAGATGGCCGATGACGACGAGATCGGTGTTGAGCAGAACGAGTTGACTGAGTTGCTGTTCCGCAAGGCTCAGCAGAACGGCACCTCCCCCGAGGAGGAGGCTCAGCACATGATGCAGCACAACCACCTGCCTGATTGGATGCAGGAGATCCGTCGTGGCAAGGCTCTGGCCTCCATGGTGGGTGCTGCTACCGTCACCGACTCGAAGGGTAATGCTCTCGAGCTTGACCGCATCCAGCCTGACGGCACCATTGCCGACAAGCAGGCCGAAGAGGACGCTCCTGCTGAAGATTCTGCTGAGAAGGCTGACGGCAAGGCCACAGAGGAGCCCAAGGCTGAGGAGAAGGCTCCCGCTAAGAAGACGACCACCAAGAAGATTTCCGCTAAGAAGTCTGCTGGTGCCAAGGCGACCACCAAGAAGGTCGTAGACGCCAAGTCTGACGACAAGCCCGCTGCTAAGAAGCCTGCTCCTAAGAAGAAGACGGCTGCCAAGGACGATAAGTCCAAGTGATGATCAGGGGCCACGTGTCCCGTAGGATCGACATGATCCGTGATGACCGGCGTCGTGCGGGTTTCCGCACGACGCCGGTCCCACGTCAACCCTGAGGAAGCTCGATGAACAAACGCCCCGCGCGCCCCACACGATCTCGACGTCGGATCTCTGTTGCCCCTGCCACTCGTCAGTTGCGCAATGCGCGTCAGATGATGGCTGATGACATCGCGGTGGCCCGTGCGGTCGAGCGTGGCGAATTGGAGACTGAGGAACATCCCACCCACGGCGCAACGAACGCGGAGAAGGCGGCCGAATCTGGGCTGCAACCTCAGCCGAGTGACCACGAAAAAGCTGAGGTAGCCACCAGCAAACACGGCTTGCCTAAACTCACCATTGTTCTGCTGACGGTGGCTGCTGCGTGGTTAGGACTGAGCTTCCTGCATGAGCTGTCGAGCGTCGTCGCCCCGTTGTTTTTCGGTTTGAACCTCCTCATCACGGCCTATCCGATTCACACCTGGCTCGTGAAACACAAATGTCCGCGGTGGATCTCTGCCACGACAGCCGGCACCGCCGTCATCGTTGTGCTGGCGGCTGGCGTCGTAGGCATGGTGTGGTCGGTGGCAGCCATGATTAACCAGTTGCAGAGCTACATCCCGCAGATGGAGAAGATCTATACGCAACTGCTGCACTGGTCGACCCAACTTGGGTATTCCCAGGACGTCATTGCCGATAAGCTCAAAAAGATCGATCCGCAGCAAGTGATGTCGGTCGTGACATCGGTTGCCTCGGATACCACCAGCGTCGTGACGATGATTATCGTCATCCTCACTGGCATGATCTTTATGGTCATGGATACCCCGCAGATGCATGATCGGCTAAGGATGGCCGGAAGTCGTAAGCCGGATGTTGTCTTGGCTTTGGAGTCCTTCGCTTCCGGTATTCGTAAGTACTGGTTGGTGACGACGGTATTCGGCCTTATTGTCGCCCTCTTTGACTGGGCAGCGTTGCTCATCATCGGCGTTCCGCTTGCCGGGGTCTGGGCGTTGTTCAGCTTCCTGACGAACTACATTCCAAATATTGGCTTCATCATCGGTGTTATCCCGCCAGCCCTCTTGGCTCTCTTCAAAGACGGCTGGGTGGCGGCGGTGGCTGTTGTCGTCTCCTACTCGGTGCTGAACTTCGTCATCCAGTCGATTATCCAGCCAAAGTTTGCTGGCGATGCCGTGGGTCTGACGCCGACGATGTCCTTTGTTTCTTTGCTTTTGTGGGGTTGGGTTTTTGGGGCGTTGGGAACTCTGATCGCTTTGCCGTGCTCCTTGCTCGTCAAGGCCACTCTTATTGACCACGACCCAGGTGCTCGATGGGTTAATGCGCTGATCTCGTCTCGACCCACAGAAGGGCTTGAGGACAACCCCGATGAGTAGCATGCCGGTGGTGTTCGGACGCGCTGACCGCGAAAGGCTCTGGAACTGTCGTGCCCACAGGGTAGATTCAGGACCGTGAGTCACAATACTTCGATCGCTTCCCAGGGCATGCCCGCCATGGCCGGCCCCGAGACCGGCGGTGCCGGGATGACCGACAACGTCTACCAGTCGCTGCTGCGCAACCGCATTGTCTTCCTTGGTTCCGAGGTTAAAGACGAGAATGCGAATGCGTTATGCGCCCAGATGTTGCTACTCAACGCCGAGGATCCCGAGGCCGATATTTACCTCTACATCAACTCTCCAGGTGGCTCGGTCACCGGGGGAATGGCGATCTATGACACTATGCAGTGGATCTCTAATGATGTTGCGACCGTGACGATGGGCATGGCAGCGTCCATGGGCCAGTTCTTGCTGACCGCTGGCACACCCGGTAAGAGGTACGCCCTGCCGCACGCCAAGATCCTCATGCACCAGCCGCTCGGCGGAGTTGGTGGTACTGCTACTGAGATCGCCATTAACGCCAAGATGCTCAAGGACACCAAACGTGAGTTGTCTCAGCTCAACGCCGACCACTCTGGCCACACCCTTGAGCAGATCCTTGAGGACTCCGACCGGGACCACTGGTTTACCGCTCAGGAGGCTCTCGAATATGGGCTCATTGACCACGTCTACAGCAATGCGTCGCAGCTTCGCGGCGACGCCCCCAATCAGTGAGGTGACCATGGGATTCAACGCCTTTGACAAGAATCGGTTGGCCGCCTTGAACGCTGAGCAGGCCGAACAGGCTGCTCCCGGCGGGCTAGCCCCGGCAGGTCCGCGCAACGACTACTACATCCCGCAGTGGGAGGAGCGCACCTCTTACGGTGTGCGTCGCGTCGATCCGTACACCAAGTTGTTCGAGGATCGCATCATCTTCCTTGGCACTCCGGTGACTGACGACATCGCCAACGCCGTGATGGCCCAGCTGCTGTGTCTGCAGTCGATGGATGCCGATCGTCAGATCAGCATGTACATCAACTCGCCTGGTGGCTCGTTCACAGCTATGACGGCGATCTACGACACCATGAATTATGTGCGCCCCGACATCCAGACGATTTGTCTGGGTATGGCGGCATCGGCTGCGGCCGTGTTGCTGGCCGCCGGCGCGAAGGGGCAGCGTTTGTCCTTGCCGAACTCGACCGTCCTCATCCATCAGCCGGCTATGGGCCAGGCCACGTATGGTCAGGCCACCGATATTGAGATCTTGGACGACGAGATTCAGCGCATCCGCAAGCTCATGGAGAACATGCTCGCTACTGCGACTGGTCAGAGCGTCGAGCAGATTTCCAAGGACATCGATCGCGACAAGTATCTAACTGCCCAGGGGGCGAAGGAGTATGGCCTTATCGACGACATTTTGACCTCGCTGTGAGGTTCGACGCGGTCGTCTGGTGACCCTCGAGGGTTACTGCAGGGTTGGTCGTCGTCACTCGACACGGGTGACGACGACATCCGAAATGGATACTGTCCATAACTAAGGTGTACGGCGCACATCTCGGGAGGATGATCGTCCCGGAGAAGACGGATTGACACGAACCTGCCGACTAGGAGGGAAGCCGGATGGCGCGAATTGGTGAGAGCGGAGACCTGTTCAAATGTTCCTTTTGCGGTAAGAGCCAAAAGCAGGTCAAGAAGCTCATCGCTGGCCCCGGGGTCTACATCTGTGACGAATGTATTGAGCTGTGCAACGAGATCATCGAGGAGGAGTTTTCGTCCTCCGACGAGGCCGGTGGGGTCGAGGACCTTCCCCGTCCGCGCGAGTTGTGCGAATTCCTTGACGCTTGGGTGATCGGCCAGGAAGAGGCCAAGCGGACCCTCTCGGTGGCTGTCTACAACCATTACAAGCGCATCCAGTCCGAGGCCAACGTGCCGCGTGCCCGTCGCGCCGAGGACGACGGGGTGGAGCTCGGTAAGTCGAATATCCTCATGCTTGGGCCGACGGGCTGCGGCAAAACTTACCTAGCTCAGACGATGGCTCGTCAGCTTAACGTCCCCTTCGCAATGGCTGACGCCACCGCTCTTACCGAAGCTGGTTACGTCGGTGAAGACGTCGAGAATATCCTGCTCAAGCTGCTGCAGGCTGCTGACTTCGACGTCAAGCGGGCTGAGCGGGGAATCGTCTACATTGACGAGATCGACAAAGTGGCTCGTAAAGCGGAGAACCCGTCAATCACTCGTGACGTCTCCGGTGAGGGCGTCCAGCAGGCTCTGCTCAAGATTCTTGAGGGGACAGTGGCCTCAGTGCCTCCCCAAGGTGGACGCAAACATCCTCAACAGGACTTCATCCAGATCGATACCACCAACGTCCTGTTCATCGTGGGGGGCGCCTTCGCCGGTCTGGAAGACATCATCGCCAAGCGGATCGGTACTCGTCCGTTGGGATTCAACAATGATCCGGGTGCGAGCGAGGTCATTGAGGGGCCCGAAGCCCTCAGCCTGGTGCGCCCAGAGGATCTTCACCAGTTTGGGCTTATTCCAGAGTTCATCGGACGTCTGCCAATGGTTACGGCCGTGCACCCGCTCGACCGCAAAGCCCTGGTTCGTATTCTGACCGAGCCTCGCAATGCTCTGACCCGCCAATTTGAGAAACTTTTCGAGTTGGACGGGGTGGAATTGACCTTTACCGAGGGAGCCCTGGAGGCGATCGCCGACAAGGCTGTTGCACGAGGGACCGGTGCACGCGGACTGCGGGCCATTATTGAGGAGACCCTCATGGACGTCATGTTCGACGTCCCCTCCCGCGATGATGTCTCCCGAGTCGTGGTAACCCAGGAAGCCATCACCGGTGAAGGGAAGTGTCAGTACCTCTCCACGCCGGTCTTTCATGGTCGAGGCAGGCTATCTGCCTGAGGTCAGTGCTCGTCAAGGACTTCGGCGAGCAGTTTGTCAGCTCGCTTCTGCAAGATCGCCATGGACTTGCGGGCCTTCGCATATCTGCCTTCGCGCCTCCCCTTTGTTTCCGTAACAGACGGTACCCTGACACCCATGGCAACTGGATACTTGCGATACCCCGATGTCCACGGCGACCTCGTGGTGTTCACCGCTGACGACGATGTGTGGTTGGTTCCCGTCACCGGAGGACGGGCGAGTCGTCTCACCAACGATCACGTTATGGTCCGTAATCCTCGCTTCAGCCCCAATGGCACCAAGATTGCATGGACGTCCTACCTGGGTCAGCGGCCCGAAGTATTCGTCATCGACCTGGCTACCGGAGATCAGCGCCGGCTGACATGGCTAGGGGCGGCGCGCAGCTTCGTCGTCGGCTGGCAGGACGACGAGCATGTGGTGTTCTCATCCCCGCACCAGACCAACGACGTCGGCCTGGCATGGTTATACACCGTCTCCCTCGATGGCCATGTCGAGCGACTTGGATACGGACCGGGAATGGATCTGGCCGTCAGTTCCGACGGTGCCGTCGCGGTCGTCACTCCTAATTCCGGCGACTGCTCGCGGTGGAAGAGGTACCGCGGGGGAACAGCCGCTCAGATCTGGCTGCGGCCCGCTAGGGCTGAGAAATTCTTGCGTTTGCTGCGTGAGGGTAACGACAACCACGACGGCTACGCAGCTGCTGGGCGTTACAGCGTGGGTTGGATCGACGGTCGTCTCATCTTCAGTTCCGATATGAGTGACGATGACTGCCCGCAGGCCCAGGCCCAGATCTGGTCAGTTGACGGCCAGGGACACGATCTGCGTCAGCACACCCATCACGGCGAAGCGGAGGGCTATGTGCGTGACCCACGCACCGACGGTACGACGATCGTCTACCACACCCACGGTGCGCTGTGGAGGATGACTGGCCTTGACGCAGAACCGGAGCGTCTGGAGATTGATCTCGGTATCGGAGCCCCTCCACGCATGCCGCTGGATCCTACGGATCGTCTGGAAGCGATCGTTTCGGATCACGGTGGCGACGGATCTTTGCTTGAGTGGCGAGGAGCCGCCTACTTCCTTACCCACCGCTCCGGCCCCGCGCGAGCGCTCTCGGCAGCCGACGGCGTTCGCATCCGTGAGCCGCGCGTTCTTGGCCAGACTGGCCAAGGGGTGTGGGCCAGTGACGTCGACGGAGAGGATTGCCTCGAGGTCGCCAATCTTGATGGCACTGGTGAGATTCGACGTATCGCCCAGGGCCAGATTGGTCGTGTGTTGCATATCGCACCGGCTCCTGACGGCACGAAGGTTGCCCTCATTAGCCATGACGGCCGCATCCTGATCGTCACCATTGCCGACGGAGCGATCCGTGAGATTGGAAAGTCTTTAGAAGGTGAGGCGAATGGGCTGGCATGGTCCCCCGATTCCCGCTATGTAGTGTGGCGATCCCCGATGGCTACCGGCGAGGCGATGATCGGTCAGATACGATGCTGGGACGAGCAGGGGATGGGTGAGCCCTTTGAGCTCACCCGTGGCGCCTTTGATGACTCCTGCCCGGTCTTTACTGCCGATGGCAAATACCTCGCCATGCTTTCAGCGCGCACTTTTGACCCGAATTATGACGGTCAGACCTTCGACCTATCCTTCGGCCACACGCAGCGTCCTTGGCTGGTTCCGCTCAGTGCAACCGAGGCATCCCCATTCGGCCCGTCTTCCCAGGGATGGCGGATCAGTGAGGTGCAGGACGCTAAAGCCAAGGCCAACGCAGAGACTAGTAACGGCGAAGCCGACGAGACGGTTATCTGCCACGTTGCTGCTGACGGATTCGAGGAGAGGATGGTGCCGTTCCCAGTTCCGTCAGGTTCTTATCGCGATCTGGCAGTCGTCAAGGATGGTGTGGTGTGGATCGAGGTGGCTGATCGCGGCGGCGAGCTGGGCGCTACCCGTGCCGGTGTGACCGGGGAAGCACCCAGTGACGTCTTGTGGCACTACAACCTGTCCGCCCGTCACCTCGATAAGCTGTGTGAACGCGTCGACACTTTCTCTGTATCGGGCGATGGCGAGCGTCTCGTGGTGCGCCATCGCGACGACACCATCGTCGTTCCTTCATCTCACAAGGTTGATGACGACGATCCGGCTTACATCCGCGTCGACCTGACGCGGCTGCGTCGTACTGTCAATCCGCGTGCTGAATGGCGTCAAATGTTTGATGAAAACGGGCGCCTGATGGCGAGCCACTATTGGCGTGAGGATATGAACGGGGTCGACTGGGACAGCGTCCTCAACCGCTACCGTCCCCTCGTTGATCTGTGTCACGTCGTTGACGACCTCCACGACATCCTCTGGGAGACGGTTGCCGAGCTCAACACCTCGCACTCCTACGTGTCGGCCTCCGGAGCTGCCGGGGATTCGGACATGCGCGCTGGCCTCCTGGGAGCCGACGTCAGCAGCGGGAATGACGGGGCTAAGGTCGTCCGGGTTATTCCCGGCGAGTCGTCGGATCCTCGCGCGTGGTCACCACTACGGGCAGCTGGAGTCGCGGTGACCGAGGGGGACGTCATTGTTGCGGTGGATGGTCGGAAGGTCGGCGCCGATGGCAACCTCGGTGAGCTCCTGGAAGGATCGGCGGGACGGGTCGTCGAGTTGACGGTACGTCGAGGCGAGAACGAGCGCCAGGTGGCCGTCGTGCCCATGGCTGATGAGGCTCCGCTGCGCTACCACGACTGGGTGGCCTCGCGTCGTCGCTATGTTGAGGAGCATTCGGGCGGACGACTCGGCTACTTACATGTACCGGATATGGTCTCCGACGGTTGGGCCGAGCTGCACCGCCAAATCGGTGAGGCCACTCGCCACGAGGGTGTTATCGCTGATGTGAGGTTCAATCATGGTGGTCATACCTCGCAGCTGGTTGTCGAGAGGTTGGCCCGCAGGGTCGTCGGGTGGGACTACAGCCGGTGGTATGCCACAGCAGATACCTATCCGCAGAACGCCGTGCGTGGGCCGATCGTCATGGTTACTAACCAGTGGGCCGGGTCCGATGGCGACATCGTCGCGGCTGCCACCCAGGCGATGGGGTACGCCAAGGTCATTGGCGAGAGGTCGTGGGGTGGGGTCGTTGTGATCGACGGCAGGTTCGATCTCGTTGATGGCACCTCAGTGACTCAACCGCGCTACGCCGGTTGGTACGGCAGCTACGGCTGGGGTGTGGAGAACCACGGCGTTGATCCTGACATCGTTGTGACGGTGTCTCCGGAGGATTGGGAAGCCGATTGCGACGTTCAGCTCGACGCGGCGATCGCCGAGTGCCTGCGCCAGCTCGACGACAAGCCAGCAGCCACCGCACCGGAACTGCCCGGTCCGGCATTTGATCGGTGCTGAGCTTGGTTCGTCACGACCACCCGGCCACGGCCGATAAGGATCAGCCCCTGCATCACGCAGGGGCTGATCCTTTCTAGAGGCGGGGATCACGGCATGGCGTGAACCCTCAACCGGTCATCATCGGCCTTGACGGGAGACACCCACAGCAGCTGTTGCCGATGCCGCCTCGGAACTGCTGAAGCCGAGCCCGGCGCCGTCTGCTCCGGTACGAGGCAAGGCATAACGGTTGGGGCGGTTACCGGTTCCAGGGGCTTGGGGGGAGCCGGATGTCGCCGGAGCGGAAGCCGAGGGTTGCGCCGGTTGGATCGGTTCGGGGGTCGGCTTGCAGGCATCCGGGAACACCGCTGCCTGCGTGGAGGTGACGGAGACCGGTCGTGGATCGAGCTTTTCGATGCGCAGGTTGTCGATGGACATATCCCCTTCACCCTGGTGGGTGAATCCGATCCAGGCAGGTTGGTCCTTCACAACGATGTCGGTGGAGAAATGAGTCGTCGAGGTGGCGACTCCCATGGCATGGGACTCGGTGATGACTTCCTTGACGGACTTTCCGCTGACCTTGTCGTGACCTGTGACGAGCGAGTACCCGGGTTTGTCAGCCGGGTAGTCGAAGGAGATGCGGTACCGGGTTCCGCCCCCGGTCAGAGGGGCGGACGCGGTGGTCGTGCGCAGCACGATCCCGTTGCGTTCTTCGTGCATCTTCAAGGACCAGTCACCGCTGAGAACCGAGTCCATGGCCCGACCGTTCCAACCTTTCTGGGTGTAAGGCTCATGGCGACGGGATAACTGGGTCCGGGCATCTCCCTCCATGCCTGCGCTTCCCGTGACGAAGGGCCAGTAACCGGTGTCGACGTCCTCGAAGTTCTGGAAAAGAACGGTCGCAGGCGTGACGTGAGGGTCGCTGGGCACAGCAGCGTCAACGACTCGGAAGTCATCGGCGCTGACGATAACATTCCCGGCGAGCGCCTTCAAGGTAACGGTGACTGGTCTGCCGTCAGAGTGGAAAGCAACTCGCAGCCGCTGGTGGTAGGTGCCGAAATACTCGTCGGAAGCGGTGGCGTTGATGGCTGTCGTGGACGTGATGACGGATTCCGCGTGGCCCCCGCATCCCTTCTGATGGTCGATGGGAGTGACCCCGGTGCCGTCGACGGCAAGTCCCACTGGACGGGTCTTAGTCGGATCTATCTGGACCCACGCCCACAGGGAGTGGTCACCAGCAGGCAGATTGAGGACTTGGGAGATCTGCGACTGTGCCTTGCCGAACTCGAGGTGGAAGTTGCCACGGTCGTTGTGCTTGACCGAGACGTTTCCCCGGGCATTCCAACCAGCGGTGTCACCGGAGTAGAAGCCCGGATTGGCGAAGTGACTTCCCTCTCCCCAGTTCGGGGTTTTTGCAGCAGGCACCTTAGACGTCGGGTAGAGGACGTAGGCAGTCTTGGCCTTGGTTGCGGGAATCCTGATGGACCCGTTGGTGACGGGGATTTCGGCAACCTTGACACGGCCGGTGTCGGTGAGCATGAACAGAGATACCGATTTCTGTGCCGCCCAGGAATTCGTGAGTTTCCAAGTTGCTGAGCCATTGCCCGGATTCCAGTAGTACAGGCGATCGCTGCCACCGTTAGACCATGGGAGCAGGTAGGACCCGCCTTCCTTGAAGACCGTGGCACCGTCAAAGGTGATGGTTCTTGCGGTGGGAATCTCATGACCCGAGATGGACTTCTTCGACGAAGTTGCCACGGCTCCGTTAGCGAAAGCGATACGGCCGTCTTGCCAAGACATGATGTCCGAACGCTGTAAGAACTTGGTAGGCAGGTTGCGCTGCCACACATTCGCGATGAACGCGTTGTAGTCGTTGTGGCTCGTCCAACCCTCATACTCAACGACATTGGAGTTGCCGAGGATCGGATCAGGATTCCAAGTGTCGCGGCGGGAGTTGTCGATGAACCGAATGATCCGGGAACTGTATCCCTTGTTTCCGGTTCCGTAGTTCTCGTCATTGGCCCAGTGCGACCACTGGTTATAGCGCGGATAGGTTGACGACCATTCGGAACCGATCCTCCAGCCTTCGGCGTTCAGAGCGTTGGCGATCCGGTCGTTCTGCCAACCAGCAGGGTAGTTGGTGTCGAAGTACAACCAGTCGAGGTTGGACTTGGCTCCCAACTCCTTCCTCAGCTGGTTGAGTCGAGCGAAGAGCTGACCAGACCCAAGGTCCTTGG
Organism: Cutibacterium acnes; assembly: GCF_003030305.1. Classification (NCBI taxonomy): domain Bacteria; kingdom Bacillati; phylum Actinomycetota; class Actinomycetes; order Propionibacteriales; family Propionibacteriaceae; genus Cutibacterium; species Cutibacterium acnes. Next base: position 1,676,634 of record NZ_CP023676.1, on the reverse strand, counting down.
CGTAGTCCATCCGGTAGGACTGCTCCATCCAGTCCCACGCCTTCTGGTACGGCTTAACGAGGATGTTGTCGCCGAAGTGATTCGCCTCAGGGTAAGACTCCACCAGGTTGACGTGAATGCCGAAATCGGTGTTCCACTGCCTGCCCGACTCGGTGAGCTTCTCGAGATCCTTCATCCCGCCGGCACGGTGGGAGACGTTGCCGCCGTAGTCGGGGTGTGCGGAGTCGTGGCCCTCGGCCTGGTAGCCCTTGAGCAGGGCCTGCTGGCCGAGCCCGTCGGTCGCCAAAGAGATGCGCTTGACATCGTCCAAGGTACGAAGGAACGGATGAGTCGCCTGGGAGACGATGTTAAACGGAATATGGGTGATGACCTTGTTCGCCACGTCCCCCGAGCCGGTCGGCTTCATGGTGACGTCCCGGGTGGCGACGGCTGCGTCCTGCCAGTCGACCTTGCCGTCGGCATTGGCGTCAGCGACGATCTTCACCCGGACGTACGGGGTGTCGGGGTCTGGGCCGATGCCGTCCTTGACAGTGGCACCACCGGGCAGCTGGCATACGGCCTTGTTGCCGAGCGAGTCGGTGGGGCAGGGGGTGGCGGACCCCTTGCCACGATGGACCCAGGTTGCCGGTTCGATGGCTCCGACCTTAGTCCCCCCAACCTGGGAGATGGAGTGGACGAAACGGGCAACCGTGGCGGCGGAGCCGACCAGGCCGTCCTGGGTTGCGTTGTCCTCGAACCCGGCTGCCAGCGTGGAATCGTTCGCCATGGCGACCCAGGAGGTGTCCTGCGAGACGTCAGCGGTGGCGAGGGGCTGGAAGAGGTCGCCGGTCTTGTTGCGATCGACGACAATGTTTGCGCTGCTCAGCTGGGCTTTCGGATCAGTCGAGGTGACCGAGGCGAGAGTGAGGCCGGGCACTGACACGATGTTGACACGGCGGTCAGGGGTGTCGACGATGTGTGAGATCGACCATGTCATGACACCATCGGAGACCTTGATGTTTGCAGTGAGCTCGACGCCGGGCAGGTCGCGGAAGGTGAGCTTCCAGGACGCGGAGGAGCCCGTCGTCGTGGGCGCAGATACAGTGGCGACGTGGTCGGTGCCGTTGATCCTGACCTTCGTCAATGGGGAGCCGATACGTCCTGCCATGTGTGCGTGGCCGACGGTGTAGTCGATCACTTGCGGGAAGTCACGACGGGCTCTCACCGTCACAGTGCCGTCGGACAGGCTGATGGCGTCTTTCGGAACCTCTGGGGTCGGGGGTTCCGATGGTGTGGGGTCCGGGGAGGGGTCTGATCCGTCGACGGTGAAGGCATTGAACTCCGCCATCGAGGAAACTTCCTCGTCCGATCCGTCGCCTCCCCAAGAGGAATTCACCTTCACCTTGACGCAGGTGGCCTTGGTAGCAGCGAAGGTGATCTTGCGTATCGACGTGTTGGAGACACCGTAAGAACCCGCTGCAACCGGCTTCGCCGAGGAGAATGCGGCGTTGTTACAGGTCTTGGTGTCAGCCGTGTACAGCTCGTAGTCGTGCATGCGACCCGAGCCGTTCGAGCTGGATCTGGGCGTGATTTCCACCTTGCCCAGGTTCACGGCCTCGTCACCCAGTTTGAATACGATCCAGTGAGGTAGTGGGTCCTTTCCGTTCTGCCACTTGGTGTGCCAGATCGTGTCGGGATTGCCGTCCAGGGTGTTGGAGATCGGATCGGTGGCGGTAGCCGAATCAGCGGCAACTGCGGTGATTGCCGCCTGGTTGATCTGGCGGTACCGGGTCTCGGCATGTGCAGGGGTCATCGGCGCGATCAGTGCCAGCATCGTGCCAGCTGACACGGCGAGCGCACCGATGGACCTGCCCCTTGGTGTTCGCGACATCGTTGTCCTTCCTCGGGACTCCTCTTGACTGGAGTCCGTTGTGTACAGGTTGAAGAGAGGCTATTGAGTGTTGCCGGGGCGCTGCAAGGGGATGCGCAGACCTTGTGAACGCTTGATGTAATCGTGTACAGGATGACTCACCACGAGAAAAGGGCCGACCGTCGCTGCGGTCGACCCCTTTTCCCTGGTTCCGGGATGTGGAACGGATCAGGAGGTTGTGATCCCCTTACTTCTTGCGTTTGGCTGGAGGCTCGCCCAACTCGGCCTCCAAGATCAACTCGTCTCCCTCGGCGAGGAACGTCAAGGACTCGGTTTTGGAGACCTTGGCCAAGTCGGATTCCACGGCCTTGAGGTTCGCGATGACTGAAGCTGGGGCGCTGATACGGGCCGAAAGGATCGGGGTGCGCATCGGAACCTTGTGAGTCGACTTCACCCCACGCAACTCGACCAAGGCAGCCGAGACGTCGCTCATGAGGTCGACGTCGCCGGTGACGGGAATCTCGTCGGTGGTCGGCCAGGAGGAGGTGTGCACTGAGCCGTCCTTCCACCAACTCCAGACCTCCTCGGTGACGAAGGGCAGGAACGGGGCAAATAGCCGGAGCATGACGTCAAGGGCTAGACGCAGTGCAGTCCGGGCGCTCAGCGCGCCTGCGTTGTCGGCCCCCTCGGAGTCGTAGGCGCGTTCTTTGATGAGCTCGAGGTAATCGTCGCAGAAGGTCCAGAAGAATTGCTCACAGACCTCCAGGGCAGCGGTGTAGTTGAATTTGTCGAATGCCTCGGTCGCTTCAGCGATGAGCTGGCGCAGCCCGGCTAGCATCGACAGATCAGCCGGGTTGGTGATGTCGCAGACTTGACCGCCCTCGCCAAATCCGAGAACGAACTTTGAGGCGTTGAGGATCTTCATGGCCAGACGGCGTCCGACCTTCATCTGAGCCTTGTCAAAAGGGGAATCCATGCCCGGACGGGCCATAGCGGCACGCCAGCGCACCGCGTCGGCACCGAACTGATCAATGATTTCGGTCGGGACGACGGTATTGCCCTTCGACTTTGACATCTTTTTGCGGTCAGGGTCGGTGACGAACCCGGAGATCGCGGCGCGCTTCCACGGCAGCACGCCGTTCTCTAGATGCGCCCGCACCACACGGGAGAACACCCAGGTGCGGATGATGTCGTGGGCTTCGGGGGCGAAGTCCATGGGGAAGGTCTTAGCGAACAGATCGGCGTCGCGCTCCCAACCGGTGACGATCTGGGGAGTCAGTGAGGACGTGGCCCAGGTGTCCATGACGTCGGGGTCACCAATGAATCCGCCGGCGACACCGCGCTGAGATTCTTGGTATCCGGATGGTGGCTGGGAAGCTGGATCCACTGGGAGGGCAGATTCGTCAGGCAATAGCGGGTGCTCATAGTCGGGCTCGCCGTCGGTGCCCAGCGGATACCACACTGGGAAGGGGACGCCGAAGAACCGCTGACGGCTAATGAGCCAGTCGCCATTGAGCCCCTCGACCCAGTTCTCATAACGGTGACGCATGTGCTCAGGGACCCACTCAAGTTCCCGGCCGCGCTCCAGCAAGGCGTTGCGCAGATCGTCATCACGCCCACCGTTGCGGATGTACCACTGCCGGGTGCCGATGATCTCCAGCGGCTTGTCGCCCTTCTCGTAGAAGTTGGCTTTGCGCTGGGTAGGCTTGGGCTCACCGTCCATCTCGCCGGACTCCACGAGGGCTTCAACGACGAGCTTACGGGCGGTGAAGGTGGTCTTGCCCGCGATTGTCTCGTATTTTTCGGCGGATCCGGCGCCGATGATCCACTGCGGGGTCTCGGAGAGGATCCGTCCGTCACGACCGATGATGGTGCGGGTGGGCAGTTGCAATTCCCGCCACCAAGCAACGTCGGTGAGGTCACCGAAGGTACAGCACATGGCGATGCCGGCGCCCTTGTCCATCTCAGCAGCCGAGTGAGCCAACACCGGCACCTCGACCCCGTACAGCGGAGTGGTGACGGTGGTGCCGAAGAGGTGCTGATAGCGCTCGTCGTCGGGGTGAGCGATGAGGGCGCAGCAGGCGGCCAGCAACTCGGGCCGGGTGGTTTCGATGAAGACGTCCTCACCGTTGGGACGGTGGAAGCCAAGGCGGTGGTAAGCACCGGGGTAGTCGCGAGCCTCGAGCTCAGCCTGGGCGACGGCGGTGGAGAAGGTGACGTCCCACAGAGTGGGGGCGTCAGACAAGTACGCCTCGCCACGGGCGTGGTTACGGAGGAAGGCCAGCTGGGCGATCCGCTGCGACTCTGGCGAGATCGTCGTGTAGAGCTGGTTCCAGTCCACAGACAAGCCGACAGCCCGCCACAGGTCCTGGAAAGTTTTTTCATCGACGGCGGTCAACTCGACGCACAGCTCGACGAAGTTGCGACGGCTAATTGGCACCTGACGCTTGGGGTCGGGTTTGCTCGGCGGGGTGAAGTCGGGGTCGTACGGCAGCGAGGGATCACAGCGCACGCCGTAGTAGTTCTGCACGCGACGCTCAGTCGGAAGACCGTTGTCGTCCCAACCCATCGGGTAAAAAACCTTCTTGCCACGCATCCGCTGATAGCGGGCAACGGTGTCGGTGTGGGTGTAGGAGAAGACGTGACCGGGATGCAGGTGGCCTGAGACAGTGGGAGGCGGGGTATCGATGGAAAACACCTGCTCGCGCGAGTCAACTGCAGTGGCGTCGAAGGCGTAGAGCTGCTCGTCTTCCCAAATTTTGCCCCACTTTACCTCCAGACCTTCGAGGGCCGGTTTATCGGGTACGACACCGCGCGTCGGAGGCGTGGCAGATGAGGTGGTAAAGGTTTGTGAGGTCATATTCCAAACTCTAGTGTTCGACTCGGACAGGTCGCTAGACGAGTGGTATTCGCCAGTCGCCCAGGGTAATAGTGACGAGGAGCCTCGGGCCTGCCTCGGCCCCTTGTCACGATGGATTGTGGAAAATCAATGCCCCTATGTCAGTGGGCCTTCTTAATGGCTTGGAGCAGTTCGTCGGCGGAAGGAACGGATTGCATGAAATCCGCCCAACCGTCCCACGACTTTCCGTTGATGAGGAAGGCGGGAGTACCGGTATTACCGGACTTTTGCAATTCCTGCAGCCCCTTGTCGTTGCCGTTCTTGACGAACTGTTCAGTCTGCTTGTTGTCGTAGATGCGCTGGAACTTGGTGAGATTACTTCCGGTAATGCCGGCTTCGGCGGCGAATTCTTTGCGCAGTTGCTCATCGGTGTAGCCCGCGCCCTCGTCCTTAGACTGGTGGCGGTAGACGACGTCGTGGTAGGCCTCGAACTTACCTACGACGTCGGCGGCAGCAGCGGCCATAGCGGCGCGAGTGGAGGAGTCGTTATGCAGATTGCTATCCAAGAAGGTGAGGGTGTGGTATTCCAGCTTGATCTTTCCCTCGGCCGATAGCTCATTGAGAGGCTTGCCGAGCGCATCTTCCGCACCCTTACATGCGGGGCACTGGTAGTCCTGGAACACCGTGACTGTAGGGGCTCCGGCCTTCACCTTGTCAGGATTGAGGGTGTAGACGCCGTCCTTGGTAGCCGAAGGCGGAGTGATCTGGCCAGTGGTCGGCACATCGTCGGACTTGTGGTTCAGCCCGAAGACGACTGCGACGACTACCATCGCGATGATGACAACGCCTGCGGTGACGCCGATGATCCGGCGGCGCTTCTTGGCCGATTCCTGAGCTTCCTGTTGGGCGCGCAGGGCGGCCCGTTTAGAGGTGGTCGCAGTTGCCTTTTTATCAGCCATTGGTTGAAATCCCCTCGTGCCATCGATGATGTGTCGCACATGATGGTAGCCGGTCGGGTAACCGAACCGGTTGATCACTCATACTCAGCTAGTAATCCAGTGATCCACGGACAGTGCCGAGCGGGGTCGGATAACTAGCCATACTCCGCACAAGGTGAGGCCGAGATCACGCAGGATGTCCAGGACATAAGTGCGCTGGGTGAGGTCCCAATTTCGGTCGACAGGCCCGCCATTGCCGAAGCACCCGCAGTCCAACGAGATGTGGCGCGCCCACACCGAGGAGATCCCGACGATGAAGACGACCATAGCCAGGGTGCCGAGAAGACCAGACCAGCGTGTTGCGATACCAAAGATGAGCATGAGTCCGACGACGATCTCGAGGATCGGCATCGTCCAGCCGATGAGGGGGGCGAGGTCCCACGGCACGATCTGGTAGGTACGCACCGACCAGATCGTGGAGTCTATATCGGTGGCCTTGATAATGCCCGCAACGAGAAGAGTGGCACCGAGGATGATCCGGGCCGCCAGGCCCGCCCAGTCGCGCACTGTGGAAGAGCGCAACGATGGTTGAGAGTCCATATCTAACATCTTAGTCGGGTTCACCACAGTAATTGATATGTCATCTACAATGTGGATGACCCGTCGCCGATGGCTGTGCCGATCAGTTGCCCGGTCGTCCGGTCTGTGAGCCGCTGGACCACGCAACGGGGCTACGGCCATGGTGACGCCGTAGTTACCGCGGCATCACAGCGAGCAGTTGTACCTTGGTAGACCGATCGAGGCGTCATGGTCGACCATCCAACTCGTCTCGATAGTGCCGTTGGCCCAGGTAGCCGGCAAGGACTCGTCTCCAGCAAAAACCTTCTCGACAGCCTCAGCTTTTTCGGGCCCACTGACAAGGAACCAGACTCGTTTCGACCTGTTGATGACGGGCATCGTAACTGAGAGACGATCCGGCGGAGGTTTGGGAGCATCCGTGACACCAACAGCCAGCGCGGCCGTTGTGGGATTGAAGGAGGGATGGCCTGGAAACAGGGAAGCAACATGGCCGTCGGTACCCATCCCCAGCAAACAAATATCGAAGACGACGCCGCCGAGCTCCTGGGCGTAGGAATAGGCGGCCTCGTCGGGATCGGCTTTGCCGTCGGCGGCGGGCATAACGTGGGTCTTTGAAGGGTCCAGACGGATAGCTGACGACAATAGGGACAGAGCTTGTAGGGAATTGCGGTCGGGATGACCGGTGGGGACGAATCGGTCGTCACCCCACCAGACGTGTAACTGGTCCGGACGAATCTTGGCGCATTCGGGAACGTCTTCCATAGCGGCATAGACGATATTGGCGATCCTCCCGCCGGTGAGACACAGGTCGATACGTTCCTGCGCGGCCTGAATCCTGACGATCGTCTGTACTAGCCGGTGGGCAACCCCCTCGGCCAGCCCCTGGGTGGATTGGTACCGCATGAGGCGTCGGCTTGTCATGACTCATCCCTATCATTTGTCAATGAGATTCGGCCCGCCCCATCGTGAATTTCAGCCATGACAGCGGTGAACACCTTGTCGGGGCCGAGCCGACGAAGCTCCTCACCGATGAGCATCTGTACCTCACGACGGTCCAGGGCTACTCCGCGCGCTGGTTCTCCCGGGATCCGGTAGACGGCGTATCTGCCGCTGCGACGGCGTATCTCGATGTCACCACCTGAGGTCGACATGACGATCGCGGAGATGCCGGGCGCGTCGGTTGTCACCCGCTCGACCGGGACGCCGAGACGCAATCCTAGCCAGGCTGCCAGCAGCATCGCCGGCGCATTACCGGCGGCTGACTCTACTCGAGCGGACTCGACGGTCGCTGGATGTTGATCTAAAGCTGCTGCGGCTAGGGCTCTCCAGCTGGTGGTGCGAGCCCAACACAGGTCGGAGTCACCCTCGGTCAGGTGAGCCGCACGGCGTATGAGGGCTTTGCACGGATCTTTGTCAGCTGCCGAATCGGTGATGCGGCGGTCTGCAAGGGCTCCGATGGGGTCCGAGGCGAGGTCATCAGGGCCGGAGAAGGGCCACCACGCAATGACGGGGGAGTCCGAGAGTAGCAGCGGAAGGATAACTGAGGCAGGACGCTTCGCCATGGCTCCGGAAAACCGCAGCACGATGACATCCCCGGGGGTGCCTTCACCGGCATGCACCTCGGCGTCAAGCTTGTCCTTACGAGAACGCGTCGTCACGACCATGAGGAGGCGTGACGGGTGCTGACGGGCGGCATCCCTGGCCGCCTCGAAGGCGGCATCGAAGTGGGAAGAGTCACAGATGCAAATGAGGGTGTGAACCAACCCAGATCCAGAACCAACGGTACGACGGGCCTCCACGATGGCCCCACCAATCTTCGAGGCGGTGGTGTCGTTGAGCGTGACGATCATGTCTCCTCCTCAAGGCCTGCGCCAGATGAACCCGTCGCGGGCGATCATCTCGTCAGCCTCCGACGGTCCCCAACTACCGGCCGGATATTCGCACGGGGGAGTGTTGGACTCGGCCCAGAAATCCAGTACCGGGTCAAGGATCTTCCAAGCCAATTCGACCTCCTCATGTTGGGGGAACAGTGGCGGGTCGCCCAAGAGAACATCAAGAATGAGTCTCTCGTAAGCTTCCGGGCTGGCCTCGGTGAAGGAAGATCCATACGCGAAGTCCATGGTGACATCGCGAAGTTCCATCTGGGTGCCGGGCACTTTGGCGCCGAATCTCAGAGTAACTCCCTCATCAGGCTGAATACGCAGTACGACGGCGTTGGTGCCGAGAGCTGCGGTATCTGAGAAGGGTAGATGCGGGGCGCGCTGCAGATTCAAGGCGACCTCAGTGACTCGTCGAGGCATTCGCTTGGCAGTGCGTAGATAGAACGGAACTCCAGCCCAGCGTCGATTGTCGATGGTCAGCCGCACAGCGGCATAGGTTTCGGTGCGGGAGCGAGGACCGACTCCGTCTTCCTCAAGGTAGCCGCGCACCCTTTCGCCTCCTTGACGACCAGCCACGTATTGGCCGCGGCAGGTTTGGGCGAACATGTCGTCAGGCGGTTGAATCGCAGCTAAAACCTTGGTTTTTTCCGCGCACAATTGCTTGGCGTCGAAACTCGTCGGCTCCTCCATGGCGGTCAGTGCCATAAGTTGCAGTAAGTGGTTCTGGATGACATCACGGGCGGCTCCGATGCCGTCGTAATAACCAGCCCGACCAGCGATGCCAATATCCTCTGCCATGGTGATCTGGACGTGCGAAACGTAATGGTTATTCCAAATCGGCTCGAAGATCTGGTTGGCGAACCGGAACGCCATGATGTTCTGGACGGTCTCTTTGCCCAAGTAGTGGTCAATGCGGAATACCGATTCTGGGCTGAAGGCGCTGCTGATGATCTCGTCGAGATCGCGGGCACTTTCCAGATCGTGTCCGAAGGGTTTCTCAATGACGACTCTGCTCCAGTGAGAGGAGTCGTGGCCGGTCATGCCATGACGTTTGAGCTGGCTTATGACCGTTTCAAAAGACCTCGGCGGGATCGACAGGTAGAAGGCGTGATTACCCCCAGTGCCTCGTTCCTCATCAAGTTCGCGGATGGTGTTAGCTAATCTCTCGAAGGCGTCGTTATCGTCGAATTCGCCGCGGACAAACCGAATGCCTTCGAGTAGTTGCTCCCACACCTCCTCGCGGAAAGGGGTACGGGCACGCTCGGCCACGGCGTCGTGTACGACCTTGGCGAAGTCCTCGTCCTCCCAATCTCGACGGGCGAAACCCACCAGGCCAAAACCTGGTGGGAGTAGGCCACGGTTCGCCAGATCGTAGACAGCTGGCATGAGTTTCTTGCGTGAAAGGTCACCGGTAACCCCAAACATGACTAGAACGCACGGCCCGGCGACGCGTGGCAGTCTGCGGTCTGAGGGGTCCCGCAATGGGTTGACGCGGTCGCCACGCAGTCCGCTAATCGCTCTGGTGGTGCTTCCTGGTGCGTCTCGACCTGCCACCTCACCCGTCCTTCCTGGTGATGTTGTGCGGAACCGTTATTCCACCTGCTCAACGGTAGCTGGTCGAACCACTGGTGATTGTGTTCAGCGACGGGCTGACACCGAGAACCCCATTCGGAAGGTTGGTGATGAGGACATCGGCGGTCAGAAAGCCTAAAATCGTCAAGACGGCTATTCGTGGCACTTCTCACTTCACGGATGTGCCGTGCCCAGCAGCGGCCGCAATGCCTTTCTCGATTTCGAAGGACACCGTGAGCAACCAGACGACGCACGTGGCGACGGCGCCAGCCTCTCAGCGTCCCGATCCTGTCGAGACTAAGCTGGAGCAGGAGCAAGGTCGTCCCCGGCTGTCGAGTCGTGACGTAGTGCATGCCTATGTCGCTCTGACAAAGCCACGCATCATCGAGTTGCTCTTGATAACAACCCTACCGGTGATGTTTCTGGCCTCCCATGGTTTGCCGAAGCTCGGTTTGGCGATCGCGACGATGGTTGGTGGACTTTTCGCTGCTGCCAGTGCCAACGTGTTCAACTGTGTCATTGACGTCGATATTGACCAGAAAATGCGTCGGACTCGGCGCCGTCCTCTCCCGCGTCATCAAGTGCCGCGTCGCAGTGCCCTTATTTATGGAATCATACTGGAGATAATTGCCACTATCATCCTGGGATTCGGCGCGAACTGGTTATCAGCTGGGCTGGCGTTGATTGCCAACCTGTTTTACGTTTTCGTGTATTCGATGCTGCTCAAGCGTCGTACCTGGCAAAACACTATTTGGGGCGGTATTGCCGGATGCTTCCCGCCCCTTATCGGTTGGACCGCTGTCACCGGAAGCGTGAGATGGGAGCCGTTGGTGCTCTTCTTCATCGTTTTCTGGTGGACCCCACCGCATACTTGGGCGCTGTCCTTCCGGTATCGCGAAGACTATGAAGCCGCTGGCGTGCCCATGCTCCCGGTGGTCAGGGATGCCCCCGAAGTGACCATCCAGATCCTCATCTACACCGTGATGACGGTGGCGACCTCCTTGGTGTTGTGGCCGGTGGCCCATATGGGGTGGATCTACGTCGTCGTCGCAGTGGCGTCAGGCGCGGTATTCATCGTCGAGGCGGCCCAGTTGCTGCGCCGTGCCAATGCTGGCCTGCGTGATGCCTTACTCAAACCGATGGGTCTATTCCATTGGTCGAATACTTATCTGTCATTGCTCTTTTTGGCTATCGCGGTTGATCCGCTCATTCATCTGTGATGACCGTAATGCGGGTGTTATTGGCGGGTTTCCCCGCAGCCCCGTAACGTACCTTTTGGCCTTACCGTAACGGCTAGTAAGGCACGTCAACACCACATGCAAAGGAGCATGGCATGACTCTGACCACGAAACTGAGCGCGTTGACCACTGCCGGAATCATGGTCGTCATCGGGGTTCCCATGGTGACGCAGTCGGCTATGGCATCAGGCAGGGCTCCGGCCCCAGTTGCGGCCACCACCCAGCCGAAACTCGTCACGGGTGATATCACCAGCACCGATCAGTCGGGCACTAATCTCTTCTTCGGTAAGAAGATCGTCCGCAACGCCAGGGGAGCCATTATGAAAGTCGACCGGACATGGCCCGCAGCAGTGCCGGCACCTCTGCCGGATGTTCGTGCTGATTCGAGCACACGGATGCTCCTTGGCCCCGTCGTGGATTTGGCTGTCAATGAGCATCCGGAAGGCGTTTTTTACCGAATCCCAGCCCTTGCGACCGCTTCGAACGGCGATTTGCTGGCTTCCTACGATCTGCGTCCGGGGAGCGCCGGCGATGCGCCTAACCCCAATTCCATCGTGCAGCGCCGCTCTCGCGACAATGGTAGGACGTGGGGTCCGCAAACCGTCATCCATGCCGGGACCCCGGGTCGCAGGAAGGTGGGATACTCCGATCCTTCCTATCTCGTCGATCCAGCCACGGGCCGCATCCTCAATTTTCACGTGAAGTCCTACGACAGAGGATTCGCCACATCGGAGGTGGGCACGGACCCGGATGATCGTCATGTTCTGCACGCCGAGGTCTCTACCTCGACCGACAATGGACACACCTGGACCCATCGGGACATCACGCGCGAGATCACCTCGGATCCCACCACTCGAACACGATTCGTGGCATCAGGGCAGGGCATAGCGTTGCTCCACGGCCCCCACGCTGGACGTCTCATTGCCCAGATGACGGTGCGCAACAGCGTCGGCCAACAGGCCCAGTCGATCTATTCCGATGATCACGGCATCACCTGGCATGCTGGCAACCCGGTGGGCCGAATGATGGACGAGAACAAGGTGGTGGAACTGTCCGACGGTACCCTCATGCTCAATTCCAGGGACGCAGCCCGTTCCGGTCGGCGCAAAGTGGCCTATTCCCAAGACGGTGGCTTGACCTGGGGGCCGGTGAAGCTGGTCGATGACCTCATCGACCCCACCAACAACGCCCAGATCATTCGGGCCTACCCCAATGCCCGGGCCGGGTCGGCGAAAGCCAGGATCCTGTTATTCACGAATGCCCGCAATGCCACGGAACGGGTAAACGGTACTCTCTCGGTCTCCTGCGATGACGGACGGACATGGGTCAGTCACCAGACCTACATGCCCGGGGAAGTCGGATACACCACGGCAGCGGTGCAGTCCGACGGGGCGTTGGGCGTTCTGTGGGAGCGCGACGGTATTCGGTACTCCACCATTCCGATGGGGTGGTTGAATTCCGTGTGCCCGTTGGCTCCTTCCGGGAGGCCGACTTCTGGAAAACCAACTTCCGGCACATCTCTCCCGCCCACTGCAACTCCCTCCGGTTCTCTTCACGGAGGTGCCTCGTCGCGTCCCACTAGTTTGCCGCACACAGGAGACTGAGCGCTGACCAGGGCCGGAGGGCGGCGGGTCCCTGACGGGTCATCTGCACCGGCTACGACCTACGTAGCCGGTTAGGGGGTTGTCAATCTTCCAGTTCACGCTTAGGACTGCCGGTTGAGTACCGGCGAGGGCATAGGACGCACACTGCACCACAGGGCCCCGACTGCCGCTGCTGCTAAGGACACGCCAACCATGTGCCAGATAACTAGCCACGGGTTGAGGTGGGCGAAGTACTGCGAATATCCGACGATCGCCTGATAGATCTCCACCGACACCAAAATAATGCTCCAGCGACGCATCATGGCTAGATGACGGGTTGTGGCGATGACCAGGCAGGCGATCGTCAGTGCCACCGTGATCCACACCGAGATGCCGTGCAGCCGCGCGACGGTTTCGATGTTGAACCCGGTGCGCGCTGAGCCCGAATCACCGGCATTGGGCCCTGACCCCGTCACTACCGTTCCTAGCCACATGACAACGCACATCATTGCCACCGTGGCTCGCACTAGGCCCATCGTGAGTCCGTCAACGGCCTCACTGGAATGGGGGCCGACCAGCCAGATCATCTTGACGTTGACAAGGATGATCGCCACCGACATCAGCAGGTGCAGGGCCACCACAAAGGGATTAAGGCCCACCCGCACTGAAACTCCACCGATGACAGCTTGTAGAGCGATTGACACCAGGTTGATCCAGCAAAGGGCCATGAGTTGAGCTGTGATCTTGATCCGGTAACAGCGCACGAGAGCCCCGATAGCGACCGCCACAAGTACAAAGGTGAGGAGCCGGTTGCCGAACTCGACGAAGGAATGAATTCCCATCGCCTCATGTGGGGTGAACGATCCGGCGGTGCAGTGGGGCCAGGTGTTGCAGCCCAGGCCCGATCCGGTCAGACGTACCACTGCACCCGTGACGACGATGCCCATATTGGTAACGAGAGCTGCGATACACCAGCCGTACAGACGACGATCCCGGGCAGTCATGAGATCCACGTGAACACCTTTCGGGCCAACAGTCCGAGCAGAATCGCCCAGCCTGCCAGGCTTGCTAGTGGCCACCACAGAGTGTATCCAACTCCCCAGGCACGCAGTGACTCTCCGAGGGCAGTAGTAGGCAGGGCAGCGATGACGGGGCGAATGGCCTTTGGGTAATCCACCAGCGGCCACACTACGGCTCCTGCAACCAGACCGACGATGTATACCAAGTTGGCCAGTCCGAGAGTGACTTCGGCTTTGAGAGAGCCGGCCATTGCCAGTGCGGCGAGCCCGAATGTCATCATGGCGAGCGCAACGCTCACCAGGGTTGGGAGCCAGGCCAGGCCGGAACCGTGGGGGTGCCAGCCCAGCGCTAAAGAGACGATGACAAGCAGTATCACCTGAGCGAGACTGATAACGGAATAAGCCATCGCCTTGCCAGCTAGCAGACCCGACCGACCTAACGGGGTTGCGGACAATCGTTCGAGCACCCCGTAACGACGTTCAAAACCGGTCATGATCGCTTGGGAAGTGAAACATGTCGACCAGATGGCGAGCGCCAGCACTGAGGGTGCTAAGACGTCCATCGTCAGTCCGACCCGGCCGCCCAGGAAGCGCCCGGCGACGATGATCCCGATGGGAATGACGAGAGCCAGTAGCAGCTGCTCACCGTTGCGCATCACCAGACGCACCTCGGTGAGAGCGTGGTTACGCACGCGTGCAGCAGCCGGTGCGGCCTGAGGTGCGGGGCGGAGATCGAGTGTCGTCATGTCAATTCCTCCCTGCTGCGCGGTCACTAGTGTGAGTGAGGAACACATCTTCCAAACTCGACTCAGCGGTGAGCTCTAGCACAGTTCCATGAGTTGCGACCCTGCCGCGATCGACGATCCAGACGTGATCAGCCAGCCGTTGAGCCTCATCCATGTTGTGGGTAGTGAGCACGACGGAGACCCCGTCATGACGCATTTGCTCAACGATATCCCACGTATGATGGCGGGCGTGAGGATCCATCCCTGAGGTCGGTTCATCGAGGAATACCAGCTTGGGGCGGCCAACCAGGGCGGCGGCAAGGTTGACGGCCTGCTGTTGGCCGCCGGAGAGGCGTCGATAGGTGGTGCGCGCAAAAGGGGTAATCGCTAGCGCTTCGATGAGGAGGTCCGGGTCGATGGGATTGGCGTGCAGACCCGCCATGTAGTGCAATAGCTCGCCAGCTCGGATGCCGCTCCAGGCACCGGCGCTCTGAGGCATAAGTCCGGTGGCAGCGGCGGCCTCGGGGCTGCCTGGGGCATGGCCAAGTACGTCGATGCGTCCAGAGTCGGGAGAGATGAGAGATGTGCAGCAGCGCATCATCGTCGTCTTACCCGCACCATTGGGGCCTAGCACAGCGGTGATAGCGCCGGTGGCAGCGGTCAAACTCAGACCATCAAGGGCAATAACATGACCGAACGTGACCCTCACGTCCTCGAGAAGCAGGACTTCTGTTGGAGCGTGAGGGTCCAGAGTCAAAGGGGTTTCCGGCACGACGGCCAGTGTAGAACCCTTCTGCCAATCACGACCCGCTGCCAGCCTCCTTAGCGACGACGCCGAACTCGTCAGGATCCTTCGTCGAGTCAATTCTCATGCCGTAGAAGGAACGGTAGACGAAGACGCAAGCGACGAGGATGAACACCGCGGCAAGAATGTAGGTCAGCAGACCGGCACCAATTGACACTGCCAACTCCACGGCTAGCAGGCCGAAAAGAGTTGTGAACTTAATGACCGGGTTAAGGGCCACCGATGAGGTGTCCTTGAACGGGTCGCCAACGGTATCACCAACCACCGAAGCGTCATGCAGCTCAGTGCCTTTGGCATCCAGGTCCACCTCAACAATCTTCTTTGCGTTGTCCCAAGCGCCACCGGCGTTGGCCATGAAGATGGCTTGGTAAAGGCCGAAGATGGCAATCGAGATCAGGTACCCGATGAAGAAGTACGGATCGACGAAAGCGAACCCGAGGGCTGCGAAGAACACACCCAGGAAGATGTTGAGCATGCCCTTCTGGGCATACTCGGTGCAGATCTGGACGACCTTCTTGGAGTCTTTACTGGAGGCCTTGGTGGCGTTCTGATCGAGCTGCATATTGTTCTTGATGAACTCGACGGCCCGGTAAGCGCCGGTCGTGACAGCCTGCATCGAGGCTCCGGAGAACCAGTAGATGACGGCGCCGCCGGTGATGAGGCCGAGCAGGAATGGGGCGTGGGCCAGGCCTAGTTTGTTGACCTCAGCAGCATTCGATAGGCCCTCGGTGAGCATCATGATGATCGAGAAGATCATCGTGGTCGCGCCAACGACAGCAGTACCGATGAGCACCGGCTTGGCCGTGGCCTTGAAGGTGTTACCAGCGCCATCCTGAGCTTCCAAGATGTGCTTGGCGATGTCCCACCTGGGGGCGAATCCGTAGTGCTTCTTGAGCTCGTTGGAGACGTTCGGGATATCTTCGATAGTCGACAGCTCGTAGACGCTCTGGGCGTTATCGGTCACCGGACCATAAGAGTCGACAGCGATCGTCACCGCACCCATGCCGAGGAAGCCAAAGGCGACGAGACCGAAAGCGAAGACTGCCCACTTGACTTCGCTCATAGCTCCCATGTCGCCCAGGCCCGAGCCGGCGCCCGAGACGAGGAAGGATGCGCCCATTAGGGCGACGATGATGATGCCCAACCAGAATCCGGAGAAGTTACCGGCGACCAGGCCAGATAAAATGTCCAAGGAAGCGCCTCCCTCTCGGGCGCTCGTAACGACCTCACGCACGTGACGAGAATTCGTTGAGGTGAAAGCCTTGACGAGCTCCGGAATGAGGGCACCGGCCAGGGTGCCACAGGAGATGATGATGGACAGCTTCCACCACATCGTTCCGTCTCCCATTGAACCGAGCATCCACCGGGTAGTCAGGACGGTCAGCAGGATTGACATCACCGAGGTAATCCACACCAGGGAACTCAGCGGCTTCTCGAAGTCCATCTCCGAGACCGTGCCGTAGCGGGCTTTCGCGACGGCGTTGTTGATGAGGTAGGACACGAAAGATGCGATGAGCATGACAACGCGGACGACGAAGATCCACACCAGTAATTGGACCTGTTCCGTCTGATCCGGAACGGCTCCCAGTACGAAGGTGATGAGGGCCACACCGGTGACGCCGTAGGTCTCAAATCCATCAGCGGACGGTCCGACTGAGTCGCCGGCATTGTCACCGGTGCAGTCAGCGATGACACCCGGGTTACGGGCGTCATCTTCCTTGATGTGGAAGGCGATCTTCATGAGGTCAGCGCCAACGTCAGCGATCTTGGTGAAGATACCGCCAGCGATACGTAAGCAGGCCGCGCCGAGGGACTCGCCGATGGCGAATCCGATGAAGCACGGGCCAGCGAGATCGCCGGGTAGCACCAGCATGATGAAGAGCATGAGGGTCAACTCGACGCTGATGAGGACCATGCCGATGCTCATGCCAGAACGCATGGGAATGTCGAAGGTCTCCCATGGGGAACCGCGCAGTGACGCATGGGCGGTACGGGAGTTCGCGAAAGTGTTGACGCGAATGCCATACCAGGCGACTCCGAAAGATCCCGCCATCCCGACAAGGCTAAACAGCAAGATGATGAGTACCTTGGCGCCCATGTGTTCGAGGAGCAGGAAGTACACGACGATAACCGCAGCGATGAAAGCCCACAGCAGCATGAGGAACTTGGCCTGCTGCTTAAGGTAGGTCTTACAGGTTTCGTAGATGAGTTCGGAAACCTCATGCATCGCCTCATGGACGGGTAACTTTTGCAGCTTGGCATACGTCACCAGACCGAACCCCAAACCGAACAGGCAGATCACCAGTCCGATCCACAGCAGGGCAGTCCCGGAGACGTTTCCGACGTGCTCATTGAGAGGAGGCAGCTTTAGATTGGCCTCACCGCCACCTCCTCCCTTGGTCTGCCCGCCGGAACCACATCCAGCTAGAGCGAGGGTGGTAAGAAGTATGGGCAGTGCGCAGCTACGTAGGCGCTTCATGGGGAAACCCCCTTGTCAACCTTGTTCACGATGCTGTCTCTCCTGAGAGCTCTCGTGCACCTGCATCCGTGCAGGCCTACTTCTAACCGTATGACGTGATGGTCCCCTTGTCAGCAGTCAGAGTCGTGATGTGCAGAATGTCACCGGGCGAAGCGGGTATCGCTCATAGGCACAGCGCGGCTGAGTGTTGGCGGCTCACCGAGGGATTCATGGTCGACACTCGGGCCGATGCCGTCGTACCCCGGATGACGAGCTCGGGTCGCACCAGGCGCTCACCGAAGAAGGCGGTGTCGCCGCGAATTGACCCCATGAGGGATTGGACCGCCATCGTGGAAATAAGCTCGACGTCTTGACGAAGACTCGTTAGTGGAGGATCGGTGTACCTCATGAGGTCCGAGTCATCGCACCCAATCACTGATACATCATCGGGAACCGATAATCCTTGCGCCCTTGCGGCGCGAATCGCTCCCAAGGCCATCAGGTCGGAGCCGCAGATGATGGCGTTGACCCCTTGGCCGAGCAAATCAACAGCAGCACGAGCCCCGCCGTCAACAGAAAAGACCGTATTGCTGACGGTGACCCTGCCCCGTCCCTCGAGATGACGATCCATGGCAGCCCGCAAACCCTGTTCCTTACGTTGCACCGGAACGTATCGTCGCGGACCGACGGCTAGACCTAGGTGCTTGTGACCTAACCCAACCAAGTGCGCAACGGCCTGATCCATGGCAGATATGTCGTCGTCACTGATCTGGGGAACCGCAATGCTGGGGGAGTAACCGTTGACAAGAACCAACGGAAGTCCGACGTCAACCAGTTCGTGGTAGGTAGACATGTCTGCCGTGGTGTCGGCGTGAGACCCCGACATGACGATGATCCCGGCGACCTGACGCGACTGCAGAACCCGGATGTAGTCATCCTCACGCATGCCACCGGGGGCTTGGGTACACACCGCAGTGGCGTACCCCTCCCTAGAGAGCAAGGTCTCAATGGCTTGGGCGTGGCTCGCGAAGACCGGATTGGTGAGTTCAGGAACGATGAGCCCCATCAGGCCGGTAGTGACGGGTTTGAGATGGGTGGGGCGTTGATACCCCAGTACGTCGAGGGCGGTGAGGACACACTGCCGGGTGGGGCTAGATACTCCAGGCTTGTCGTTGAGGACTCGCGAGACGGTCGCCTGGCTTACGCCCGCTTGATAGGCAATATCAGCCAAAGTTGGTCCGCTCATATTTCCTCCCGGCAACGTGTCAGCATCATTTGACGGCTCCGCCGGTCAGACCGGAGACGATGTACTTTTGGAGCCACAGGAACAACACCATCGGGGGCAGGGCGGCGAGGACAGCGCCGGCCGCGAAGACACCCCAGTTAGAGCTGTTTTCGGTGGACACGTACTGGTACAAGCCGATGGCCAGGGTGGAGGTGTGCGGGTCAGCGCCGAGGATCACTGAGGCCACGACATACTCGGTAAAGGAGCCAATAAAGCTCAGTAGACCCACGACCGCCAGAATGGGGGCTGCTAACGGCAGGATGAGGGTAAAGAATATACGGGCGTGGCCGGCACCGTCCACTCGTGCTGCCTCGTCAAGGGATTGTGGCACGGTGTTGAAGAATCCGTACATGAGGTAGGTATTCGCTCCCAGAGCGCCGCCCAAATAGACCATGATGAGAGCCAATCTTGACCCAATGCCCAACACCGGGTAGACGTCACCGAGCCAGGTAAGCAGTAGGAAGATGGCGACAACCGTCAGCAGCTGCGGGAACATCTGCACCAGCATGAGGGCCAACAGCCCGCCGTCCTTTGAAGCGCATCCGAGAGAAGCTGTAGGCGGCCAGCGCTCCCAGGAAGACGGTTAGCACTGCGGTGACAGCGGCGATGATGAGGGTGTTGAGGTACCACTGCGCATAAGGACGCACCGGGTCACTCACGAGTTTGGAGTAATTCGAGAAGTCGGTCTGGGAGAACAGTTTGTTCGAACCAGTCAGGGTGCCACCCGGTGCGAGGGAGGCCGAGAGGACATAGACCAGGGGGAAGGCCGCGAAGACTACGGCGATGATGCCAAGGAGGTGACGCCACCACTGCGACTTGAACCGCTTAGAAAACGGGGTGTTGCGGTTGGCATCTTTGATTGCAGAAGACACCGTTGCGGTGCTCATCAGTTGACCTCCTCAAGGGATTTGGTCTGGCGGAACCCGAGCCAGGAGATCACGCCAACAATGATGAAGATGATGACAGAGAAAGCGCTCGCCAGGCCATAGTCGCGTTGAGCTCCAGAGAAGGCAACCTTGTACACCATCGAGATAAGGATGTCGGTAGCGCCGACGTCGAGGCTGGTGTCGGTGAACCGGGGGCCACCGAGAGTCAGCATGTAGATGAGGACAAAGTTATTAAAGTTGAAGGCGAAAGAACTGATGAGCAGCGGGGCTAGTGGCACCATGAGCAGCGGAAGCTTGATCTTGGTAAAGATTCGCCAAGTGCTTGCGCCGTCGAGCCGAGAAGCCTCCAGAATGTCGGATGGGATGGACTGCAGGGCACCCGTCGAGACGATGAACATGTAGGGGAAGCCCAGCCACAAGTTGACGATGAGAACGGCTGCCTTAGCAATCCAAGGATTAGTCAGCCATGGGATCGATACTCCGCCCAACAATACTTGGTTGATAAAGCCGAACTCTTGGTTGAACATGCCTGACCACACCAGGGCCGACAAGAAGCACGGGAAGGCGTAGGGCAGCAGCATGAGTATCCGGTAGGTCTTCTGCCCCTTCATAGATGCGTCATTGAATAACAGGGCCAGGGCGAGACCGAGGGCGAAGGTGGTGAGTACCGACAGCACCGCGAAGGCGAACGTCCACGCTGTTACTCGTAGGAATGGCCCACGTACGCCATGGTCGGTGAGAGCCTTCTTGAAGTTGAAGAACCCGACGGTAACTTTCCAGCCTGGCTCTAGCGATTTACCAGAAGCTGAAACGAAATTGCCACGCCCATTGTCCCTATAGACGGTGCCCTTTTTATCGGTCATCGTCCCGGCTTTCTTATCGTAGGTCATCGTCGAGATGAACTCGAAGGCTTGCGAGCCGGTGGTGGTGCGGATGAATCCAGCCGAAGAGTCCTTGGAGACGGGAACCCGCAACTGGGAGATCTCGTTACTGCGCTGGGACACCTCGGAGAAAGGGAGGACGCGGTAACCCGGAAGATTCTTGATCTTGCCTAAAGAGTTAAGCTCAGCTCCCTCGACCGGTTCTAGAGGTTGGTTGGGAGTGCCAGCTTGTACCTTTTTGGTGCCGGGGTCAATGACGATCAGGGCCAGCTTGCCGTCCTTTTCGGCGACGCTAGAGTTGTACGCCGGAGCGTTGGGGACGCGTTCCTGGTGGTTGCGTTGGATGGCGGCGACGGCGTCGTCACGGCTGCCGTTGTGGCCGTCACCATAATTCGTGAAACCCACATAGATCGTATAGGCCATTACGCCTACCGAGAAGATAACCATGAAGATGATGCCCGGTGCCAGATACTTGGCAGGCAACATCCGGTTGGGCGGCAAGTATATGACGGTAACGATGATGGCGACAGCAGCGATGACGATGGCCATCAGGGGTGAACTGTGAGCAATAGCGGTCATAACGCCGTAGACGGCGATGGCGTCGAGGATGCCGAGCAAGGCGATCTTGGTGATCCAGGCCCACAGCGACCCGGAGTACTTGCCGCTCGCTGCGGCGACACGTTTTTCTCGGGCCTTGCGATTGATGGTTAACGATGACGACATGATGTGGGGATTCTCCGATTCCACGGGTCATAGGAAACGCCGTCATTGGCGTTGCGAGGGTGGGGCATACTATGCGGTATGCCCCACCAGATAGCGGCGATCAGACTTTCTTGATCTTGTCGTCGATGGCCTTGACCATTGCGTCCCAGGTGGCCTTCGGGTTAGAGGCCTTGCCGCTGATAATTTCGGCCTGAGCAACGCCCCAGTCGGCCCACACTGAGCCCATGGCCGGGATGTTTGGCATCGGGACGGCCTTTTGACCGACGGCACCGAATGCGGCGACGTCTTTATCAGTTTTGGCTTTCTCAAAAGCCTGCTTGCTGGCCGGCGGACGGTGTCCAACTTTGAACAGTTCGGTTTGGACGTTGGGGTTTCCTATGTACTCGACGAGGAATTTTTGAGTGGCGACGGCGTCTTTAGTCTTGGCGCTCATCCAGAACCCCTGGACGCCGACGAACGGTGTGGCGGGCCGATCACCTGCTGAGGGGACCTCACTGATCTCATACTTGATGCCGGCCTTTGTGAAACTGTCGAGGCTCCAGGGGCCGGTGAGGATAAATGCTGCCTGGCCCTTAGCAAACAGATCCTTCGATATGTCTTGAGACACGTTTAGGTTGAAGTTCTTGGTCTTGCCTTGATCGGCTAGCCAGGAGGCAAATTTCTCGCCGTTGGTACCTCCCATGGCGACCTTGCTGGAATCGAATCCTTTGTCCTTGAGCTCAAAGACCGGAGCCCCGAAGGAGGCCTGGAATGGGTACAGGTGGTACGGATCTGACTGCTTGGGATCCAAACCGACGAGGAAGGGGTACTTGGCCCCGGACTTCTTGCCCATCTCGATCATGTCGTCGAAGGTCTTCGGGGCGTCCTTGACGAATGTGGTGTTGCGAACTAGGGCGATGTTCTCGGTGGCGTAGGGGACGCCGTAGATCTTGCCGTTGACGGTAAACGCCTGGATGGCGACGTCCTGATAGGCGGAGATTTCACCGAGCTCCAAGGGGGCGATAACGCCATTTTGGACCATGCGCCCGGTGGCGTCGTGGGCGGCGATGGCGGCGTCGGGGCCCTTGCCGGTGGGCGCCTGGGTGATGAAGTCGTCGGGAATCTTGGCGAAGTCTTTGACGGCTAGTTTGACGGTGACGCCGGTGTCGGATTTGAACTGCTCGGCAACTTTGCGCAAGACGGGTTCACGGTTGGAGTCGGTCCACACCAAGATTGAGCCGGCGGCTCCAGCTGCGGAGGAGTTCTTACCTGATGACGAGGACGCGGATGTGGAGGGGGAGTCGTTGCCACCACATGCGGACAGGACGCCGATGGCAGCAACACCGAGGCTTCCAAGGAGCATTGAGCGACGGGTGATGTCGGACATGGGGTCACACCTTTCGAGGCAGCTCGACGCTCATCGTCGAGCGAGGGTTCTTACATTAGGAGGACATTTCGTTGTCACTGCCTTGCAAGCTGACGCAATTCTTGCAAAATCTTTCATGGGTGTCCAGGGTGTTTGATGTGAGTTTTCTCTCAGCGTGTGTATGCATGTGAGATGCGGTTGGGGCTGTCGTTCCTGTTCTGTATGTCGGTGCGATGACGGCAGTAATTATTGGGTTTTCGAAGAGTAGGCTGCTCGCAGCTTCGTCTTAGGGCTGACTTACTTGCACCAGTCCTCTTTTAGGCAACAATGGAGTTGTGAAAAATTCGACCGACACCGAGGTGGCCGTCGCAGGTCGCGACATCGTCGGCGAGCACGAGCAGGAGACTGCGGACAGCCCCACGAGAGATCGTGTGATGTCGTCCATCCTGCACAATGGTCCGTCGACGGCCAGTGAACTGGCCGATCGTCTTGGTCTGACAGCGGCGGCGGTACGTCGCCATCTCAGTGCTCTTGTGAGTCGGGGTCTCGTCGATTCCCGTGAGAAGAAGGTCTTTGGAGCTCGCGGAAGGGGCCGACCTTCCCGCGTGTTCTTCCTGACCGATCACGGGCGTGCCGACTATTACACCGCCTACGACGACCTGGCGATATCGGCCCTTCGGCAACTTGCCGATGCAGCGGGCCCCTCTGCTCTTGACGCGGTGGCTAAGGCTCGAGTCGATGACATCGAGTCGCGTTACCGAGCGCTGCGTCAGGCGCGCCCCGACGAAGTCCCGGCTCAGCTGCTGGCTGAGGTACTGTCGGCCGACGGCTATGTGGCCACCATTCAACCAGCTGGTGCGGGGCAACAGATCTGTCAACATAATTGCCCCGTAGCGGAGGTGGCCAAGGTCTTCCCGCAGCTGTGCAATGTCGAGACTCAGCTGTTTTCGGAACTCCTTGGGTCTCACGTTCAGCGGTTGGCGACGATCGCGCACGGTGACGGGGTATGCACTACCCACGTTCCCGTCGATGTTGAGATTACTCGTCGGGCACTAGCCGAGCCGTCCAAGAGTCCATCCATCCGAAAGGACCATTCATGACCCAGGTTGACACTCCCGCAAGCCTCCCGGGCGCCGGTGCCAGTCAAGACGAACACCTGGCTGCCCTGAGTGGCTACAAATATGGTTGGCACGACTCTGACGCTTACGCCGCGGCTTCCCGGCGCGGACTGTCCGAGGATGTCGTGCGTGGCATATCGGCTATGAAACATGAGCCACAGTGGATGCTCGATATGCGGCTCAAGGCTCTCAAGCTTTTCCAGCGCAAGCCGATGCCGACCTGGGGTGTCGATATCAGCACGATTGACTTTGACCAGATCAAGTACTTCGTGCGTGCCCAGGAGCGTCAGGCAGCGTCCTGGGAGGACCTTCCCGCCGATATTAAGAACACCTACGACCGTCTGGGTATCCCGGAGGCTGAGAAGGATCGGCTGGTTGCCGGCGTTGCCGCCCAGTACGAGTCTGAAGTGGTTTACCACAAGATTAACGAGGAGCTCGGCAAGCAGGGTGTCGTCTTCCTCGACACTGACACTGCGCTCAAGGAGGAGCCTGAGCTCTTCCGCGAGCATTTTGCCAGCGCTGTCCCGCTCGGTGACAACAAGTTCTCCGCCCTCAACTCTGCGGTGTGGTCGGGTGGCTCCTTCATCTACGTGCCGAAGGGTGTCCACTGCACCATCCCGCTGCAGGCCTACTTCCGTATGAATACCGAGAATCTCGGACAGTTCGAGCGGACCCTGATTATCGTCGACGAGGGCGCGTACGTTCACTACGTCGAGGGCTGCACTGCCCCGATCTACAAGTCGGATTCCCTGCACGCCGCGGTCGTCGAGATCATCGTCAAAAAGAACGCTCGCTGCCGTTATACGACCATCCAGAACTGGTCGAACAACGTGTACAACCTCGTCACCCAGCGCGCTTACGTCGAAGAAGGCGGCACGATGGAGTGGATCGACGGCAATATCGGTTCCAAAGCCAATATGAAATACCCGGCTTGCTACCTCATGGGCCCCCATGCAAAGGGTGAGGCACTGTCGGTTGCTTTTGCTGCTGAAAGCCAGCACCAAGACACCGGCGCCAAAATGGTCCATAAGGCCCCCTACACCTCGTCGACAATCGTCTCCAAGTCGATCTCCCAGGGTGGGGGGCGCTCCGCGTACCGCGGCCTGGTCTCCGTCGGTAAGGATGCCCATCACTCGTCTTCAGCTGTGCGTTGTGACGCTCTGCTCGTTGACGACATCTCGCGCTCGGACACCTATCCCTACAACGACATCCGTACTGACGAGGTGTCGATGGCTCACGAGGCTACTGTCTCCAAGGTGAGCGAGGACCAGCTGTTCTACCTCATGCAGCGTGGTCTTACTGAGGAAGAGGCGATGGCCATGATCGTGCGCGGATTTATCGAGCCCATCGCCAAAGAGTTGCCGATGGAGTACGCCCTGGAGCTCAACCGACTCATGGAACTGCAGATGGAGGGTGCGGTCGGCTGATCCGACCCCGGCCCCAACGAACCCCACTTTTTCGAGAAAGAGAGACACCGCGTTGAGCGCACCAGTTGCCGCGCCCGGCAAGGGCCACAACGTCACTATCGAAAACGACGTCGAATCCCATCTGCACCCCACCCCATCATGGGAGATCGCTGACCACCCCATGCCCACCGGGCGTGAGGAGATTTGGCGGTTCACCCCGATTAAGACCTTCATACCGGTTCTGTCCGAGGTCGCCCTCGAGCCACGTCAGGAGGCCGGCATCATCGACGTCGACGTCAAGAGGGCTGACGGCATCACCGTCACCGACCTGGCCACGAGTGAGCTGAAGAAATTGGCCGAGACTCCGCAGGATCGTCTGTCGGCCTTGGCCGCAGCTGACCCGCACGCCGTCAATCGCCGCGTCGTCATCCCAGCCGAGACCTCCCTCAAGGCCCCGGTCGAAGTCACCGTCGCCGGTCACAACGATGAAATCGCCTGCCACCACAACGTAGTCGTCGAGATCGGTAACCATGCCGAAGTTACCGTCATCGTGCGTCACCGTGGCGTGGCTCACCTCGGTGAGAACTGGACATTCCGCATTGGCGACGGTGCACAGGCTACGGTGCTTTTCGTCCAGGAGTGGGATGATGCTGCTATCCACGGGGCTCAGGTTTCCTTTGAAATTGGTCGCGACGCCACCGTCCGCACCGCCCAGGCCAGTTTCGGCGGCAAAGCCGTACGCATCTGTCAGACGGCCTCCTACAACGGCCCCGGCGGCAATCTGACCCAGCTCGGCGCTTACTTCGCCGATGCCGGTCAGCACATCGAGCACCGTTTGTTTGTCGATCACAACGCCCCCAGCACCGAGTCTCACGTGGACTTCCGCGGCTGTTTACAGGGCAAGGATGCGCACTCAGTGTGGATCGGTGACGTGCTTATCCGCCCGGTGGCAGAGGACATTGACACCTACGAGTCAAACAAGAATCTCGTCCTCACCGAGGGCTGTCGTGCCGACGCGGTACCAAACTTGGAGATCCAGACCGGCAATATTCGCGGCGCCGGACACTCGGCCTCCACTGGCCGTTTCGACGCCGAGCAGCTGTTCTACCTGCAATCGCGGGGTGTCGAGGAGGCTGAGGCCCGCCGCCTTGTCGTGCATGGTTTCTTCACCGACATCGTCCGTAAGATCGGCGTGCCCGAGATCTCTGAGGAGCTTGTGGCCCGCATTGAGGCCGAACTTGTCGAGAGCCTCGGATCCTCCCCCTCGGTGGAGGAGGGCTGATGTCCGTCGTCACTACCCTTTCGGCCCTGAAAGAGAACTCCCCGCAGGAGTTCGAGGTCGACGGCATCGACGTCGTTCTGGTGCGCACCGATGGCGAGGTCTTTGCCGTTGGAGCTACTTGTACTCACGCCGAGGTGCCAATGGTCGATGGAGAGGTCGTCGATTGCGGCTTGGAGTGTTACATGCACGGCTCCTTCTTCGACCTGCGTACAGGGGAGCCACGTAGCCTCCCCGCCACCGAACCACTTTCCGTTTACCCCGTGACTATCGACGGCGACAACGTTCTCGTCGACGTCGCCAATCCCATCACCAAGGAGTCCTGAACCACCATGGCAACCCTGCAGATCAATGACCTTCACGTCGACGTTGAGACCGAGGCCGGTCCCAAGCAGATCCTCAAGGGAGTCGACCTGACTATCAATTCCGGAGAAGTCCACGCCATCATGGGGCCGAACGGTTCGGGCAAGTCGACCCTGGCATATACCCTGGCCGGGCATCCCAAGTACACGGTCACCGGTGGTTCCGTGACTCTCGACGGTGAGGACCTGCTGGCCATGACCGTTGACGAGCGTGCTCGTGCCGGCCTGTTTCTGTCGATGCAGTACCCGGTCGAGGTTCCTGGTGTCTCCGTCGCCAACTTCCTACGCACTGCCCGCACCGCTATTGAAGGCCGGGCCCCGAAGCTGCGCACCTGGGTCAAGGAGGTCAACGAGGCCCTGACCCGTCAGGAGCTTGATCCGGACTTCGCTGAGCGTTCCGTCAATGAGGGATTCTCTGGTGGCGAGAAGAAACGCTCCGAGATGGCTCAGTTGGAATTGCTGCACCCGAGGTTCGCCATCCTTGACGAGACCGACTCCGGTCTGGACATCGACGCTCTCAAAGTCGTCGCCAACACGGTCAACCGCTACATGACTGATCCGGAGCATGGTCTGATGCTCATCACCCACTACACCCGCATCCTGCGTTACGTAAAACCCACACAGGTTCACGTCTACGTCGACGGTCGGGTTGCCGCTACTGGCGGTCCGGAGCTGGGCGAAGAGCTCGAGGCTGAAGGCTACGAGAAGCACCTGTCCGCTGCCAAGGCCAACGCCTCATTATGAGCTACGACGTCGAGAAGATCAGGAAAGACTTCCCCATCCTGTCCACCAGGGTGGGGGATTACCCGTTGACGTACCTCGACTCGGCTAACACTTCCCAAAAACCCCAGGTTGTTATTGACACTCTGAGCGACCACTACGCGCGTCACAACGCCAATGTTGCACGGGCCATGCACCAGCTCGGGTTGGAGTCTACCCAGGCTTATGAGGGTGGGCGGGAACGCCTTGCGCGGTTTATCGGGGCGGCGCGCCCCGAGGAAGTGGTGGCTCTGTCGAACGCGTCTGAAGCCCTTAATTTGTGCGCGTACACCCTGGGTGAGCGTCTCGGACCTGGTGACGAGATCGTCATTTCGGTGATGGAGCACCACTCCAACTTGGTTCCATGGCAGATCATCTGTCAGCGCACCGGTGCCACCCTGAGGTGGTTCGACATCACTGATGACGGCCGGCTCGACCTCGAGAAGGCTGAGGCGGAGGGGCTCATTAATGGGCGCACCAAGGTCGTCTCGTTGACGTTGGCCTCGAACGTGCTGGGGACGATCAACCCCATCGGGATGATCGCCGAGCAGGCCCACTCCGTCGGTGCCGTCATGGTCGTCGATGCATCTCAGGCTGTGCCTCAGATGCCTGTCGATATGACGACCTTGGGTGCTGATTTGGTGGCCTTCACCGGTCACAAGATGTGCGGTCCGACGGGTATCGGCATTCTCTGGGGACGCTATGATCTCCTCGCTGAGCTACCGCCCTTCCTCGGAGGCGGCGAGATGATCGAGGTCGTGCGCATGGAGGGATCGACCTACGCCGAGCCTCCGCATCGTTTTGAGGCAGGCACCCCGCCGATCGCACAGCTGGCTGCCCTCGGGGTGGCCGCCGACTACCTAGATGGCATCGGGATGCAGGCCATCGCCGAGCACGAACATGAGCTGGCTGCTCGGATGCTCGAAGAGCTCCAGACCGTCAAGGGAGTGCACATCCTCGGACCAAGCGACGCCACCGCTCGTACCGGAACGGTGTCCTTCACCATCGAGGGGGTGCATCCGCATGATGCGATGAGCATCATGGATGGTCATGGCGTTGCGGTGCGAGGCGGTCACCACTGCGCCAGGCCGTTGCATGAGAGATTGGGAATACAGTCCTCCCTCCGTGCGTCGTCATACTTGTACTCCACCACCGACGAGGTGGATCGCCTCGTCGAATCTGTCGAGTACGCTCGGAACTTTTTCGCCGGAGGTGCGGCATGAACGTCGAAGAGATGTACCAGCAGATCATCCTGGACCACTACCGGGAGAAGCATCACAGCGGTCTGCGTGAGGGCTATGACGCCGAGGTAACCCAGGTCAACCCGTCTTGTGGGGACGAGTTGTTGCTGCGGGTGCATGTAGATGGCGACGTCATTACTGACGTGTCTTATGATGCTGTGGGTTGTTCGATTTCGCAGGCATCGACGTCTGTTATGACGGATCTTGTTATTGGTAAGACTATTGGTGAGGCTCAGGACCTTTATCGGGGCTTTCAGGAAATGATGCGCTCGCGTGGCACCGTCGAGCTTGACGAGGATATCTACGAGGATGCCGTGGCTTTCGAGGGAGTTGCCAAGCTCATGGCCCGGGTGAAGTGCGCGATGCTCGGTTGGTCAGCTCTGGAAGACAGTCTGCTAAAGGTGACCGAGGGCTCCCCGGACAAGGTCGGTTCTGTTTCAGGAACTGACAGCAACGAGACGAAGGAGGAGAGCCGATGAGCGAGGAGAACGCACTTCCCGGCCAAGAGGTGACGCTGACGGCGATGCCGACTGTTGATGACGTCATCGAGGCAATGAAGGATGTCATTGACCCTGAACTCATGGTTAATGTTGTTGACCTCGGTCTCGTCTACGGGGTCAATATCGATGGCGAGGGCAATGTCACTATTGATATGACGCTGACGAGCCCTACGTGTCCGTTGACTGATCGTCTGGAATACGACACCCAGACCGTGTTGGAGGGGATTGTGAAGTCCGTGACGATCAACTGGGTATGGTTGCCGCCGTGGGGCCTGGAGCGCATCACCGACGATGGTCGGGCGCAGCTTCAGGCAATTGGCTTCAACGTGTGAACCGACGAATAGCCCGGGTGGTCAGGAAGACCCCCGGGCTCTGACTGCCACCAACAGACACAGTCTGGATTGGTCAGATTACGGCTGCGACCTCGTAGGCGTCCCAGATTGCGTACATGATGTTGGCCGGCTTGCGAGCGTCACCGATGACGTTGAACGGTAGCCCAGTCGCCTCGACGGCACCACGAAGATCCTGCTCGGGTAGGTATCCGATAGCGGTGACCACGGTGTCGGCTGGTATTTCTTGCTCGTGGCCGTTGACTTCGGTCATCAATCCCTTTGGCGTGGTGTGCAGAGCCTTGGCGTCTGCCATCACCGTGATGCCGCGGAATGGCACTAAGCGACGGAGCATATCCTCGTTGGCAACACACAGCGGGGCATTATGGGTGAGGATATTGGCCTCGGCTTCGATGATTGTCACCTCGGCGTCGACTTCTCTCATCGCGAGGGCCAGCTCACAGCCCGTCAATCCGCCACCGATGATGACAATTTTGCTACCCAAGGCGTTGCGGTTGAGTAGGGCGTCGGTGGCGTCAATGACCTTGGTATCATCACCCAGGTTGAGTCGACGCGGCGTCGATCCGGTCGCCAAAATGATGTGATCGGCCCCGAAAGAGGCGATAAGGTCAGCCGTCGCGGGAGTGTTGAGCCGAATCTCCACACCCAGCTCTTCCAAGGTGGTGCGGTACCACTCGAGTAGAGCTAGGTCGTCCTCCTTGAAGGAGGGTTGACCACCTGCGAGGACGACTCCGCCAATGTGGTTGCTGGCCTCGACGATGACGACCTCGTGTCCGCGCTCACTGAGAACTCGTGCGGCCTCCATGCCGGCCAGCTCAGCTCCGATGACGAGCACCCGCTTGGCATGGTGCGGTAGCACCGGGTGCAGGTGGGTGTCGGCCTCGCGTCCGGCTTCGGGGTTCACCGAGCAGTTGAGGACGGTGTACGTGCCGATACGACCAAGGCAGCCCTCCTGACAAGAGATGCAGGGACGCACCCGCTCGGCGTGGTCGGTCTGCAGTTTGACGACGATGTCCGGGTCCGCCAGTGTCGGACGGGCGAGGGACACCATGTCGACGATCCCGTCAGAAACAGCATTAGCGGCAAGATCGGGATCGTCCATCCTGCCTGCGACGATGAGCGGAATATCGGGTAAGGCTTCCTTGAGTTCGGAGGCATAAGGCAGGTACAACCCCTTGGCCTGGTACATCGGCGGATGATTCCAGAACCAGGCGTCATAGCATCCAACATCAATATCAAGCGCCTCGTAGCCGTAAGAGTGCAGCAGGCGGGCCGCTTCAATGCCCTCGGGCATGTCGCGGCCGACCTCCTCAAAGTCCTCGTCGGGGAGGGCGCCGACATTCCAATCCTTCATCATGGACTTTGGCGAGAACCTGATTTGTACTGGGAAGTCGTCTCCGACTGTTTCGTGGATGGCTTCGACGATCTCGCGCGGGAATCTCAGCCGGTTTTCGAGGGAACCGCCGTACTCGTCGGTGCGATGGTTGAACTTCTCGGTGGCGAATTGGTCCAGAAGGTAGCCCTCGTGGCATGCATGCACTTGGATCCCGTCAAACCCGGCCTCATAGGCCACTTTTGCAGCGATGCGGAACTGGGCGACGATCTGGTGGATCTCGTCGGTGGTGATCTCGCGACAAGTGATGTGTGGATTCCACTTATAGGGGATTTCTGACGGTGCTGCTGGACGTTCTCCCTGACGCAGTACGACCGGCATAATGACGCTGCCAAACCCGGCGCCGACTTGCAGGACAATGCGGGAATCATGGGCATGGACGCGCTCGGTCATTTCCCGCGATGTCCGCAGGAAAGACGCCGGAGACAGAGTCGGATTCGGTAAGGTGCCGCTTGGCAGATGCTCGATGGGGTTCGTCACCTGGCAGACACCGGTGATGATGAGACCAATACCGCCGGCAGCGCGCCGGACGTAGTAGTCAATTCCTCGTTGGTTCCAGCCGCCCTCGGCGGTGGACATGCCTAGCGGCCCCATGGGACCCATGGCATAGCGGTTCTTGACGTGGATGGAACCGATAGTCGTCGGTTCGAACAGAATTCGATGGATCTCGCTCACAACAACCTCCCCCGGCCGGCGTCGTCGATGGCGCACTGAAACAGATGCCGTGTGCGTTCTTAGTCTATTCGCTCGACGTGAACGCGGCTCCTGAAATCGTGGAGATATCGCGCGAGAAGGTCGTAGGTCAGGTCCCCATCAGCTGAGATTGTTCGTGGCGAAGGTTTCGCACGTGGGAGGATCGCCAGTAGTGGTCGATACTAGTGGTGTGGGCCGTCTATCGAGAATGGGATTTGATGTCTGCGCCGGTGTGAGGGGTTGTGAGTGAACTGTCTGGCGGTAGCCGAGTAGATCGCTGGGATTGTTTCCCAGCAGCACAACAACGATGCGAACGACGAGTCCTGTATCGCTTGATAGCGATACGTTGACCACGGCTGCTAGGAGCCGATAAAACGGAGATCAATACCTGTGTCGTTTGTGGAATCTGTGACGCCCCTTCTTAGACGGCGAGCCAGAAAAAGATACCGGCGACGATGAAAACAGCCGGGATGACGATGGCAAGCATGTGCCACCAGCGCTTCTCCAGCCAGATCTGCGTCAAGACCCCGATAATGAGTCCGAGAATGGCCAGAGAGACCACCGAACACCAGTACATAACGGGTTCACCACGCTGACAGACCCCGGCAGCTTGATCGCACAATGACCACCACGCAAGATACCCGAAAATGCCTAGTCCGAGGACAGCGACGATAACGCCACAAATGACGAGGATGAGGTATCTGCGCCATGAACGGGCGGCGTCCGCCAGATCGGTGTCGTCCTCTGGTGCTGCTCGGCGTGGCATACTCATGTCAGACATTCTGTCAAGATATGGGGCATGATGTCTTGTCCGACGCGGGGAAATGGTGCCGACGCTAGTGGTGCAGGCCTTCACCAGGGCGATGTAGACCTTCATTACGCTCACACCATCGACATGGA
The DNA here is from genome assembly GCF_003030305.1 of Cutibacterium acnes. Lineage (NCBI taxonomy): Bacteria > Bacillati > Actinomycetota > Actinomycetes > Propionibacteriales > Propionibacteriaceae > Cutibacterium > Cutibacterium acnes. The sequence continues at coordinate 1,644,027 of NZ_CP023676.1, read as the reverse complement.
TGTGACCACTCTCTACGCGTGTTTATGGTTGCGCAGCGTCGTGTTCAATGGGGAGCAACAGTGCACTGAGCCGGACCTAGACGGCCGCGAACTTGAACCCACGACGATCATAGTGTGGGCGTCGGTCGACGGTCGCCCGGTCGGTACGCTGCGCGTTCTTGATGACAAAGACCACCTCGTCATCGGACGAGTGGCTGTTGATGCTGCCTATCGGGGTTTGCACATTGGCCGCCGGATGATGGATCTCGCCCTCGAGATTGCAGCTGCCGACGGCAGGGAGGTTGCCCTGCACGCCCAGTCATACCTCGAGGACTGGTACCGCGATTGTGGATTCGTCGTTACCGGTCCGCATTGTGAGGAGGCTGGGATCGATCACGTCCCGATGGCTCTGCGTCGCTAAGGCTGCTTGAACCGGTGGCCATTTGTCCCTGGCCGCTGCAACGGGGGAAGATGGCCCGGTGCTGCAGGTCAAGGATGTGGAGGTGCGAGTCGGAGCTAGGCTCCTGCTCAACCCGGTGAGTTTCCAGGTAGCTACTGGGGACAAGGTCGGTCTAGTGGGTCGCAACGGCGCCGGCAAGACGACTCTAACGCGTGTCTTGGCCGGTGAAGCCCTTCCCGCAGCAGGATCAGTACGTCGTACCGGCGAACTCGGCTACTTGCCGCAAGATCCCCGCGATCCAGACATGGAAACGATCGCGAGGGCAAGGATTCTGTCAGCGCGCGGCCTCGACCACATGTTGGAGCGGATGCGCACCCTGGAACACCAGATGGCCAACGGTTCTGAGGAGGACCGAGCCGTCGCGATGGACAAATACGCCAAAACCGAGGACCGCCTCATCGCGGCTGGTGGGTATGGCGCCTCCGCGGAAGCTGCCAGAATTGCGTCGAACTTGGGGCTTGACGACCGCGTTCTTTCTCAGCCGTTGAAGAACCTCTCGGGGGGTCAGCGCCGTCGCGTCGAACTGGCGCGCATCCTCTTTTCCGGAGCGGACACCCTGCTCCTTGATGAGCCCACTAACCACCTAGACGCTGACTCCATCATCTGGTTGCGTAGCTTCCTGCAGTCCTACTCGGGTGGGGTCCTGATGATCTCCCACGACACTGAGCTAGTGGAGGCCACCGTCAACAAGGTCTTCCACCTCGACGCCAATCGGGCCACTCTCGACATCTATTCCATGGGTTGGAAGCTCTACCTTGAGCAGCGAGCCGCTGATGAGAAGCGCCGTCACAAGGAGAGAATCAACGCTGAACGTAAGGCTGCCGCCCTCCAGGCTCAGGCCGACAAACTGCACGCAAAGGCGACCAAGGCCGTCGCGGCACAGCAGATGGCTCGGCGCGCCGAGAAACTACTCGCGGGAGTTGAGGGAGAAAGGGCCGTCGATAAGGTAGCCGCCATCCGCTTCCCCGATCCGGCCCCATGCGGTAAAACCCCGCTCACAGCACGCAACCTCACCAAAACTTACGGCTCGTTGGAGGTGTTTGCCGGGGTAGACCTCAATATCGACCGTGGATCCCAGGTGGTCGTCCTCGGGCTTAATGGTGCTGGCAAAACGACTCTGCTGCGGATCCTGGCGGGTAAGGAGACCCCAGACACCGGAGAGGTGATCGCCGGGCACGGGCTCAAACTCGGGTACTTTGCCCAGGAGCACGATCTACTCGACATGGACCGCACCGTGCTGGAGAACATGGCCAGCTCTGCGACCGACCTCAATGAGACCGAGATGCGCAAAATACTCGGTTCCTTCCTGTTCACCGGTGACGATGTGCATAAGCCGGCCGGGGTGCTTTCGGGTGGCGAGAAGACACGTCTGGCTCTGGCGACTCTGGTCGTTTCTTCGGCCAACGTGCTGCTCCTTGATGAACCAACAAATAACCTCGATCCGGCTAGCCGAGCACAGGTTCTCGACGCTATCGGAAACTTCGGTGGCGCTATTGTCCTCGTCACCCACGACGAGGGAGCGGTCCATGCGCTGGACCCCGACCGTGTGCTCGTCCTGCCCGATGGCACCGAAGATATGTGGAGTGCTGACTACGCCGAACTCATCAGTCTGGCCTGATACCGCGTCGTGCGCAGCCTCGCCATGCCGTAGCATGAGAATGCGGGGGGTTGGTGTCGAGGAGGGTTGATGGTCGCACGTGCGCCTAGGCTGGTCGGTGAGGCCAGACAAGCGGTGGCCGAGGAATTGGCGGGTCGCTACCACGATGGCGCGTCCATCCGATCCCTGGCACGCGAATCCGGTCGGTCCTACGGGCTAGTGCAAAAATTGCTGCGAGAGGCCGGCGTTGAATTTCGGCGCCGCGGAGGCGCTGATCCGGCATCTCCGGAGACGAAGGCTGAACGCGAGACCGTTGAGAAATCGCAGGAGATCGACCAACAAGACTCGGTTGATTCGAACACCAATGGTGGTGGGACCTCGCCGAGCCCTGAAGACATTGACGCTTTGAAATTGGCTGTTGAGGCCGCCGTCGCCCGGGCCGAAAAAGCCGATCGCAAAGCACACAAGGCTGAGAAAGCCCTGCGCAAATTGCGTCGCGCCGGGGCAGGAAAGTCTCGTCGCAAGAAGGCCAAGGCGACCCTCAACAAGCGTCGGGCTAAGGCCGAAAAGGCTGATCGCAAGGTACGCAAGGCGCGTCGTCGGCTAGACAAGGCCGAGCACAGCATCGATAACCGCCAGTTTTGAGGGTGGTTCTTTCCGGCAGGAACCCCGCTCACCGGGGAGACAGAACCGTCACTTCCACAGCTGACGTGATGGACATGGCATCGACATGAACGTTGTGGATGTGGTGGGCGCTAGGCCCCATTGCCACAGCGTCAGAGGCCGTCTGTTTGTCCAGAGGAATGTCCGCTCGCACCTCTTCATGGCCGATAACGGTAAACCGTGATGCCAAAGCTGCCATGAGCTCGTCGTGCTTGTGGGGCTGGATGCCGATCATCCCGGTGCGTTCACGCAGCTGTTGCAAATGGTCCGGTAGCGGGGTGACGACGACGAAGATCCCGTCAGGTTTCATGATGCGCGCGAACTCGTCACGGTTGCGAGGCGCAAAGACGCACAGCCCAGCATCTATACAGCCAGTGCGGATAGGCAGCCCAGCCCAGGTATCGGCAACCACTGCCGCCATCCTAGGATGAGCTTTCGCCGCCCGCCGGATAGCTGCTTTCGAGACGTCAGATGCCAGACCGTGGGAATCGGGGTGGGCCTCGAGAACCTGGGCCAGATGGTGACCGGTTCCAGCTCCTACTTCCACAATGCGATCTCGGCCGATGAGAATCTCGGCCAGCCGAGCATCAAGGTCACCGAACAGCCCGGCGTCCAACACCCTTTGGCGGGCAGCGATCATCTCGACGGTGTCCGCATTAGCACCGGCCGGGGTGCTTGTCATGGTGACGTAGCCCTGCTTGGCGATATCGAGACAGTGGTGCTCGGGGCATCGCAGAGACCTCCCATCACGGGCCAACGGGTTTTCACAGCCGCGCCGCTGACAGGTGGGACAGATCAGCCACGGCAGGACTACGGAAAGTGTCGGCGTCACGTGTGGGCCCCTGGTGTCTTCGCGCCGCGGTTGTGTGACGCGTCATGGCGATTCGGTTCCGGGCCGCTGACAGCTCGCTGAGCGGCTGAACGAGCCGCTTTGGCCCGGCGTTTGCGTCGGTCCTTAATATCCCCTCGGATCAGGACGAACAGTCCAATGACCGCGATAGCCGTGAAACAGAACCACTGGATGGCATAGGACAGATGGGGGCCATCGTCGAGTTTCGGAAGCTCGTGGGGAACCAGATCACGTTGTGCTGGTGCCATCGACGTTGTTGAGATGTATCCGCTGACGTATGTGATCCCCTGCGCCTTACCGATGGCGTCGGAGTTAATGAGACGAACCTTGCCCTCCACGGGGTCGGTGGCGGTTGGTTTTCCGTGCTCATTACCTTTGACGAGGCCAGTTACTGTCACGACTCCGTTGGGGGCTGGAGGTAGGGTCTGCGCGTCGCCCTCATGTGAGGAGCGCTTGAGGAAACCACGATCAATGAGGACGTGGCGGCTGTCCTTCGTGACGATGGGGGTAACGATTTCTGACCCATTATCATCGTCGTTGCTCCGGTAGCGCACTTGGAGTTCGTGTGCGGTATCGAAAGTGCCAGTGATGGTGACGGGCCGCCACTGTTGCTGTGGCGTCACCTCGTGGTCGCCCATGAGAGTTGACCATTCGACCGGCGGTTTGCTGTGGTTGGTGCGGATGATGTTGTTGGCCTCGCGACGCCCTGACAACCGGTGCAGCTGCCACTGTCCCAGCCGGATCATGACCAGGCTCAGGACAATGACGAGCAGTGTCAGCGCCACCCATCTCACCCACAGCTTCTTCACGCTGCCGAGCCTAGTTGGTCGATTCCCAGTAATGCCCCACGACTGGGCTTTGCTATTTGCTGCGTCTGCGCGACCGGATCAGTTTTCGTCGACTTCGCCGTGAATGGTCATGGCCGAGCCGAGCTCGCCTTGAGATTCTGTGCTTTGCTGAGACGGCAGAGTGTCAGTGGTGCGTCGGTCGGCGGCATTGCCGAGCACCACGGCGATGGCAGGGATGACGGCTGCCCCCACCAGGAAGCTCCACCGCCATGGACTCGGGGTGATGACGAGTCCGATAAAGCATACTGTTCGCACGAGCATCGACCATAAGTAGCGTCGCTGACGCATCTCGAGGTCTTCACTGGCTGATCTCTTGGCAGACGTGATCGAATGCCGGGCGTTGCGGTGCCCTCGACGCCACCGAACCCGTGCTGCGTCACTCACCTGTCCAGCCTAGGTGCGTCGCGTTGATCAGGTCGAGCCTTCCCAACTCTTGGTCGTAGCGTGCGATAGGTTCATTCTATGAGTCTAGACACCCCGGGGCGCGTCGCCCTCGTCACCGGCGGATCGCGCGGTATCGGTGCTGCGATCGCCGCAGATCTGCACGCACAGGGATACCGAGTGGCCGCAACGAGTCGCTCGGCTACCGCGCCCGAAGGGGTGCTGCCGATCGCCTGCGACGTCACTGACGCCGACTCGGTTGACGTGGCGTTCAGCCAGGTCGAGCAGGAGCTTGGCCCAGTCGAGGTGCTGGTTGCTAATGCCGGAATTACCCGGGACGGACTGCTCGCCCGCATGAAGGAGGAGGACTTCACCGAGGTCATCGACACTAATCTCACCGGCGCTTACCGCGTTATCCGCCGCGCTGCCAGGGCGATGACCCGGGCCCGTTTTGGCCGCATCGTTTTGACTTCGTCAGTGGTAGGTCTGCTCGGTTCCCCCGGGCAAGTCAACTATGCGGCGTCGAAGGCTGGGATGCTGGGCATGGCCCGCTCTGTGACCCGTGAACTAGGGTCTCGCGGCGTTACCTGCAACCTTGTCGCTCCCGGTTTCATCTCCACGGACATGACCGAGGGACTGCCGGAGAAGCTTGTTTCCGGGTACCTCGAGCGCATCCCGGCCAAGCGGCTGGGATCGGTCGACGATGTCGTTGCGGTCGTCCGATTTCTCGTCTCCGATGCCGCCAGCTACGTCTCTGGGGCTGTGATCCCTGTCGACGGAGGACTCGGCATGGGCCACTGACACCATCACATCCATCCACATCGACCGGAAGGACATCACTATGGGACTTCTTGAAGGACGTACCGTCCTCGTCACAGGCGTGACGATGCACACCTCTATCGCTTTTAAGGCGGCCCAGATTGCCCAGGATGAGGGCGCCCGGGTTATTGTTTCGAACCTGCCGCGTGCCGTCGGCGTCACCCGTCGAGCTGTTCGCAAACTCGATCCGGTGCCGGAGGTACTCGAACTCGATGTCACCGACGCCGACCAGCTGGCTGCCCTGCCTCAGCAACTGCGCGACCTCGGAGTGGAAAAGCTTGATGGTGTCGTTCACGCCATCGCCTTCGCTAACCCCAAGACGGCCCTGGGGGGCAAGTTTCTCGAAACGGAATGGGATGACGTCTCGGTCGCTGTCCACACCTCCACGTATTCTTATGTCTCCTTGATGACCGCCCTTGTCGACATCCTCGCCGAGCATGCTTCGGTCGTCGGTCTGACCTTTGACGCCACCGTCTCCTGGCCCTTCTACGACTGGATGGGAGTGGCCAAGGCGGGACTGGAATCGGCCAATCGCTACCTGGCTCGATACCTGGGCCCCAAAGGTGTGCGCTGCAACCTAGTGTCCGCTGGTCCGCTGGACACCATGGCTAAAACAGCTATTCCGGGCGCTGATGCCTTTAATGATGTGTGGGGGGAGCGTGCCCCGCTTGGCTGGGACACCAAGGACACCACGCCCGCGGCCAAGGGAATTGTTGCCCTCTTGTCTGACTGGTTCCCAGCCACTACCGGCGAGATAATCCACGTCGATGGCGGTATGGGTTCGACCGGAGCTTGATCCACTTAGGTCAGTGGCCACGACGTGGCTGCGGTAACAGCTTGGGAGGCGGCGTTGCGCAGTTGGCGCAGCGCCGTTTCTCGTGTCTGTGCTCCGTAGGCGGTAATCATGGTTGATTCACGCCCGGCATCGCAGGCCATCATCACGGTCCATGCCGAGTCCAGGAGACGCTGATCGGCTGGACGATGACCGGTGAGGTACGGGGGCACGACGTCGGGACGACGTCCTCCCATCATGCTCAGCTCGTTGAGCTGAGCAGCCGTCGCGCAGATGGCCGATCTCAGCAACGGAGCGGCGTCGGCGGGGGTAGGGGGTGGTAGAGGAGCGACAGCCCGGACGACCGTCCACTGCATCGCCGAACCCACCGGATGAGGGATCCACGCGGTCCCGGCGGGCATGGTCGTAGAGCCTTGATGACAAACGACGACTGCACCGGCGTCGAGAGCGGCTCGTTTGACCTGAGCCGGACCGCGCAGACCAGCAAGCTGACCGGGGGCAGGCAGCAGCAGACCCCACAGCACGGGAGTGTCGTGGGGGACGTGGGAGATCCGGGCTAGGGCCATCCGGATGGGGACTGACGACAACGGATCATGTTCGGATAGGCCGAGCGTTTCGTCGGGATCGTGAACGTGGTGGGCCGCTGCCATTCTCAGTAGCTCCGCCTCAGCGTGGGGAGCGGTGGTGCGACCGGCACACAGGTCGTTGAGCAGGCAGGTGAGACGGCAGCAGATCTCGAGCATTCGCCCAGACTAGACGCCTTTTTCTCGTGCCAGGGTAAGCGTTCTTGGCACTGCCTAGTCGTCTTCTGCACGACAGCCCGGGTATGTCGTCGCCACAAGGTAAGTTCTTACCCATGAGTGCAGCGGCGCAGTTGGCAGGCGTGGGAGTTCGACGCGGGGACCGTTGGATCCTCGACAATGTCAACCTCGACGTCTTGGACGATCAGCGTTGGGTGCTGGTCGGGCCTAACGGAGCGGGTAAGACGACCCTTCTGCAGGTCCTGGGAGCTCAACTTCATCCCACTGTGGGGCTGGTGGAGATTCTCGACGAGATACTCGGTGCGGTTGATGTATTCGAACTGCGACCGCGGATCGGAATGGCCTGTTCGGTCTTAGCTCACCGCATTCCGGAATCGGAAAAGGTCGGCAATATGGTGGTTTCGGCGGCCTGGGCTGTCGTGGGCCGTTGGCGCGAAGCCTACGATGAGCAGGATCTGGCCCGTGCCGACGCTCTGCTGGAGCGGATGGGACTCGGCGGAATGGGCGATCGTATGTGGGGCACCCTGAGCGAGGGGGAGCGCAAACGGGTCGAAATCGCCCGTGCTCTCATGACCGATCCGGAACTGTTGCTGTTGGACGAACCGGCTGCTGGTCTTGACCTAGCTGGTCGCGAGCAGCTTATTGAAGTGCTGTCGGCTATTTTTACTGATCCCGATGCTCCGGCATCGGTTCTTGTCACTCACCATCTAGAGGAGATTCCGGCTGGAATCACCCATGCGTTAGTGATGGCGGAGGGTCGCATCGTGGCTGCCGGTCCAGTGGAGACGACGTTGACCTCGGAAGTCCTCTCTGGTGCTTTCGGTATGCCTTTGATGGTCAGTCACATTGACGGGCGCTGGAACGCTCGTGCTGCCCGCTGACACCGCACCGACGACGGGAGTGTGCCGTGTTGGAATCTTTCGGGGAACATCGCTGGTTGCTGTGGGCGGTGGCGTCCGCTGTGCTGGCGTGCACGGAGATGCTAAGCGGAGAATTTACCCTGCTCATGCTCGCTGCCGGTGCGGGAGCAGGAGCAATCACCGCAGCGATCGTTCCAGGAATGTGGTTACTGCAGGTCATCGTCGCTGCTGTGGTGGCAGCTTTATTGCTTACCGTGCTGCGCCCAACGTTGTTGCGCCGGGTGCGTGAGGCTCCGGGATATCGGTCAGCTTTGGATAAACTAGTCGGTTCTGACGGCGTTGCTACGAGCGACATCACAGATGGCCACGGTCAGGTCAAGGTGGACGGTGAAGAGTGGTCGGCACGTGCCCTGGAACCCGGGTCGACTATCGCTGCCGGGGAGAAAATTGAGGTGTACGAGATCGATGGTGCGACGCTCGTGGTATATCCAGTTTTCAGGAGTCTGAGTTCCTGATCTAGGCGTGTGGCCTTGATCTGGCATGATGAGGGGGATGCCGGAGCCTGACCGGCACCTCAAGTATCGCAGGAGTATTCATGCCCCAGTTCATCCCCAGTCTGGTGATTATTGTCCTGCTCGTCGTCGTGTTGTCGTCGAGCATCAAAATCATTCACCAGCAGAAGATCGGTCTCGTTGAGCGGCTCGGAAAGTTCAATCGGCGTCTTAACCCTGGCCCCCATCTGCTTATTCCGATCATCGATCGAGTGCAGCATAACCTCGACATGCGTGAGCAGGTTGTCCCTTTCCCACCGCAGGGGGTCATCACCGAGGACAACCTCATGGTCAACATTGACTCGGTGATCTATTTCCAGATCGTCGATCCGGAGCGCGCCGCCTACGAGGCGCAGTCTTACAAGACCGCTATCGAGCAACTGACGATGACGACCTTGCGTAACATCATCGGTGGTATGGACATGGAGGCGGCCCTCACCAGCCGAGAAGAGATCAACCAGAAGCTACGGTCAGTCCTTGACGAGGCCACTGGCAAATGGGGTATCAAAGTCAACCGGGTTGAGTTGCGGGCCATTGAGCCGCCGCCCACGATTCGTGATGCGATGGAGAAGGGTGCCCGGGCCGAGCGCGACAAGCGAGCCGCGATTCTGTTGGCAGAAGGTCAGCGTCAGTCCCAGGTCCTGTCGGCCGGCGGCGACCGCGAGTCGGCTATCCTGCGTGCCCAAGGCGACCGTGAGGCTGCCGTCTTGCGTGCCCAGGCCGATCGTCAGGCCCAGATGCTGCGCGCCGAGGGTGAGGCCCAGGCAATCACGACGGTGTTCAATGCCATCCATGCCGGTCAGCCCGACCAGGGTCTGCTGGCCTACCAGTACATGCAGATGCTGCCGACCCTTGCTCGTGGCGACTCCAACAAGGTGTGGGTGGTCCCCTCTGAGCTGAACGACGCCTTGAAGGGTATTGGCTCCTTAGCGGGCAAGGACGAACACGAGCCGGGTAAGGGCGGTTTTGCGGCGGCTGATCCGTCGCAGTTTGCCGCACCGGAGAAGATTGATGTTTTTGCCGAGATCGAGGCTCAGAAGGCGGAGGAAAAGGAGGCCTCTGAGGCGACCGTCCAGCAGGCGATCCAAGAGGCTGCCAAGTTGGAGAATCCCGGTCTGTCAGGCAAACGCAGTATGGGCGGTGGCCAGATCACCCCGGCTCCGGCGGAGCAGCAGACCATCTCGGAACAGGGGAGCGGCCAAGTCGAGTGACCGGCGGCTGCCGAGGCACCCATGCGGGACTCGGAACGGGACATCTCGTATCGTTGGCACCGTGCATGATTTCTTGCATGATGATCGTGCAAGAAATCATGCACGTTCGGGGTCTCGAGAGCCGTTGTTCAGCTGGTGGCCGATGAGGCCTCATGGCATAGACCTTCGGTTGCAGCGTCGAGATCACGAACGGTCAGTCACTGCTCGACCTCCCATTGCCGCGCATAGCGGCCAGCCAGCATTCCGCAGGCGATGAGTTGGGCTAGATGGAAGATCATGAGGGGTAGCACGATGAGGCCGACCGGCTGGCCAGCGAAGAGCACTGTTGCCATAGGCAGACCGGTCGCCAGCGAAGAGCACTGTTGCCATAGGCAGACCGGTCGCCAGCGATTTTTTGGTGCCGCAGAACTGGATGGCGATACGGTCGTTGCGGTTAAAGTCGAGCCATCCGGACCCTGTCCAGGTCAACCACAGCATGAAGAACAACAGAGCCAGACAGATGAGGGTCAGGACGACCATCGAGGCCGGTGACACGAGGGACCACATGTGCTCTCGCATACCCTCTGAAAATGCCGAATAGACGACGAGGATGATCGATCCCTGGTCGACATATTTGAGTGATTTGCGATGTTCAGTGACGAAATCTGCGGTCCACCGACGTGACAGCTGGCCTAGCACGAAAGGCAACAGCAACTGGACGATCACATCAAGGAAGCTGGACGGTTGAATCGTGAGCCCGCCGCTAGTCGACATCAAGAGGAGGGCTAGGAGGGGCGTGAGGAAGGTCCCTAAGAGATTCGACGTAGTGGCTGCGACGATAGCTCCGGCGACGTTGCCGTGGGCAATTGAGGTGAAATTGATCGACGACTGTACCGTCGACGGTACGAGGCAAATCCACAACATCCCAACGTAAAGGGTGCTGGGCAGCGCCCAAGGCACCAGAGCGCGCATCGCCAACCCGATGAGCGGAAAGACGACGAAGGTAGAGGCCAGAATCGCTCCCTGCAATTTCCAGTTCTTGAGGCCGTCGAGGGTTTCGCGGGGCTCCAGTCGGGCACCGTAGAGGAAGAACAGGATGAAGATGAGGACGGTGACACCATGCTTGACGACGGGTACTGCAGACCCAGTGGCAGGAAGCATCGATCCAATGATCGCCGTCACCACAATGGCGAGGACGAACCCGTCAATAGGTAGCGTGCGGCGTGGGTTGGCGGAACTCATCTGTCCACGATAGTCACCGGTAGGTTGGAGCGGTGGCAACGTTCATCGATATCGACGATCCCGCCGACCCACGACTGGCTGACTACGTGAACCTGCGTGACGTCAACCTGCGCAAGTCTTTGGAGGCTGAGCATGGGCTGTTTATCGCAGAGGGCGCCAAGGTCATCCGGCGCGCTTGTGAAGCTGGCTACCCACCGCGGTCCTTCTTACTGGCTCCTCGCTGGATTGACGGTTTACGGGATCTCTTCGACGGCCTCGACGTCGAGGTATTCGTCGTCTCCGAGACCCTGGCCGAGCAGGTGACCGGGTTCCACGTCCACCGCGGCGCCCTGGCTTCTATGTGCCGTCAGACTCGTTGGAGCGCCGCTGATCTTATGGCGGCGCGACGTCTGGTGGTGTGCGAGGACATTGTCGATCACACCAACGTCGGAGCCATCATCCGGTGTGCGGCCGGAATCGGGTGGGATGGCGTCTTACTGGCCCCTCGCGCGGCTGACCCGCTCTATCGTCGGGCTATCAAGACCTCGATGGGGACGGTTTTTCAGTTGCCCTGGGCTCGTCTCGAGGACTGGGCGGGAGGTCTTGGTGAGTTGCGCGACCACGGTTTCACTGTGGCAGCGATGGAACTGAGCGGTGACTCAGTCACCCTCGATGAGTTCTCCGCCGATTTGAGACAGAACCCGCGCAAGGTTGCTCTGCTTATGGGTACCGAGGGGGCGGGCCTGTCGGCCCACTGGATCAGTCAGGCCGACGTCGTGGTGCGTATCCCGATGGCAGGCGGCGTGGACTCTCTCAACGTTGCGGCGGCAGCTGCGGTCGCCTGCTACGAGTTGCGGGGGTAACCCGGGTCAGCCCTTTGGAGTGAGGGGCCAGTCGTCGGGGTACAGGTGCGCCACGCTGTCGTGTTGCTCGTCGAGTTTGCGGCGGGCACGCTTGGAGAGTCGGTCCCCGAAGACGATGCCGTTGCAGTGGTCGGTTTCGTGTTGCAGACACCGGGCGAAGAACCCGGTTCCGGTGACGGTGATGTCGTTGCCCCACGGATCCTGACCAGTGCAGGTGGCCAGATCGGGGCGAGCCATGGACTGGAAACCGCCGGGCCATGACAAGCAGCCCTCATCGGCGGCTTCCAAGTGGCGATCGTGTCCTTCCGGCAGGGTGACAACTGGGTTGCAGAATGCTCCGTGGTGGACGATGTTGTTAGCGTCAGGGCAGGCGTAGACGAACAAGGACAAATCAACCCCGACTTGAGTTGCGGCCAGCCCGACACCGTCGGCGGCGTTCATCGTGGCGAACATGTCGCGGATGAGGGTCGTCAGGTCCTCATCGAACTCTGTGACTGGACGGGTCTGCGCGTGCAGGACGGATTCTCCCCATCGTGTCACCCGACGCAGAGACCCACCTTTGAACAGATCCTCCCAAAGGGGGTTGTCATTGGGGGTGTGCTTGCGCATGGCTGATCTCCTGGGGTTGATAAATGTTTGTAGCTGATTGTGTCACGAGTAGACGACGGCCCGTGATCATCCGGTAGTCGGGCCCACGATGACCCGCATGGCGCCGGGCTGGTCGATAGTTGTCTCGACCTGCCAGCCGCCGGTGTCCTCGTCGCGTAGATGGATTGCGATCTGACCTTCCTCCGGTAATGCGACCCACACGCGGGTGCCATTCTGAGTGGTAACGGTGATGTCGCGCGGGTTCGCTCCGGTGGTATCAAATTCGTCAATCAGATTGATCCGTCCAAACCGCCCTCCCAGTATCCCAATGCTGCCGACCGACCTATTGGCGACGAAATGCCGGCCGTCAGGGGTAGTGACGATTGCTGACGGGGAAGCTGGCGCACAAGCGGAGCGACGCTCTTGCGAGCCGGTATGTGACCAGCGCGACGACGCCGTTTCTTGGACGAAACGCCACTCGCGAGCCCACATGTCATGACCGGTAGGACGAGACCACGTGCTCACGGTGCCTGACAACGCTCCGCCGACAGTCAAGATCTGCTTGCGCCCATCTTCGGTGAGGGTGAGGTGACGCGGGCCACATCCCGCAGGGGTCTTGAGGGATCCGATGATCTCGGGGCCGGCCTCGCTCCAGCGCACGACGTTGATGCGGTCAGCTCCGAGATCCGTGACCGCAAGATGCGCGCGATCCAACCACGTCACCTGGTGAGCATGGGGACCCTCTTGACGATCTGCCACCGGTCTAGGGAAAACACAGCCCTGACCGAGATCGAGGACGTTTCGGACAGTTGGTCGGGTGGGATCTGATAGGTCGACGAATTCGACCTGGCCCGAGGCGTAATCCGCGACGGCCATGAGACGCCCAGTGGGATCGACGGCACCGTGGCAAGGCCATTGGCCTTTGAGCTGAACGGTCCCGACGACCTGGAACTCGCGTCCGGGGTGGACAACGACAAGGGTGCCATCACGCTCGCACAGCACGACGACAAGGTGGTATAGCGGGGTGACCCAGGACGCATCGCCTAAGGGGCAACTGCCCACAACGTTGGTGCGAGGCCCGTCAGGTCCTGTCGTCACCTGCCACGCGGTAATGCCTCCGATTGCGGCATCGCAAGTGCGGTAACAGGCAAGAACTGGGGTGACAGCCATGGATGGGAGCCTACTCGGGAGCGAGGGCTCACCAGGCTAAAGAAGGTCAGGCGATTGTCCACAGGGGGCGAGGTCCGATGTTGTCGGGTTATCCACAGTTGGAAAATAAGTTGGCGAAGATCGCGATCTGTCACGATAACTGAAGACATGAGGAGATCTGTCTGCATCAGCCTACTAATCATCACGGTGGGGATTTGCTTGCTGGCCTTACCAGCTCCCAGCCACAGCGTTGCTGCCGTTCCCGCGCGAAGTGTGGCGAATCGTCCGACTCCGCCGGTGCTAGGCCCCGTCATCAAAGGGTTTGCGCCACCTGCCGAAAAATGGCTGCCGGGTAGTAGGGGAGTGGAATTTGCGGCCTCCGTGGGAGAACCAGTGACGACCGTGACGGCTGGGGTGGTCGTTTTTGCTGGCCAGGTCGCGGGGGCTGGGGTGGTGAGCATCCTGCTTGCTGACGGTCGTCGGACAACCCACATGCCGGTTGTGCCTAGCGTTGCTGTCGGCCAGGTAGTGGTTCCTGGCCAGCAGATCGGAGTTGTCGGGATGGGGCCACCATGCACCCGCACTTGTTTGCACTGGGGGTTGAAGAAGGGAGATGTTTATCAAAACCCCATGACATTGTTGCAACTTCAGGTGCGGTTGCTGCCCTTGGACAGTCGGCCTCATTCAGCGTCGGGGCACGGATGGCCTGTGCGGCCCCTGAGCCTGCCAGGGGGCAGCAGGAGGAAAGCTGCCTCAAGCGGTGCCCTCATGCCTCCGTGGCGTGGAGCTGGGCGGGACGCCGCGTTAGGCATTGATACGACGGTGACCGAAGCCACCCGAGGTGGCTCAGGCGCGGGGATGAGCCTGGCGAAACGCAGTGCGCAATCTTTCGGTGGAAACGTGGGTGTAGATCTGCGTGGTGGCTAGGGATTCGTGGCCCAATATGTCCTGGACGGTGCGCAGATCTGCTCCGCCTTCCAAAAGATGGGTCGCCATCGCGTGACGTAACCCGTGAGGCCCAAGGTCGGGGGAGTCTGGTTCGGCACGCAAGTGGGTGTGAACGACTCGCCGAACGACGCGCTGATCGATGCGACGACCACGCGCTCCCAAAAAGAGGGCCTGCCCGGAGTGCGGCCCAACCCATTCCTCACGACGAGGTAACCACGTATCGATGGCACGCAGCGCAGGCGCCCCCATAGGCACGGTGCGTTCTTTGTCGCCCTTGCCCGTAACTTTCACAGTGCGGCGAGATCGATCGACGTCACCCAGATCAAGACCGCACAGCTCGCCGACACGCAGCCCTCCACCGTAAAGGACCTCAAGGATGGCGGCGTCGCGTGCGCCGTGGGGAGATTCATCGTGACGAGCCTGTGCTACGGCTTCGTCGAGGATGTGACGAGCCTGATCGACGCCCAGAGTGGCCGGCAGGCGTTTCGGTACTTTGGCCGAATTCAGAGCGGTCGTCGGATCGGCGGAAATGAGCCCTTCGTTAGCCGCCCAGCGGAAAAATACTCGCGCAGCCGACCAGCGGCGCTGCATGGTAGCGGCCGAGGCGCCAGCCACACGGGTATCAGCTAGCCATGCTCGCACTTGCGATGTGCCGATCCTGCCCAAGGTGTCGTCGCCGTGGGAGTGAGCGTGGCCCATGAGATCGATGAGGTCAGCTCGGTAACCGCGGATTGTGTTGGGCGAGCGTCGGAGAGCCGAGAGGTGGCCACAGAAGTCCTCGACGGGCACCGTCAGGGACATAGGCAGCTGTCCGGCGCCAACGCGCGTCGGGGATGGCTTCTTCATCACATCCACTGTGGCCTGTGATTGCCGCCATGGTAGGCAGACACGCGGAAGTGGCCGGGGTCAAGGGGAAGGTTAGCTTGATTGCCTCTTGGTGTCGTAAACTAATCGCGCAGTCCGGATCATTTCGGACTGACTTCGCATGCATCGACGTCACCGACGACCGGACGTCCACGGTCCTGCCACGGCAGGCGGACGAACGGTGATGCATCAGGAGGTGACGCAATCCCGCGTCACCGTTCAACCGTTGGCATATCTGTGTGATGTGCCCAGAGAGGGAAGGACACGGCATGGCCGTCGTCACCACTCGCCAGCTCCTCGAGAGCGGCGTCCACTTCGGACATCAGACGCGTCGCTGGAACCCGAAGATGAAGCGCTTCATCTTCACCGAGCGCAACGGCATCTACATCATTGACCTGCACCAGTCGCTGACCTACATTGATAAGGCGTACGCCTTCGTCAAGGAGACTGTCGCCAAGGGCGGCCAGATTCTTTTCGTCGGCACGAAGAAGCAGGCCCAGGAGTCCATCGTTGAGCAGGCCACTCGCGTTGGCATGCCCTATGTCAACCAGCGTTGGCTTGGGGGAATGCTCACTAATTTCCAGACCATCTCGAAGCGCATTGCCCGGCTCAAGGAGCTCGAGGCCATGGACTTTGACAAGGTTTCCGGCTCCGGTCTCACCAAGAAGGAGCTGCTTATGCTCTCTCGTGAGAAGGACAAGCTGGAGAAGGACCTCGGCGGTATCCGCGATATGCCGAAGGTTCCGCAAGCGGTCTGGGTCGTTGATACGAAGAAGGAGCACCTCGCCATCGACGAGGCTCGCAAGCTCAAGATTCCGGTCGTCGCCATCCTCGACACCAACTGTGACCCCGACGAGGTGGATTACGCCATCCCGGGTAACGATGACGCCATTCGTTCGGTGTCCTTACTGACCCGCATCATCGCCGACGCCGCCGCTGAGGGCCTCATGGCTCGCTCAGCTGGTAAGTCTGGTGAGCAGCCTGCTGAGGCCGAGCCCATGCCCGACTGGGAGCGCGAGCTCCTCGAAGGGGACGGCGCTAAGACCGAGGCCAAGGCTGAAGAGCCGAAGGCCGAGGCCAAGAAGGCTGACGAGGCCCCCGAGGCCGAGAAGTCCAACTGAAGTTCGCCCACGTCTAGACAGGACTGAGATATCTATGGCTATCACTGCTGCTGAGGTCAAGAAACTGCGCGACGCTACTGGCGCCGGCATGATGGACGCCAAGAAGGCCCTCACTGAGGCCGATGGCGACTTCGATAAGGCCGTTGACATCTTGCGTGTTTCCGGCGCTGCTAAGGCTGCGAAGCGTTCCGACCGTGAGGCCAGCAACGGCCTGGTTGCTGCCGCTGGCTCTTCCCTGGTGCATATCGGCTCTGAGACCGACTTCGTCGCCAAGAATGAGGAGTTCATCGCCGCCGCTCACGAGATCGCCGAGGCTGCTGATAAGGCCGGGGCTGACTCTAAGGATGCTGCTAATGCCGCAGCTTTGGCTGATGGCACCACTGTTGGTGACAAGCTTGGTGAGCTCGCCGCCAAAATCGGTGAGAAGATTGAGCTCGCTAACGCCGCTCACTTCGATGGCAACGCGCACGTGTACCTCCACCGTCGTTCCCAGGACTTGCCCCCGCAGGTCGGCGTCATGGTTGAGTACGAGGGCGACAACATCGAGGCTGTCCACGGCGTTTGCCTGCAGATCGCGGCTATGAGCCCGCGCTGGCTGTCCCGTGACGAGGTCCCTGCCGACGTCGTCGAGCACGAGCGCACCGTTGCCGCTGATATTGCCCGCGAGGAGGGTAAGCCTGAAAAGATCATCGACCGCATCGTCGAGGGTCGCCTAGGCGGCTTCTTCAAGGAGAACTGCCTGCTCGATCAGCCTGCCATTTCCGATGACAAGAAAACCGTCGCCCAGACCCTTGAGGCCGCTGGTGTCACCCTCAAGCGTTTCGTTCGCTTTTCTGCCGGAGAGTGATCTCGTCCCCACGTGGGGATGATAACGAGATTGTGACGACGAACGGTCCCACCGTACGAGGTGGGGCCGTTCGTCGTTTCCCAGCGAATGACGGTCGCGGCTAGGGCGAACTGCGATGGTAGCCGTCATCGGGCTAAGCTGGGGTGACGCATCCCGCGTCAATGTCCGCTGACCAGGAGAGATGATGCCAGAGCGCTACAACCGAGTCCTTCTCAAGCTGTCCGGAGAGGTTTTCGGAGGAGGAGGAATCGGCGTCGACGCCGATGTCGTGTCCGCCAAGGCCCGCGAGATCGCTGAGATCGCTAATAGCGGCGTTCAGGTGGCCGTCGTCGTCGGTGGGGGGAACTTCTTCCGCGGGGCTGAACTTCAGCAGCACGGCATGCAACGTGATCGCGCCGACTATATGGGAATGCTCGGCACCGTCATGAATTGCCTTGCCTTGCAGGATTTCTGTGAGAAGGCTGGTGTCGATACCCGCGTTCAGACAGCCATCACGATGGGCCAGGTTGCTGAGCCTTACATCCCGCGCAAGGCCGAGCGCCATATGGAGAAGGGACGAGTCGTCATTTTTGGTGCCGGGTCCGGAATGCCGTATTTCTCGACCGACACCGTCGCTGCTCAGCGAGCCTTAGAGATCGGAGCCGATGCGCTCCTCATGGGTAAGCAGGGGGTTGACGGCGTCTACGACAGTGATCCCAAGACGAACCCGAACGCCCACAAGTTTGACGAACTGACCTACGATGAGTTTCTGTCGCGTGATCTTAAGGTCGCCGACGCAACTGCCGTCGCCATGGCCAGGGATAATGACCTGACGATGGTCTTCTTCAACCTCGAGATGCCAGGCAATATTAGCCGCGTCATCAATGGTGAGGACATCGGCACCACCGTCCATCGCTGAACCATCGAGACATACCAAGGAAGGACAACACAGTGAGCGACATCATTAAGGACGCCGAGAAAAAGATGGGGTCAGCGGTCGACCATGCCCGCGAGGAGTTCGCGGCTATTCGCACCGGGCGTGCTAACCCCGCCATGTTTAACAAACTCATGGTCGAGTACTACGGTACCCCTACCCCGCTGCAGCAGCTCGCCAGTTTCCAGGTGCCGGAGGCTCGCACTGTCCTTATCGCGCCATTCGATAAGAGTTGTGTCAATGACGTCGAGAAGGCTATTCGGGATTCCGACCTAGGAGTCAACCCCTCCAACGATGGCAACGTGGTGCGTTGCGTCCTTCCAGCTCTGACTGAGGAGCGCCGCAAGGAGTACATCAAGATGGCCAAGACTAAGGCTGAGGAGGGGCGTATCGCGGTCCGCAACGTCCGTCGCGCCAGCAACGATGTTGTCAAAAAGCAGGAGAAGGACAAGGAGATCTCTGAGGACGAGATGACTCGTCTGGAGAAGGAGCTTGACCAGGTCACCCGCAAGTACGTTGAGCAGATTGACGAATTGCTGAAATCCAAGGAGAGCGAACTCCTCGAGATCTGATCAGATTCGAGGTGGGCGAGCCTGAGAAGAAGACCACGGCCGCACGGACTCCACGTGCCGGCCGTGATCTTCCTGCTGCCATCACTACGGGCGTAGTGCTGTGCGGTGCCGTCATCGGCACCGTTGGATGGTGGCATTGGGGTTTCGTGTTGTTGATGACCTTGGCCCTTATGGCCGGGGCCATTGAGCTTCATCGAGCGATGGTTCGTTTGGGAATGGACTCCGCGGTAGTTCCGATATGCGTCGGCACCGCAGTTATGGTCATTGGGGCATATGCGGCCTCGACCCTGAAGCTTCACATCCTGCCCAATACCTTCCTGGTGGTGACGTTAGGTGCGACGACAGTTGCCGCAATGGCGTGGCGACTGCCACGCGGGTCGCATGGCTTCGTCAAGGACGCTGCTGCCAGCCTTTTCACTATCGCCTACTTGCCATTGCTTGGCTGCTTCGTTCCCCTCATGATGGGCGATGACGGTGGTAGCCGCCGCATCGCTACCTGGATCCTCAGCGTCGTGGCTTCTGACACCGGCGGTTATGCCGTAGGGGTGCTATGTGGCAAACACAAGTTGGCCCCGCGTATTAGCCCGAAAAAGAGCTGGGAGGGTTTTGCCGGGTCCGTCATAACCGCAGCTTTCGTTGGATGGGCCTGTTTGGGAGGATTGCTGTCGGCGCCATGGTGGGCTGGGATTGTTCTTGGCGTTGTTCTAGCCTTGACCGGCACTGCGGGAGACCTTGTCGAGTCGATGATTAAGCGTGACGCTGGTATCAAGGACATGTCGAACTTCTTGCCCGGTCATGGCGGGGTCATGGACCGGCTCGACTCAGTGCTGTTTTCGGCGCCCTTCGCCTGGCTCGTCATGTCCCTTGTGCTGTGACTGTAGTCGCGGGGCCACTCCACTATGAGCTTGGCCAAGCTCCGATGATATACTATCTCCTAAGTAATAGCTATTAGGTATAGATGGGGGCGAAGATGGACATTATTATCATGGTCCTCATCGCCGCGTTGGTGTTGACGATGATACTGCGCGGCGTCAGGAAGTCGATATTCATTGTATCCGTCATGGTTATCGCAGCGCTTTGCGTGATTCTGTTGTCGCTACATGCGACGAGTGATCTGGGGCTGTCATGGTGAGGAACTACGACATCGAAGTCGAAAGTCTGTCAGATGCGGAACGAACCCCGTCTAGAGCAGGACGGGTGTTTCCTATCGTGGGCTTCTGGGGAGCGAACCTCTTCGTGCTGGCCTACATTGGGGTTCTAGCGGGTGGATTCATCGTGCAATTCGGGTTGCATGAATTCCCATGTCCACTGTGCATGCTTCAGAGGTACTCGATGATGCTTGCCTCTTTGGGGCCTCTTTACATCATTGTTCGTACCCGGCGCGGGTCCGTGACGATGGCGGATTTTTGCCTGGGCTATGGCGTATCGATCCTCTCGGCGGTCCTTGGCGCAGCGGAATCGGCACGTCACATCCTGTTGCATATTCAACCTGGGGACCCCGGATATGGTTCTAAGGCTTTCGGGTTGAGCACCTACACCTGGGCCTTCATCACCTTTACCATCGTCATAGCATTCTGTGGCGTCATGATGACCTTTGCTCCGTGGCTTACCCCCCGTGGTGTTAAGGCCCACGCCATATCCACTGTCATCATGTGGCTATTTGCCCTCATCGTCGTGGCGAATCTCGTCATGATCGTGTTTCTTGAGGGATTGCATTTCCTCCTGCCCGGTGATCCAGCCTGTTACGAGCTAGTGCAGAACTGTTCGCCGAGGTGACGTCGCGACCCGTACTTAGCAGGCACCGACTCGTGTGGTCGGGTGGTGGGAGTTGGGGATAATGGGGGCGTGATGTCATCGACTGGAAGTTCCGTCAGCACGTCAGGTCTTGTTCTGCCCTCCACGCCGCTCGCCGAGCCGGGCAAGGAAGTGCCACTCGTGGTGAATACCCCGAATCGTGCCAAGCCTCCTCGTCACTGGATCGATCTGAGCATCGAAGAAAGGGTGCAGGCCGTCAAGGATTTCGGTGTGCCAGCTTTCCGTGCTCGGCAGATTTCCGCTCACGTCTTTGAGCGGTGGGAGGTCGACCCGACTCAGTGGACTGACTTGCCTAAGGCGGCCCGTCAGGAGATCGCCGACGCCTGGTTTCCGGTCCTGTTGACCAAGGTCTCTCAGCAGTCGTGCGATCGCGGCACAACCGTCAAGACCCTGTGGCGGCTGCATGGTGGAGCTCTGGTTGAGTCGGTACTCATGTACTATCCAGCCACCCGTCACTCTGCGGCTCGCGCCACCTTGTGCCTGTCTTCGCAGGCCGGTTGCGGTATGGCCTGTCCGTTTTGTGCCACCGGTCAGGGTGGTATTCAGCGCAATATGTCCACCGCCGAAATCGTCAGCCAGGTTTTGGCGGCGAATCGTCTCATAGCGGCAGGCGAGGTTCCTGGGGCGTCCGGACGCGTCCACAACATTGTCTTTATGGGTATGGGTGAGCCGATGGCCAATTACCGTTCGGTGCTTACTGCCATCCGGACCCTGACCGCCGACGGTCCCGACGGGGTCGGGATGAGCGCCCGGGCCCTCACCCTCTCGACAGTCGGCCTGGTACCACGTATCAAGGCCTTGACGCAGGAGGGGATCCCGGTAACCCTCGCCGTCTCATTACACGCCCCTGACGACGAGCTGCGTGATGAGCTCATCCCGGTTAACCGTCGTTGGAAAGTCGACGAGTTGCTCGACGCCGCCTGGCACTACGCCGAAAAGACGAAGCGTCGCGTCTCCATCGAGTACGCCCTCATGAAGGACATCAACGACCAGGCCGACCGTGCCGCGGTGCTGGCCCGTCAGATCCGTCGTCGGGGCGATTGGACCTGGGCTCACGTCAACCTCATCCCTCTCAATCCGACGCCCGGTTCCCGCTGGACGGCTTCGCGCCCCGAGGACCAGGATGCCTTCGTCGAGACACTTGAGCGCTGGAAGATCCCGGTGACAGTGCGCGATACCCGAGGCTCTGAGATCGACGGTGCTTGTGGCCAGTTGGCAGCTGTGGGACGGTCGGAAGGACTAGGCAGCTAACGGTTTGCGGCGGCCCCGGTGACAGTCCCGGTGTGCCCCGAGCGTCACAATCGTCCACACAGAAATACAGAAGGGATTCACCGTATGGATAGGCAACTCGAAAACGCGTACGAATCGGTGTTGCGTCGCAACCCAGGGGAGGCCGAGTTCCACCAGGCTGTGCGGGAGATCTTTGAATCTCTCGGCCCGGTGCTCGACACGAATCCGCAGTACGTGGAGGCAGCCGTGTTGTCGCGCATCTGCGAACCGGAACGCCAGATCATTTTCCGGGTGCCGTGGGTTGACGACGAGGGCAAGATCCGTATCAACCGTGGCTTCCGCGTTGAATATTCGTCGGTGCTGGGGCCGTATAAGGGTGGATTGCGATTCCACCCCTCGGTGTACTTAGGAACGATTAAGTTCCTTGGTTTTGAGCAGATCTTCAAAAATGCTCTGACTGGCATGCCGATCGGTGGCGCGAAGGATGGGTCGGACTTTGATCCCCATGACGCGTCTGAGGCTGAGGTCATGCGATTCTGCCAGTCCTTCATGACCGAGCTCTACCGTCACCTTGGTGAACACACCGACGTGCCAGCTGGTGATATCGGCGTTGGCAGTCGTGAGATCGGATTCCTCTTCGGCCAATACAAGCGCATTACTAACCGTCATGAGTCCGGTGTGCTCACCGGTAAAGGACTCACCTGGGGTGGATCCTTGGTGCGCACTGAAGCTACCGGATATGGCACAGTCTTCTTCGTCCAACGAATGCTGGCGACCAACGGCAAGTCTTTAGACGGCCTGCGAGTTACCGTCTCCGGGTCGGGCAACGTCGCGATCTACGCCATCGAGAAGGCTCAGGATCTCGGAGCCACCGTGGTTGCGTGCTCAGATTCCAGCGGTTACGTCGTTGACGAGAAAGGTATCGACGTCGCCCTGCTTAAGCAGATCAAGGAGGTGGAACGGGCCCGCATCTGCGAGTATGCCGCTCGACGCGACTCGGCTACTTTCCACTCCGACGGATCGATCTGGGATGTGCCGGTCGACGTCGCCTTGCCCTGTGCCACTCAGAACGAGCTCAATGGTCAGGCTGCCGCCACCCTCATCCGCAACGGTGTGGTCGCTGTCGCTGAAGGTGCCAACATGCCCTGCACTCCTGAGGCGGTGCATTCCTTCCAGGACGCCGGCGTCATTTTCGCCCCGGGTAAGGCATCTAATGCGGGTGGCGTCGCTACTTCGGCCCTCGAGATGCAACAGAATGCCGCGCGCGACTCCTGGGATTTCGACGCGACCGAAGCTAGACTGCAGCAGATTATGGCCGACATCCACGATCGTTGCATCGAGACCGCCGACGAGTATGGCCACCCGGGGGATTACGTTATGGGTGCCAACATCGCCGGGTTCACCAAGGTGGCTGACGCCGTTATCGCGATGGGTGTCGTCTGAGTGCCGCTACTGCCTCGTCGACGGTGTCGACGAGGCGAATGCGGTGAGGGTGGTCCCGTGACATGCTGTGCAGCAGCGGCCAGGCCGGTAGGGTCTGGCTCCAGTAGCGGTTGCCAAGCATGATGAGCGGGGTCATCTCGTCTTCGCTGGTGGCGTAGTAGTTACCAGTGAGAGCTTGGAAGATTTCCTGGACGGTGCCCGCTTGGCCAGGTAGGTAAATGATCCCGCCTCGGCAACGGTTGAGGAGGATATCTTCGCGCAGCGCATTCGAGAAGTACTTGATGATGCTGGTCGCAAAGACATTGGGTGGTTCGTGACCGTAGAACCACGTCGGGATGCCGATAGTGCGGTGGGCGGCGCCTTGCGGCCAGGAAGAAACGACGTCAAGGCCCGCCTGCACCCATGTGGTGACGTCGGCAGTCCCGGCGACCTTCCTCAACCGGTCCAGGGACTCGTCGAGCAGGTCGGGTGGGCAGGCAGCTCCCAGGTTGGTCGCCTCCATCGCTCCCGGGCCGCCCCAGGTTGTGACGAGATGGCCGGTACCAGCCAGGGCGGCACCGAGGTCGGCTGCCAGCCGATAGTCGTCGGAATCGCGGGTGACAGAGTGGCCACCCATGACACCCACTGTCATGGACGGATCGGTTCCTGCCAGCAGGTCATCCAGAGCGTCGGTCATCGCGTCGTCATGCAGAGCAGTGGCGAGGGTGTCGCGCAGTCGTGGCGGAGTGGCCAGGCCGCGGCGCCATCTGTCGATGGCAGCGTCCAGGGTGACGTGGTACCCCTCGCCGATGTCGTTGTACAGTTCCTCCGCTGTGTAGGCGCCCGGGTGGTAGGGATCGAATGGGACCCCCGGGATAGCCGGAAGATGAGGGCGCCCCGGGCGCGCAACCAGGCTGCGAGCCGGGCGGAGGTCGAGCAGCCAAGGAAGATCGTCATGGAGACGTCGCAGTGACGAAGGAGGTTGCTGCACCCGGTGAGGTCGACTCCCCTGGACCACCTGACCGGCGAGATTGGGAGCAGCTGCGCGCAATTGGTCGACCGTCTCGATCTCGATATGGGTGGTGCTCATCGTCGTAGCTCCGGGTGCACCAGGCCCAGCAAACCACCAGGGTTGAGTGGTTCATTGTCCCACTCGGTCGTCGTTGCCTCCGGGGTCATTCGCAAGGTGAGGGTGTGAGGGGTTGAGATGACGCACAGTCTTGCCACGAAGGTTTCGCCCTGCCACCCGCCGCTGGTCGCGATATCGATGGCATCGTCACCGACCCGGCAGTGGGAGGTCTGCCATTCCTCGTAGCCCACGGCGATGTCGAGGGTTTCGTCGGTGGGATGGCTGAAGGTGCCCGGACAGCGCCACGACATCGCCCAGGTTCTGCTCTCCTTGTGCGGGGAGACGACGATGTATGAGCCATCAGGGGCGATTCCCTGCACCGACCTTGCCGAGTCGAATTCTCCAGTCACGGTGGGCACAGTGCGCACGATTTCCTCAGGCTGTGGCTGGAATCCATCCGCTAAGGCAGGCAGGAGGTGGTCCCAGACAGCTTGGAGAATGGCTTGCTTGTCACCAGGGCCTTCACTGGCCTCGTTGGTCATAGTGATGACGGCGTCAACCTCGGGGACGATGAGGACATACTGGCCGAAGGCTCCGTCCAGACGGTACCCATGGCTTGACATCCATGTCTGCCAGCCATACCCCATTCCCCATTCCGGATCGGTCTCGCTGTCGCAATTGACTTGACGGACACGGTGCTGCCTGATCCACTCCTCGGGTAGTAGACGGGCGCCCTCATGCACCCCATCGTCGAGGAGAAGCTGGCCGAACAGAGAGAGGTCTTCAGCGTCAATATGCAGTCCTGAGAACCCCATCGGGATGCCGTCGGCGTCACGGACCCAGGTGTGTGGTCCCGCCCCGATCGGGTCGAGAACCTCCTTGGTGATGATGGTGTCGACGTCCTCGCCGGTGTGTTGAGCAACGAGCCGAGAAAGCATCCAGGTGGCCAGATTGTTGTAGGCGAAGTCGATACCGGGACGGCCTTCCGGCTCGGTCGCCAGCAGGATCCGGGCGGTGTTGAGATCGGGCAGACGGCGGGACATCAATGTTGGTTCGAGGAGCTGCTCCGGGGAGTGACCGGTCGACATGGACAGGGCATTGCGAACCGTCATGGATTTCGCTACTGGCCCGGTGTTGGCGGTGCAGGCCTGCGGCCACAGATCGGCCAAAGTGTCGTCGTATCCGAAAGCTCCCCGATTCACGGCGATGCCGACGGCAGCTGAGGTGAATGTTTTCGAGCAGGAGTAGACCAAACTCGGGACGTCGGGGCTCCATGGAGCCCACCGTCGTCGACCAACGACCTGACCGTGCTGGCGGACGACGAGCCGGTGGGGGTGAGCCCCGGCCTGCTCGAGCGCGTCTGCAGTGACGTCGAGAACGCTGTCAGTCATGGTTTCCACTCTAGGGCCGTTGATGAGTGCTGTGGGCACCGAAGAACAGGACTGTGGATTGTGGGAACGCCGTGACACACTGGCAGGGTGAAGAAGGTCATCATTCTCGGCTCCACCGGATCGATCGGAACCCAAACTCTAGAGGTCATTTCGTCACGTCGTGACCAGTTTGAGGTCGCTGGCATATCGGCAGGTGGCTCGGATGTTGGCTCACTAGCTCAGCAGATAATCGACTTCTCTATCCCCGTCGTAGCTGTCGCTCGTGAGGATGCCGCTGAGGAGCTTCAGCGGGCTTTGGCCGTGCAGGCTGGATCACGGGGCCGTATCGTGCCCAATCCTCGGATCCTTACTGGCCCGGATGCGTCGACAGAGCTGGCAGCTATGCCCGCTGATGTTGTCTGTAATGCCATTACCGGCGCGGCTGGTTTGCGACCGACCCTCGCCACCTTGGCCGCAGGGACCACTTTGGCCTTAGCGAACAAGGAGTCGTTGGTCATTGGTGACAGGCTCGTTACTCAGGCGGCCGCCTCAGGACAGATTGTCCCCGTGGATTCTGAGCACTCCGCCTTCGCCCAGTGCCTACGAGGGGGCGGGCGCAACGAGGTGCGTCGCCTTGTTCTGACCGCATCCGGCGGACCTTTCCGCGGTCGCGACCGTGCCTCCCTGGCCGATGTCAGCGCTGCCGAGGCCATGAAGCATCCCACCTGGAATATGGGCCGGGTCATCACCATTAACTCGTCGACTCTGGTGAATAAGGGTCTGGAGCTGCTCGAGGCGGCCCTACTTTATGATGTTGATCTCGACGAC
This sequence comes from Cutibacterium acnes, assembly GCF_003030305.1. Lineage (NCBI taxonomy): Bacteria > Bacillati > Actinomycetota > Actinomycetes > Propionibacteriales > Propionibacteriaceae > Cutibacterium > Cutibacterium acnes. The sequence continues at coordinate 1,617,455 of NZ_CP023676.1, read as the reverse complement.
ATCACCGTCGTCGTCCATCCTCAATCCATCGTCCACTCGATGGTGGAGTTCTGGGATGGCGCCACTATTGCTCAGGCTTCGCCTCCCGACATGAGATTGCCGATTGCCTTGGGACTGTCTTGGCCGGATCGCCTTCCTGACGCAGCTGCCGGCTGCGACTGGTCGACGGCTACTCAGTGGACCTTCGAACCCCTTGACAACGACACTTTCGGGGCCGTCGAACTAGCCCGACGCGCTGGTCATGCTGCGGGTACTGCGCCGGCCGTGTTCAATGCCGCTAACGAGTCCTGTGTCGACGCCTTCTGTGCCGGAAGTATCGGTTTCCTCGACATTACCGACACCATTGCCGCGGTCCTTGACGAGCACCTATCCGGTGACGAGAACGACACCCTTGGTGCTCGACATGTCGGTGACGAGGCCCTCACCCTCGATGCCGTGTTGGCCGCCGACGCCTGGGGTCGTCGTCGCGCCGCCGAGGTGTGTGCCCGGGGGATTCGCCGGTGATAGTTGTAGTCGAAGTGCTGGCTGGAATCGTCTTCTTCGGCCTCATCATCCTCTCGGTGCTACTTCATGAGTGCGGTCACTTCATCCCGGCGAAGATCTTCGGGGTCAAGGTCACCGAGTTCTTTGCCGGGTTCGGACCGAAGATCTGGTCGTTCACGCGCGGTGAGACGGAGTACGGGTTCAAATGGATCCCGCTGGGTGGCTATGTGCGCCTCATCGGGATGTACCCCGCCAAGGTCCACCATCGTCACAGCAATCGGCTTACCAGATTTGCTGATGAGGCGCGTGTTGCTGAGGTCGAGGGCATCACAGACGCCGATCAAGGTCGGCTTTTCAGTGACAAGCCGGTGTGGCAGCGCCTCATCATCTTGAGCGGTGGTATTCTTACCAATCTGCTGCTGGCCTTCCTGCTGTTCTGGGCGGTTTTCGGCATTCACGGACGAGCCGACCAGACGACGACAGTCGCTGCAGTCACCCCCTGCGCCCATTCCGCCCAGACCAGCGGCCCATGCTCCAAGGAAGACCGTCGTGCACCGGCTGCCGAGGCCGGTGTGCGAGCGGGGGATCGCATCGTCTCTTTTAACGGTCGACAGGTGGATTCCTGGTCGCAACTTCAGGAGTTCATCCGTGGTAATGGTGGCGGCGAAGTGCGTCTCGGAGTGGAACGCGATGGCGCTTTCGTCAGCCTTACGCCCACGCACACCCTCCTCACCAAGGTGCCTGACCTCAGCACTCCCGGTCGTACAGTCGAGGCGGGTTACTTGGGCGTGAGCCCGACGATGGTCATTGTTCATTCTGGGCCGGGCGATACCGTCTCCCAGATGTGGACGATGTCGAAACAGTCGTTGAGCGCATTGGCCAGACTTCCAGTTCTGACGTGGAACGTCGCCTCCGATCTGGTGACCGGTCAGGCTCGCGACGCCAACAGCCCAATGAGCATCGTTGGAGCCTCTCGGGTGGCCGGGGATGTTGCCGGCGATTCCCAGCTGACCTTGGGCGACAAGATCGCCACCGGTGCAAGCTTGCTGGGTGGCCTCAATCTCTTTTTGTTTTGGTTCAACGTCGTGCCATTGCCGCCCATGGACGGTGGACATATCGCTGGAGCCATCTATGAGGCAGGTAAGCGGGGGCTATTTAAACTTGCCAGAAAGCCTGATCCTGGCCCGGCGGACACCGCGATGATGCTGCCGGTGGCATGGACAATCGGGGCGCTTATGCTCATGATGGGACTCGTCCTCGTTGTCGCAGATGTCGTATCGCCGGTAAAAATTTTCTAATTATGGCTTCGTATCGGTGAATGAGCTGTAAATTATCGCTCGCAGTGCGGGAATGTTTGGTGAATTGTCAATGATGAGCATTCCTGTCCTCGTGCCGACCGTGGCAAGGTAACGCGCGTATGTTTCCTGCCTCACGAGGGGATTGCCATGACCACAATGTCTAGACGCGTCCTGATAGGTCTGGCTGCGGTGTCATGTAGTACGGCCATGATCGTCGCGGGGCAGCCTGCACATGCCGCGTCGCCCAGGCTAAGGCACTGACGGGTTGGGTCAACAAGACCTTCGCTGATGACCCGGTTTTTATGCTTGGTGATTTCAATGCTTATGCCATGGAGGATCCGATCCGCGCTAGGAAGGCCGCCGGGTTTAGCGAGGTCGTCGAGGAATATGATCCAGATGCCGCGAGCTCCGAGTTCTCCGGTCGCGTCGGGTCTCTGGACCACATTTTCGCCAATGCTAAGGCGCATGAGCTGGTTTCTGGCGCCGGTATCTGGGATACCAACGGGTCTGAGTCGGTGGCCATGCAGTACTCGCGTCGCGACGACATCGTGGCCGATTTACACCACCAGCCAGTTCGGTGCATCGGGACACTCGCCAGCCCTGGTGGGCTTCTCTATGCAGACTCCGGCCCCCAGCCCAGTATCGACGGCGTCCTCGACTCCGGCGGTGACCTTGGTAGTCGGTTCGGTCGGCCCGAGCACGGCTGTCGTGGCCCCGACTTCCGGACAAGGGTCCGCATTTCAGCCACGCCTGCCACGTACCGGAGTCTGATACGCCTTCTGCTCGCTTCGCTACCCGGCTGAGAGGTTTGCCTGGCGCATCGGGCTATGGGGGCGGCGAGATCGACCGACAGGGTTGAGTTTCACCCGCCCCCGTAGATGGTTGGCATGTACCGCGTCAGTGCCATGATGGAGATATGAACGCTTTCACGCCATCTTTGCCTGCCCCGCTTACCACTGCAGGCATTGCTGTGGCCCCGAGCGGACGTGTTGCCGCGCTATCTGCCGGACGCTCTGAGGCCTGGACCGCAGCGATCAACCACCGATTCGTCAATGAACTGTTCTCGGGTGAACTTGATGATGCGCAGCTATCATACTACATCATTCAGGATAACCAGTTTTTCGTTCCTTTCTTGGAATTGTTGGGCGAGGCCCTCGTCCGTGCGGACACTGTGGAGGCGAAGCTGGTTTTCGGACGTCAGTTGGGCATGATATGCAGTGAGGAATCAGGCTGGTTTGAGGCTACCTTCGATGAACTTGGAGTCTCCCAGGCTGATCGTGCCCATCCGCACCTGTCGGAACCCACCCGCTCCTTTGAGAACCTCATGCATAAGGCTGTTAATACCCACCACTATCCCACGGTGTTGGTGCTGTTGGTGGTGGCTGAAGGTCTCTACCTTGACTGGGCCTCTCGCACCGATGCCCCGGAGCCCGGAGCTAATCTTCCTAATAAATTCTTGGGATGGGTGGATCTGCACCGAGGCGATGAGTTCCGTACCTGGGTGCAATTCCTGGTTGATGAACTCGAACGCGCTTCGGGACAGGTAGATCTTGAGGAACTTACTCGGTTTTGGAACGTGGCAGTGGACTTGGAATTGGCCTTCTTCAACGATGTGCCGTTCCCGCTCGAGGGCTGAAGAAACTCGTCAAAGGAAAATGTTCAAGGGTGCCCGGCGTGGTATGGAGAGCCTTCGGTACCCAGCCCAGCGCCGTACTGATGGGTCCGACGACGAGGACTGAGTGCTCGCTGTCAGCGTCACTACAGCGGCGACGGTGGTGACACAATGGAGACGACAACCCGCGATTTCAGGAGTGACACGTCAATGACCGTGAACCTGGGTATGCCTACCCCTCCCGTTCCGACCCTGGCGCCACGTCGTAAGACGCACCAGATCAAGGTGGGAGATGTGCTCGTCGGTGGTGACGCACCCATTTCAGTGCAGTCCATGACAACCACCAAGACTCACGACGTTGGTGCCACCCTGCAGCAGATCGCCGCCTTGACCGCTGCAGGTTGTGACATCGTACGCGTCGCATGCCCAACCGATAAGGACGCCGAGGTGCTACCGATCATCGCCAAACGGTCCCAGATCCCGGTGATTGCCGATATCCACTTCCAGCCGAAGTACGTCTTCCAAGCGATCGAGGCTGGCTGTGGCGCGGTGCGCGTCAACCCCGGAAATATCCGCAAGTTCGACGACCAGATCGAATCGATTTGTCAGGCTGCCACCGAGCACGGTACGAGCATCCGAATCGGCGTGAATGCTGGGTCTCTCGACAAACGTCTGCTTGACAAATACGGAGCCCCGACCGCCGAGGCCATGGTGGAGTCGGCGCTGTGGGAGGCTAGCCTCTTTGAGCAATACGGATTCCGGGATTTCAAAATATCGGTGAAACACCACGACCCGGTTGTCATGATCCGTGCCTATGAACAGCTCGCCGCCAAATGCGATTATCCCCTTCATCTGGGCGTTACTGAGGCTGGTCCGGCCTTCCAAGGCACCATCAAGTCGGCGGTGGCCTTCGGGCACCTCCTTGCCGAGGGTATCGGTGACACCATACGCGTCTCCTTGTCGGCTGATCCGGTCGAGGAAGTCAAGGTGGGTATCAAGATCCTGGAGTCGCTCAACCTACGTCCTCGAGGTCTAGAGATCGTCTCCTGCCCCTCTTGCGGACGTTGCCAGGTCGATGTTCTAACGCTGGCCAATGACGTTACTGATGCCCTTGAAGGGATTGATGCTCCGCTGCGCGTCGCTGTCATGGGTTGCGTCGTCAATGGGCTCGGAGAAGGCCGCGAAGCTGACCTGGGTGTTGCCGCCGGCAATGGCAAGGGCAAGATCTTCAAGCATGGCGAGGTCATCCGTACCGTTCCGGAAGGCGAGATCGTTCAGTTCCTCGTTCAGGAGGCCAACCGGATGGCCGACGAGATGGACACCACCGGGGCCGTTGAGGTCACGGTCTCCTGAGGTGAGGACCCGCGTCAGGCAGCTCGACGACGCCGACCTGAGCCAGACCATCGAGTTCCTCTCGCGTGCCCCGGTCGCCAACGTCTTCCTGCTGTCGAGGATCCGTCAGGGCGGGCTGGACAGTGCCCGGCTAGGATGCCCGGTCCACGGCGTCTTCCGAGGCGGTGAACTCGTCGGGCTCGTCCACATCGGGGCCAATCTCGTGCCGGTGATCGACGATGGCCGGGACAGCGCCGTCGTTGACGCCTTGGCGTCGAAGATCGGACGTTGGCGGCGGTCCTCGTCGATCATGGGCGCGGACGTGGCGGTCCTTCCGTTGTACGAACGGCTGGCCCAGATCGGTCCGGACACCTGGGGAAGGCCGCGTGAGGTGCGCTCCTGCCAACCTCTGCTGGCCATGTCGGATCGGCCCCGAGTGGTCCCGGATGCTCGGGTGGTTCGGATCAATGAGCGACACTTCGAACCGTACTTCCGGGCCGCCGTTGCCATGTACACCGAGGAGGTCGGCGTCAGCCCGTTAGACCCCGGGGATGGGTACCGACGTCACATGCTCGAGCTCGTGCGGCAGGGGCGTGGTCTTGGCATCGTTGACGACGGTGACGTGCGCTGGAAGTCCGACGTCGCCGTCACGTGGGGGAATGTTTGCCAGATCCAGGGGGTGTGGATGGACCCGGCATGGCGTGGTCGTGGCCTGGCCGCCCCGGCGATGGCTGCCGTCGTCGAGCTGGCCCGGCGCGACCACGACACCGTCTCGCTGTACGTCAACGACTTCAACACCCGTGCCTTACGCACCTACCGGAGGGTCGGGTTCGAGCGGATCGGGACAATGGCGACACTTCTCTACTGAGGGTCTGTGACGTGCAAGCCGACCTCGAGATGGGCGCGATGAGTATCGTCTGCAACCCTGGCATGCCGATGATGTGGGGCTGTGCAATCCAGACGGAGCGCGAGTAGCCCGCGCGGGGCGACTAGCCAGCATGCCAAGAACACTGCGGTGGCGACGAGGACGATCGTCCCACCGGCCGGAAGGTCGATCGACCACGACAGGTACAAGCCCACCAGGGCGCTGAATCCGCCGATGACCGGTGCCAGGACCATCATCTGCCCCAGCCGGTCGGTGAGCAGCCGGGCGGTGGCGGCCGGCGTCACCAGCAGGGCCAGCACGAGGACGTTGCCGATGACCTGCACCGAGATGACGACGGTCATCGTCACCAGCACGTAGAGCAACAGATCCAGGGCGAACACGGGCAAGTCCGAGGCCCGCGCCGTCTCACGGTCGAGTCCGACGGTGACAAGCTCCTTATGGACGGCCCATTCCAGGGCTAGCACAAGCGCCCCGGCGACGCACACCATGACGATGTCGTCGTCGGTAATACCGGTAATTGACCCGAAGAGGAACTGTTGCAGCGACCCGGAATACCCCGGCGCCCGCGAGATGATGACGATGCCCAGCGCGAAGGCCCCGACGAAGAGGATGCCGATCACCGAGTCCTCCTTGAGACGCCGGTTCTGCGAGACGACCGCCACGAGGATCGCGGTAGTCAGCCCGGCGATGGAGCCGCCCAGCAGCAGCGACCCCTGCATGAGGAAGGCCACGGCCAGCCCGGGAAACACCGAGTGGGCAACGGCGTCACCGATGAACGCCATCCCGCGCAGAACGACGTGCGAACCGATGACCCCGGCGACTACCGAGCACACCAGGGCGACGAGCAGCGCCTTAGGCAGAAAACTCAGCAGGGGATTGGTGAGGTCGGACAAGAAGTCGAGAGGGGAGAGCATGATCACCTTCGTTCAGGCGGCATCTGCGCCGACGATTCTCAGCAGAGGCGACGAGCCAGAGATCCCGAAGGTCTGCATCCACATGGCCGGGTCGCGCAGCTGCTGGGGGGTCGAGTCGGCGATGACAGTCCGATTGACCAGGCACACTCGGTCGGCCGTGGCCATCGCCTGGGCCAGGTCGTGGGTCGTCATGACGAGGGTCGTCCCGGCCCCTGACAGCTCGATGAACAGCTCGGTGAGCTGCTCCTGGGTGGGCATATCGACACCGGTGAAAGGCTCGTCAAGCAGTAGCACTGACGGGCGCGTGGCCAGGGCGCGAGCAATGAGCACGCGCTGACGCTGGCCTCCCGATAATTCCCCGACGGTACGGTTGGCCAGTTCAGCCATTCCGGCAGTTCGCAAAGCGTCACGTACTGCGATGTGGTCGTCCTTGCAAGGCCGACGAAGCCACCCGATGTGGCGGGTACGTCCACTCATGACGACGCCGGCGACGCTGATCGGAAAATCCCACGCAAACTCGTGGCGCTGCGGAACATAACCAATATGGCGCCATCCCTTTCCAGGAGACGCGCCGGCGACTTTCACAGTGCCCTTAGCCGGCTTCACCAGGCCGAGCATGGTGCGCAGGATAGTTGTCTTGCCAGCACCGTTTGGGCCGAGCAGAGCCAGTAGGTCCCCCTTGCTGGCCGATATGTTCACGTCATGGAGCACCTGGAGCCCGCCCACATTGACGGCTACGTCTGTGATCTTGATGGATCCGAGGTCATTCATCTGGACTCGTTTCCGACATCTTTATGAGCTTCGCTTGCGCCAGTGTGTTCCTTGTTCCACACTTCGTCGCGTAATGTCTTCGATCTGGAGCGTCCCACCAAAGCGGCGATGATGATGCCAATGATGAGGGCTCCGGCCATGATCCCAGGCCCCCATAGGGTGCCAGCTCCGGAATCGTCAAAGGAGTTCTCAGTTGTGGCCGGAGCCGAGACGTTAGTAGCAGCGGCTGTTGACGAAGAAGATGCAGCGACCGATGGCGAAGGTCCTACGGCGCGGGCTTCGTTAGCGGGCCCTTTGTCACCGACAGCGAACCTCAACTTCGTCGAGTAAGAATGTTTAACCCCTGTGTCGTCGGTACCGCGAGCGTCGACGGAAATGGTCTGCGCTCGAGGATCAGAGAACACCCAGTTGGCATGAACGTGCGTATTGGCCTCCATATGAACCAGCTGCTCGCCAGGCTTGGTGGAGTTATACAGCGGCATGGGTGAGTCGAAACCGGTTTCAATGAACATGTGAGCTTGTCCCGGGCCTTCATGTCCTGTGAAGACGAGATCGGCTCCACGCGGGAAATTTTTGACGATCTCGGGGGCTTGGGTGTTCCAGCCCAGCCAGACGACTTTTTGGTCTTGGGTCTGAGGAATGACGTAGGCCTTTTCCCCGCGCATGTCCCCCAGGAAGGAATAGGTGTCATCGTTGGGCACGTCGATACGCGAAGCGTCCGCGACGCGCAGCACAGTGTCGTCAGTGTTGCGCCAGACTGGCGGGTTCGCGGAGTCGTCACGGGCCATGAGGGAGAACTTTCCGTCAACAATGCGAGGACCGATGTCGACGTGGCCGCGCTTGATCTCAGCCGGACCTTTCGCCACCTTCTCGTTATCTGAAATGGTCTGTTTGAGAGCGGGATCGGGCGGAATGGTGGGCGAGGCTTGGGCCGGCTGGGACAGGGTGGCGCCGGTGGCGAGCGCGATGAACATGGCAGACAAGGCTGCCAGCGGACGGTTGATCATGGATGCCTCCACAGTGGGCCTCATCCCAAGCACTTGGCTAGGGAGTCGGCATCGAATCTCATGAGGTCGATGTAGTTGGTGACGTGGTCATCGAAGGTGTCGCCATAGATGGGGCACACCGTGACGCTGTTTTCAGCAGCGATCGCAGCTAGCACCGAGGAACCGCGCAGCACGTTGGGTTCCAGAAACACCGCCGGCACTTTGAGGTCAGCGATAGTCTGATTGAGCTTGCGTCGCTGAGCCATGGACGGTTCCACACCGGGGTTGGCAGTGACGAATCCAGCGATGTGCATACCGTGAGCCTGGGCAAGGTAACCGTAAGCGTCGTGGCTTGTAATAAGCTGACGCCGTCCCCTCGGGATGCTCGCAATCTTGCGATCGACATAGTGCGATGTCTCTTCCAGTCTGGTTAGGTACCTTTTCGCGTTCTCGCGATAGGTCTGCGCCTCGTGAGGATCAGCCTTGATGAGAGAGTCACGGATGACCTGCACATAGGCTTTGGTGTTCTTAATGCTCATCCACAGGTGAGGGTCAATCTCACCGTGAACATGGGCGCCGAGAACAGCCTGAGGCAGCTGGTGGATCGGGGATCCGGGATGTCCCAGAAAGCGGAAAGCCGGCGATGGGGGTATCTCGGTGAGGGCTTTTGGGGGCACCCACACGACTGTTTTGTCGGGGTCCAGACGCTTCTGGGTACGTACGCCGCCACCTGTCGGGTCGGACAGGATTGTCATTGTGCCCTCGTCGATGTCGGCAGACAGGTCTGCGTGTCCCTGATCGACAACAGTTCGATCGGCAAGTTCAGGGATCGTTCGCGGATCGGCCCCGACAGCGATCGTCAAGGTTTGGGCGCCGAACGAAGCGTTGCCCTGGGGAGTCGATAGGGTGGCCGCGAACACCGCTTTATACACCCCAGGTTTGCTAAAGGCCCACGACATGTGGGTGTGGGCGTCGGTGGGAAGCTCGACGTCGTCACGCTCGTCGACGCCGTCAGCCGTCGAGTAGTAGATCTGAGGTCGACCAAAGGTCCCAGTGATATAGGCGGTGAGGTCCCCAGGCCCCTCCACCGACGTCAGCTGGAGGTGGACCGAGGAAGAGCGGTCGGATCCCCGCCTGGCGCCCTTGCCAATGACGCGCAACCCCAGCCACACGGTGTCTAGGTTGGCATTTTCAACCAGCGGGATCACTTGTGCGCCGTACTTTTGGGCTTCCTCAGCCAGGGAGACATTGATAGATCCCGTAGGTAGGGAAGAGTCGATGGTCTTGATGACCGAATGAGGTTCGAGCATGAGGTAGTTCGATAGCGCGACTCTCGAATACACGACGGTCCGAACGTCACGCAGCGACGGCTCATAGGTGTGGGGGTCTGCTCCTGAAGGCACCATGGAGGTGACGGTGGCACGATCACCGGCAACCTGACGCGTCAAGTCGGCGAGGATAGGCGTGGTCGTTACTATGGAAAGCTTGTCACGGGACGTGGGAGCGTGGCCGAACCCAGCCAGCAGGCTCAGCGCGGCCACGAGGCATAACAGGCGTTTCTTCACCCGCGTCGTCTCCTCGCCAGAAGGAGAGCGCCAGCTACGCCGAGAACCACGAAGGTCCCGGACACCAGACCCTGGTTCGTATGAGAAACGATGCCGGTGTCACCGAACTCGCCGTTTTCACCGGAACCAGGCCGGCCGGCCGCCTTGAGATCACACGGCTTGCCATCGGGGGTACGTCCCACGATGGTGTAACCCGGGTCGGCGTTCTGGTCGGTCTTGGGCGAGGCAGACAACTTGCCCAAGGAAGCCGCAACCGGCGACGCATTAATACCTACCGCGAAGTGGAGGGTGCCAGTGGCGCTGAGCTTCTTTCCACTCTTGGTCGTGGCCGATTGAGTGACAGTTACGGTGTAGTGGCCCGGGGCGGTGAACACCCAATTCGGATGGGCATGGGTGTTCGCCGGGACGGTGTAACCGGTTGGTCCACCGACGTTGTCGAAAGCTCGCTGGCCCACGCCGCCACCGAAGGTGCCGGACATAAACACCGCCATCTTGCCAGGGCCGCTGACCTTGTCCAGGTGCATGTGGACCGGGCCGGTGGTCCCGTTAATGATGGACTCGTGCATCGTATTGACGCCTAGCCACGGCACGCCAGGTACCTGGGTGGCGCCGATGAGCCACACCTTGGTGCCGCCCTTGGCGATGAACTCCATGCCGGCAGGCGCGGTGGTATTGGCTTTGTCCCCAACTGCCATCACGATGCTCGAGGGATCGACCCACGTCGCCGGGGCAGAGCGATCATCTTTGAGGGCCGAGATGAGCTTGCCAGGCTGTAGTTGGACGCCCCAGTCGAAGTGGCCCTCGGTAGCGATGGCTGCCGACTGGCCAGCAGACCGAGCGACGGTCTTCTTCACGGCGGCCGCTTTGTTCGGGATCTTTACCGGGTGGCAGATCTCCTTCTTGATAGAGGAGCCGCTGCGTGTCACTCTCGTCGACCCATTCGAGCTGGCACTGTCATTTTCTAAGGTGTTATGGATCACGCCAAGGTCATCGAATGGCTTGTCGGAGCTACCCCTGTTGCTGTCTTTCTCGGGGGCCGGGGTGCCAGTGTTACTGCGAGCCGGGGAGCCGGCGACGCGGTCGGTTGAGCAGCTATTGGCGGCGATGGCCATGGAACCAACAGCCCAGGTGTAGGTGTGGGCTCCAGTGCTGACGGTCGTGCCGTTGCGAACGGCGGTGGCGTCAACCGTCATCTGGTAGAGACCGGGCTGGGTGAACACCCAGTTGGCATGTACGTGGGACGGCTGCTCGACGGTGATTGTGCCAGGCATGGTGTGTGAACCACCGTCGAGCAGAGTCTGAACGTTGCCGAAGGAGCTCTGCGAGAACAGGTGTACCTTGCCGGGTCCTTTGACGTTACGGACGTTGATCTTGACGTCGCTAAAACCATTGCGTTTGACGTCAAAGGTCTCCCATCCCGGCCATAGCAGATTCTGGTTCTGCGTCATGGGCAGCAGATAACCCTTGGGAGCACCGGGGTATCCCCTTGGGATGGTCGTCAAGGCAGAGTCCTTCACGGCCAGCAGCACGCTCTCCGGAGCATGGAGTACTCCTTCGCCGGTCACGTCCTCCTTGACCTTGAGATCAAGGCCGTTCTTGGCGGCCGATCCAACGCGGAAAACGTCGGAGTGACCATGGTCAAGGACCAACCTCTGGGTGCAGGGCGTCTTATTGGCTTTTGGCTTCAGAACTGGCTTACGGGTTTGTTCCCGGGGCTGGGATCGCTTCTGGGGTCGGGCGGGGGTTGGTTTCGGTGCGACCGAGGTCTTGGGCGGGGTGATGCTTGGAGTTGGGGACGGAGTGGGCGTCGGCGGCGGAGTTAGTTTTCCCCACGGTTCAGGGAGGGGAGTCGTGTCGCCGACCACCCAGGTGTAGGTGTGCGGCGTGGTCTGGAACTTCTTGCCGGACCTGTGCGCTGTGGCCTGAACGGTCATGGTGTACACGCCTGTCTTGCCAAACACCCAGTTAGCGTGCACGTGGGACGGCTGAGCGACAGTGATAGTGCCAGGTAGCTCGGTCGCGTTGCCGTCAAGCAGGGGCTGGACGGCACCGAAGGAACCTTGGGAGAACAGGTGTACTTTGCCGGGGCCCTTGACGTTGCTGACCGTGATCTTGACCGAATCGAAACCGTTACGCTTGACGTCGAAGGTCTCCCACCCTGGCCACAGCAGATCTTGGTTCTGCGTCAGCGGCAGGACATATCCCTGAGGGGCGCCAGGAAGGGTGGCCGGGATATCGGTGAGAGCGGAATCTTTGATTTTGAGAAGGACGTTCTCAGGGGCGTGGAGTGCCCCGTCACCGGTGACATCCTCTTTGAGCTTGAGGTCGATACCGCCGTCGGGGGCCGATCCCACCCGGAAGATATCGGCGTGTCCGTGGTCGAGCACGGTGCTGTCGTCGGCATCCGGTGAAGGAGAAATGTCGGTGGAATAGCGATCGTTGAGGTCATTGCTATCCCCGAGTACTTGAGTGGTGGGCCTGTCGGTTGCCTGATCCCCCTCGGTGAGGGCGGCGTCGACATGGCCGTTGTGCAGGAGCTCCTGGTCCGGCGCTGCCGCGTTCGCCGATGACGGGTTGATCATCAGGAACGTCAGTAGGGCGGCAAGGAGCGATGCGAACCGTTTCACGGTGGCCTCCATTGTCTTCCTGTGATGTTCGGCTAACTTATAATGAGAACGGTTATCGATTCTACTTGGGGTCGGCGATCCCGTACGAGACGGTGGTGCCTGCCGCTAGGATTCGACATGGCCGTGGCCGGTCACGCCGAAGGGCGGCGGAGGGTCGAGCGCGGTCGGAAAGGTACACGTCGTGTTGACGCGCATGTCACAGCTGTTCGTCCGAACCCTGCGAGAAGACCCGGCCGATGCCGAGGTCCCTAGCCACCGCTGGCTCGTCCGGGCTGGATATATCCGCCGGGTCGCTCCCGGCGTCTACTCGTGGCTCCCGCTCGGGCTCCGAGTGATGCGCAGGATCGAGGCCATCTGCCGCGAAGAGATGGCTAGCATCGGGGCTCAGGAGGTGAGTTTCCCCGCGCTACTCGCTTCTGACCCTTACAAGGAGACCGGACGCTGGGTCGAGTACGGCGATAACCTCTTCCGTCTCAAAGACCGTAAGGGGGTGGACATGCTGCTAGGACCGACCCATGAGGAGATGTTCACCCTCATGGTCAAGGACTTGTACTCCTCGTACAAGGACCTGCCACTGTGCCTCTATCAGATTCAGAACAAGTATCGCGACGAGGCTCGTCCGCGTGCCGGCATCCTGCGCGGTCGTGAGTTCGTCATGATGGATGCCTATTCCTTTGATGTCGCTCAGGAAGGGCTCGACGAGGCCTACCAGGCTCAACGCGACGCCTACATTCGCATTTTCAACCGACTTGGATTCGACTACGCCATTGTCAAGGCCATGTCCGGCCCAATGGGTGGATCTCGATCCGAGGAGTTCCTAGCCGTTGCAGCCAACGGTGAGGACACTTTCGTTCGTTCTTCCGGCGGTTACGCTGCCAATGTGGAGGCCGTCCGGATGGCCGTTCCTGATCCGCTGCCCATCGACGGGTTGCCGGAGGCTGAGGTTGTTGATACCCCTGACGCCCGGACCATCGAGTCGCTTGTCCGGATCGCCAATGAGGTGCGTCCGCGAGCGGACCGTCCGTGGACTGGGGCCGATACCCTGAAAAACGTTGTATTCATGGTGGCCCATCCTGACGGCACCCGCGAGCCATTAGCCATCGGGCTTCCTGGAGATCGTGACGTTGATGAGAAGCGACTGGAAGCGGTTCTGGAGCCCGCGGTGGTTGAACCCTTCACAGAAGAGGACTTTGCTGCCAATCCGCAGTTGGTAAAGGGCTACATCGGGCCGGGAGCCCTCGGCGAGGATAACTCCTCAAAGGTGCGGTACCTCGTTGATCCCCGCGTCGTGACCGGGACGTCATGGATTACCGGAGCTGACCAGAAGGATCGACATGTCTTCAATCTTGTAGCCGGTCGCGATTTCACCCCCGATGGCGTTATTGACGTCGCCGAGATTCGCGAAGGTGATCCGGCTCCTGACGGCAGTGGTGAACTCCACCTAGCCCGCGGCATCGAAATCGGCCACATCTTCCAGCTTGGTAAGAAATACGCTGATGCCCTTGGGCTCAAGGTGCTCGATCACAACGGCAAGCTGGTGACGGTCACCATGGGTTCTTATGGTCTGGGCGTCTCCCGCGCCGTGGCCGCTATCGCTGAGGGTACCTGTGACGAGAAGGGGTTGTGTTGGCCACGTGAGGTTGCCCCCTACGATGTCCAGGTGCTCGCCACCGGCAAGGGAACGGAGATCCTTGACGAGGCCACGCGCATTGCCAGTGAACTGGCCGAGGCTGGTCTCGAAGTCCTCCTAGACGACCGCAAGGCGTCCCCTGGAGTGAAGTTTGCTGATAGCGAGATTCTCGGCATGCCAACCTCTGTGGTCGTCGGCCGGGGGCTCAAGGATGGCCTAGTCGAAGTTCGCGACCGTAGTACGGGTGAGAACCGTCAGGTTAGCGTAGCCGAGGCTGTGTGCGCCGTCCTCAAGGAGGTGCGCGGGTGAAAGCTGAAGTGGCGTTGATCGTTTAACTGACCGACATCTGCACGTTGCTGTATGATCGCCAACTGTTCTCGAAAACTGGCGCGGAAGTGACCCAATAAACCCTGACAATGGTGCTCGTAAGTCAGGCTGAACGGCCCCTCGACCTTGCGAAAGGTGAATGATGCCCGAGAACGAAGACGAGTTGACCAGAAGTGTCGACAAAGCGGCCAGAAATACGCTGGGACGGCGGACGTTTCTTGGTGGTGTGACCCTGGTCGCCGCTGCGGCGGTGACCGGCACCACCCCAGCGTTGGCCCATGCGTCGAAGCGTCTCCATTCCACGTCCGGCACCACCCTTGAACAGGTGGGTCTGCTAGATCCGGGCAGCGGCTACCGCAGGATCAAGGCACAGCGCGGTTACCCGCTCGTCGTCCGTGAGGAACTCGCTAGGGGCAAGAGCGGACGCGACGACCGCCGCGATGGCTTGGCGTCCTTCGTCCAGGTGACCGACCTGCACGTGACTGACGTGCAGTCACCGATGAGGGTCGAGTTCCTGCATCCGCTGGCTGGCCCGGCCTTCCGCCCGCAGGAGGCGTTGGGGCCACTCGCTACGGCCTCTTTGGTGCGCCGAGTCAATTCGCTTCAGGGCGGTCCGGCTACTGGCCGGGCCTTTGACGCTCTCGTCAGCACTGGTGACAACACCGATAATCACGAACACGTGGAACTCGACTGGTATCTCACGTTGTTGGCCGGTGGCACGATCGTTCCCAATACCGGTGCCCGCGATCGCTGGGAAAGTGTGCAAACTTTCGGGAATCCGCTGTTCTACAATCCCGAATCGCATAGCAGTGACATATACAAGCGTGCCGGTTTTCCCCAGGTAGACGGCTATTTCCGTCGCGTTATGGCCCCCGTGACCTCCTCTGGCGTGAAGATTCCGTGGTATGCGGTATTCGGGAACCACGACGATTCGATCCAGGGCACCCTGCCTTCTGACTGGGGACTGCTGAAGACGATGTACACCAGTGATCGCAAAATCACCGGTTTCGCCAGTGACAACGACACCAAGGCCTACCTCCAGGCGGCTCAGGGAAACGGACCAGTCGCCCTGTCCAACGATACTGTGTCGCTGACTCGACAGATTACCGCGGACGAACGTCGCGTGCCCTTCACCCCCTTCGAATTCATCAAGGCTCATTTGCGTGACGGCGTCAATGGTTCGGGCCCGCACGGTCATGGTTTCAGCGAGGATGACCTCAATGCCGTGCGCGGTTACTACACCTTCTCGATTGCCAACGGCGTGACCGGAATCAGCCTGGACTCGACGAACCGGGCCGGGTACACCGATGGTTCTATCGACGACCGTCAGTGGAAGTGGCTTAAATCCGTGCTGCGCGCTGGCAGTAGCGTGTACTACGACGATCTCGGCGTGCGTCATCATCACGATGTGAGCGACACAATGTTCGTCCTCTTCAGTCACCACGACTCGATGACGATGAACAACCCCGTCCTCCCCGGCGACGGTACGGGCATCCGTCATCTCGGCCCGGAATTGGTCTCCCTGCTATCGCATTACCCGAACGTGCTTGCCTGGGTCAATGGACACGTGCATGCGAACAACATCACCGCACACCACCATGCTCTCGATGCCCGTCGCAGCTGGTGGGAGATCAA
This sequence comes from Cutibacterium acnes, assembly GCF_003030305.1. Taxonomy (NCBI): domain Bacteria; kingdom Bacillati; phylum Actinomycetota; class Actinomycetes; order Propionibacteriales; family Propionibacteriaceae; genus Cutibacterium; species Cutibacterium acnes. The sequence continues at coordinate 1,601,389 of NZ_CP023676.1, read as the reverse complement.
CACGGCTTCCCACGTCGACTTTCCCCAGATGGCCCGCATCATCGAGCTCGCCGACAATCACGACGGCACCGTGAGCATCTTTACCACGCTCATCGAGTCGAATGCTCCGTACCAGGCCGATTACGACACCACCGACCCAGATGGTCTGGCCAGTTTGTACCGAGAGTTTGGTGCGAACGACATCCATACGAGAATGGGTAGGCTCGGTACATCGGTCGATCACAACACGGAGTTGCTACTGGCGCATCCTTGGGCCTGAGGCATTTCCGGACCGAGAACACATATTGGGTCCCGCCCCGTCGGGGTGGGACCCTTACTGCTGGTGTCACAGGGAAGGTTGACACGTGACGTCTTGGGTCTTTGCTGGACTTGTCCTTGCCGCCTTTATGGCGGGTTGGGTCAACGCCGTGGTGGGCGGAGGTGGACTCATCATGTTGCCATCCTTGCTGGTCGGTCTACCGACCGAGACACCGGTGGCGACGATCGTCGGCACGAACAAGGTAGCTCAGGTCGTAGGGAACCTCACGGCTGGAGTGGGGTATCTGCGTAAACAGCGTCCAGATTGGCGAATGTTCCTGTGGACGGCCGTTCTGGCTGGTCTAGGTGCCGTGCTGGGTGCGCGCATCGTCACTTACATGTCGCGGGCTGTCTACACGCCCATCCTTCTGGTGGTGCTGGTCATCATCGGCATCTATACCTGGAGGAGGCCGTCACTGGGGGCGGGCCACAATGGCGAGGGTGGCAAACACCCCATCCTGGTTCCGATCATCGGGTTGTTCCTCGGGTGCTACGACGGCGCTATCGGGCCGGGGGTCGGAACCTTCTGGGTACTTACGTACGTCGCTGTTGGCGGGTATTCTTTCCTTAAAGCTTCCGGAATGGCGAAGATTTGCAACGCGGTAACAAATCTCGTCACTATCACCACGTTGGCGATCCACGGCCACGTCTGGTGGCATATCGCTTGGCCGCTGGTTATCTCAAATGTTCTCGGGGGATTAATCGGTGCCCGAACAGCTATGAAACATGGCAACGGCTTCGTACGGACGATGTTTCTTATCGTTACCAGTGTTCTGGCGGTGCGAATGCTCGTTCAGCTGATCTGGAGAGTCTAACCAGAGAGGATTCGTGGTCCTAGGTGTGGCTTAGACCCAACCTGGCCAGGTCGTCACGCCAGTACCCAAATGGGCGAGAACTTGGGTTTGACTCACCATTGAAGCGACTGCATGGGGACGTGCAGCCGACCCGCTGGCAGCTGTAACGCGGCCCCAACCAGAAAGCACGTTCGCCTCCAATCCAGACCACAACGACCGGGTTGCTGCATCGTTGACGGGGGCAGGCGACATCGGGTACCCGGGCACGTCGGGGGTTGGGGTTGTTGATGCATCCCGAATGCTTTGACGCACCTCTGCGCGCTGGGCAAGAACTTGTTCTCGTCGGTCCCATCCCCAGGTGCGCAGCGGGTCGTTCTCCCCAAGGCGTCCAATACCCCACTCCAAGCCTGCGACGAGGGCGTTGAGGTGGGTCAGTAGCGCCTGCTGAGCATTGGTGAGAGGTTCCTGCCCGATTGTCACCGGAACGACCTTCGGGGTCGGCTGGGGAGCTGGAGCAGAAGGATTGAAGGCCGAACAGAACACCGACAGGCTGGCCCACAACAGAGTTTCAGAGGAATCCTGAGCCGTCTGACAGATCTCCAGATACTGGGTAGCTGCAGCCTTTTCGTGGTGTTGTAACAGAGCAAGCGGCGATCCCTGGCCAGCGGTGCGTGGGGTGGGGGAAATAGCCGCCGATGGTGTGGCGGTACTGCCGGAGAATGGGTTGGACTGGCTCAGCACTTCGAGGTGGCGGCGGTGAGCTGCGGCAACCTGGTTGAGCACCGTCAGTTGGCCGTCAGTGACGCTGCGAGCGGCTTTGGTAGCGAGGTCCGCTAGCAGTGCTTCCGTCGATACCGCGTCGCTTCGGTGTGGTGCAGATGCCGTAGTTGTTGCACGAACCGGCGTCGTCTTCTTCTCAGTCGCCTTCTTCTCAGGAGAATTGTGGCCACAGCCCGTCAATCCGATAGTGACGAAGGCAGCTCCGCTGGCAAGAATGGTTCTCCTGGCGATCATGGCTTCAGCTTATCGATCCTGAGCTGCATTATCGCTATAGCCGTCGGTGAGGCGGCCGAGTCCGGCTGGTTGTGGGAGTGGCTAAACTCAGTGCGGACAATTTACAACGACAACAGGATGAGACACAGATGAATGCAGAGAGGCTCACACGCCTACTGGAACCGGTCGTGTCCCAGGTCGGGCTCGAACTTGATCGCGTCGACGTTGTGCCTGCCGGACGTCGTCGCCTCGTGCGCGTGACGATCGACGGTGACGGCCCCGACGGTCACGGACCTAGCCTTGACGAGATCTCTGAGGCCACCGCCGAGATCTCGCATTGCCTTGACGATTCCGGCGCTATGGGGGAGTCCCCGTATACCCTCGAGGTCTCCTCGCGCGGTGTCTCTACCCCCCTCACCCAGCCGCGCCATTATCGACGCAACATCGGGCACCTGGTGCGGTTCACCCTCAATCCGGCCGAGGAGCAGAAGTCTGGAGAGACCTTTGACGGTCGTATCGCTGAGGCTGGCGAGGAGGTCGTGACCCTCGAGGTCGAGGCCGAGAATTCCAAACCGCATAAGCCCGTGTACACCACTCGTGAGGTCCAGCTTGCTGACGTGGCGAAGGCCGTCGTCCAGGTGGAGCTCAATCGTCGCGACGCGCAGGCGTCAAAGGAGGAGAACTGAGATGGACATCGACCTGTCAACTCTGCGCATGATCGAGCGGGACAAGGACATCCCGCTTGACTATCTGCTGACGACCCTAGAGGACGCCCTCCTCAACGCATATGACAAGACTGAGGCTCCGGTTAACGGTGCCAAGGTTCAGCTGGACCGCAAGACTGGGAATGTCGCTGTCATGCTCCCGGAGAAGGACGAGGAGGGGCAGGTCGTCGGCTGGTATGACGGCACTCCCGAGGACTTCGGACGCGTAGCTGCATCAACTGCCCGGCAGGTCATTTTCCAACGGCTGCGCGAGGCCGAGGACGAGCAGAAATACGGTCATTTTTCCGCCGTTGAGGGTGACGTCATCACCGGAGTCGTCCAGCAGTCTTACCGCGATACCCGGACCGTTCGCGTCGACCTGGGCTCATTGGAGGGCATTATGCCTCCGGCGGAACAGGTTCCCGGGGAGAAATATTCCCATGGGCGTCGTATCCGTGTGTACGTCGTGGCCGTGCGCAAGGAAGCCCGTGGCCCGCAGGTCATTGTCTCGCGCACTCACCCGAACTTGGTGCGCAAGCTTTTTGCTATGGAGGTACCCGAGATCGAGCAGGGGGTCGTCGAGATCAAGGCGCTGGCTCGTGAGGCCGGTCACCGCTCGAAGATTGCTGTCGTCTCGCATAATCCTGACGTTTCTGCCAAGGGAGCTTGCATTGGTCCGATGGGTCAGCGGGTACGTGCTGTGATGCACGAGTTGGATGAGGAAAAGATCGACATTATTGATTGGTCAGAGGATCCGGCCGAATTTGTGGGCGCTGCCCTGTCTCCGTCCAAGGTGTCCTCGGTGACGGTCATTGACCCGAAAGCTAAGACCGCTCGGGCGATTGTTCCGGATTATCAGCTGTCGCTAGCAATTGGCCGCGAGGGGCAGAACGCCCGACTGGCTGCTCGCCTGACGGGGTGGCGGATCGATATTCGTCCAGATAACAAGGTCTGAGACTGCCTGCTAGAGACACGACGACGCCCGGCCGTAGGGTCGGGCGTCATGCGTCTGTGGGTTGGTTTAAGGTGGGGCAGTGACCACACGACCTCAGCGCACCTGCGTCGGCTGCCGACACGTCGATGATCCGGCGAACATGGCTCGGTATGTACTAGTCGACGGAGTTGTGGTCGCCGATCCAACGGGACACGCTCAGGGCAGGGGCGCCCACGTCCATGTGGATGACGAATGCTGGAAACGCGCGGTATCCGGTGGATTCGCGAGGTCATTCCGTGCCCGCGTGGTGGTGCGTTCGGCTTGCCAAGAGCGGTTGTCAGCGCGGTGAGTTGGGTTCATAAGGCCATTTTCGGTAAAGTTGGTTACGCATGTCGCCGGGAGGTCCGGCGGTCTCACCGAATCGTGTCCCCCCGGTGGGTCGGTTCGTCCGACTCAAGGGGACTGAATAGGAAGTGGGCAGATGCTCATGAACACTCGATGAGTTCGCACCAATGAGGATTCACAACAACTAGGCCCAGGTCCATCGCGGCCGGGCCCGAAGGAGAGTAGTGGCCAAGGTCCGCGTCTATGAGCTCGCGAAGGAGCTCGGACTGTCAAGCAAGCAGCTTTTGGGGAAGCTCAACGATATGGGCGAGTTTGTCCGCTCGGCTTCCTCAACTATTGAGGCACCAGTTGTGCGACGACTACGTGATCAGATCGGTTCTGCTGAACCGGCCGATGACGCCAAAGCCGCGAAGCCGGCGGCGCGTAAGTCGCAGACGTCTTCTAAGAAGACTTCCAAGGAGACCACGACGGCCAAGCCGGCTCCCGGTCCCAAACCGGGGCCCGGGCCGAAGCCCACGCCTGGTCCTCGCCCCGGTTCTAGCAGTGGCCCCAAGCCTGGTCGCAGCTCTGCAGCACGTACCAGTGCGACTCCACGTCCGGGTCTCATCAAATCCTCCGGCGCTTCATCCCAGCAGGAGCCCCCCGCAGCGAAGCCGGAGTCCAAGCCGACTCCGAAGCCGGGTCAGAATGTTCCCAAGCCCCACGCTCCGGCCCCGAAGCCGAAGCCTGGCGCGCCATCGAAGTCTCCGAAGCCGGGTGCCCGTCCGGGGCCGCGACCGGGTGGATCCGCTGGATTGCCTTCGGCTGCTCGTCCCGGTCCGCGTCCGGGCGCCGGTCGTCGTACCGGAGCTCCGCGTCCCGGAAATAACCCGTTCGCCTCCAGTCAGGGCATGGGGCAAAGTCGTCATCGTTCTGAGGGCGGACAACGTTCCGGTGGATCCCGGTCCGGTCAGGGTGAGCGTATGCCCCGTCCGGGTGGCAGCCAGGGATCGCGCGGCGGTTCCGGTATGCCGCGCCCGAACCCGGCCATGATGCCGAAACACCAGTCCTCGCAGATCGGTCAGGCTACTACCGGACGTGGTGGACGTGGTGGTGGCCGTGGTCGCGGTGGATCCCGCGGTAGCGGTTTTGGCGGCGGCTTCGGCGGTGGGCCTCGTGGTCCTATCGGAGGTGGTCGTGGTGGCCGCGGTGGTCGTGGTACCCAGGGTGCCTTCGGACGCGGTGGCGGCGGCCGTCGGGGTCGTAAGTCCCGTAAGCAGCGCAGGCAAGAGTTTGATGAGATGCAAGCACCGCTGGTCGGCGGTGTGCGCGTCCGTAAGGGCAATGGCGAGACCGTCCGACTGCGCCGTGGTGCTTCGCTAACCGATTTGGCCGAGAAGATTAATGCCGAGCCGGCACAGCTGGTGCAGGTGTTGTTCAATCTGGGCGAGATGGTCACGGCTACCCAGTCGGTATCTGACGACACCCTGGAGATCCTGGGCGGCGAGCTCAACTACCAGATCCAGGTCGTGTCCCCAGAGGACGAGGACCGCGAGCTGCTGGAGTCCTTCGATCTCGAGTTTGGTGAGGACGAGGGCGACGACTCTGACCTCGTTGCACGTCCCCCCGTTGTTACCGTCATGGGTCACGTTGACCACGGCAAGACGAAGCTGTTGGACGCCCTGCGCCATACCGACGTGGTGAAAGGCGAGGCCGGTGGTATCACTCAGGCCATTGGCGCTTATCAGGTTCAGACCGAGGTCGACGACGCCGAGAGGGCTATCACCTTCATCGATACTCCTGGCCACGAGGCGTTCACAGCTATGCGTGCTCGCGGTGCCCAGTCCACCGATATCGCGGTGCTCGTCGTGGCTGCTGATGACGGCGTGATGCCTCAGACCGTTGAGGCTTTGAACCACGCGAAGGCTGCTGATGTACCGATTGTGGTAGCCGTCAATAAGATCGATAAGCCTGAGGCTGATCCGGATAAAGTCCGTGGACAGCTCACCGAGTACGGCTTAGTGCCGGAGGAGTACGGCGGCGACACGATGTTCGTCAATGTCTCTGCTCGTACCCATGAGGGTCTCGATGATCTTCTCGAGGCGATCGTGCTGACTGCCGACGCAGCCCTTGATCTGCGTGCCAATCCCGATATGGCCGCTCAGGGCGTTGCCATTGAGGCTCACCTCGATAAGGGGCGTGGTCCGGTGGCCACCGCCCTGATCCAGCGTGGCACCCTGCATATTGGCGATTCCATCGTTGCCGGGTCCTCCTATGGACGTGTGCGCGCCATGATCAATGATCAAGGTGAGAGTGTCGACGAGGCTGCTCCGGCTACCCCGGTGCAGGTTCTTGGGTTGACCTCCGTACCCGGCGCTGGCGACAACTTCCTGGTTGTCGACGACGACCGCAAGGCGCGCCAGATTGCTGAAAAGCGTGAGGCCCGCATGCGTGCTGCCCAGCAGGCCAGGTCGTCGCGTCGCAAGACCCTTGACCAGCTGTTTGAGCAGTTGGAGAAGGGCGAGACCGAGGAGTTGCTGCTCATTCTCAAGGGTGACGGTGCTGGTTCGGTTGAGGCGCTCGAGGATGCCCTGGCCAAGATCGATGTGGGCGACGAGGTTGACCTGCGCGTTATTGACCGCGGCGTCGGTGCCATTACCGAGACCAATGTCTCGCTGGCTGCCGCTTCCAACGCCGTCATCGTGGGCTTCAACGTTCGCCCGACCGCCCATGCCCAGCGTATGGCTGACGAGGAGAACGTTGACATTCGGTACTACTCGGTCATCTACGACGCCATCGATGAGATCGAGGCCGCCCTGCGAGGCATGCTCAAGCCGATCTACGAGGAGAAGGCAATGGGCACCGCGGAGATCCGCCAGATCTTCCGCTCCTCGAAGGTTGGAACGATCGCGGGCTGCATGATCACCGACGGCACCATCCGTCGTCATGCCAAGGCCCGCCTGGTGCGCGACGGCGTGGTGGTCCAGGAAACCGAGATCAACACGCTGCAGCGCGAGAAGGACGCCGTTACCGAGGTGCGCGAGGGTTACGAGTGTGGCCTGACCTTGACCAACTACTCCGATATTCACGTTGGTGACGAGGTTCAGTGCTACGAGATGGTTGAGAAGCCTCGCGACTGAGCTTGGTCACTGTCCTGAACGGGGCGTCCACGTGGAAGCGTGGTCGCCCCGTTCGTGTTTTGCCGCCGATTTGGCCCATTGCGACCCGAAGGATATTATCATTCACAATTCGGTAGCAATAGGGCGGTGTTGCCCCGTTGCGCGATGTACTGGAAAGATGGCTGACGAATGTATAAGAAGAGTCGCATTGTAGTTATGTTTGCATTTGCCGAGTCTGTCTTTGGCTTGTGTTCTGCTGCGCCGGGACTTGCTGATACTATCAGAGCGACTCCTGTGACATCGTGGAAGAGTCTTTCTGTCACAGGAGGATCGGCGAAAGCATCAGGAAAAACCCAAGGACATAAGAAAGCCTACATGTCATCAGATGGTGTCTGGCATTCTCAGGCTAATTACATTTTCACTGTCGCGGGTCACAAGAAAACTGACAGGGGCGGTTACGGCAAGATCGACGCTTCCGTTTTTTATTATACCTGTCAGCCCATGCCGGGTGGAAACTGTATACCGAAAGTCTTAAGAACCGGGGCATCAGGCAGCACTGGGCGTTTGGTTGGTGGAAAGGCGTACAGATGGGATGCTGACGCCAAGATCCGCGTTGGTCGTAATCAAAGAGGCGGTTGGCAACGTTCTTCTAAGATTTGTATCGACCTAGTGGCTCGACGTGATAAGTGCAGCGATGGGTTGAATTGGTGAGTTCTGACACGATTGAACTTGACGAGGTGGTCGTTCGATACCGGTCGGGTTGGCAACTGGGGCCGGTATCGGCCACCTTTCCGGTGGGGGTGAGTGCCCTTGTCGGCCCCAATGGTGCGGGCAAGACGACGATGCTTGCTGTGCTCACCGGAATCAAACGACCGAGGGCCGGGACGCTACGTCGTGACGGGCAACCCGTGAGGAGACGACGGGAGGGCTCTGGGTACCGGGCCCACATCGGGTACGTTCCGCAGGAATGCACCTGGTCACCGTCGTGGCCGGTCGAAGACTTTCTCGCCTTCTGTGCGCGCATGTATCGAGTACCGTCCACGCAGGTCAGGCACAGGTGCCAAGGCGTCATGTCCGATCTGAACGTCGGTCAATTCGCCCACCAGCCCATCGGTACTCTGTCGGGCGGTCAAAAGCGTCGGGTCTTCCTCGCGGCGGCACTGGTTCACGACCCCGAGGTGCTCATTCTTGATGAGCCGACCGTGGGCCTGGATCCGGGGGAGCGGATCTCGTTTCGCCGCCACGTCGTCGAGCAGGCGGCCTCACGGGTCGTCGTGCTGTCCACCCATCTCATGGATGACGTCGCCTTGTCCGCAGACCAGGTGCATCTGGTCGATGGGGGACACATTACCTGGAGCGGCACGCTGCCCGAATTGATGGCTGCAGCAGGAGAATCTGATTCACAGGACCACGTGTCAGTGGCTGAGCAAGGTTACCTGCACCTGATGCAAGGTCGCGCAGAATCCGAGCTCCTTGAGGGGGACCGATGAAAGCCTGTCTTCGGCAGGCCGTCTGGTCTGGGCTGGGGCTTGCCGTGTTGTGGGTCGCCACGAGCGTTGGCCTGATGCACATGTATCCCCGCGTGTGGAAGTCCTTCGCCTTGACGACGGGGAGTGTCTCGGTGGACACGGTCATCCTGTCTCCAGTGTGCTGCGGAGTCGGGGTGGCGTACGGCGCCCGTCTTCGCCGCGCCGGGGTCACGCGTACATCCCGAGCCTGGCCGCGCAGCGCCACCGCCGCCATCGTCACCACCTGGCTGATGGGTGTCGGAGCCGTTCTGCTTCTGGCTGTGGGGGTAACGACCGCAATCCTCGCATTGGTGGCTTCCGGTGACGCCGATCCGCGACTCGTGATGGGTTCGGTCCTCACCGCCATGGCCGCCACGGCATTCCTGGCCCTGGGGGCCGTCCTTGGAGTGGCGGCTGGTTCCTATCTGCTCGCCGCTGTCGCTGCCATCGCGGTCTACTTGGTGGCGGGGGCCGTTCCTGAGGCCTATGACCTGCTCATCGGATGGTCTGGTCCTGCGGCCTTCGACGGCGCCCCTTCGCATCTCACCTGGCACGCCATCGCGTTGTGGGCTGGACTCGATTGTGCCGCCATCGTCGTCTCCTTGGTGCTCGTGGCCGTGATCACGACACCCGGTGGTGGGCCTTGGTGGCGGTGGCTCACGGCGACGATTCTGGTGGCAGCGGTCATCGTTGACGCCGCAGCGACGATTCGGTTGGAGGAGGTGTGGGAATCCACGGATGATTGGCGGTGTCGTGAGGTCGGCAAGCACGGATCCATGGCATGCGTCTCCGGTGACCTGTCCTGGCGGCTGGAGGAGTACGCGACGGCGATGGGCCGCGTCGATGACCTGTTGATGGCCAGCGGGGTCCAGAGACGCATTGTCTACGCCCCCGAGGGAGGGCCAGGGAAGGCCGGTTACCTGCCGGTGCGGACGCACGTGTCGACCTCCTCCACAGCGAGAGAATGGGCCGGGGATCTCAACGCACCCCTGCTGGGTGACAACCTGTTGGGAGTCGAGGATTCCACGTCCTCACAGTGTGACGGGACGGTCGAAATCCTTGACGACGCACTGGTGTCGGTCATGGACGGTCAACCCCTCGCCCCGGACTCGCTGCGATCCATGGTGGCACAGGTGAGGGCTTGTCCATGACGGGTCGGCTCTCCTGCTTCGGATGGTTCCTGCGCAGTCGCGGTCTGGTGGCCGTAGTGGCCTATCTGACGGTGGGAATGGTCTGTGCCCATCACCTTGGCGGCGACCTCGTCACCGTCCCGTTTGCCGGCAGCAGGTCGGTTGATGTGGGGCTGGGGCCTTCGAGCCTGAGTGGCATCCTCGCCTCCGTACTGTTCTCCTCCCCGGACCCACAACGGGAGCAGGCCTTCCCCGACCGTCCCATTCGCACCATGAGGGTGGTGTGGGCCGTCATCGTTCTGGTGTGGCCAGTGGCATGGGCCGTCCTGTTCAACGGTGACCAACCCATTTCTCAGTGGTGGGTGCTGTGGTTTGCGCGCAACCATGTCCTGCTGGTGGGACTGGCGATGGTCGCCAGCGTCGTACTGTCGGTGGCCTGGGCGTGGCTGCCGGGAACCATCTTCGTCCTGTCGTGCTGGATCCTGGGTACCAAGGATTCCGCGGCGACTCCCTACTGGTGGGCGCTGTTGAACCAGAGCCCTCTCGCCCCCCTGAGCCTGGCCGTTTCGGCCGCGTTGGTCGTCGTCGGGATGGTGCTGCAGTGGAGTACCCCCGGACCCCCGCGTTGACACTGGCTGCCGCGTGCGTCGGTGGGGACGGTGTGCAAAAATGGTTGATCCGCTCAGGACACCGATGGCGAGGAGAGATCATGAACACACCGAATCCGCGTGTCGCCAAGTTAGCCGATCAGATCCGAGTCGTGGTGGCCGAGACCCTTGAGCGTCGTGTTAAGGATCCCCGCCTGGGCTTCGTGACGATCACCGATGTGCGTCTGACCGGGGACTCCCGTGACGCCACTTTGTTCTGGACCGCGATGGGTACCGACAAGGAGATCGCCGGAACGGAAGCGGCACTTGAGTCGGCGAAGGGGATGCTGCGTTCCACCGTCGGCAAGAGACTCAAGCTGCGCTACGCCCCGACCCTGACCTTCGTGCGTGATGCCACTCCTGAGACCGCCAAGTCGATCGAGGACGCCTTGGCACGAGCTGCCGCTTCTGATGCCGAGATCGCTCGACGCTCCCAAGGTGCTATGCCTGCCGGTGAGGCTGATCCCTACCGTCATAGCGACGAGGAGGAGTGATAACTCCTGACGACATGGCGTGGCCCCGGACATGAGTCCGAGGTCAGCGTTGTGCCGGAGCAATTAGGTCCACAGTCCGTCCGGGGCGAACACCTCCTCGACGAGTTCCTCGTACCACCCCGCCTCACGTGCCAGGTCCAGGACGGTGTAGCGGGAGCGGTAGTACATAGCCTTGGGGAAGGTTGCCCGCACGTCGGCGGCGGTCAGTCCAATGTCCTCGGGACGGGACGGGGCCCCGGCCCGACGGAGCTGGTCGGCGAACACGCGGGCCCTCACTAGCTGTTTCTCAAGGGCTGCTCGGGTCTCGTGCCATCGGTCAACGACCCGATTGAGACGGGCTCGCAGCCCGTCGGCGTCAACGTATTTGACCTTTGTCTCCTTGACGGCGTGGTCGGCCAGTGCACCCTCAAAGGTTGAGCGGATGTCGGACTCCACCGTCCGCCAGTCGGGCCATGCTGCGACTGCCGCGTCGATGTCGAGCCTGGAGAGGTCTCGGTCGAGGAACTTCTCGTAGAAGGCGAGCATGGCGAGGGTCCCGATGGCGACCTTGTGCCCGTGGGACAGTGGTGGGTTGCGGTCGGCACCCACGTGGGCCAGCTCCCAGATGTGGCTGAAGTAGTGTTCGGCCCCGGATGCTGGACGAGTGCCGTCATAAACCTGCATTGCCAGGCCTGACAGGATGAGACCTTCCACGAGTCCGGAGAATGCTTCCGGATCGCCGCGACGCAGGTCGTCGGGACGTGATAGGGCATCCCGGACGCCGCTCTGGACGAGGGCCCACACATGCTGGTCGAGTGGCTCTATCCCGGCGGCGTCAGCGATGATCCAGTCTGCACCACCGGGAATCTTGGCAGCCAAATCGCCATATCCGGATGCTGTCATGACCTGCGGTGCGGCGGCGGTGATGTCCAAGTCGAAAATGACAACTTGCGGTGCTACGCACTGCATCGTCACTTTGACCCCGTTGTCGCTGATGGGCGCCCCGGCCCCCGTATAGCCGTCCATGGAGGCTGCAGTTCCGACGACGGCGTAACGCCGTCCCACGTCCTTGGCGGCCAGTTTCGTCAGGTCGTTGATAGTTCCTGACCCGACCGCGATCGGGACGACTGCCGAACCGGTCTCGGCGTCCAGGGTGCGTAGCCGGTCGGCGATGGTGTGGGCGTTGTCTAAGGAGGCGTACAGGCAAGGCTCGGCAGGGAAGACCAGCGGGTCGCAGGCGACCACTCCGGCCGAGCGTAAGCCGGCGTCGACGGCCTTCCCTGCCACTGCCCAGGTGCGTTCGTCGGCAACGACAAGGGCGGGCAGGTTGTGGCCCCTGGCGCGGCACATGTGCTCAGCCAGGACGTTTCCGGCACGATCGAGGACTCCCCGTCCCATTTCCACGACGTCGGTGTCCCCGGCGCCCGCGACGGCTGCCGCGATGATCTCGTCACTCATGGTCAATCGTTCCCTTCGTCTGATGCAGTATGTGGTGCGGGGTCGTTTGTGGAGGACGTGAGGAATGTCGCGACTTCGTGCAGTGCTTCGACCTCGTCAGGGCCATCGGCCAGGATCTCGACGACGGCGTCCTCGCGGACGTCCAATCTCAGCAGGTCCGCTAGCCGGGTAAGACTGGCCGTCCCGCGTGAGGATCGCAGGAAAACACTGGCCGAGTGGCCGGAGGCCAGTAGTACGGCGTGTGCGGCCACCCTGGCATGGATCCCGGCAGGGTGGCCTATTGTCACCTCGGTGCGGATCATGCTGACTCGATGAGGATTGTGCTGCCGGCCTGCGGTCTGGGCAGCTCACCGCCACAGCGTACGTGGAGGGCCCCCTCGAGCCGTGGCTCGTCGGCGCCGTCGAAGACGAGGGTGACGTGTCCTAAGGAGTCGAGGTTGCGCTGTGCGAGGGCACCAATTGCTGTGATGGGGAAGCGGTGCTCGCCGATGGCGAGGACGTCGCCGACACCGATGGTGCCGCTCGAGGTCGCCTCAGGTAGGGCGTAACAGAAGTCGCGAAGTTCGTCAGGTGCCTTACCCCCGAATGTGACAAGCATTTTCTCGCTGAGAAAGGACTCGGCCTGCGAGCCGACGGCGCAGATCTGATTGCGATAGATGACAGACATTGATGTTCTCCGGATCAGGTTTGAGTGTCAGGATGCGTACAGGCCGATGCTGCACAGCCAGGCGATGGCGACTCGTGGGACGCCGTTAAGGAATCGCGAGTACAAGACGCTGGGGACGCCAACCTCGACTGTTTCCGGGGCAGCCTCAGCTAGTCCTAGGCCGACCGGGATGAAGTCGCAGGCGTTCTGGGTGTTAATGGCGAACAGCGCTGGAAGGGCCAAGCTGGGATGGATGTTGTGCTTGCCGATCTCCACGCCGATGAGAGTTCCGATGATCTGACCGATGACGGCTCCTGGGCCGAGCAGGGGCGACAGGAAGGGCAGCGAGCAGATGAGGCCAAGGACGATGAGCCCGATGCCGTTGCCGGCTAGCGGGATGAGAAGTTTGGTGAGCCAGGTACCGAATCCGGAGGCGTTGATGATGCCGATAAGCATGGCTACGAACCCCATGAAGGGGATGATGGTGGTCAGCATGGCCTGCACCGCGTCTCGAGCGGCTTGGTAGAACACCGAGATGACCTTGCCGGCGCCCAGGCCGATCTTGTCCATGACGGTCTTGTTCTTCTTCTCGGCGACGACTTCGGAAATCTTCTTGTCAGTGCTCCATTCCCCCTGGACGGTGCCTGCTGTTCCGGCTTTTGACCGTGGCGCGGCAGCGGCGGCTATAGCGGGGGAGGTGACAGTGGCGGAGGATGTAGGTGAGTCGGCCAACCGGACCTGGTCGACGTCGACGGCGGAGACGTAGATCGACTCGTTGATGTATTGGGCCAGCGGACCGCTCTTACCGGTTGGCATGACGTTGATAGTCGGGATTCCCTTGCGAGGGTAGATTCCGCACCTTAGGGTCCCCCCGCAGTCGATGATGACGGCCATCATCTCCTCGTCGGGGATGGAGGTGCTAAACCCATTGACCGGTTCGGCACCAGACAGCTCGGCGATGCGATCAACGACCGGGGGCCGGACGCCTCCGCCGACGATGTAGACGAGCTTGTGTTTAGCCTCGGTAGGGGTGATGGTGAGGGGGCCGCCGTAGCCGCCGGAGCCATGGGAAACGGTGACGGAGCGGTACTCGGTCATCTCAGGCCTCCACAAGGGTGTCGACGTGGACGATCTTCCCGTCCATGGTGTCGGGGAGGATGACCTTCTGCTGCCTGCTCACGTATCTGGTAGTTAAGTCGGTCACCCAGCCACCGACGAAGTTGAGGACGAGGCCAACGAGCAGGTAGCGGATCGCCAGCGGTCCGGTCGGTAGTCCAGCCTTCGTGATGCCCTGGGCGATGCCGAGCCAGATAAATAGTTCGACAGGATTGATGTGTGGGAAGATCCCGTTGCTGGTGTGGCAGAACTGGGCCGCCGAAGCGAAGTAGCTCGGCTTGTAGCGCTCCGGGAGGAATCGGCCCAGGGAGTGCACCATCGGGTTGCACAGCATGAATGAGCCGATGAAGGGGAGCAGAAGATAGCGGCTGACGGGATTGTTTCCGGCTTTTTGGGCGAGGCGGTTGATTCGGTCCTCACCAATGAGGCGGATGAGCGAGTTCATGGCGATGAGGAGCATAAGCACCAGGGGCACGATGCTTCCCATCCAGCTCACGAATGTCTTCGCACCTTCTTGGAACAGGCCGACGAACCATTCAGCGGCCTTCACCAGGTAGTGCATGGTCAACTCCTTCGTGTGTGGTGGCGTTCGGGATGGCCCCGGCTGCGGAAGCACCGGGGGAGAATTGTGTTGAGCGGAGCCGTTCAGTCGACGGCGGTGAGCCCACGTCTGCGGACGACGTGCCGGGTGTCAGCCGCAGGTCGTTCACGGGTGTGTCCTACCTTGGCGTCGACTCGGTTGATGACCTTCATAAGCGGGGTCGGGGGCTCGACCGGGATCTCGCCGGCCCGGGCTGTGAGGAAGTTGTCACGGGCGTTGGCGATGGCGCGTCGCGTTCCTCGATCAGTTCGCACATATGCAGGGTCGATCTCTTCGAGAGGCAACCCGTCGAAGACCGGGAAGTCCCTGAACCTGGCCAGAACGGTGATGCCGTTCATACGACGGCCCGCGACGACACGGTCCCTATCGTCGAGCAGGAACATAACGATGGCGCCCCGACTCAGCGCGTTCTTCTGTTTGCCGATGGCGACTTTCCCGCGTTTGCGCAGCAGTGTGTAGGTCGTGGAGAAATTCCTCATCTGGCGCATGGCTAGGGTGGCATTGCACACATAGATGATTGCGACGGTGGCAAGAACGGGCCAGAACATCATCTCTCCTCGGGGCAGACGGGATTGCAGGGGCGGGAGGCCATGAGCCAGAAGACGTCTTCATAACTGGTGAGCTGGCTTAGCCGGTTGAGCAGGTCTGGGTCGTTGGTCAGGCGGATGATCTCGTCGTAGACGGTGACGAGGATGGTGTCGTCGTAGTCGGCTTTGTCGGGAACACCCATAAGGAAAACGACTCGGGCACCGGGCTGCTCTGGGCGGCGCGGAATGGTCGCCATCGCCAGCACGATGCGTTCGGCCCCTGGGATGGTGGCGTGGGGAAATCCGACGAGACCGTCGAGTAGCATGGTCGCTTCGTTCTCTCGAGCCCGCAGTGTGGCCAGGAAGGACTCGTCGACCAGACCCTGGTCGATTAAGTAGGCTACGAGGGCCTCGGTCGCCGACCAGTAATCGGTTCCCGCTGGCATGGCCATGAAACGGTCGGGGGAGAGCATCGACATCAGTAATGACGAATTGGCCCCGGTGAGCTGAAGGTCGACGTGACCACGCAGGTTTAGCCTTGACATCCGGCTGATGAGTTCGGCGGGATCGAAGACCTGGCCGAGTTGAATGACTGGAACGTCGCCGACGGCAAGGGTCGTGATGTCGACATCGGGGGTGGCGACGACGAGATCCGTTCTGGCCAGCGTCGACTCGTCTGCCTCGTCGCCGGTCAGCATGAGGTACTTGGTGCCGTGGGGGAGCACTTTGTCGAGCTGGATCCGCATGAGGTGGGCTGAGACCCGTCCGGTCGCTGTGACGATCGCCAGCCTGAGGTAGGGGCAGGCACGGTGGGAGTCGAGGAATACTTGGTGATAGCCCGTCAGTAGTCCGGTTTCGGAGTCACTGATCCGCATACCGGTGCGTTCCTCGATGACGTCGCGGCTGATCTCGGCCATCCGATGGGCCACCGGGTACTGATAGCGAATGCTGCGCACCGACTCCTCGTCGATCGTGACGCGAAAACGTATCCGGTTGAGCATGAACGTGAGGTGGTGGGCGAACTCGTCAGCAAGCTCGTCGGCGTCCAGATGGATCTGCATGATCTCGGCGATACGTTCAAAGATGGCGTCGACGAGGCCGGGAACCTCCTCGTCAGCGGGGAAGAGCTGACGACCCTGCGCACTGTCGGGGGTGCGCATTCCGGCGACTGACATGGCGAGGAAGAGCTCCTCCTCGATTGGGAAGGTGGTCGAAACGAGATCTTCAGCTTCGGTGAGAAGTTTGGAAGCAATGCGGTGAGCGGGGGTGTTGCGAAGACGTTGGTACTCCTCGGACATCGCGTCTAGTGGGTGGCCGGTGAGGGTCCGATCGAGTAGAACGGTGAGCCAGCGACGCACATAATGACGTGATGGCTTGGACAGGTGAGCCTGCCCGGTGATCCGGGAAACGACGGCGACGATATCGTCGTCGATAGGGTACTCGTCGACGAGTTCGGCGGGGTAGAGGGTTAGTTCGGCCAGACGCAGATCGAGTTCCTCGGCGGCGAGGCTGAAACCCTGGTTGGAACGCCCCTCGATGCGTACTCCGAGGGGTTTCAGGGCTTCACGCAATCGGGCGATGTCGGCCAGGACGGTTGTTCGGGAGGTGCAGACGATGTCGGCCAGGTCGTCCGAGGTCACCGGGTGTTTGGCAGACAGCAGGACTCCGAACTCCTGTGCGCGGCGATGACGTGGGTCGTTGAGGGAGTCCGTGGCGCGGACCAGACGACTGCGGATTTGGCTGTATTCCTGTGGGTCGAGAATGTAGAGGCGGTAACGGCCGCCGGTGGGACGTACGGACGCCGCAGGGGCCAGCATCCGGTTGAGCGTGTTGATGGCGTTGGTGATGGTACGGGGGCTGACCTGCAGACGTTCTGCCAGCGCTTCGGCGGAGGCTGTCAGCGATGTCTCCAGTTGCCTGAGGATCCACATTTCTCGGTCCATGAGATCACCTCCTTGTGCTCGACCTCGTTGGTTGGCATGAAGTTAACACCGCACCTGCGCCCTGGTCTTGCGGCATTGTGCGTGCTTCTTTCCGATTTTTGGAAAGGCGGTGGTGCGATGAGCCGCTCTATACGGTTGCGGTACACACTCGCGTACCGTTCGTCAGGTAGAGGAGGACCTACCACCCTAATACCGGTCTTGATCCTTCCAGTACGACGTTGCAGCATGCCTGTGGTCATCGATTTCTTTGAGGTCGGTTGGTCGAGTCGACGCACCATAGAAGCCGTGCGGCTGTCGATAGTTATCAGGCCCAGGATTGTGCATTACGACGCCCGATTCAGACTATTCTTCTTGGGTATTCTGATTACGCTACATCTCTGATTATTGCTTTTATTAGCAGACTTTTCTTCGTTGGGTTTGGTTCAATAGCTATGTGCAATCGGTTGCACAGGGTGAGGGCTTACATACGGTGCTGGTCCCATACAACCGGATGGCAAGGCTCGTACATGATCCCTGTGTAATCTCGTGCATGGACGCTGTGCATTGAGGTGCGATCGTGCCCAGAAGGTCAGGACTCAGATTGCGAGACGGATAGGTGATTGATGCGAGAGCAGATCTTGTAAGTATTTCCGCTGGGTGTTTGTTCGGTTGCACCCCTCTGAGGTAACGATCAAATTAGCATCGAATCGACCAACAACCACTTGGGGTACCGTTGCGACATCTACGCCGCTATGACGCCTCTACCGGATTGGCCTCGCTCCACCGACTGCTCGCTGCGCTAGGTGGATTGATGCTGTTACCGGAGTAGTCCTTCCGTGTTCGACGCCCGTTGCGCAGTTGGTGAGTCGAATCGAAACGCATTGTTGACGTCAGTGAGAAGCCCCTCGTCGATTATCGTTCTACATGGTGGTGGATAACGTGCCTCGGCTTCGCTGGTTTCGACGACGGTGCCGATCACGAAGGTAAGGCGATCCTGATATGGTGCGTGAGTGTCTTGACGATGCGGGGCTTCTTCGCCCGCAACCATCGTGCCGGGACCGTGCTCGCTGCGGGTGGATCATAATGATCACTCCGCCACAGCAATGACCATGAAGGGATACCCCATGACGGAAACGAACAACCTCGGGTTCATCGAAAACCTCGCCGCCCAGATTGATTACTCTGACGGGTCAACTGTTTCCAAAACTGTCATGCGAGCCGAGGGGGTGAACATCGTCCTGTTCTCCTTTGCTGCCGGAGAGGAGCTGTCGGAGCACACTGCCGCGATGCCCGTCATCGTCGAGGCTCTTGAAGGTCAGCTCGAAATCACTGCCGAGGGGCGCACCGTGACTCTGAACCCTGGGGGCATAGTGCACTTCACAACACGCCTGCCCCACGCGGTCAGGGCAGTTGAGGCCTCGAAAATGGCCCTGTACATGATCACCGCGTGACTTTGGGCAGACCAGCTTGTTGAAGCCCTCCTGAGTCGGGATACTGGCTCCGATGGATACTCTCCAGTCTGGCGTCCTCGTCGTTGACAAACCTGCCGGCGTCACGTCTCACCAGGTGGTTGGGCGGGTGCGGCGCCTCATGGGTACTCGCAAGGTCGGCCACGCTGGAACTCTTGACCCGATGGCCAGCGGCGTCCTCGTCGTTGGGGTCAATCGCGCGACTCGCCTGTTGGGTCACTTGTCTCTGCATGATAAGGACTACACCGCCACCGTGAGGCTAGGGGTGGGCACTGTCACCGATGACGCCGAGGGGGACGTCACTGTGACCACCGACGCTTCCGCAATCGACGACAGGGCCATTCACGCCGCTATGGTGCGTCAGACAGGAGAGATCCAACAGGTTCCCGCTGCCGTCAGCGCGATCAAGGTTAACGGCCGTCGGGCCTACGCCAAGGTGCGTGCTGGTGAGGACGTCGTCCTACGGCCGCGCGCTGTCACCGTTTCTCGGTTTGAGGCTATTGCTATTCGACGTCACGGTCAGGTAATTGACGTCGACGTCGAGGCTACGTGCTCCTCGGGAACCTACGTGCGGGCGCTGGCTCGTGACGTCGGTGCGGATCTTGGAGTCGGGGGACATCTCACCGCCCTGCGTCGTACTCGCGTCGGCCCGTTCGATCTCACCGCTGCCTGTGTAGATATTTTCGCGCAGGACGCCGTCACACCCACCCCGATGACAATGGCTGAGGCCGCTGCACTCAGTTTCCCCGTTGTTCACGTCACTGCGGACCAAGCAGCTGCTATCCGGGTGGGTCGACGTCTAAGTTTCACGGTGCCGGCGGAAGTGACCGCAATAATTGCGGAAACTGGTGAATTGTTGGCCCTATATCGTCCGGATGACGAGAAAGATGGCCAGAGTCGCGCAATATGTGTGCTGGTGTGACGACGCCGTCACACCACTTTGGATAGAGCGCGCCATGATACGCTCAACTGCATAGTCATGGTCGAAGTAATCTTTGGCGCGCCGGGCGATATTACTCACACATAGACGCGTATTTCTAGCATTGTTGTAAACATTTCATAACAATTCGTATTGTTATGAATAAGAATATTCGAATTTGCATACATAGATATAGCGTGATACCATCAAATGGTTGATTTGCGCCGATGTCGGCCCGCCATTTCGGTGATCGATGTCGCCGTGACGTGAGGCCGTGGCGTTTTGTGTCGCCTGGGTTATTTCCAAATCGTCCATACGAAAGGTGCCGTACGACGTGGATTTAGTTCGAGCATCCCACCTGTACAAGGTTTTCGGTAAAAATGAGCGACAAGTAATCGAAAGACTCAAGGCAGGGGAGTCTCGAGAAGAACTCGCCTCTCTCGGCACCGCGGCTGTCATCGACGTGAGCTTTGAGGTCGCTAAGGGGGAGACCTTCGTCGTCATGGGACTGTCGGGATCCGGAAAGTCCACCCTCATTAGGATGATTAATGGGCTGTGGTCCCCATCTGAGGGTACCGTTGAGGTTGCCGGCAAGGTCGTTTCTGACATGAATGACGCTCAGTTACGGGCGCTGCGTCGCGACCACGTCTCGATGGTTTTTCAGCACTTCGCACTACTTCCTCATCTTACTGTGCGTGAAAATGCGGCCTACGGGCTGAAGTTGCAAGGCAAGCTCAAGCAGAAGGAACGCCTTGAGAAGGCCAACGAGTGGCTGAACACTGTCGGTCTTAATGGGTGGGGAGACAAGTATCCTCATCAGCTTTCCGGTGGCATGCAGCAGCGAGTTGGTCTGGCTCGTGCACTCGCAGCCGAGACCGACATCCTGCTCATGGATGAGGCTTCTTCGGCCCTTGATCCGCTTATTCGTCGCGAAATGCAGGATCAGCTTCTCGAGCTGCAGGGCGCTCTCAATAAGACCATCATCTTCATTACCCACGACCTCAATGAGGCCATGTACCTGGGCGATCACATCGCCGTGATGCGCAATGGTCGTGTCGCCCAGATCGGTACTTCCGATGAGATCCTTACTCAACCCGCTGACGACTACGTTGCGGACTTTGTTCAGGACGTCGACCGCAGCCGAGTGCTCACCGCGTCAGCCGTCATGCGTCCCACTGAGGCTGTTGTCTCTCGGTCGGCAGAACCTCGACGAGTTCAGCGGATCCTGGACCAGCGCGAGTGGGCTGGCGTCTTCGTTGTCGATGAGCATCGTCGTTTGCTTGGCACGGTCGGCGATCAAGAGGTCATCGAGGCTGCTCGCCGCGGAGATCGCAGTATTGCTGACGCGGTGGAAACTAGCGGCATCCTCACGGCGCGGACCGACACTCCGTTGTCCGAGCTCTTCGCTCCGACCAGCAACGCCAGGGTGCCGTTGGCCGTTGTCGACGAGGACTTCCACCTCATGGGTGTCATCTCTCGGGTGACCCTGCTCGACGCGATGTCACGAGCTCGCGACGAGGCAGGAGAGGGATCTGTCATGTCCTTGGAGAACACCGGAAAGCTTCCCATTATCAGGGATACCGGTAACCCGGTCGGTCTTCCGCCGGCTGACCAAATTGCGACGATCGAGAAGGAGGCCTGATCGCCATGGGCTTCAATTTCGCTAACCCTCGAATTCCGCTCGGTAGCTGGATCGAGACCTTCTTTGACTGGTTCCAGAACGCCTTTGACTGGCTCATCACGTTCACAAACGTTGTCATCGGTGGCATGTACCACGGTCTCAATCTGGTGCTGTCCAAACCGTTATACCTAGTCATGATGGTGGTCTTTGCCGCTATCGGTTGGGCCTGCGCCAACTGGAGAGTGGGCCTGTTTGCCCTCATCGGTTTCTATCTGGTGAGATCCATGGACCAGTGGAACAACACCATGCAAACCCTCGCTTTAGTGGTGGTTGCGGTCATCCTGGCCCTTATCCTGGCAATCCCATTGGGTATCTGGGCGGCCAAGTCGAAGCGATTCTCGGCCATCATCAAACCGATCCTCGACTTTATGCAAACGATGCCTTCTTTGGCATACCTGGTTCCGGTCATCGTGCTCTTCGGTATTGGACAGGTGCCCGGTGCCATCGCGACCATCATCTTCGCGCTGCCGCCGGGAGTGCGGTTCACCGAGCTGGGCATCCGTGGAGTCGACACTGAGACCGTTGAGGCCGGCGCCGCATTCGGTGCTAGCCCCCGTCACATCCTGTGGCGTATTCAGATGCCGCTAGCTATGCCGACGGTGATGGCCGGTGTTAACCAGGTCATCATGCTGGCCCTGTCCATGGTTGTGCTCTCGGGCATGGTCGGTGCTGGTGGCCTCGGCGGTGACGTCGTCGCAGCCCTGTCTCAAGTTGATATTGGTCTAGGCATGGAGGCTGGCTTGGCGGTGGTTATCGTCGCTGTATACCTAGACCGCATCACCAACGGACTAGCCAATCGCACTCCGCTCGCCCGGGCGCAGCGGGCGAGCTGAGTCAATGCACATGAACACGAGGAAGTACCGATGAGCAGAAGCATGGTTCGACGCAAGGTCATCGCCGTGGCATCCGCCCTGACGGTCGGGGCCCTGGCTCTATCTGGGTGTGGTGCCACTAACAGTGGAAACGGGGAATCCGGTGGCTCCGACGTCGGTTCTGACAACGTCAACACGAAGTGGGCCGATTGCACCCCTGGTCATGGGTCGAAGGACACCACTTCCATGAAGGCCGACGGCAAGAAGGACATCACCATTGGTGCCTTCAACGGTTGGGATGAGTCCTTCGCGACTGCCGGGATTATGAAGAACGTCCTGGAGAAGGACGGATACAAGGTGACGATCAAGGGCTTCGACGCTGGCCCAGGCTATGCCGGACTTGTCGCCGGGGATATCGACCTCCTTACTGACGGCTGGCTGCCGGTGACTCATGCCGATTACGTAAAGCGGTATGGCGACAAGATGGAGAACCTTGGCTGTTGGTACGACAACGCCAAATTGACTATTGCGGTCAATAAGGATTCCAAGGCCCGTACTATCGGGGACCTCAAAACCATGGGCGATGAGTACGACAATACTTTGTATGGGATTGAGGCTGGTGCTGGTTTGACCAAGGCGACCAAGGACTCGGCCATCCCGAAATATGGGTTGAAGAATCTCAACTTCAAGATTTCATCAACCCCGGCCATGCTGGCCCAACTTAAGAAATCCACCAGCGCTGGTCAGGACATCGCAGTGACCCTGTGGCGCCCGCACTGGGCCTACGGTGCCTTCCCGGTCCGCGACTTGAAGGATCCCAAGAAGGCTATGGGCAATGCTGAGGTGATCTACAGTTTCGGCCGTCCGGGCTTTGAGCAGGACTTTCCGAAGGTGGCCCAGTTGGTGCGCAATATGGCCTTTGACGACAACAAGCTTTCCGATCTCGAGGACACTATGTTCTCTGCGGACAAGTACGGTGGCAAGAACCAGGAAAAGGCCGTCGAAGAATGGATCTCACGTAACAACGACTGGGTTGACAAGTTCAAGACTGGCCAACTCGCCGAGAAGTAAGTCAGACATCGATACGGGCCGCCCGTGCGGCAGCCCGTTGCCGACCACGGTATTCAGTCTCCTGGCTGTCGCTGCCCTTTACGGATTGGGTGAGGGAAGCACGCTCGGTCGGATTCGGGTTCAACCGGATTCGCACCATAGACTGCTCAACGTGTCTGTTCCCGAGGAATCGTCGACTGTAGTCATCGGAAACTTCGATGGTGTGCATCGAGGCCACCAGGCCCTGGTTCAAGAGGCTAAGAGGCTGGATCCGGACGGCTACGTCGTCGTCGTCACTTTCTGGCCCCATCCGCTGACCGTTGTGGCTCCTGATCAGGCCCCGGCCTTGCTGTGCTCGCTGGAGCGACGGATCGAGTGGCTCAAGGATGCCGGCGCCAGCGAAGTGCGCGTAGTCAATTTCACTACCGAGATTGCCAGTTGGGCTCCTGCGGCGTTTGTTGAGCGGGTGCTCGGACCCTTACAGCCCAGGCATGTGCTGGTGGGTCAGAATTTCCGCTTTGGACGTCACGCGGTAGGTACGCCAGATGCTTTGGCCGAACACGGCTGCTTCCAGGTGCACGCCATGGACCTCGTGGCTATCTCGGGGGTGACGGTATCGTCAACCCGGGTACGCGAGGTCGTCGCTGCAGGTAAGGTCACCGAGGCAGCAGAACTGCTGGGCAGGCCCTTCGAGGTTGGTGGGGTTGTCGTCATGGGTGACCAGCGTGGACGTGAACTCGGATTCCCGACGGCCAACCTCGTGGTGCCCCAGGACCGCGCTGTTCCCGCCGACGGTGTGTACGCCGGATGGTTGGAGCCCACCAGCGGTCCGGACGCTGGCCGTCGACTTCCATCGGCAATTTCGGTGGGCACCAATCCGACTTTCGATGGGGTCGAGCGTCGCGTCGAGACCTACGTCATTGATCGTGATGACCTGGAGCTGTACGGGGTGGACATCACGGTGACCTTCGCTGAGAGGCTGCGCGGCCAGATCAAGTTCGATGGGATTGAGCCATTGATCTCTCAGATGGCCGACGATGTCGAGACAGCCAAGCGAGTTTTGTCCTGAGGGGTGCGGCCTGGGCGGGTCCGGTTCTCTTGGGGCGTCAGTTGAGCCCGCTGAGCGTGGAATTTCTTTGGGGGCTTCTCCTCGGTCGGCAATATCTCATCTCGCATCAGGATTCGCGCCTAATGGGCAGAGTTGATATTCTCTCCCAGTTGCCGTCAGAACGGCCGCGGCCTTGGAAGAGTCTCCTGCAGTAAGAGCGTCGGGGACGCCGCGCAACGGACAGAAAGGGACCTACTGAGATGGATGCTGCCGAGAAAAAGAAGATCATTGAAGAGTACGCGACCCATCCTGGAGACACGGGTTCCCCCGATGTTCAGGTTGCCATCCTCACCAAGCGCATTGCCGAGCTCACTGAGCATCTTAAGGTTCATAAGGGCGATCACCATTCTCGTCGTGGCCTGATGCTTATGGTTGGTCAGCGTCGCCGGTTGCTCAATTACATCGCGAAGAATGATATTGAGCACTACCGTGAGTTGATCGCTCGTCTGGGTCTGCGCCGCTGAGCGCTCTAGATCATATGTGACGGGGTGTCCTTACGGGCGCCCCGTTCGCTATGTTCGCACGATGCGCGGGTCTCGTCTGAACCCGCGATGGTCACCGCGTGCATCGCGGCAATTCGTGGGATTGGTCGCTGATGCCGTAGACTCATAACCACACTAAGAATCACTGTAACCGTCGACTGCCTCCCCATGACACATGGGTCCTCGGTAGTGGCCACCGGGGCGCGATCCCGGCGGCTTCGATCGAAGACCGGTGTGGTCTCTAAAGGGGCGCCTTGTGGAGCGCCTGCGGGCGGTGGTCGGCCCTGCGAAAGGATATCCCTGTGGAGGGACCTGGACTCGAGTTCACCGAGGCCATTATCGATAACGGCAAGCTTGGTAAGCATGTCGTCCGTTTTGAGGCGGGACTGCTGGCTCAGCAGGCGGATGGATCCGCCGCCGTCTACCTTGATGGTGACACTATGCTGCTGTCGGCCACTACGGCCGCTAAAACTCCTCGCGATTCCATCGACTTTTTCCCGCTGACGGTCGACGTCGAGGAGCGCATGTATGCCGCCGGGCGTATCCCCGGCTCCTTTTTCCGCCGTGAGGGACGTCCGTCCGAGGGTGCCATCCTCGCCTGCCGCCTCATTGACCGCCCGCTGCGTCCGTCCTTCGTTAAGGGACTGCGTAACGAGGTCCAGGTCGTCGTCACTGTCATGGCTCTCAACCCGGCCGTTTACTACGACGTCGTCGCCATCAATGCCGCCTCGATGTCCACCCAGCTTGCTGGTCTGCCCTTCTCCGGGCCGATTGGTGGCGTCCGGATGGCTCTCATCGACGACCAGTGGGTGTGCTTCCCTTCCGTCGATCAGCGTAAGGAGTCGACCTTCGATATGGTCGTCGCTGGTCGTGTGCTAGCCGACGGCGACGTTGCCATCATGATGGTTGAGGCAGAGTCGACCCCGGCTACTTGGGGCCTCGTGCGCGGCGGGCGCACCGCTCCGACGGAGGAAGTCGTCGCTACCGGTCTGGAGGCCGCCAAGCCTTTCATCAAGGTGCTGTGTGACGCTCAGGTCGCTCTGGCTGCCAAGCTGCCTAAGGAGACCTACGACTTCCCGGTTTTCAAGGACTACGAGGATGACGTCTACGCTGCCGTCGAGGAGAAGGCTGCTGACGAGCTCTCCCGCATCGAGCAGATTGCTGCGAAGTTGGAGCGTCAGGAGGCTGAGTCCGAGCTCAAGGCCCGCATCAAGGCCGAGCTCGCTGAGACGTTCCCGGAACGCGAGGCTGAGATTTCCGGAGCGTTCAAGGCCGTCATGAAAAAGATCGTCCGCAAGCGCGTCCTTGACGAGGGCGTGCGAATCGACGGTCGTGGACCGCGTGATATCCGCTCCCTGTCGGCTGAGGTCGGCATTATTCCGCGGGTCCACGGTTCAGCCCTGTTCCAGCGCGGCGAGACCCAGATTCTGGGCGTGTCGACTCTCAACATGCTCGATATGGAGCAAAAGCTTGACACCCTCTCCCCGGAAAACACCCGGCGGTACATGCACAACTACAACATGCCGCCGTACTCCACCGGTGAAACCGGCCGTGTTGGTTCCCCGAAGCGTCGCGAGATTGGTCACGGTAACCTCGCCGAGCGGGCCCTCATTCCGGTGTTGCCGACCCGCGAGGAGTTCCCCTACGCCATCCGCGAGGTTTCCGAGGCTATTGGCTCTAATGGTTCGACCTCGATGGGGTCGGTTTGCGCCTCCACCCTCGCCTTGCTCAATGCCGGTGTGCCGCTGCGCGCCTCGGTCGCTGGAATCGCCATGGGCCTCATGAGCGAGACTGACGAGGACGGCAAGACCAAGTACCTGGCTCTCACCGACATCCTCGGTGCTGAGGACGCCCTCGGCGACATGGACTTTAAGGTGGCCGGTACTAGCGAGTTCGTCACTGCACTGCAGCTGGACACCAAGCTCGACGGGATCCCTGCCGACGTGCTCGCCGGTGCTCTCAAGCAGGCTAAGGAGGCTCGCACCGCGATCCTTGAGGTGATGAACGAGGCCATCGATTCTCCCGATGAAATGGCCCCGACTGCTCCGCGCATCATTACCGTTCACATCCCAGTGGACAAGATCGGTGAGGTCATCGGCCCCAAGGGCAAGATGATTAACCAGATTCAGGACGACACTGGCGCCAATATCTCTATTGAGGACGATGGCACGATTTTCATCGGGGCTGATAACGGAGATTCGGCCGAGTCTGCCCGTTCGATGATTAACGCGATCGCTAACCCACAGATGCCCGAGGTCGGTGAGCGTTACCTCGGCACCGTCGTCAAGACGACGAGCTTTGGCGCTTTCGTCTCTTTGCTGCCCGGCAAGGATGGTCTGTTGCACATCTCCAAGATGCGTGACCTTAACGACGGTAAACGCGTCGAGGCCGTCGAGGACGTGCTGTCGGTCGGTCAGAAGATCCAGGTGGAGATCGCCGAGGTCGATGACCGTGGCAAGCTCTCCTTGGTGCTGGCTTCCGACGAAGACGACGCTGATGAGTGAGTCGTAACTCTCACTGAGGGAGTTGACGTTTGCGGGCTGCCCCGGCATTGTGCTGGGGCAGCCCGTTCGTTGCGCATGGATTGAACATGGCCCAGGAACGTCAGCTTTGCTAGGTAGTCTGGTTCGGGCGCCAGGAGAGGTGCCGTCGTCAGGAAGGAAGGTCCAGATGATTAAGGTCGCTGTGTTCGGAGCCAAGGGACGTATGGGAACTGCGGTGTGCCAGGCCGTCGAGGAAGCTGAGGACACCGAGCTTGTTGCGGCTGTTGATAGCGGTGGCGACCGTTCCGACGCTTCGGGAGCCGACGTCATCGTCGACTTCACCACTCCGGACGCCGTTATGGATAACCTGTCATGGGCGATTTCCCATGACATTAACACTGTCGTCGGCACGACTGGGTTTGACGATGAGCGGTATCAGGTTCTGCGCGACCAGCTCGCCGACCATCCGAATATCGGCTGCTTGGTGGCCCCGAACTTTTCTATCGGCGCTGTCCTCATGATGCACTTCGCCGAGCAGGCCGCAAGGTTCTACGAGTCTGCGGAGATCGTCGAGCTGCATCACCCCAATAAGGTTGACGCGCCTTCCGGTACTGCCCGCACAACCGCGACCAAGATTGCCGCAGCGCGTCAAGAGGCCGGTTTGGGAGAGGTCCCGGACGCAACGAAGAGTCAGCTCAACGGAGCCCGTGGAGCTGTCGTTGAGGGGGTTCACGTCCATAGCGTGCGTCTACGCGGTCTCGTCGCCCACCAGGAGGTGCTATTCGGAGCTGAGGGAGAGACTCTCACGATCCGACACGATTCCATGGACCGAGTCTCCTTCATGTCGGGTGTCCTGACGGGGGTTCGCGGAGTCCTGGATCGTCCTGGTCTGACTGTTGGTATTGAAGGGTTGCTGGGACTTGAATGAGCGTCCTACGTTCTCGATGACGCCAAGCGAGCCGACTCAGGTACTTCCGCCGAGGCCACGGACCGGTTCTGACACGGTGGTGACGGTCGACCGTGACCGCCGCCGCCATCGCTTTATTAAGTGGCTGATTGCCATTGTCGTCGTTGCGTTGCTTGCGATCGCAGCAATGATTGTCGATCAGACATTTCGGGCGAGAGCTGAAAAGGACATTGCAACGACTATTGCGACGTCCGTGGGAGCCGATGCCTCGACGATTGGGGTGATGATTCACAACCGTCCTTTCCTCAAAGCGCTAGTCACTGACGAGTTGCAAGGGCTTGATGCGACCATTCCGAAGGCGACTGTGGCCAGAGACGACACCACGGTGACCTTCCATGACGTTGACGTTCATGCCAATGGAATTCGGCACGTCCGGGAGAAATCCCAGACAGTGGCCGAGACGATGTCAGCCTCTGGCCGTGTTGACTGGTCTGAGCTGTCGCGGTTGGCGGGTGCAAAAATCACCTATAACGACGACGCCGGGGAAACCGGCAGGGTGACGATCGTGCGGGAGATGTCGGTATTGGGAGCTCGGGTAGACGTCAGTATTACCGCCGTACCCGGGGTCGAGGCCACGTCTCGGCGGGTGACCTTGAGTAGTCCGTCGGCGAGCCTCGATGACATCCCAATCCCTGACGTGTTGCTCAAACCGATCCTAGAAGGGATTACCTCACGGTTTACTCTTCCTAATCTGGGAAATCTGCATTATGAATCCCTTAAAGCGACGCCACAAGGTCTCGACTTCTCTCTGGTTGGCACCGAAGTGAAACTGTCTGACCTCACGGGACGGTGATCCGCTTCGCGCGAAGAGTGAGGTGAGACTAGGACGATAAGTCGTATGCTGGTATGCGGCCGGTCGGCCGCTTGTCCCATGTCGTCAGTACTGCGGAGGTCCCTTTCATGAATGTTGCCGAACAGCTCGTCCAACAGCTCCTCGATGCGGGGGTGCGGCGGATCTACGGCATCGTCGGTGACTCCCTCAACCCGGTCGTCGATGCGGTTCGTAAGACGGGCGGCTCCGTCAAGGGCGGCATTGATTGGGTGCACGTCCGTCACGAGGAGGCCGCGGCCTTCGCAGCCGCTGCAGAGGCGACCTTGACCGGTGAGCTCGCGGTATGTGCGGGCTCCTGCGGGCCGGGCAACCTGCACCTCATCAATGGTCTGTTCGATGCCTACCGTTCCCAAGTCCCGGTGTTGGCTATCGCATCTCACGTTCCTAGCGTCCAGATCGGCATGAGCTACTTCCAGGAGACTCACCCGGACCGTCTGTTTGTGGAGTGCTCCGACTACTGTGAGCTGGTTTCTACCCCGGAGCAGGCTCCGCGCGTCATGAATTCGGCCATCCGCCATGCCGTTGCTGGTAGCACCGTCTCCGTTATCACCCTTCCCGGCGACATTTCCGACAAGAAGGCTGCAGCGCCCTCCCCGGTTTTCATCCCGAGTCGTCGGCCGACTATCGAGCCGAACCCGGAGGACGTCCGTCAACTGGTCAAGCTGCTTAACGACGTCAGGAAAGTCGCCATCTTTGCCGGCGCGGGTGTCGAGGGCGCTCACGATGAGGTCCTTGCTCTGGCCGACAAGCTCAAGGCCCCTATCGGCCACTCCCTGCGTGGTAAGGACTTCATCCAATACGACAACCCCTTTGACGTCGGTATGACCGGCTTGCTGGGCTACGGTGCTGCTGCCGAGGGCATGAATGACGCCGATGTTCTCATCCTGCTAGGAACCGATTTCCCCTACAACCAGTTCCTCCCTGATACCCTCACTGTCCAGGTTGAGAACCGTCCAGAGAAGCTAGGACGTCGTACTGACGTGTCCTTCCCGATCCATGCCGATGTTAAAGCCCTTTGCGACGCCGTCACCCCGCTGCTGAAACAGCATGATGACAAATTCCTTAAGGCCGCAGTTAAGCGCCACGCCAAGATTATGAAGGCCCCGGTCGGCTCGTACACTCGCAATGTCGAGCACATGAAGCCGATCCACCCCGAGTACGTCGCGCACGTCCTCAATGAAGTAGCTGACCGTGATGCCATCTTCACTGCCGATACTGGTATGTGCAATGTGTGGACGGCTCGTTATATCGATCCCCTTGGCACCCGCCGTCTTATCGGATCCTTCCTGCATGGATCGATGGCCAATGCCCTGCCGCACGCCATTGGCGCCCAGGCTTCCCACCCCGGGCGTCAGGTTATTTCGGTGTCCGGTGACGGCGGCCTCTCGATGCTCCTTGGAGAACTCGTGACAGCGCGTATGCTCAACTTGCCGATCAAGGTGGTTGCCTTCAATAACTCCACTCTCGGCATGGTCAAACTGGAGATGCTCGTGAATGGGTTACCTGACTTCGGTACCGACGTCCACGACGTCGACTATGCAGGTCTCGCCAAAGCGATTGGGTTTCACGCCGAGCGGGTTGATGACCCACGCAACATTCGCCGTGCCCTAACGGATGCTATGGATTTTGACGGTCCAGCCCTAGTCGAGGTGATCACTGACCCCAACGCCTTGTCCCTGCCGCCTGAGATCAAGGGCGAGCAGATGATCGGGTTTGCCACCGCCATGAGCAAGATTGTGCTCAATCGTGGTGCTGGTGAGGCGGTGTCGATGGCCACGTCCAATATGAGGAACATTCCCCGCTTCTGACCGTCGCGACTCGGTGGGGCCGTCACCGCAAGGTGGCGGCTCCTCGTCGATTCATGGGACGTGATCCGGGAGACGTATCGGCCCAGCTGAATCACATGTGTGGCTCCGAGCGCCTTTGCCGTCGTGGGAGGATTCATTACCTTCGTCGTCGAGGAGGGACTCGATATTGTCGGCGATAGTTCCCGGGATGACGGATTGCTGGGTAGTCAGGACAAGGCGTCCTGCCCGGTTGGTCTGGGACGACATCCATAAGCCCCGCCAGAAGATGTCGCCGTTGGCGCGACTTTAGCAATGCCAATACTGCCTAGCGGCGATACTTTTGTTGTTGGCATGCCCAATCCACCCCAATAAAGACCTTACTGTCACCAGGCCGATCTGTGGCGAGCTCGAGCATGGCGGGTACTAGTACTGTCGTCGTCTACCGATAACCTGGACGATGTGGCTGAGACTGGACTGATGACACCTCCGGACCTGCAACCGGACGTTTTGCGCATCATCCCCCTCGGAGGCTTGGGGGATGTTGGGCGCAACATGTCGTGCTATGAAATCAACGGGGAGATGCTCGTCATTGACTGCGGGGTGCTCTTCCCAGAGGACGACCATCCCGGGGTTGATTTACTGCTTCCCGGGCTGGACTACCTCGACGAGGAGAAGCTGGCCAAGGTGAAGGCTCTGGTGCTCACACATGGCCACGAGGATCATATTGGTGCGGTGCCGTACCTGCTTAAACGTCGCCCCGATATCCCGATCTACGGCTCTAAGCTGACCCTGGCGCTGGTCGAGGCGAAACTGCGTGAACACCGCATTAAGGGCTACAAACTCAATGTTGTTCACGAGGGCGATGTCGCTGAGGTTGGCGAGCAGTTTGACCTGGAATTTATCGCCGTTAACCACTCCATTCCTGACGCTCTGGCAGTGTGTGTGCGCACCGATGCCGGAACTCTCATTAACACCGGCGACTTCAAGATGGACCAGCTTCCGCTAGACGGACGCATCACCGATCTGCGTGCCTTCGCGCGACTCGGTGAGGAGGGGGTCGATCTGTTCATGGTTGACTCCACGAATGCCGAGGTTCCGGGGTTCGTGAAGTCCGAGACTGAGATCGAGCCTGCTATCGAGAGGGTCTTCGAGAAGGCGAAAAAGAAGCTTATTGTGGCTTGCTTCGCCTCCCATGTGCATCGCGTCCAGCAAGTGCTCAATATGGCCGTGCGTCATCACCGCAAGGTTTGCTACGTCGGTCGTTCAATGGTCCGCAATATGGCTGTTGCTCAGGACCTGGGCTACCTCGACGTGCCGGAGAACACCGTCATCGAGCTGCGCGACCTCGACCACTACCGAGATAACGAGGTCGTCATCATCTCCACTGGGTCCCAAGGTGAGCCACTTTCGGCCCTAGCAAGGATCGCCAACCGAGAGCACCGAGACATCGAGGTGGGGGAGGGAGATACCGTTTTGCTGGCATCCTCTCTCATCCCGGGTAATGAGAATGCCGTCTATCGAGTGATTAATGGCCTGACGAAGCTTGGCGCCGCCGTGGTACATAAGGGCAACGCTTTGGTCCACGTTTCCGGCCATGCCGCAGCCGGAGAGCTGCTGTACGCGTATAACATCGTGCGGCCACGCGCTGTGATGCCGATTCATGGTGAGGTGCGTCATCTTGTCGCTAATGCCGATCTGGCCAAAGCAACCGGTGTCGATGAGAACAACGTGGTGCTTGTCGAGGACGGCGGGGTTATTGACCTTGTTGACGGAGTACCGCGAGTTGTTGGCAAGGTCGATGCCTCGTACATCCTTGTTGACGGATCTGGGGTGGGGGAGCTTACCGAGGACACGCTCACTGATCGCCGTATCCTCGGTGAGGAGGGATTCTTGTCAGTCGTCACCGTGGTCGACACCCGCTCGGCGTCAGTGGTGTCTCGCCCGGCGATCCAGGCGCGTGGTTTTGCCGAGGGCGACTCGGTCTTCGCGGAGATCACCGACCAGATCGTCACCGAGCTAGAGAAGGCGATGGCCGGTGGTATGGACGATACCCACCGGTTGCAACAGGTGGTTCGTCGGACCATTGGTCGGTGGGTATCGCGGTCTCTGCGGCGTCGACCTATGATCGTGCCTGTCGTCGTCAAAATCTGAGGCGTGGTCGCCGGCTCCCCGAATCCGATTTGGGTTCTGGCTGCTTCAACGTATAGTCTTGTCCAGTTCCTGAAGGAACCCCCGAACCCAACGATTGCGTCGGGTGCATCTTGCACCCGGCCCTGAACAGGAGATCTCCCAGTGGCTGCTGTGTGTGACATCTGCGCTAAGCGCCCCGGTTTCGGACACAACGTCCCCTGGTCGAAGAAGAAGACCAATCGCCGGTGGAGCCCGAACATTCAGCGCGTCCGTGTCGTCGAGAACGGCACGCATAAGCGCATGAACGTGTGCACTTCGTGCCTCAAGGCTGGTCGAGTCAGCCGCTGAGCGCCGCGTTTGACGATGGAACCCGCCGTAAGGCGGGTTCTTTGTCGTTATGGGTCGATACGGTGACGATGTGAATGCAGTGACCAGGTGGCGTACCCGCACCCAGAAGGAGCTTCATCGTCCCTTAGCGGAGGCGGTGGGAGCCAAGACGGCCAAGGCCTTCTCTGCGCTGCATGTTGGCACGGTGGGAGAGGCCCTCGGTCATCTTCCGCGTCGCTACCTTACCGGCACCGAAACCACCGACTTGTCCCACTTAGTCATTGACACTGAAGTCGCCTTGGTGGCCGATGTTGTCGGCGTCGAGGTTCACACCAACAAGACTGTCACTGGCAGGGAGAGACGCCCGCGTCAACGTCTGGAAGTCATGCTTTCTGACGGTAAAGCGCGCCTGCCCGTTACGTTCTTCGGCAAACCCCACATCGTTTCCTACTGGCAACGCATTTTTTCGGCCCATACTCACGGCATCTTTGTCGGCAAGGTGGGGGAGTTCCGTGGGAACCCGCAGCTCGTCCACCCCGACTTCGTCATGATTGACCGCAACGGGAAGGTCGTGGCAGGTCGCGAGGAGGGCAAGGTGATGGCTGCCCAGGTACAACGTCATGGTTTGCTGGGCCTTTACCAGCAGACGTCGAAATTGCGTACCTGGGAAATCGCCTCAGTGGAGTCGATGCTGCTCGAATCCACGCCCGAACTCGAGGACACCCTGCCTGAATGGTTACGTCAAGAAGCTGACCTACCGAGTTTATGGGAGGCTTACCACGCCATCCATTACCCGCATTCGGTGGCTGAGGCTGATCGCGGCGCCGAACGACTTATCTGGGAAGAGGCGATAGCCACCCAGGTGACGATGGCGGTGCGACGCCGCAGTGCAGAGCGTCATGATGCCCCGGTGTGTTCGCGTCGCGACGGCGGATTGCTGGCAGCCTTTGAGGACCGCCTGCCCTTTACCCCGACTGTCGGCCAGGACGAGGTGAGTCGGGTGATTGACGCCGACCTCTCGGCAGATCGTCCCATGCACCGATTATTGCAAGGAGAAGTTGGCTCGGGAAAAACCTTCGTTGCGCTGCGAGCGATGTTGCAGGTTGTTGACGCTGGGCACCAAGCTGTCCTGCTGGCGCCGACCGAAGTCCTTGCTCAGCAGCATTACCGAACCATTATCAATATGTTGGGCGACTTGGCGTCCGGCGGGGGATTGGATGCCCCGGAGATCTCCACGGGTGTGGCGCTACTGACCGGCTCGATGAAGGCTGCGGGCACCCGGGCGGCACTGGCTGATATTGCCTCAGGAGCCGCTGGAATTATCGTCGGCACCCATTCCCTGCTGTCGGGCCGAGTGATTTACAACGACATTGGATTAGTCGTCGTCGATGAGCAGCATCGCTTCGGCGTTGAGCAACGCAGTGTTCTCACTACTGGGGAGGGCGCACGCCCCCACGAACTTGTTCTCACCGCGACCCCGATTCCGCGAACGGTGGCGATGACGGTCTTCGGTGACCTCGAGGTCTCGAGCTTGAGAGAATTACCGACTGGACGTGCCGACGTTCAGACCACGGTCGTCGACCTGCCCGCCCATGGATCCTGGCTCACCCGCGCCTGGCAGCGGATCCGGGAGGAATGTGATGCCGGACATCAGGTGTTTGTGGTCTGCCCTCGCATCAATTCCGACGACGCTGACGACGTCGAAGGTGGGCGCCGTCCCGCAGCTGCCGTCGAAGAGCTCGCTCCTCAACTGGCGACGGGACCTCTCGCCGGATTAAGAGTTGAGGCCCTGCACTCCCGGCTAGATTCGTCCGAGAAAGACCTCGTTATGGACAGGTTTATCAAGGGTGAGTCGCAGGTGCTTATCTCCACAACGGTGATTGAGGTCGGCGTCGACGTCCCCAATGCCACCATGATGGTCATCATGGACGCCGACCGGTTTGGCGTCTCGCAGCTGCACCAGTTGCGCGGTCGGATCGGACGAGGTAACTTGCCGGGGCTCTGCCTGCTGGTGACGACGGCGCCGCCCGGATCGGTGGCGCGCGAGCGTTTGGACGCCGTGGCCGCGTCCCGTGATGGATTTGAACTAGCCGAACTTGACCTAGCTCAGCGTCATGAAGGCAATGTGCTGGGATCCTCTCAAGCCGGTTATTCGTCTCCGCTACGCCTGTTGCGGGTGCTCGACCACGCTGAGATTGTGACAGCATCGAAAGACCTGGCCGAACGGTGGGTGGCCGAAGCTCCCGATGATCCGAGACTCCTTGACGTCGTGACCGCCACCGAGATGCTCGCTGAGGGTAACCTCATGGAACAGGGTTGAGCCGGCCCCCGTTAAAGAAGACTGAGCCGACTCTCCGCGCCGTCGGCTATGAAGCTTCATGAAGGCCCGAACCGCGAGAGCGATCCGGGCCTACTGAACTAGTCTCAGTTACCTTTCGGCTCCGGCCCGAAGGCAAAGGTGCGTCCGGTGATCTGATCAGCCTCGACACGAACGTAATTGCGCTTAACAGTGGGAACCCAGGGGAGTAGCGGCATCTTGTCGCACAGGGCAAGCTCGGCGTCGTCAGTGATGATTTCGGCCTTGCCACGCAAAACGACCGACCAGCCGGCCTCCTCGGTCCAGCCGTCCGCCTCGAAGGCGACGCGGTTGTTCGTGACTATGTCCTCCAGTTTGCTACCAGCAGCAGTGCGGAAGACGATGCTCTGTCCGTCAACGACGTAGTTGACGGGGAATACCTCGGGCTGGTCATTGACACTGGTGGCCAGGCGACCGACCTCAGCGGTATCCAGGTAGCCCCAGCAGCTATCCTCCGGGACCTCGGTGATCGGGTTCTCCTCATTGATCATGGGCCTATTCTTCCGGAATGCGGCGCACTTCGGGAGTCGACTGGCACAAAGTTACCGAGGTTCTTCACCTCGGAATACCACATGACCCCTGCACGTGGCTGGAGAAATGGGAATCTGGTACCGCTAGCCTGGAGCAGTGAGCAGGATTATTGCGGGACGTGCCGGCGGGCAACGTCTGACTACCCCGCCGGGACGACTGACCCGTCCGACGACCGACCGGGTACGTGAGGGTGTGTTCTCCGCTTTGGCGGCATGGAACGGGACCGCTAATGAGGTTCCCGAGGTCCAATTGGCCGGTCAGGCATTCTGCGATCTGTTCGCTGGTTCAGGTGCCGTGGCCTTAGAGGCTGCCAGTAGGGGGGCCACAACGGTGGTTGCCGTCGACCGCGATCGCTGCGCCTGCAATGTCATGAAAGATAATTCTCGGACAACCCGGTTGAGGATCGAGGTGTCGTCCCAGACGGTGACGGCTTTCCTCGCCCAGAACCACCGCGTCTTTGACGTCGTTTGGTTCGATCCGCCCTACGACCTCGCCGCCGACGACATGGATAGCCTCATCTTGACAGCGTGCGACGGGGCCCTCGCCCACAACGGTCTGCTCGTAGTCGAGAGATCACGGAGAAGTCGGGATCCCCGTTTTCCGGATGGATACGAGTCGTGGAATTCTCGCTACGGTGAGACAGTTGTCTATTACGCCCAACGTACCGGTGAGCCGGAGGTAGATGCGGGCAGGGAGCAGCAGTGAAAGCAGTCTTCTCAGGGTCATTCGACCCCATCACCCTCGGTCACGTTGACATCGTGACCCGAGCGGCCGAACTCGTCGACGAGGTCGTCGTCGGAGTGGCCATGAACTCCGCGAAGAACGGCATCTTCTCCATGGATGAGCGGGTGGCCTTCGTTAACGATGCTGTCGCTGATATTCCCGGTGTCGAGGTGGCGCTCGTTGACGGACTGCTGGTCGACTTCTGCACCGAAATGGGAGCTGACGCGATCATCCGCGGGTTGCGATTTGGTGGCGACTTCGACTACGAACTCCAGATGGCTCACCTCAATAAGGCTATGAGTGGTATTGAAACGATTTTGCTCCCGGCCGGCCGTGAATTCGGCACGATCAGCTCCTCGATGATTCGCTCTGCTGCTTGTAATGGCGGCAATGTATCCGAATTTGTGCCGGAAATGGTTAATGCCGCTTTGCATGAAAGATTCCCGCATTAGTAGATGCTGGAGAATCCTGCTCACGCTATTCCGCTTTGGGGGTTATGGCAGAATTATCACCGTCCCAATTGCTCCACCCTCGACGGATTTTCGGAAAGCGTTGGCGACATCGGCTGCCGATCCCTTGGGAATAGGATCGCGGGAGAGGATTCCGCTCGTCAAGGTGAAGGATACCCGCTCGGAAATATGATTAATGCTTGTGCGCACGAGGTTTATTTGGGACAGTGTCTTGTTCGGCCGGGCATCGTTGAAATCGGCTAAGGTCAACTCCTCCAAGGGTGCGAAAGGCGTCGGGATGAATGGTCATGGACACGTCGTGTGAAATAGGGGGTGGTGGTAGGTGTCAGCGGTGAGACATCGCGTGATGCATGACATGAACCCATTGGTCAGGATGGTCCGGCGCTCCTGGTAACGCCAAGGGGTATTCCCAGACGTCGACACCGCCGAAATTTGGGTAGCGCTGGCACAGCGTGGAAATGGTGTCTGACACAGTGGCCATGTCGACGAAACCCTGTGCGGCGTCTGGACTGCCAGCCATCCCAGTGACGATCTTATTCACCGGGATGATGCTGTGCTCGACAATGGAGATGTAGTCGTCAGGGCTCGCAAGGGAGCCGAAACCTGAGTAGAACTGCGCGTTGTAGAAGTCGATGTCGTCCCCACGCAGCTGGTGGAGTTCTTGATAGTCGAAGCCAGACAGGTTGGCGTCACCATGAAGGGCCGAGGCAACAGGAGCAAGAACGATCTCGAAGTCCTCGTCGAAGTCTGAGCGGAACCTTTCGATGAGGGTGCACACACCGGGCAAGGACATCTCTTGCTCGACGTCGATGTCGATACCGTCGAAATGGCGTTGCGTTAGGAAATCTCGTAGCCCGGGGTAGTAGATCGACAATGATTCGCCGTCGAGTTTGCACATCGTGCCCGGGGCCCAGCCGCCGACCATGGCGAGGACGCGGACACCGCGCGATCTCACCGCATCGAGCTGGTCCCACAACTGGGTGTGGTAGTCGTCGTCAACCGGATGATCATTGAGAATGACGGTGCCGTCGTCGGCAATGTGCAAGGCCGCGACGATGAGGTGGGTGAGTGGGGCGCTCGCTCCCAGGGGGGACAGATCGACGAAGGTGTCGCCGTGCCCATGGGTCTGGTGGTAGGCCACGATCCGGTGATCGGTTGGCATCAGAACCTCTGGTTGTGGGGAGAGCGGGACGATGCCCGGGGCTCCGTAAGGCCCCAGGCATCATTCATGATTACATCAGTCGAAGTCGTTGACCGTGTGAATCATATTGTTGTAGCCACTGGCGCGCGGAAAGTAGTCGACGTCCTCCGCCTTCTTGAGGCCGCTCCACTTCTTGGTGGTGTACATGCCGCCAGTACCCGAGTTCTGCACCGGAATGTACGGGGCATCGTCGTAGACGGCCTGTTGCAGGATCTGGCGACGACGAGTGATCTCCTTGATGTCGTCCTGCGGCACTTTCGGGAGGTTCGCGATGGCTTCGTCGGCTTCCTTGGAGCACTTCCAGCGACCGTAGTTGCCGTCGGCCTTCTTGTCGCCAAGTTTGTAGTTCTTCGTCTGCATGTACATCGTGTAGGCGTTGAACGCGCCACCGGCGGCGTTGGTCGTCCACAGCGACATGTCATACTCGCCCATGGCCTGGGCGGGGTCGAAGACTTCCTTGGGCAGCGGGGTGAACTTGACGTTGATGCCCAGGTTGTCCTTCCACTGGGAGACGACGATCGGCATAGTGGCCATCTCGACCGGGTTGTCATTACGAATGGTCAGCTGGAGCGGGTATTCCTTGCCGTCCTTGCAGAGGTTGCCATTCTGAACGGTCCAGCCGGCATCCTTGAGGAACTTCTTGGCAGCCTCGACATCCGGAGCCATCGGCTTCTTGAACTCCGGCTTCAGCATGTTGGCGTAGATGACAGGATCCAGGCCGGTCACGCTGGGCACGGTGTATCCGACACCGCCAGCCTTGGCGACGACGCCCATGTCTACGCTAGCTCGCAGGGCCTTGCGAACGGCCACGTCGGAGGTCGGCAGGGAGTGGGTCGATAGGATGATTCCTCGGGTCGAACCGTCGGCGTAGTAGTTGTAGCCGTTGTGGTCCTTGTCCATCGGGAGGAAGCTGGTGATGACGCCAGGGTCGCCGCCCTCGGCCCAGTCGACCTTGCCCTGGGTGATCTGGGACTGAATGTTGCCAGCGGTTCCTGCCGGCACCAGCTTGATGGTCTTGACGCCCTTGGGCTTCTTGCCCCAGTAATCGTCACGAATGTCGATTTCAATGAGCTGGCCGGCGAAAGACTTCAGCTTTCCAGGACCGGTTCCAACCGGATTCTTGTCCACATAATTCTGGTGGTCAACCTTGCTGTAAATGTGCTCCGGGTAAATCGGGAAGTACAGCGAGAGCGGAATATCCTCAGTATACTGAGGCTCATTATAGGTAACCACAACGGTGTGCTTATCGGGGGTTTCAATCGGCTTAGCGAGCCACTTGAAATCCTTCTCGGTGGATTGTCCGGGTGGGCCGAAGATGAAGCCATAGGTGAAGGCAACGTCCTTCGAGGTGAACGGCTTTCCGTCATTCCAGGTGACGTCGTCGCGCAGCTTGTACGTTGCGACCTTGCCGCCGCTGGTGTACTTGACCTCCTTAGCGAGATTCGGCACCAGCTTCATGCCGTCCTTGGAGGAGATGCGGAACAAGGTCTCCCAGAACATGGCGTTGCCAGGAGCGGAATCACCACCGCCGAACACGTTGAAGTTGTGGGGGAAGACGTTCGAGGTCGAGACTGCGGCGCCGATGGTCAATACGCCGTCTTTGGCGATGGTGCCCTTCTTGCTTCTGCTGCCCTTGGCGTCAGTGTCACCACTGCCGCATGCGCTCAGCAGCGGAATGGTGAGGGCAACCGACCCTGCGGTGAAGAGCAAGGATCGCCGCGAAATTGGAAAACTAAGTGGTTTCGGGTCCATGTTAAAATACCCTCATTTGGGTATTAATGTGTCTTTTTGGAGACAAAATCAATGACTGCCTTCTATGGAGAGAACATACCAGAACGTATTGTCATACTCGATGGAATTCCCTCCGTTCTTCCGCCTCCCAGCATGTGACTTCCCGAGTGCCGTCCTCGCTGTGGAACTTAGGCAACTCCTCCTCGGTGCAACGGGGTTGTGCCAACGGACATAATGGTGCGAAACGACATCCTTTAACCCTCACGGAGTTATTCATGGGGGCGCCTTCGAGAATATCGATCGCGGTGCTGTTGGCCGATCCCTTGTACCGAGCCGGATCGGGCGCGGCGGACAAGAGGAGGCGGGTATAGGGGTGAATGGTGTCGCTGATGATCTGCTTAGTCGGGCCAGCTTCGACGATGCGACCGCCGTACATGACGTTGATGCGGTCACAGATGTAGCGCGCGGATGCGATGTCATGGGTGATGTAGAGGACCGACACTCCTTCGGTCTCACGCAGATCCGACAGCAGGTTGAGAACGTCCAGACGGATGGAGGCGTCGAGCATCGATGTTGGTTCGTCGGCCAGCAAAACCTGCGGGCTGACCGCCAGAGCTCGGGCGATGGCGATGCGCTGACGCTGACCACCCGAAAGGTCAGTGGGGTAGCGGTTGAGGTAGCGCGACGGCGGTGTCATGTTGACCTTTGTTAAGACGTCGTCAATCCGCTGAGCAATTTCCTTGCGACGCATCTTCGGGTAGTGGATCTTGAAGACCCGGCCCAGGATTGTCGAGATCTTCTTCAGTCCGTTGAGGGATGCGAAAGGGTCCTGGTAGATGAGCTGGACATCTCGATAGTAGGCACGTTCGGCACGCTTGCCGTGCACGTGCACCAACTCGCCGTTACGGTAGAGCTCGCCGCTCGTGGGCTTGTAGATCAGGGCGAAAAGACGGGCGATCGACGTTTTGCCGGAACCCGACTCACCGACGAGGGCAGTGATCTCGCCGCGGTGAATGGTCAGGTTGACGCGGTCGAGGGCGTGGATGGTCACCTTGGATCCTGACGAATCCGTGCCGTCGAAATCCAGACTGACGTTGCGTGCCTCAAGGACCGCGGTGCGGTCGTCGACGTGGGCGCCGGTCATGCGATCGCCTCCTCATGATTCGTGGCCTGCTTCTGCTGGTCCGCCAGTTCTTGATCGGAAAGCTCTCCGTTTGACAGGTAGCAGGCAGACGCTCCCTCGTCGATGGTGCGAAGCTCGGGGATTCGTTGATGACAGATCGGCATGGCAAATTCGCACCGCGGAGCGAAGGCACAACCGGTTGGCAGGTCGAGAAGGTCAGGGGGAGAACCCTTGATGCCTTCGAGTCGACGCAGTGGCTCGCTCAGCGGCGGGAAGGCCAGACGCAGACCGCGGGTGTACGGGTGACGGGCACTGGAGTGGAATCGTGCCGGGGTGCCAACCTCGACGATCTGTCCGGCGTACATGATCGCTATCTTGTCCGAGATCTCCATGAGGAGGGACAGGTCGTGGGTGACGAAGACGATCGAGAATCCGAGTCTCTTCTGGGCCGCTAGCACCTCCTGAAGGATCTGTCGCTGCATGACGACGTCGACGGCCGTGGTGGGCTCGTCCATGAGAACCAGATCCGGCTCGCACACCAAGGACAGCGCGATGAGGGCACGCTGCTGCATGCCACCTGAGAGCTGGAAGGGGAAAGACGAGAGTCGGTCTGCGGAGATCCCGACCGCCTCCAAGAGCTCGGCGGACTTGGTCAACGCATCCTTCTCTGCCAACGAGGGATCATGGGCGCGCTGGACGTCGATGAACTGCTCGGACAGTTTGAGGATGGGGTTGAGGCAGGCCATTGCCGACTGCATGACGACGGCGATCTTGGTCCATCGATACGGCTTGAGGTCCGCTTCGGACAGGGTCGCCAGGTCGGTGACGCTGCCGTTGCGATCATGGAAGAGGATCTGGCCAGCGCTCGTGGCGGCAGGCATCCGCTGCAGGCGTCCGAGTGCGTTGAGCAGGGTCGACTTTCCACACGCCGACTCACCGGCGACGCCAAGGATTTCGCCGCGTCGAAGGAGGAAGTTGACGTTGTCACAGGCGCGGATGTTTCCGGACTCGGTGACGTAATCGACGCACAGACCCTTGACCTCCAGCAGGACTTCGTTGTCGGTGGTCATGCCGTGCCTGGCTTGAGTGGAAGAACTCTGGGCGGTCATGCAGCGGTCTCCTCGGCATGGGTAGGGTGTTTGGCTGCGGCCAGCTTCTTGGCCTTCTCGAACTTGCGCATGAGGTTCATACGCTTGGTCGACAGCGTCGGGTTGGTAACCTCGTCGAGACCGAAGTTGATCATGGTGGTTGCGAAACCGATAAGGGCGAGTGCGAGACCCGGAGGAATGAACCACCACCACAGACCGCGGAACAGCGCGTTCTGCGTCATGGCCCAGTTGATCATGAG
This sequence comes from Cutibacterium acnes, assembly GCF_003030305.1. Lineage (NCBI taxonomy): Bacteria > Bacillati > Actinomycetota > Actinomycetes > Propionibacteriales > Propionibacteriaceae > Cutibacterium > Cutibacterium acnes. The sequence continues at coordinate 1,558,666 of NZ_CP023676.1, read as the reverse complement.
GCCCCAGGACGGCATGGACGGGTCACCGATACCGAGGAAGGCTAGGGACGCCTGCATGTTGACGCCGGCGGCGATGAGTCGCAGGAACATCGGGGAGATGAGGCCGAGCAGGTGCGGCATGACCTCTGAGAGCACGATGTGGGACTGCGATTCACCGATGGTCCGCAGGGCCGTGGTGAAATCGCGTCCTCGCAGGGACATTGCCTGGGCGCGGATCTGACGGGCACCGCCGGACCATTCGAAGCAGCCAATGACGAGGGACACCAGCAGCCAGCCCGCGTTCTGCATGACACCGGCGATCATGAACAGGATGGCGAAGGTCGGGATGTTGGCGAAGACCAGGATGAATCCATCGAGGAAGCGGTCAATCCAGCCGCCGGAGAATCCGGCCCAGGTCCCGATGACGACGGTCAGGACCGTTCCGATGACGGCGGAGGCTAGACCGACGACCACCGAGTTTCGGGTGCCGTACAGCATCCATGCCAGGACGTCCTGTCCGGCGCTGGTGGTGCCCAGCCAGTGTTTGCCTCCGGGGGCTGTACCGCCCAGAGTCATGTAGTCGACCTGGTAAGGGCTGGTATGCAGCACATGGGTGCAGAAGGGCTGCCCGAGGATGGCGACCAGGATGAAGAAGAGCATGATCGCGAGACCGACCTGCACCTTCCCGACTCCGAGGAACCTTTTGACCATTATCAGGCCTCCTCTCGAGTCCGTGGATCGAGGATGACGTAGACCGAGTCCGCGATGAAGTTGAACAGCAGGCTCATGAAGATGATCATCAGCATGATTCCCTGCATGACCGGGTAGTCACGATGGCCCTGAGCGCCCGAGAGGAGGGAGCCGATACCGGGATAGATGAACACCGCCTCGGCCAGAATGACGGCCGTCAAGGAGCCACCGATGCTCTGAGCGAGTCCGGTGAAGTTGGGAAGGATGGCGTTACGCGCGGCGTAGCGATTGCGAATGCGCGAGGACGACAGACCCTTGGCGCGGGCGAGCTGGACATAATCCGTCGTTGACGGTGGTGATCATCATGTTGCGCATGCTGAACAGCCAGCCTGCGAACCCGACGATGACAAGGGTGAAGAACGGAAGTACCGAGTGCATGAGCACCGATGCGATGAAGTGGCCGTTGGTCAGGCTCATTAGGCGCCCTGGTTGGGGAACCAGCCGTTCTTGTAGGCGAAGTACCATACGATGAGCAGGCCGAGCCAGAAGGCTGGGATCGAGCTGAAGAACATCGATAAGGGGGTGACGATCGAGTCGAGCTTGCGTCCGGGCTTCCACCCCAGTCGGACACCCAACCAGGTTCCAACGATCCAACCGAGGATCGTCGAGGCGATGGCCAGGTACAAGGTCCATGGTAGAGCCTGGTTGATGAGGGTCGTGACGTTGACGGGGTAGTACTCGATGGACTTTCCGAGGTCTCCGTGGGCCAACTGAACGAGGTAGTCCCAGAACTGGAGGAGAACCGAGCGATCGGGATCACCGTAGCGCGCCTTGATGAGGCGCATCTGGTAGCCCGATGGCGGGGCGCCGGTCTTGGCCACGATGTCCTTGATGAGCTGGGTGGCGGGATCGCCCGGCATGAAGCGCGGCAGGATAAAATTCAGCAACACTGACACGACGGCGACTATCAGGTACGTGCCCAGCCGCTTGAGAAGGAACGCTCCGCCGCCACGACGATGTGGACGCCGCGAGCGCCCCGAGGTCTGGGGTTGCGCATGCGACGGGTCCACAGCGGGGTCAGCCGTGGTCGGGAGCTCCTGAGCGGTAGGCTCAGGGTGACCTGGACTGGTCATATAGTGTAATCACCCCTTCGTGAATCAGGTCATGGACGGTCGACTTCGTCGTCAACTGAAACGGTTTACCTGCCGTTAGGAAGATACACCGGATTACGAACGGGTACAACACGATTGACGTATCAATTTCTCGACAATGACGTGGAGGTTGTCCGCATGACGACGATGTCTGCGGGAACTAGTTGGTTTCCTGTGAATGCTGCACGATACGACGACAGTTTCCGTGGCTTCATGCTCGATGTCAGCCGTGATCGTGTGCCGACGCGTTCCACTCTTGATTTCCTGACGCGCGTCATGGCGCGGTGTGGTCTCAATCACCTTGAGCTCTATGGTGAAGCGGGATTTGCCTACCGCGGTGAGGAGGAGGTGTGGGCCGACCGCAGCCCCGTGACGGCGGAGGACATGAGGTGGCTCGATGGTCTGTGTCGCGGACGAGGCATCGAGCTCGGGGCCAACCAGAACTGTCTGGGTCACATGGAACCGTGGTTGGAAACCGAGTCCCATCACCATCGGTGTGAGAATCCCGACGGCGTCGACCTCCCCTGGGGCGTTCATGCCAGGGCAAGCACCTTGGCTCCAGTGCCGGAGAATCTTGACTTCGTTCAGAGGTTGTTGGGCGAACTGACGGAGACTGTCTCGTCGAAGTTTCTCAACGTAGGTCTGGACGAGCCGTGGGAGCTGGGCACCGGTGTCAGTGCTGATCGGTGCCGAGATGAGGGCAAGGGGGTTGTGTACGCGAAATGGGCGCGCGACGTCGTCACCCCATGGCTCGACAGGGGCTGGCGGGTTGCCATGTGGGCTGACATCGTCAATTCCCATCCTGAAGCACTCGACATCATTCCCGATGAGGTCCTGCTCATCCCGTGGACTTATGAGTCCCCCGCGATGGAAGCCAAGTTCGCTGACACGGAAGGTTACGAGATTCGTTCTGATGCCGGATTCGCGTCCACCGCCCGTCTCGTTGCCAATGCTGGTCGGCCGTTCGTGAATGCTCCCGGAACTGGAGCGTGGAACACTTTCACCGGACGTCTGAGCAACGCCGTCGGCAATATCGTCGACGCCGTCATCACCGATCACTCCCTGGGTGGCAAGGGGGTCTTGCTCACGGGTTGGGGAGACAGCGGACATCATGCGGGACTCGTCTTCTCTCTCGTTCCTCTTGTCGTCACTGGCGTCGCGATGGCGGATCCGGAGCATGCCGAAGGGCTGAACTCGGCTAAATCCCTTGTCAACGCGGTGTCGCAGGCGCTGTTCGACGTCGATGATCACCCTGGTGCGCACCTGCTCGTCGGAGCAGGTCTGCTGGAGGACAAGCTCGGTGTCATACGACGTAACCATTCACTGCCGGCTCGGTGCCTGCTGGAAGGGGACCCAGGCGATGACCTGGGAGCTGACGGGATCGCTGCCACCCGTGCAGAAATTGCTCGACTCCACGACCGCGCGAACGAGACTGAGGCTGCCCTCGGTGGCGGCCCGATCGGGTGGGTGGAAGACGTGCGTATCGGTCTGGACCTTGTCTGCCACAGCCTCGACGTCCTGACCGGGGGAGAACTGACGGTGTCCCCGGCTCTCCTGGATCGTTTTGCCACTGCGTGGTTACGAACCAGCCGACCCAGAGGCCTGGCACGATCCATGGCCAGGCTCCCGGGAGGGGCTGATTATGAGGAGGTTGCAGCCAAGCCGGTCAGTGGGCTCGAGCACTGGCGAGGGCTTCTCGGTCTGTGAGCCCAGGGGTGGGACGAAGCGCGAGCCTGGGCGCTCGGCCGGTTTGTTCCGCCTGGTCAACCCATTGAGCGAAGAGATCACCCATCGGGGAGCACACTGAGCGCCCCGCTCCGGTATCCCAGTTGGCGCTGAACTCGAGTGGTTCGTCGAGTTGGTGCTGGGGTTGGGCGTTGTGCAGATCGGGCAGCATGTCCGACAGGGCCAGAGCTTCCGGCTTTGGCTTGCCGTCGTTGGTAAAGAGGCCTAACGAATACTCCAGTTCTGGAAAATCCAGTAAGTCACGGGAGACGTCGTGGGAGCACCACCAGGTGATGGCTTCCAAGCCTGGCGTTGAGGTTAGTGACGCCATCGTTGTCGTCATAAAGGCGGCCGAGCTGGAGTCGGGCACATGGGTTCGAGGTGCTCCTACCTCCTGCAGCCAGAGTGGACGCTCGGGATCATGGCTCCAGGCCCGCGCTAGTTCGAGCAGATAGCGCGGGAACCACGTCAGGGCGGGATGTCCCTCTCCGAACCGCGGCCCGACCTGCGCGAACACCCAAGAATGGACGGTCGTAGCAGATCCCTGAGTCACGGCGTGACGCGGGGTGAACGGATGGTCGTCGACGAACCAGAGGTCGTCGTCGAATCCGAACCAGAACCGTCCGTCTGGCCACTGGTCCCGCATGGTCCCGAGCATCGTTTCCAACCACGTCTGGGCGTCATCGACGGTGCACTCGCTGCGCGTCGGATGATGATGGCCCGGGGCCAGAGCTGCGTACTGCGGGAACTCGTTGCCCACCGTCATGCCGGTGGCGTTCGGCTCCTCCCGCAGGCGAGTTGCCAGTTGGCTGATGAGGTCGGTCTGGCCAGCCTTGACGAGCGGATCGGTGAAGAGATTTGACGTGTGCCATGTGATCACCCAGGGGGGCAGAAAGTCGTAACTCGACAGATGTCCATTGAGGGCATCGACGGTAACCTCAAGGTCGAATTCGCCGGCCGCGCGTACGACGGAGACGACGTCATCGAGGGCCCGTGGGCGGACCAGACCGCGGTTAGGCTGTAACAACGGCCAGAGCGGAAATAGGCGCACATGATCGAGGCCGAGCTGGGCGATGCCTTCAAAGTCACGGCGGGTGGCGTCGATATCGAGGTCAAGCCAGCTGTGAAACCACCCTTGGGACGGGGTGTAATTGGCGCCAATCTTCATCGGTTGCGTCCCAACCTGAGGGTCGCGACCTGGAAGGGGCGCATGGACAAACCGATGGTGCCGTCAGCAAGGTCAGCGGTGACGACCGACGGCGCTACCTGGGCGTGCGGGTTGCCGTCGAGGGGGTCCTCGAGCAGGTCGACTTCGACGGCCGAGGTGGCCTCAAACCCCAGAGTCATCGTGGTGTGAACGTGACGTCCGTAGGGCTCGTACAGCCGGACGATGACGTCACCAGAGCCGTCTTCGGCCAGTTTGACGGCTTCGACTGCAACCCCCTCAACACTCACCAACGGCTCGACCGGAGAACCCTGACGACGACGTACACACAGGTTGGCGGCGTACCCGTCGCGAATAGCGTCGGCCAGATCTGCGCCGACATGCAGAGTGTGGAAGAAATCGTGCTCACCCTCGTCAGCACGAGGATCGGGGAAGCGGGCCCCTTTAAGGAGAGATGCGCGAGCAACCGACCAGGTGCCGCCGTTGTCTTTGGGGTGACGAGACACATTCCATCCGTAGGTGTCAGAGTTGGCGATGGCAACACCGAAACCGGGTTCGGACACGTAAACCCACCGATGAGCATTGACTTCGAACCGGAAAGCATCCCACGACGTATTGGTGTGGGTGGGGCGAGTGATGTGGCCCATCTCGATCTCATAATCGGCATGATCCGTGTGGACGTCCACCGGCCAGGCCAGTTTCAAGAGGCTGTCCTGCTCATGCCAGTCGACATGGGTGTGCACCTTGACACGCGGATCTCCCGGATTGACAGTCAGAGACTGGGTTGCGCTGGAGTGGCCAAAAGTCCTCGTGACGCTGATGGTCACTGACCCGTCCTTGCGGCTCATGGTGGCTTGGCCGTCGTCGAGGTCGGTGACGGTGTTGGCGTAGAAGGGGTCGATGTCCCAGGCATCCCACATGTTCGGGAAGTCTGGGTGTATTTGGAGTAGGTTGCCGCGCTGACCCGCAGGAATGGCGTCTCGGCCACTGGCGGTGTCGACGAGGTGCGTGATGAGTCCGTGCGCGTCAACAGTCATGCGTAGCAGACCGTTATCAACGATGAAGTCTTCCTCGTTTTCTTCGGCGTGGACGCCCTCCGTGATGGACGGAGCTTTGCTGCCGCCCATGGCGACCGTGGAGGCCCATGGGCGGGCCATGGGTGCGGAGTCAAAGACGATCTCTTCGTCCCCCTCCCCAGCCAGTAGCTCTTGGGCGTGGTGAATGAGTTCGGTTAATTCGTCGGAGATACGACGGTGATCGGCGACGACCTCGCGGTACACCCACGCGATGGCTGACCCGGGCAAGATGTCGTGGAACTGATACAGGCAGATCGTCCGCCAGATCTCGGCCAGGCGCTCCCCGGGATAATCCATGAGCTCGCGTACGGCTGCAGTGGCGCACCACAGCTCGGCGTCACGCAACAGGTGTTCGTTGCGACGGTTCCCCTTTTTGACCTCGTATTGGCTGGTGAAGGTGCCACGGTGCAGCTCGAGGTAGAGCTCTCCGACCCATGTTCCGGGGTCTTCATGCTCGGACTCCGCCCGAGAGAAGAAGGTGGCCGGAGGCTCGATAGCTAGCTTGGGGGATCCGTCAAGATCAGCAACTCGGCGGGCTTGGGCGAGCATTTCGCGAGTGGGGCCGCCACCGCCGTCACCGTAGCCAAAGGGCACCAAGGAGGAATTGGAGCGACCTTTGTCCTGGAAATTGGCTCGGGCATGCTCGAGATCGTGAGCCGACAAGTCGGAGCCATAGGTATCGGCTGGCGGGAAGTGAGTGAAGATGCGGGTCCCGTCGATTCCTTCCCACCAGAACGAATGGTGAGGGAACTTATCGACCTGGTTCCAAGAAATCTTTTGGGTTAAAAACCAGTGGGCACCGGCCAATTTGGCGAGCTGGGGTAATGCGCCGGAGTAGCCAAAAGAGTCGGGCAACCACACTTCGGGACAATGGTGGCCGAGTTTCGCCATGAAATAGCGCTGTCCGTACAACAGCTGCCGGCACATCGACTCACCCCCGGGAAGGTTGGCATCGGACTCCACCCACATACCGCCGACCGGGATGATGCGACCATCCTTGACAGCCTTCTGCAACCTGGCGAAGAGATCAGGATGATCCTCTTCGAGCCAGGCCGAATGCTGAGCGGCTGGGAAGGCAAAGATGTGGGCCGGGTCGGTGTCGATGAGGTTGAGCTGATTGGAGATTGTTCGAGCGACCTTGCGTCGGGTTTCGCGCAGTGGCCACAGCCAGGCGGAGTCAATGTGGGCGTGGCCGATGGCAGTCATCGTCTGGGCCGAGTCATGCGCGGGGCGGGTCAAGGCAGGGGCTAACTCGCTGCGAGCTGCTGATGCAGAAGAGACGACGTCGAATAGGTCAAGGCGATCCATAGCGCGGTCCAGGGCGCGACGAACGTCCCAGCGACGCTCGGAGTCCTCCGGCAACTGGGCGGCCAAACCAGACAAGGTGACAATGTCGGCAATGAGTTCGCGTACCTCGTCATTGACGACGACGAGGTCGGCTCGCTTGAGCGAGTAATAGGTGTCGGTAGAGGCGGTGAGCTTGTCACCGTCCTCGGTAGGTTGGAAGGGCGGCTGGGCTAGCAAGATGGGGTTCGAGGCGGCTTCGACGTAGACGTCAATGTGACCTTCAGTGTCAGTCTCGACAGGAATCCAGGTATTGCGCGGGTTGAGGGCCTTGATGATGGATCCGTCCGGACGCACGACTAGCCCCTCGGACTGGAATCCGGGGGAGTCCCAGACTCCACCGAGGTCGACGATCATCTCAAGGTGGTCGTCGCGGTGCTCTGGCGGTACAGTCGCGGTGAGGTGAAACCACGTTGTTCCCCATGGCGGTCCCCATGTGTCGCCTATCCGGAAGGGCTCATATGCCAGGGCTAGGCCCGCACTGATCGAGATGGGTTCACCCTGGCCGACGACCCCGGGCCGGCTGTTCAACCCCTCGACGGTGTCGGTGACGGGGGCCCACTCGACGTTTAGGTGGCACACCGTGGTGGTCTCGGCGGGGCGAATCTTCTCAGCGAGATGGCGATGCACCCTGTCGTCAAGAATGGGGGCGTGATCATGCATTGGAGTCCCTGGCGGTTGCGACATTGACAACGGATAGTTTCAGTGTGAAGTGTAGTGACTAATACGGTTTAGTCAACCTGTTGAGTTAGGAATTGACCACACGATCTCCAAGAGCGCATTTCGGAGCGACTCGGGGCCCCTCGTCGAGGAGGATCGTGGTGTGGTCTAGGGGCGATCGTCGTGGACCGGGCTAGCAAGCCAGTGGCGATCAGGGTAATAGCCACCATCCGTGATGGGTCGTCGCCCCGCCATACTGCGTAGTAGTTACAGACGCTCGTGATCGAGGCATACCGACTTTCGGGTGATAATGAACCACCATCGTCATGAAGCTCATATGTATGGGTTGCGGATAATGACACGTCGGCTAGTCCGCTTGATAGTGCTCATGACCTGGTGTGCCATCCGGTCGGCAACGACTTGGCTTGGGCGAACCTCGAAGGCTCGTCTGGGGCATGACATCTCCCAGCATAGGGAACTAGTGACGGATATGGAATTGGCAAGACCAATTCGACAGGGTGCTGAAGCGTTTTACCTATCGCTGCAGATAGCCTTAAAATGATGCCGCGCGGGGTCGAGGCAATGAGCCTCGGGCGATGACGCCCCTAGGCCCCCGACAGGGCATTCATGCTTCGAGAAGGACCGTGACTTCATGGACAGGACGACGATCAAGGACATCGCCAGGCTTGCCGGTGTGTCCCCCGGCGCAGTCTCCTTCGCCCTTAATGACAAGCCGGGCGTCTCCGATTCCACGAGAGCCCGGGTTAAGGCAGTGGCCAAGGACCTGGGGTGGCGTCCCAATGTGGCTGCGAGAGCGCTATCGGCCAATCGGGCTGGAGCCGTCGGGCTCGTCATCGCGCGCGACGATCGCAGTTTTGCTGGTGAAGGCTTCTTCCTCCACCTTATTGCCGGCATGGAGGAGATCCTCACTCCCGCACGTACTGCCTTGGTGTTGCAGTTGGTCGCATCACGTGAGGAGGAATGCGAGGTCCATCGTCAATGGTGGGCGCAGCGACGGGTTGACGGTGTGGTCCTAGTCGATCCGGCCCGCAATGATCCACGGTGGCCGCTCATGGCAGACATCAAGATGCCGTGCACGGTTGTTGGCGCTATGAGTGACACACCGTTGCCTGGTGTCCATATCGATGACGCAGCTGCTGCCGGAAACATCGTTACTCACTTGATTAATCAAGGTCATCGTCGTATTGCCCACATCGGTGGCGACCCCACTCTCGAACACAGCATGGTGCGGCGACGAGCCTTTGCTCAGGAAGCCGAGAGGTTAGGAGCTGTTGTTATCGAGGCAGCAGCAACGGATTATTCGGAACAGTCCGGGCTGCGAGAGACCAGCGCGTTGCTGAAGATCGGGGATCGTCCTACCGCGATCGTCTATGACAATGAGGTGCTGACGCTGGGCGGTTTGGCTGCCGTTGCCGAGCACCGGTTACAGGTTCCCACTGACATTTCGGTGGTGTCGTTTGAGGACTCACCAGCATGTCGGGTGATGTCGCCAGGAATTACCGCTTTGCGACGAGATCCGTCGGTTCTGGGCCGGGATGCTATCACCATGCTGATGGGAATCCTTGGCGGTGACGACGTCGAGGATGTCACCGAGCAACCTCCTGAACTCATCGTGAGAGGATCCACTGGTCAGGCCCAGTAAGGGGCGACGCGGCGGTGGTGTCAACCCTTGACCCCGCCACTCTCAACACCGCGGAAGAACACCTTCTGCATCGACGCGAAGATGATAATGATCGGGATAAGGGCGATCACCGTACCGGCTGCGACCTCACGTGGATCGGTGGACATCGTCGAGCTGAGGTACTGCATGCCAACTGTCAGCGTGTACTTGTCTGGATCGTTGAGGACAACCAGTGGCCACAGAAAGTCGTCCCAGGCCCCGATGAACGAGAACACCGCGACCACGGAGGCCATGCCCTTGATGTTGGGCCATACGATGTGGCGAATCTTCGACCACGTGTTCGCGCCGTCAACGGTTGCCGCATCTAAAACCGATGGAGGGACGGCTCGACAGGCGGTCGCCATGAGCAGAACGTTGATGGCACCGACGACGCCCGGAATGGCCACGCCGGTTAGCGTATTCGCAAGGCCCATACCCTTGATGACGAGGTACTGGCTGGTCAGTGTCACTTCACCCGGCAGCAGGAGAACCGACAGCAGGATACCCATCACGACCTTCTTACCGCGGAACTTCATGCAGGTCAGTGCATAACCGGCCAGCGACGCTAGCACGACATTACCGACGACGCAGACTGCGGCGACGATCACGGAATGCCAGGCGTACCGGAGAATTGGCACCACATGGGCAACGCGTCGGTATGCGTCAATAGTGAATTCCTGGGGGATGAGGTGGGGCGGAAAGGAGTAGATGTTCTCATTGACACTCTTGAGGGAGGTCGAGAGCTGCCACAGGAATGGTCCGATCGAGATGATGACGACGAAGATCAGGAGAAGGTAACGCCCGATGAGCCCGGCGAGGGTGGGACGGGTTGGGTCGAAGGCGTGTCGGCTACGCCACGGCTTCTGCTTGGCTGGACGGGTTGCCTGTGCAGTGCTCATGCCATCGTCTCCTTGGTGGCGCTTTGGATAGCGGCGGCGCGGCGAGCGCGACCTTCTCCTCGTCTGGTCCGACGTCCTGATCGGAGGTCCTTGTTGTTGGCCCAACCAATGACCGTCAATGGAATGAGGGTGAGGAAGAACAACACGACTGATAGGGCTGAGGCGTATCCGAGCTGTCCGGACAGTCCGGTTCCGACTTGCTTAATGACCATGACCAGACTGGAGTCCTCACCGCCTGGGCCACCCGTGCCGTTGGTGAGGACGTACAGCTCGGAGAAAATCCTCATGCCGGACACCGCGATGAGGGCAATGATGAGGACCATTGCGGGGCGGATACCGGGAATGGTGACGTTGCGGAATCTCTGGAAGGTGCCCGCACCGTCGAGGGCAGCTGCTTCGTGGAGATCATGGTCAACGTTTCCCAGCGCCGCGAGGTAGACGATCATGTAGTAACCGAGGCCTTTCCAAACCGTCAGGAGGATCGCGCAGCCGAGCAGCTTCCAGCGATCGACGAGGAAAGGGATGGGGCTGCTGGTAGCGCCCATCCATTGCAGGGACTGGTTAATAAGGCCGCGAGAATCGAACATCCAGCTCCAGATGAGGGCGACTACGACGACCGATGCGATGACGGGGAAATACGCCACCGTGCGGAAGAACGAGATGCCCGGAATCTTCTTCTCGACCAGGAGGGCCAGCAGCAATGGCAGGATCGTCAACAGCGGGATGCAGATGATGACATAGATGAATGTCGTCACCATGGCATTCCAGAACATGTCGTCGTGCCACAGTTCGGCGTAGTTCGCGAAACCGATGAACTCCCCGCCGACGAGGGGTCGGGTGTTCGTGAAGGACAGGATGATCGTGTTGATGAAGGGGTAGAGGGCGAACACGACGGTCCACACGACTGCCGGGGCCACCAACAACCACGGTGTGTACCAGCGGTGGGAGTTCATGGAGCGCAATCCTTGGGCGAGGTAGGTGAGCGGACGACGATTCTGCTGGTCCCGCAGCAGGGCGGAGCCAGCAGGAAGATCACTTGGTGACGTGGTCGTTGCAGTACTTGACGGCCCTGTCGAGTGCGTCCTTAGCGGAGATATCACCTCGCATTGCCGAGGAGATCTGCTGACCGACGTACGCCTTCATGGCGTCGGTATAGGCCATAGGCTCACCGATCTTGGCGGACTTCATCTCGCCGGCAAGGGCCTCGGCTGCCTTCTTCATCTGCGGATCGGAGATGACGGAGGTAAAGGAGTTTGTGTTCTCGTTGGCTTCCTTAGTTCCCGGCAGGAAGCCCTGGGCAAGCTTGACGAAGTCAACCTGGTTGGCGTTATTGGTGACATATTGGGCGAATGCTAGGGCCAGATTAGGGTTCTTCGAGTCTGCGGAGACGCAGATGCCCTGCACAAACAGGGGAGGAACGCCGATGCGTGTGGTCATGGCGACGTGGGGGAGGAGCTTCGGTGCGCTCTTCTTGAGGTCGACAGGGAAGGAGGCCGAGCCAGTGGTCCACGCAACCTTGTCCTGGAGGAACAGCTTCGAGTTACCGAGGTAATTGTTCTGCAACACCTCCGGCGGCATAGCCTTCTTGGCGTAAAGCTCGACATACTTCTGAATGATCTCGACGGCCTGGTCGGTGTTGAAAGTGAATTTTCCGTCCTTGTAGACCTTGACGCCCTGGGCGGCAAGATCACCGAGAGCTGGTGCGATGGAGATGAGGGGCATTGTGCCGTGGGATTTCTCAGCCATCGTAATTGCTTGGGCATAAAGCTCATCAAGTGTGGTCGGCAACTTCTTGGGATCGAGACCGTACTTCTCGAAGGCTTCGGTGTTCCACCAGTTCAGGTCGGTGCCGAGGTACCACGGGTACCCGTAGACGCCGTCGTAACCGTCGTAGGTGTAGGCGTCAATGCCGCCCTTGATATATGTGTTGATGGCTGCCGCGTCAGCCTTCTTGAGGTCCATGACCTTGTTGGCTTTGAGGAGCTGCCACGTGAAGTTCGGCGGTATGTTAATGACATCGGGCAGCTGTCCAGCGGTGGCTTGCTGCTGGACTTTCTCCTCATAGCCCTCGCCTGGCTGGTCAACCCACTTGATCGTTGTTCCGGGATGTTCCTTCTCAAAGGACTTGACGAGCCTCTTGAAGTAGGGCGTGAACTTTTCGTTCTTGAGCGACCAGGTTTGGAACTGGATGCTGCCTTCGAGCTTGGCGGACGGGTTAACAGATGCCTGACTCGACGGTTTGTCGCCTGAACCACTCATGCCACATGCGCTCGCAGCGAGCACTGTCGCGAGTGCGGCAGTGCCGCCAAGCAGTTGACGTCGACCGATGGTGAAGTTTCCCATGATCTTGCTTCTTCCTTGAGAGGTGAGGCCTGAGCAGGTTCTGGGCCACCATTGGCGCCGGTTCCTGCTGAACTAATACGATTTAGTACAGTATCGCCCGAACAGGAGTCGATAGTCAAGATGTCGATTGGTCTCGTTGCCCCATGGCTTGGAAGCCAAAGCGTGGGAGAATCCCAGGTTTTGGTTCCGGTGGCAGTGGTCGTGTAGAGTTACTGGCTGGTCATGACCTCGTCGTGTTCCACTGGTCGAAGGGATCTTTGCGATGAACACCACCCATCGCCACTCCGACGCGCTTTCGGGTCTCGTTCTCGAGACCCATTCGCTGCGTCGGCAAGTGGGTCAGATGATCCGGGTTCAACGGACGGTACCCGCTCCAGCGGATCTCGATGTCGACATGATTGGCGTTCCCGAGGACTCTCCACTCGAACTTGATCTCCGCTTGGAGTCGGTTGGAGAGGGGGTCCTCGCGGCCGGGACCGTCGAGGCCACCCTGGAGGGGGAGTGCTCTCGCTGCCTGGACCCCATCAAGGAGGAACTTCTCCTTGACGTCCAAGAGCTGTACTTCTACCCCGACAAGGAGGCCGACGAGGATGCCAGTCGGGTTAGTGCCGAGGAGACTATCGACCTTGACCCCGTGGTGCGTGCCGCGGTCGTGCTGAACCTTCCGTTCAGCCCGCTGTGTCGCGATGACTGCGGTGGGCTGTGCCCAGACTGTGGTGCCAACCTCAATGACGACCCGGATCATGACCATCCGGATCGGATCGACCCACGCTGGTCGGCCCTCGAGGGCCTCGTCGGCGGGGATGACTCGGATCGGTCCTGAACGTCGCCATGGGCAACCGTCGCGTGCGGATGCCGACCCTTCAAGCACACCAAGGAGAAAATCGTGGCCGTCCCGAAGCGGAAGATGTCCCGCAGCAATACCCGGCACCGTCGTTCGCAGTGGAAGACGGTTGCTACCAAGCTCGTCACCTGCGCCAACCCGGCCTGTGGTGAGAAGCACCTGCCCCACACCGCCTGCCCGTCTTGCGGTGGATACGGGCCGCGCGGCGACCGTCGTCAGGTTGTCGAGGCCTGAGATCGACACTGTGCACGCAAGCAGGGATCAGAATATCGGTCGCCCCGACGTCGAGGATTGGCCTTTTCTCGCCCTTCTCGAGGAGTTGGGAATCCGGTGTGATCCTCAGCTCCTCGATCTTGCGCTGACGCACCGCTCGTATGCGTTCGAAAACGGTGGTATTCCCACCAACGAGAGGCTGGAGTTTTTAGGTGACGCCATCCTTGAAGTTGGTGTCACCGACTATTTGTACCGGGCGTTTCCGGATAAGCCTGAAGGCCAGCTAGCCAAGTTACGGTCGGCTGTTGTGAGTACCGTCTCGCTAGGACAGCTGGCACGTCAACTCGGCATTGGTCCTCGGATCAAATTGGGCAAGGGAGAGGAACGTACTGGCGGCCACGACAAGACGTCGATCCTGGCCGACACTACCGAGGCACTGCTGGGCGCGGTCGAGCTGTCAGCTGGGCTTCCGGACGTACTGCGTCTAGTCCACCACCTTTTCGATCCTCTCGTTGATGAGGCAGACCGCTCTGGGGCGGGCACAGACTGGAAGACTGTCCTGCAAGAGTACTGCGCTGAGCATGGCTTCGATGCCCCCCGATACGAAATCGTCGGGTCTGGCCCAGACCACAATCGTCGATACTGTGCCAGAGCGAATGTGGACGGCAGGCTGCATGCCGCCTACACCGGCCATAACAAGAAAGAAGCGGAGCAAGGTGCGGCCCGCCGTGCTGTCTCCGCGCTGATGCCAAGCTCTCACACAGGTGCTTGAGCTCCCCGAGGTCGAGACCGTTCGAGCCGGACTCGAACAGTTCGTTGTTCCGGTTGTCGTCGACAGCGTCGACGTTGTCGATACTCGCGGGCTTCGCCCCAGCGGTGGACTCGAGGATGCTGCGCTTTTCGAGACGACCTTGTCGGGTCGTCAATTTACTGCCGTAAATCGCCGGGGTAAGTACCTGTGGTTCATCCTTGACGATGGCACCGCGATGTTGGCTCATCTAGGTATGAGCGGACAATTCCGTGTTAGCACCCAACATGCCCCGCAGCATCGCCATACCCGTATAGTCATCACCCTCGACGATGGTCGTGACCTGCGCTTCCTCGACCAGCGCACCTTCGGCGGATTGACCCTAGCCCCGCTCGTTGATGGTATTCCCGGTCCGGTGACCCACATCGCCCCTGATCCGTTCGAGGAGTGTTTCGACGTTGACGAGGTAGTGCGACGGTTGTGCGCACGCAGGTCCGCCATTAAGAGGAGTTTGCTCGATCAAACCCTTGTTTCCGGGATTGGCAATATCTATGCCGACGAAACTCTTTGGCGGGTCCGTTGTCACCCCGAGACACCATGCTCTCGCCTGAGTCAATCCGAAGCGGTGGAATTGTTGCAGACGGCCTGCGATGTTATGGCAGAGGCCATGTCTCAGGGCGGTACCTCTTTCGACTCTCTTTATGTCAACGTCAACGGGGAATCGGGGTGGTTTTCCCGTGTTTTGGATGCCTACGGCCGTGAGGATGAGCCCCTGCCACCGATGTGAGACGCCGATCATACGCGAGTCTTTCATGAACCGGAGCTCGTTCCGATGCCCGAAGTGTCAGAGACCACGGTGATCCTGCCGTCATCTGGCATGGCTAGCGCAGCTGTGGCCCCGTTGCCTTGGGTCGGTGGGTTAATGCTGCGTCGGTCAACATCGGTGGGTGAAAACGCGAAGAGCGAGCTCTCGATCAGGCGTTCGCTGGCACTTTCAAGGCTGCCGAGTTGTAGTTCCATGCCCATGAAGGCGGGAAAGTTGTCGCCCCCTGTCGTGGTCACCGATCTGTGAAGTTGAATCGTGGATAGTAGGTGGGGTCTCCGTCCTGCCTGCGGAGCCAGCGGCTGAAGTGACTGCGACTTGCCCGGGAATTGCGCTCGGGGCGAGTGACACTTCTGACGTTCAGGAGACGGCCAGTTTGCGCGTGACGTACTGGTTCAAGCTGAGGTGCTGCTCCGCAGCCTCGATCACGAGTCGTCGATGCAGGTCCTCGCCAAGTCGGAGTTGGAACTTCCCGGAGTAGTGCCGGGTGGACAGGGGCTCGGGTACAGGTTCGTCATTGGCGCGCATGTCATCAACGACCTCATCGACGACGATCCGGAGCCCAGTGAGCGCTTTCTCGGGAGTACCGGCCAGCCACGACAGCGAAGGAAACTCGACGCACGTGGCGATGAACTCGGCGTCCTCGGGGGACCAGGTCACGTGGAAGCTGTAGCGTGCGGTGTCGGTGATCGTCTGGCTCATCACTGTTCCTTCAACTTCTCGATTGCTTGGAGCACCTGTCGGACTTGGTATGTCTTGGCCTTGCCGTGGTCGTTCTGGATGTTGACCCGCAGGTCGCCGAGCCATGGGGTCTTGAAGACGGCGTGCGAGCCGCCAGTGGTTCCTGGCTGCTCCGAAGAACTCCTCGCACACGCGGAACAAGTCTGCATAGTCGTGCGTGGATTGGCTCGCATGGAAGCGAGGATCTTGGCAACGCTCAGTATGGCTTAATGGTACTACATGTGGTACCGGGGAGAAGTGACTGGCGTCCTAGAGGCGGGGCTGCTGGGGATGGTTGCTGGCCCGATCTGATGTTCACGTCGCCGAAGAGGAGAAGGTAAGACTCGTGTGGCTGTATCAACGTGCATTGCTGATGTAGTTGGGTTACCTCGATCGGTCGCTTGATGCCTATAGGTGAGAGGATAAGCCTTGCAAGCGTTGTGGCACCGTCATGAGCCGTATCCAGTTCATGAACCGGAGCTCGACGCGGTGCCTGAGGTGGCCCGCTATCCCGGTCCGAGGCCATATCTCACCATTGGCTGCTTTCGCAGCGTGACGACTCGTCCCGGCGCGCCATATTAATCTTGATGGGCGGTTTCAGATCTCTTGGCATTAGGCCTATTATATCGCGAGTGATCACTGAACCGACTGCACCTACGAGGAGACGCATCAAGAAGCGTCACTTGATTGAATTCATCAAGTTCGGGGTCGTCGGTGGATCAGGGTTTCTGGTCAACATCATCGTCGCCATCATCATGAATAAGGCGAATGGCGGTACTGAGCATGCCCAGGACATCTTGTTCAATCTTGCGGGTACCCGGTGGAATTTCCGCTTCACGAGCCTGGTGTGGCTCGTCGGTTTCGTGGTAGCCAACATTACAAACTTCCAGCTCAATCGTTCGTGGACGTTCAAGCGCGAATACCGTCGGGGATGGTGGCGTGAATTCTGGCCTTTTTTTGCCGTAGGGTCGATAGCCGCCATCATCGGTATGTTTATTAAGATCTTCTTTACCAACCCAACGTCCCCGATTTACTTACCCGAGCCGTGGTTTAACGAGGGAAGGGGGATTCAGTCACGCGAGTACTGGTCCCAGATCTTCGCCATCATCGTGACGATGCCTATCAACTTCGTCGTCAATAAGTTGTGGACCTTCCGAGCAGTGAAGCACTCAGGAGAGCTTCCTATGGTTGCCTCTGCAGTTGTTCCCGAAAGTTATGATGACGGCGATGCAGCCGAATCGCGTTAGGGAGCCTGGCGTCTCGGGTAATCTGCATGTGCGTACCCTGACGGAAAGGTCGGTCTCGGATGGTCGTTTTCATCATCGCGATGGTCCTGATTCTCGCGGTCGCCTTGGGCGTTTGCGCCGTGGTGATGCTGGGTCTACGTCATCCTGGTGCCGATCCCGATGCTAGTTTTTGGCGTCACACCGCCACCCGTGTGGGTGAAGATCTCAGCGGTGTTCGACATCGCTGAGGCGGTCTGCCCTCGTGGTTTTGTGAATTGACCGACTAATATCGGCCGACGTGAACCCCATAACCCTGATCTGGATTATCCTCGGCATACTCGTCCTGGTGACGGTGGTTGCTGCCGTCACTGCTGGAGTTTCGCGGCGTAAGGCTCTGCGTGAGGGGTCTAAGCCTGCCCAGGTGTCCCCGGCTCCCACGGAAAGTGGGAAAACAGTTCCCGAAGCGGAGACTCCAGCGGGCGGCGAGTCTGCTGTCGGGCGCCCCGAGTCAGAAGCGTCACAGGTCGCTGAACCAGCGGTCGAGGCGCCCGAGGCGCCAGGCTCGCGGATGGCCCGATTGCGGCGTCGTCTGGCTAACAGCAACAATGCGCTTGCTCGTGGTTTGGCCGAGTTGCTGAGCGCTGACAAGCTCGACGATGACGCCTGGGATGACTTCGAGACCACCCTTATCACCTCCGATCTGGGTGTTGGTCCGACGACGGAGCTCGTCGAGAAGCTGCGCTCGGAACTGGCTATTGATGGGATCTCTGACCCGGCCCATGCTCGCGAGGTTCTGCACCATGAGCTTGTCGAACTCGTCGGATCGGATATGGATCGTTCCATCAACCTAGACCGCCTGGAAGGCAAGCCGGCTGTCGTCCTCATGGTGGGCGTCAATGGCACGGGTAAGACGACGACCTGCGGCAAGCTGGCGCGCGTTCTCGTCGCCGAGGGAAAGACGGTCCTCCTCGGTGCAGCAGACACCTTCCGCGCCGCCGCTGGCGAGCAGCTGGAGACGTGGGGAGAACGCGTCGGTGTGCGTACCGTCCGCAAGGACGCGGGCGCCGATCCTGCCTCCGTCGCTTACGAGGCCGTTCAGACTGGCATTGATGAAGGTGTTGATGTCGTGCTCGTTGACACTGCTGGGCGACTTCACACCAAGGCCGGTCTCATGGATGAACTGGGTAAGGTCAAGCGTGTCATCGAGAAGCTTGCACCGGTGAGCGAGGTGTTGCTTGTTTTGGACGCCACCACCGGGCAGAATGGCCTAGCTCAAGCCCGCGTCTTCTCGGAGGTCGTCGACGTGACTGGCATCGTGTTGTCAAAGCTTGACGGTTCCGCGAAGGGCGGCATCGTTGTCCAAGTGCAGCGTGAGCTAGGTGTGCCCGTCAAGCTCATCGGTCTCGGCGAGGGAGCCGACGATCTGGCCCCCTTTGATGCTGATAACTTTGTCACCGGTCTCATGGGTGACGATTCTGCCGAGTGCTGAGGTCCGATAAGTGACAGATATCGCGTGGTTTGCCCCGACTGGTGGGGTCATGATGGTCAGTATCCTCAGCCATAAGCTGTGCGTAGCGGTGCTTATTGCGGCCTTCGCTTTGCCTCTAGCTTTCGTCGTGTGGCGGGCTATAGCGGGTACGGGAAGCTGGTGGCGCAAGATCCTGCGCGGTCTCGGCCATCTCGTGGTGATTTTGCTCGCGCAGGCCTTACTGATTACCGGCGTCTTTCTCTATATCAACCGTGAGTATGGGTTTTTCACGTCATGGTCTGACCTGTTGGGAGAGGTCCAACCAGAGGCTCCGACCCATGATCTAGTCCCGATCCGACGCACCAAGGTCAAAGATATTCCGATCAGTAAGTCCAACCCCCATCCCAACGGTCAGGTGAGCGCAATAACGGTGCCTGGCGCGGATGCCCAATATGCGCGCGTTCCAGTCTGGCTGCCACCCCAGTACTTTGAAAAGTCGGAGCGTCGCACTCGATTTCCGGTGTTGTTCTACATCGGGGGCGTCAATGACACTGGTCAGCGTGACAACAAGTCGATCGACTTCATCGGTCCAGCAACCGAACTCATCAAGGGCAGGAAGGTCAATCCCTTCGTCATCGTGTTCTTGCCGGGCAAGATTCGTGACGGTGTCGACAGCGAGTGCGTTGACGTTGGTCCCTACCGGCATGAGACATGGATCATGAAGATTGTTATCCCGCGGCTTGAGTCGCACTACCGGGTCGGTCACGAGCGCGGGTCACGTTTCATCGGTGGATGGAGCACCGGTGGCTACTGCGCTGCCAATTTGTCGACTAAATATCCCAGGGCTTTCAATGCCGGGTTCTCTTTGGGTGGGTACTACCATCCCATGTTCGAGAATCCGCGCATCGCCAACATGGCCCGACCCCTTATGGCCAACAGCTCGGTGGTGCGTAGGGTCCAGGAACGCAAGATTGAGCGCAGCGTGCGGTTTCTGTCCGTGCTCAACCCCAACGATTTGCAGAGCTGGGGGCCCGGTCGTGTACCGGTGGTTTCGAACGGGCAAGTCGGCCCGGACGGAGGCCAGTTTTACCATGTCGCCAAAGGCATGAAGCAGTTCACCTTTATCTTGCTCACGGGTGGCGGACACCGCGTCAGTGTGTACACACCGTATATCGAGCAGTCATTACAGTGGCTTGGCCAGTTCGGGCTGTAATTGCCGCCGGGAGTCATGATCGAGTCTGGGACGGTAGTCTGTCCTGGTAAGGAACTAGCGCGCTGAAGGACAACCGTGTTCGACACTCTCCAAGACCGCCTCGCATCAACCTTCAAGGGATTGCGTGGTAAGGGGCGTCTCACTGATGCCGATATCGATGCCACGACTCGCCAGATTCGCATCGCCCTGCTTGAGGCTGACGTCAACTTGTCGGTCGTCAAGGAATTCGTGGCGGCCATTAAAGAGCGTTGCCACGGCGAGGAGCTTTCTAAAGCGCTCAATCCGACCCAACAGATCGTCAAGATTGTCAACGAGGAACTCGTCGAGATCCTCGGAGGGCAGACCCGTACGGTTCGGTTTGCGAAGACTCCCCCGACGATCGTCATGCTTGCCGGCTTGCAAGGTGCTGGCAAGACGACCCTGGCTGGGAAGTTGGCTCGGTGGTTCAAGGAAGAGGGCCACTCCCCGTTGTTGGCCGCCTGCGACCTCCAGCGGCCCAATGCCGTCACTCAGTTGCAGGTGGTCGGAGAACGTGCCGGGGTGCACGTCTTCGCTCCTGAACCTGGCAACGGAGTTGGGGATCCCGTCCAGGTAGCCCGTGATGCCGTCGCAGAGGCCGAGCACAAGCTGTACGACGTCGTCATCATCGACACCGCTGGTCGTCTGGGCGTCGACGCCGAGATGATGGCTCAAGCGGCTGACATCAAGACTGCTACCGACCCTGACGAGACCCTCTTCGTCGTTGACGCCATGATTGGTCAGGACGCGGTCAACACTGCGGTGGCCTTCCAGGAGGGAGTCGGATTCGACGGCGTTGTCCTGACCAAACTTGACGGCGACGCTCGCGGCGGCGCAGCTCTGTCCATTGCTCGTGTGGTCGGCAAGCCGATCATGTTTGCTTCCTCGGGTGAGGGTCTCAAGGACTTCGACGTTTTCCATCCCGACCGGATGGCCTCGCGCATCCTCGATATGGGTGACATGCTCACCCTTATCGAGCAAGCCGAGAAAGCTTTCGATCAGGAGCAATCTCAGGCGGCTGCGGCCAAGCTCATGGCAGGCAAGGGGGAGTTCGGTCTCGATGACTTCCTCGGTCTCATGCGTCAAATGCGTCGCATGGGCCCGATGTCCAAGATCATGGGCATGCTCCCCGGCGTCGGCCAGATGAAAGGCCAGATTGAGAACATCGATGAGCGGGAGATTGACCGCATTGAGGCCATCATCTGCGCGATGACTCCGGCCGAGCGTGCTGACGTGTCGATCCTCAACGGGTCACGTCGTGCCCGTATTGCTAACGGGTCTGGCGTGGAAGTTCGTGACGTCAACAACCTGGTCAATCGATTTGTTGACGCTCGGAAGATGATGAGCCAGATGGGCCAGATGATGGGTCCTGGTGCTGGCCGCATGATGGGGTCCATGGCTAAGCGCGGTTCCAAACAGTCGAAGAAGAAGCAGAAGAACCGTAAGGGCTCTGGTAATCCCGCCAAGCGTGCTGCTCAGGCTCGTCAAGCTGCAAAGAAACCGCAGCGGAGCAGCGGTGAGGCGTTCGGGTTGCAGGGCCAGCAGCAACCCAGTCAGGAAGATCTGCAGAAGGCAATGAGTGAATTCAAGATGCCGCCGTCAATGCAGCAGATGTTCAACCAAACGAACAAGAGACCGCGTTGAACCAGCGTCGGTGATGTGTGAAGAGATCGCGAGTTTGACATTACTTCTCCCCGCGACTTCGTGACACGATGGGGCCATGACCGAGGACACCCAGCCGTTGTTCCACACTCACACCCACGACGGATGGACTCATACCCATATGGCCCGTGAGGCCCAAACCGCTCCTGATGAAGACTTGCGTATCCGGGGCGTCGTGCTACCTGACGGGGAAGAACGTGAACTATGGGTTCACGACGGAGTCCTCGTGGAAGGGCCGCTCTCGGGGGCTCGAACTTTGGCTGACGGCTGTTGGATCATTCCCGGTCTAGTTGACGCCCATAACCACATTGGCCTCGATGCTCATGGTGCCGTTGGCACGGAGACTGCCGACGAGCAGGCCCGGACCGAGGCGAAGACGGGCACCCTTCTCATCCGCGATGCTGGATCGCCGAGTGATACCCATTGGATCGACGACCGCGACGACCTTCCGCGGGTCATTCGTGCCGGACGCCACATCGCCCGCCCTAAGCGTTACATCCGTAACTACGCAGCTGAGGTAGATCCGGAAAATCTCGTTGCCGAGGTCGATCGTCAGGCTCGATCCGGTGATGGTTGGGTCAAGCTTGTCGGTGACTGGATTGATCGCGACGAGGGGGATCTCGCTCCGTTGTGGCCCGCAGATATCGCCCAGGCCGCCATCGATCGTGCTCATGAGCTTGGTGCCCGTGTTACTGCGCACTGTTTTTCCGAGGAAGCTCCCGCACAGCTCGTTGATGCCGGTATTGACTGTATTGAGCACGGCACTGGGCTTACCGACGAGACAATCGCCACTATGGCTGAGCGCGAGGTCGGGCTTGTCCCGACTTTGATCAATATCGAGACCTTCCCGTCCATCGCCGCTCAGGCCGACGGCAAGTTCCCAAAATATGCCGCACATATGCGTCACCTCCATACTCACCGTCATGAAACGATCGCCAAGGCTTGGGATGCCGGAGTGCCGATTTATGCCGGTACCGACGCTGGCGGCACTATCAAGCACGGCCTCATTGCCTCCGAGGTTCGGTTGTTGGCTGCCGTAGGGGGAGCGGAGATGGCATTGGGAGCAGCGTCCTGGCGGGCTCGCGCGTGGTTGGGCGGTGAGCAGCTGGGTATTGGCGATTCCGCTGACCTCCTCGTCCTTGACCGTGACCCGAGGGTTGACGTTGGGGTGCTGGAGTCTCCCACCTACATCGTGCTGAGGGGACGAGTAGTCATCAGGTGAAGTCCGTCCCGGCTCGCGTCATCTGCCTATCTGTGGCACAATGTCGAGAGCTTCTGTCCGTTCGGTGCCCTCTCTTATCGGCGGATAGTTCCACCCGAGTTCGGGGGCGATGTCCCCACGTCGTGTCCGTGCTCACCCGTAACTTCCCGGGTTTCGTCCCGGGCGTCTCACTACAGGAGTTACCACACACGTGGCTACCAAAATTCGTCTGAAGCGTCTCGGCAAGATCCGTACCCCGCACTACCGTGTCGTCGTCATGGACTCGCGCGCTAAGCGTGACGGTCGTGCTATTGAGGAAATCGGCCAGTACCATCCCAAGGCCGATCCGTCGGTCATTGTGATCGACTCTGAGCGCGTGCAGTACTGGCTCGGCGTCGGTGCCCAGCCGACTGAAGCTGTTGTTGCTTTGCTGAAGCGCACCGGTGATTGGCAGAAGTTCACCGGCGATACTTCGCCGTCTGGTGTCAAACCGCAGCCCGAGCGTCCCAACAAGGATGATCTGTTCAACGCTGCCCTGGCTGAGGCCGACGAGGCCCCGCGTGAGGCCATCACCAAGAAGTCCGAAGGGGCAGCTGCTGACGAGGCTTCCGAGTCGGCGGCTGGAGACAACAGTGGCGAGAAGGCTGAGGCCTGATCGTGCTAGCCGACGCCCTGGAACACCTCGTCTCTGGCATCGTCGCCAATCCTGACGACGTCCGGGTCCGGGAGAAGGACCTGCGACGCGGCCGGATGCTTGAGGTGCGCGTCAATCCTTCCGACATTGGTAAGGTCATCGGTCGTCAGGGTCGTACGGCCTCTTCGTTGCGCACGGTTATTGGTGCGTTGGCCGGTGACGAGCAGATCAGGATCGACTTCGTTGATGTTGATCGACGCGGGTCGGGACGGCATTCCGACCACCGTGGCCATCGTCACTGAATCGCCAGTCCTTTGACAATATGGGCCGTGGTTCCGCTCTGGCGGGGCTGCGGCCCATGTGCTGTGTCTGGCATCTTGTCTAATCTCATCATTCCCCAGGAGTCACAGTGGAAGAGTCGGCAACGGTGGAGGTCGTCGTCGGACGAGTAGGTCGTGCCCATGGTCTGCGAGGTGACGTCGTCGTTGAGGTGCGTACGGACGAACCAGATGCGAGGTTTGGAGTAGGTGCCACGGTGCAGATTGAGGGGTCCAGACGTGATCTGACGGTTGTACGGTCCCGCTGGGCCAAGGGCTGCCTTATCGTCGCTTTTGACGAAGTGAAAGATCGTCAGGGGGCAGAGGAGCTACGCGGATCGGTTCTCGTCGTTGACGTTGAGCCCAACGATGACCCCGATGACCCCGATGAATTCTGGGATCGCCGGTTGCGTGGGCTGACAGTGGTTGATGAATCAGGTAAAAGCCGCGGGGCTGTCAAAGATGTGCTTCATATGCCAGCCCAAGATGTGCTCGTGATCGACGTAAGTGGGGAGGAACATCTGGTTCCTTTCGTCCACCAACTCGTCCCTACTGTCGATGTGGCGTCCGGGCGGATCGTCGTCAGTGGCATTCCTGGCTTGCTCGATTCGAACGCTGAAGAGGCGAGGTGACGATGAGGCTGGACTACCTGTCAATTTTTCCGGCGTACTTTGATGTCCTCGACATATCTTTGCTGGGTAAGGCGGCAGTCAACGGTCTGGTGGAGGTCCACGCCCACGACTTGCGCGACTGGACCCACGATCGCCATCGCACCGTGGACGACACCCCGTGTGGCGGAGGCGCGGGCATGGTCATGAAGCCTGACCCTTGGGGGGAAGCTTTCGACGAGATCATTGGCACTGAGCCGGACTCGTCGGTTCATGTGATTTTCCCTAGCCCGTCAGGTGCGCCATTTACCCAGTCTGCTGCTCAAGAGTTGTCGTCGGCGGTGCGGATCGTGTTCTGTTGCGGACGGTACGAGGGGATCGACCACCGCGTGATCGACTATGCGCGGTCGATGTGGACTGTTCATGAGGTGAGCCTGGGAGACTACGTGCTTAATGGGGGAGAAGTAGCGGCTCTGGCTATCACTGAGGCCGTGGTTCGGCTGGTGCCCGGGTTCATGGGTAACCCGGAGTCTCTAGCGGAGGAGTCGTTCTCGGCCGGGCAAGACGGCTTGCTGGAGTATCCGCTGTTCACCCGGCCGGTCTCATGGCGTGGCCTCGATGTCCCCGAGGTTCTCATGAGTGGTCATCATGGTCGAATTGCGAAGTGGCGCCGTGATGAGTCAGTCCGCCTGACGTGTGAGCGGCGTCCTGATCTGACGGATTCCGACTTCGGTGTTCCCCATTGAAGCGTCTCTAATCGACAAAATTCGAACCGAAAATGTTGCGATAATCAAGAGTAAAACCCTTAGTGAACCAAGGGTCGAGGGAAGTTTTCGAAAACACAGGGGGTGGGGGCGCAAAAGGGCTGGTAATTGGCTAGTCTTTGGTCCGTGGCGACTACAACACTTACTACTCATCAGAGAGCGGTGCGATCAACTGTCGCGGCGAAGGCCCTCATGGCCGTCACCGGGCTGATCTTAATCCTCTTCCTGCTCATGCACATGTTTGGCAACTTGAAGCTGCTCGCTAGTAACGAGGAATTCAATCGTTACGCCGGTTTTCTTCGCACGATTCTCAACCCGATCCTGCCGGGTGAATCCTTCTTGTGGATTTTCCGGATCTTCATGTTGCTGGCGATCGTGCTGCACATTTGGTCGGCGATTCGCGTTAACAAGCAGCGCAACATTGGAACCGGTGGCGCTGGCCGTTACTCGGTTAAGAAGAACCTCTCGCCGGAGAATACCTATGCTGCCCGCACGATGTTCTGGGGTGGCTGGATCATCTTCCTATTCCTCATCCTCCACCTGCTGCAGTTCACCATTAGCCCTGACTTGCTCAATAACCCGCCCACCGATGCAGCTGGACGCGCAGGGATGGTACTTACGGCCTTCAGCCACTGGTGGTTCGTGCTCATTTACCTCATCGCCATGATCGCGGTGTGCATGCACGTCTCCCACGGTTTCTGGAGTGCCTTTGCGACCCTCGGCGTCAACGTCTCTGGTACCGCTCGCGCTGTGCTGCGCGTGTGTTCCTGGATCGTCGCCATCGTGATCTTCGTGGGCTTCATGACTCCTCCATTCCTGGTCCTGTTCGGGGTGATCTCCTGATGACTGCAACTGCTGCATCCAATAACAACGCCGCTCTCGCCGACCAGTACTGGACGACCGGCGACGAAATCCACGACACGAAGGCCAACCATGACCTTCCGATCGAGAAGATCTGGACTGATCGCCAGTTCACCTCGCGTCTGGTCAACCCGGCTAACCGTCGCAAGATGACGGTCATCATTGTTGGTACCGGTCTAGCTGGTGGCGCTGCCGCCGCAACTCTCGGTGAGGCCGGTTACCGCGTCGAGAACTTCTGCTACCAGGACTCTCCGCGTCGCGCTCACTCGATCGCGGCCCAGGGCGGAATTAACGCCGCGAAGAACTACAAGAATGACGGTGATTCGATCTACCGCCTGTTCTACGACACCGTCAAAGGTGGCGATTACCGCTCCCGCGAGACGAACGTTTACCGGCTCGCCGCGGTCAGCGCGAACATCATCGACCAGTGTGTCGCCCAGGGCGTTCCGTTCGCCCGTGAGTACGGTGGCCTGCTCGACAACCGTTCCTTCGGTGGCGTCCAGGTGCAGCGCACCTTCTACGCTCGCGGCCAGACGGGCCAGCAGCTGCTCATCGGCGCCTACCAAGCCCTCGAGCGGCAGGTTCACGCCGGCACCGTGCACATGCACACCCGTCACGAGATGGTCGAGCTCATCGTCGCCGACGGGCGAGCTCGCGGCATCGTGACTCGTGACATGGTTACCGGCAAGATCGAAGAGTGGTTTGGTGACGCCGTCGTCCTGGCTACCGGTGGTTACGGCAACGTCTTCTTCCTGTCGACGAACGCCATGGGCTGCAATGCCACCGCCTCGTGGCGTGCCCACCGTAAGGGCGCTTACTTCGGCAACCCCTGCTACACCCAGATCCACCCGACCTGCATCCCGGTGCATGGTGAAAACCAGTCGAAGCTGACTCTGATGTCGGAGTCGCTGCGTAACGACGGCCGTATCTGGGTGCCCAAGCGCGCGGAAGATTGTGAAAAGGATCCTCGCGACATCCCCGAGGAAGATCGCGACTACTACTTGGAGCGCATCTACCCGTCCTTCGGCAACCTGGTTCCTCGTGACATTGCATCCCGTCAAGCCAAGTACCGCTGTGACGAGGGTCGTGGTGTCGGTCCGAAGGTTCGTGAGGTCGATTCTGACGGCACCGAGCACATGCGTGCCCGTGGTGTGTACCTCGACTTCTCCGAGGCCATCCAGCGTATGGGTAAGGATGCCGTGGAAAAGAAGTACGGCAACCTCTTCGACATGTACCAGCGGATTACCGACGAGAACCCGTATGAGGTTCCCATGCGTATCTACCCTGCGGTGCACTACACGATGGGTGGCCTGTGGGTCGACTATGACCTGCAGTCGACCATTCCGGGTCTGTTTGTCTGTGGTGAGGCCAACTTCTCCGATCACGGCGCTAACCGGCTCGGTGCTTCGGCCCTGATGCAGGGTCTGGCTGATGGCTACTGGGTGCTGCCCAACACCATCACCGATTACCTGGCGGACTCTCCGAAGTTCGGCATGGTCGATGAGAAGCATCCGGCCGCGGTTGAAGCCCGTCAGGCTGTCGAGAGCCGTATCAACAAGCTGCTAACGATTAATGGAACCCGTACCGTCGACTCGATCCACAAGGAACTTGGCCACATCATGTGGGAGTACTGCGGTATGGAGCGCAGCGAGGCCGGCCTCATTAAGGCTATTGGTCTCATCCGCAATCTGCGCAACGAGTTCTGGACCAACGTTAAGGTCACCGGCGTCAACGAGGAGCTCAATCAGACCCTCGAGCGCGCTGGTCGGCTCGCCGACTTCTTGGAGCTCGGTGAACTGATGTGCATCGACGCTCTACACCGTCGCGAGTCTTGTGGTGGTCACTTCCGCGCTGAGTCTCAGACCGAAGAGGGCGAGGCCATGCGTCACGACGACGAGTATCAGTACGTCGCTGCCTGGGAGTGGACTGGCGAAGGCCACAAGCCGACCCTGCACAAGGAGCCGCTGGTCTACAAGTCCATCCAGGTCAAGCAGAGGAGCTACAAGTGAAGATCAACCTGCGAATCTGGCGTCAGCGCAATTCCAAGGATCAGGGCCGCCTCGTCGAGTACACCCTGGACGGTGTTTCCGGTGATATGTCCTTCCTTGAGATGTTGGACATGCTCAACGAGAACCTCACCGCTCAGGGTGAAGAGCCCGTCGCATTTGACTCGGACTGCCGCGAGGGTATTTGCGGTCAGTGCGGCATCGTCATCAATGGTGTGCCGCACGGTGGTATGGGTGTTGCCCAGCCGGTGCGTACCACTACGTGTCAGCTGCACATGCGCTCCTTCGCCGATGGCTCGACCATCACGATCGAGCCATGGAAGTCGGGTGCCTTCCCGATTCTGCGTGACCTTATCGTGGATCGCTCGGCCCTTGACCGCGTCATCCAGGCTGGCGGCTATGTCTCGGTGAACACCGGTGCTGCCCCGGACGCTCACGCTGTTCAGGTCAACAAGAAGCGCTCTGACCGCTCCTTCGACGCCGCTACCTGCATCGGTTGTGGCGCCTGCGTGGCGGCCTGCCCGAACGGCTCCTCGATGCTGTTTACTTCTGCGAAGAT
The DNA here is from genome assembly GCF_003030305.1 of Cutibacterium acnes. NCBI lineage: Bacteria > Bacillati > Actinomycetota > Actinomycetes > Propionibacteriales > Propionibacteriaceae > Cutibacterium > Cutibacterium acnes. The sequence continues at coordinate 1,530,068 of NZ_CP023676.1, read as the reverse complement.
CACTCACCTGGCCATGCTTCCGCAGGGTCAGCCGGAGCGGATGCGTCGTGTTGAGGCTATGGCTGCGCAGAACGACGCTGAAGGATTCGGTGGCTGCACCAACATTGGTGAGTGCGCCTCGGTGTGCCCGAAAGGTATTCCGCTGGAGTCCATCAGCCAGCTCAACCGCGACCTCATTGCGTCGCTGTTCAAGCACGACGGCAAGGACGACTGAGTCCTGACTCGTGTGGTCGATTACTCGGGCTCCGACACCTCGCGGTGTCGGAGCCCGGTTATGTTGTGGAGCACTGCCTGTTGGCGGGCACGAGTGATGGTGGATTTGATGCCAGAGCCATGGGTATGGAAAAATACCGCGGTGTTGTCCGTGTCCGGCTCCTGCCACAGGGGGACAGTCCGGCGCTCGGGGAACGAAATCTTTGTGAACACGAGCACCAGGTGACCTGTGGCACCGGCGAGGAAACACTATGAGCAACATCATCGACGAGATCGACAAGGCCTCGATGCGCGACGACATCCCCGAGTTCCGTCCTGGCGACTCGGTGAAGGTCCACGTCAAGGTTGTTGAGGGTAGCCGTACCCGTGTGCAGGTCTTCTCCGGGATCGTCATCTCGCGTACCGGTGGTGGCGTCCAGGAGTCCTTTACCGTCCGCAAGCTGAGCTTCGGGACCGGTGTTGAGCGTACCTTCCCGCTGCATTCCCCGATCATTGACAAGATCGAGGTTGATCGCCACGGTGCGGTCCGTCGCGCCAAGCTGTACTACCTGCGCGGCCGGCGTGGCAAGGCGGCCAAGATTAAGGAGAGGGGCTCAGCTCGCTGACGTCGTCTTAACAGCAACGGGGTTTCGTTACGGCGAAGCCCCGTTTTTGTATGGTTCCACTCACATCTGGGGTAGGCGCGTCATGATGCAGCTTTTTTCTGTGCGTTGGTTACACTGCAAGGTGGCACCCGACGGGAAGTTCCCACAGGGGATGAGGGAGAGGTTTTGCCGTGGCGGATGACTACCGGGCGAGGCGGGCTGCAAACGGCGACACCAGGGACTCTGACGATGCAACAGCACGTGGGGAACAGGCGTCTGGGTGGCAGCGCTTTCGGTCGGGGGCGATCGAAGTTGTTCTCATCGTCGTTGGTGCCCTCATCATCTCAGCTGTGCTGCGTGGTTTCGTCGCTCAGATGTTTGTCATCCCGTCGAAGTCTATGCAAAACACCTTGCAGGTGGGCGACCGCGTGATCGCGGTGAAAGCCGCCGATTTTCATCGGGGCGACGTCGTCGTGTTCAAAGACACCGAACATTGGCTACCTGCTGCCCAGGATCGCCGCTCTGTTCCAGGACAGATCCTCGAATTCGTCGGGTTGTTGCCTAACAAGAGCTCGAACTACCTCATTAAGCGAGTGATCGGCATGCCTGGGGACACCGTTGCCTGCTGCAACGTCAACGGCCAGGTGACCGTCAACGGTAAGGCGCTTGACGAGCGGTCATACCTGTACTCCGAAAATGGTGAAATGGTTAAACCCTCGGCGATGGAATTCCGGGTCACTGTTCCTCGGGGGCGGATGTTCGTCTTGGGGGACCATCGCAATGCCTCGGGTGACTCGCGCTATCACCTCCAAGACCTTGATCCGGGTGAGTATACGGGCGCTCCTGCGTTTGTGCCGCTCGATGACGTCGTTGGGCCGGCAAAGGCCATTCTCATGCCTCTCAATCGCATTGAGGGACTGGGGACTCCTGACATTTTCCGAGGAATCCCGGATAGGTCGTCGTCAGCTCCAGGCAAGGCGCGCATCTGCGTCGGTAACGCGTGCTGCCCTAAGTGACGGATTCCATGTCGGTGCGAGTCGGGTCGGGGCCGATGGGCCATGAACGGGCCCTAGCGAGGGCCGGACTCGGCCCCGTGGCCGGATGCGACGAGGCGGGGCGGGGCGCGTGTGCAGGGCCATTGGTAGCCGCAGCTGTCATTCTTGATGATCGCAGATCCGGCAGGATTGCGGGGCTAGCAGATTCCAAGACACTATCTGCGGCCAAGAGAGAGGCCCTGTTTAACGTCATCATGGATAAAGCTTTGGCAGTGTCGTGGGTACGTGTAGAAGCCGACGAATGCGATCGGTTGGGGATGCAGGAGGCAGATATCAGCGGCTTAAGGCGTGCCGTGGTGAGGCTGGGAGTTGAACCGGGATACGTGCTGTCGGACGGTTTCCCGGTCGACGGACTCACGGTTCCCGATCTGGGAATGTGGAAGGGCGATTCAGTGTGTGCGTGTGTGGCAGCTGCCTCCATCGTGGCCAAAGTGGCCAGGGATCGCATCATGATCGCTATGGACGCCGAGATTCCTGGTTACGATTTTGCGGTGCACAAGGGGTACGCGACAGCCTTACACCAGCGCCGTCTGAAGGAGTTAGGACCGTCTCGTCAACACCGGATGAGCTACGCCAATGTGCGACGAGCGGCTAGGCTTCATTCATCATGAGTGCCGAAGATCTGGAACAGTACGAGAATCGGATGGAGTTGGAGCTCTACCGCGAGTACAAGGACGTCGTCGGGATCTTCAAATATGCCGTAGAAACCGAGAGACGGTTCTATTTGTGTAACGTCGTCGATCTCAAGGTTCGCACCGAGGGGGGCGACGTCTACTACGAGGTGTCTATGGCGGATGCCTGGGTGTGGGACATGTACCGGCCATCTAGGTTCGTCAAGAGCGCCAAGATCCTTACCTTCCGCGATGTATCCATTGAGGAGATCGTGCATGCTGACTTTGACGAGGTGCCGTCTAAGTAACGCCAGGCTCGCATTCCTTGACGTTACGTGTCCATGTCCAATCCTGTGACGTGAGTGTGGGCATCGTGTGGTCTTGACCGGTTTCCACTCCGAGTCGGAATCGTCTGTAGACCTCGTAGGTCATCTACTTATCGGTGGCAGAGGTTTCGTTACCGGCGTGGGGCTTTGTGGATAACTTATGGTGCTTCTGATCCCGAAACATTGATCTGTGGATAACTGAATAATCAGGTGTTCTCCGACGATAACTGTTGTCGGAGGTGGTGAATGATGACACCTAAGCCATTGTCGGCAGAGCTGACGACCCCGCGTGGAGCTGCGTTGCGTGGGCGTCGTGGTTGCAGACCCGCGTTCGGTGCGTGGGGCGAGGATCTTGCCGCTCAGTATGTGGAGTCCCTGGGATGGACAATCATCGCGCGTAACTGGACGTGTGATGTGGGAGAGATTGACCTCATCGCGCGTGACGACCAGACCGTTGTCTTTATCGAGGTGAAGGCCAGGTTAGGCACTGGCTTCGGCGACCCGCTGGAATCTATTACGACGGCGAAGGTCCGTAAGCTTCACGAACTAGCACTGGCGTGGTTGGTTAACCAGGACGACGGGGTCCACTCGGTGCGGATTGACGCCATCGGTGTCATGGTGCGCCCGGGCGCCGAGCCAACTGTCACACATGTGCGAGGTATCCGGTGACCGGCGCAAGTGCGTGGTCGGTCGCGTTGGTAGGGATGGAAGGCTCCATGGTTGAGGTGGAAGCCGCAATTTCGTCCGGACTGCCGCGTACCGTGCTTGTCGGTCTGCCAGACGCGGCCCTCCACGAGGCCCGGGACCGATGTCGGGCCGCTGTCTGCGCGACGGGGTTGTCGTGGCCTAGCAATGTGTTGACGATCAATCTCACGCCAGCTGGCCTACCAAAGGCTGGGACGCATTTTGATCTGGCCATTGCTGCAGCGACGCTGGCTGCTGATGGAAAGGTCCCACAGGCTCTCTTGGGATCGACGGTTCTGATTGGAGAACTTGGGCTGGACGGCCGAGTACGGCCTGTGCGCGGCGTGCTGCCCGCGCTGCTAGCGGCGCGGGAGGCTGGGTTTGAGCGGGCGGTAGTACCGGCTAGTCAGAGTGATGAGGCCAGTCTCGTCGAGGGATTGATGATCTGGCCAGTCGGCCATCTGGGTGACGTTGTCGACGTGTTACATGGTCGTCCAGTGGTGCCTCCTGAGGGCCCCATTGTGGGGTCTCCCGACACCGATCCGGGGATAGGAGACCTAACGGAGGTTATCGGCCAGCACGAGGCGCGCCGAGCCCTTGAAGTAGCGGCAGCGGGGCGTCACCACATTCTGCTACGTGGCGCTCCTGGTTGTGGGAAATCTATGTTGGCACGACGGTTACCTGGGATTCTTCCCCGACTTGATCACCGTGACGCCCTCGAAGTCACCGCACTGCATTCCTTGGCCGGACGAGGGAGCGGGCGTCTCATGACGAGGCCCCCACTGGCTCAACCCCATCATTCGGTGTCGATGGCGGCCATGGTCGGTGGGGGAGTACGTATTGCCCAACCCGGCGCGATCTCGCTAGCGCATCGAGGGGTGTTGTTTCTCGACGAGGCTCCGGAGTTTGCGCCAAAGGTGTTGGACTCGCTGCGTGGACCGCTGGAGACGGGGGAAATCGTTATTGGACGTTCTCAGGCACACACGACGTTCCCGGCTCGGTTTCAGCTTGTTATGGCGCTCAATCCGTGCCCGTGTGGGCTGGCCGATGACCCATCGGGACGGTGCACGTGCACTCCGCAACAGGTTCGCCGGTATTCAGGTCGGCTTTCGGGCCCGATCCTAGACAGAGTGGACGTCACAGTCAGGATGCGACCGCTGACGTCGGCGCATCTGCTTGATGCGTCAGCTCTGCCCGCGGGGGAATCTAGTGCAGCGGTGCACGAGCGGGTCGCGCAAGCCCGTGAGCGTGCTGCCGCCCGGTGGCGGGGAGTTCCCTGGCGATGCAACGCCGAGGTTCCAGGAAAAGTCTTACGGCAGATGTTGCCGGCCAATGACGCCACTCGAATCATCGAAGATGCTCTGACAACCGGACGGCTCACGGCGCGAGGCGTCGACAAAGTGCTGCGAATCGCGTGGACGGTGGCCGACCTCGAGGGCAAGGACGAGGTTGACAAAGCGTGTGTGGCGGAGGCCATGGGAATGCGACGAGGGAGATTGCGATGACGTGGACGAGCGAGAGATTGGCGCGGGCCGCTCTGACAGCTGCTGCCGAGCCGGGGGTGATGGCGAAACGACTAGTTGAGATGACCGCTGAAGAGCTGTGGCAGCACATGCTTACCGATTCTGGCGAACGTTGGCACAAACGAGCTAAATCGCTCGACGTCGATCAACTCGTGGAGCGGTCGGAAAAGGCTGCGATGAGGTTCCTCATTCCAGGGGATGAGGAATGGCCCACGGGTCTCGACAGCCTCGCGCGGGTGGGGAAATCTGGAATGGGTGGGGCACCTGTGGGGCTGTGGGTTACGGGGCCTGCTCACCTCGCTGATATCTCTCAGCGGGCGGTGGCCATTGTGGGATGCCGGTCTGCTAGCAGCTATGGTCAAGACGTTGCCGTAGAAATGGCCTACCGCTTAGTACGGGGACACTGTGACGGAACGGGAAGCCATACTGTTATATCTGGCGGCGCGTTCGGTATCGATGTGGCGGCTCACCGTGGGGCATTGTCCGCTCGCGGAAACACGGTTAGCGTCCTCGCATGTGGACTTGACACCCTTTATCCCCGTGGCAACAGCGCAGTGCTGGAACAGATCGCGGGAACAGGTGCCCTCGTTTCAGAGCTACCGCTGGGTCGTCACCCGACGCGACCTGGATTCCTCGCCCGAAACCGGCTCATCGCGGCACTGACGACTGGCACGGTCGTTGTGGAAGCTGGTTGGCGGTCGGGAGCGATCAATACCGCGTCGTGGGCCAACGCATTAGGAAATGCCGTCATGGCAGTCCCCGGGCCAGTGACCTCGAGTCGGTCGACGGGGACGAACAAACTGATCCGTGATGGTGAGGCGATCTTGGTGCGCGATGCTGACGACGTCAGAGGGATTGTTGGGGAGCTCGCCCCAGAACCGGAGAGACCAGCAGGGCGCAGCTTGCCGACTGACATCCTGGATGCCATTGAGCTGGCTGTTCATGAGGCACTCCCCGCTCATGGATCGTGCGGGCTAGATGAGTTAGCGGTTTTGGCTGGAGTTCCCGTTGCTCAGTGTTCGGCTGCGCTAAGCGTCCTCGAACAACTCGGCATGGCGGCTTGTTGCCTCGACGGCACCTGGTCGGTCACGCTGGCAAGGGAGCGGAGGTGACACTCTCTAGATTGAGCAGGAAGCGCTTGAGGCGAGGACCACCGAGATAGCCTCCTAGCTGGCCGTTACTGCGTAGCACGCGGTGGCACGGAATGAGGATGGGCAGAGGGTTTGTTGCACAGGCGTGGCCGACGGCGCGTGACGCATTCGGCCGTCCAATGATGCTCGCAAGTTGGCGGTAGCTGACAGTTTGCCCATAAGGCACTGTTTGCAACCCGGTTAGTACAGTGCGTTGGAAGTCCGTCGTCGCAGAAAGATCCAGCGCTACGTCGAATGAGGTCCGCGATCCTGACAAGTACTCGGTGATCTGTGCAATGGCACAAGAGATGATGTCACCGCTGCGGCGAGCATGTGATGTCGAAAGTGGCGGCGGTGATGGATCTGTCTTGACGAAGACGAGCCGACTGAGCCCATGAGCGGTAACTGTTACTTCTAACTCGCCAATGGCGGTGTCAAAGCGGTGCTGGGACTGTGCTGTCATAGCAGGAAGCGGGCCGGGCACCTGATGCCCGGCCCGACATTATCAACCCTTTAGCTTGTCAGCCGCAGCCTGGACATTGTGCTTGAGGTCATTCGCCTTGTCTTTGACGTCCTCGACCTTCTGAGCTACCTTGCCACTGGCCTTCTGATCGGCGCCCGCGCTCTTGAGATCGCTGTCATCGGTGAGGCCACCGATCTTCTCCTTAGCAGCGCCGACGGCTTCGTCGCTCTTGCTGTTGATCTTATCACTCAGGCCCACAAGTCACTCCTTTCGTTGGTCCCAGGGCCGCAGGTCAGCCCAGGGACATACCCATATTTTACTCGGCTACCCAAGTTCGACTAGGGGTTTGTATCCAAAGGATTGTGGGATTGTCGGGGATTCAAAGAGCGAGGTCAAGCGATGAGGGACAGCAGAGGTTGTGCGTCCCCTCGACTCATCGCGGGACGCAACCTCAGGCGGAATCAGGACGGGTTAGCTCACTTGTTGTGGGCGTCGATCCAGTCGATGGCGGTCTTGATGACCTGATCCTTAGTGGGCTCATTGAAGATCTCATGCATGAGGCCATGCCACTGGATGATCTTCTTGTCCTTCGAGGTGATGGCGTTGTACCAGTTGACATCGAAGTAGCTGGGCACCAGGCCGTCGTTCTCGCCATGCATGATCAAGGTTGGAGCCTTGAAATCGTGGGCATTCATGACGTTGTAAGCCTCGGCGACACCCATCTGCTCGACGAGTCCGAGACGCATGTAATGGTTGTACAGCGGGTCGCGGTGCCAGTGGTCGAAGCGGACTGCCGGATCGGAACACAGGCCGTATGGCGGGTAGCCGGGCAGAATGATGTCAGCAGACAACGGACCCGAAGGCATCCGAATCGCCTTGGGATTTTTGACGAAGTCCTTCACTAAGCGCCCGTTGAAGCTGGTCAGCTGGGCCATCGGGAGAAGCTGGCTGATCTGGGGCAGGGCGTGACGGGCAAAGAAATTGAGATTGTCGGGGGTGATGGTGGTGGCTCCCTCGGTGTCGGGACCATCCACGTTGACGATGGTGCCGCCGCCGGAGGACACAATGCCGTCAACAGTTCCTGGATACATGATTCCGTAGGTACTGTATGTACGGCGATTCCACCCATTGAGTGGCCCAGCAGGAACACCTTCTTACCGGTATTTTCCTTGTGCGCGGTACCGACTACCTGATGGATGTCGGACTCGATGTTCCACCAGTCGTCGAACTGGCCGCGCGGGATAGCGTTGTTGATGTACGGGGCTGCGCTACGCCCATGGCCACGATTGTCGAAGCGGTAGACGCTGTAGCCAGCGTTGGTAAGGCTCTTAGTTAGGTACTCGTAGTTGGAGGAGTTCTCCATAAGCCCGTGCACCAGGACGACAGCTCCCTTGGCGTTGGGGACGATGTCCTTGCGGTAGAAGAGCTGGGTTCCCAGCTTATCGGTCGTCTTGAAGTAGCCGGTCTCCTTGTGGACCTGGTTGATAGCGGGTGCCGCTGCAGCCGGCTGGGAACTGGTGCCGGTGTTGGCCAGGGCCGGAGTTGCCATGGTTACGCCGGTCACCGCCATGGTACTGGCAACCGCCAATGCGCTGAGTTTGCGTGGGAATGACATCAAGATGCTCCTTTGCGTCGATTGAGCCGCCTCATCCTCGAAGGCGATTGCTACGTACGATAGGAGCCCTGAGGTTCGTCATGGGCTGCCGGCGAGCTGGTCTGGACAACCGTGCATGAGGCGAATTTCAGCCTGGGAGGATGACCATCCTCGGTATCGTTAGCGCGATTATCCCATCTTGCCTTTGCAATGGTCGTTATTGAGCAGTAGGCCATGGTTGCACAGTGACGGCGGATAGGCCCACTTGTAGGTGCGGTGAGCGTAGCGTGCACCATGAGTCGCCCGCGTCAGGAGCGTGGCTGCTGGTCGCGGTCGCCAGCATACGTGTCGTCACTGGCAATGGTGTGACCGGGAAGCGAAAGCAGTTTTAACAGTCTGCCCCCCAACTCTTAGTGCCTGGGCTGGCCGTGATCGATGGCGGAGTGAGATCGCGGCCGCCTTGGTTGCTGTCTCGCATTGGCCAGGTCTAAGGGCTGGAATTCACTAACCCGACCTCTCCTACACACAACTTGACACAACACGACTAAAAACAAAGGTCCCCGGCCAAGAAAACTTGGCCGGGGAGCAATCCCGGGGTGTCCGAGAGAGGACTTGAACCTCCACAGCCTTAATCGGCCACTAGCACCTCAAGCTAGCGCGTCTACCAATTCCGCCACCCGGACTCGGGGCGCCGATTCCACGCTTTTGCGCGGTGCCGGACAGTCACAGAACTGTAATGGACCTTCGGTCAGCAATGCAAATCAGTGTCCATTGAGCGCCCCGATTGGGGGCGTAGCCCCTTCCTGGTGACACAATCGCGACATGTCAGATCTGTTCAGTATGACCGTCGAGAACCTTGTCGACGGGCCAGATTGCCCGCAGGCCGAAGTTGTCGACATCTGCTCGCGAATGATTCAGATCGACTCGCAGAATTTTGGTCCACAGGACGCTCGGGGCGAGGTCGAGATGTGTCACTACGTGACCGGGCTCCTCGATGAAATCGGAGTCGGCGTGACCCTCCACGAATCCGAGCCCGGCCGTGTCACCTTGGTCGCCGAGTGGGCGCCGGAAGGTACCGATACGAGTCGTCCCGCCCTGCTGCTGCACGGCCATAGCGACACCGTCCCCTTCGAGGCTGCCGACTGGACTCATCACCCGCTGTCTGGCGAGATCCACGACAACTGCGTGTGGGGGAGGGGCGCCATCGACATGAAGGGGTTTCTGGCGATGGTCCTCTCGGCTATTCGAGCTCGTCAGCGTCGAGGTGAAGTGCCGTCCCGCCCCATTCGCTTCATCATGTTCGCCGATGAAGAATGCTCCGGAACCCTCGGTTCAACGTGGCTCGGGGCCACTCATCCGGAGGCCTTTGACGGCGTCACCGAAGCCATCAGCGAAGTCGGTGGTTTTTCCTTGACGACGCCGCAGGGCAAGCGAGTTTACGTCATCCAGTCCGCCGAGAAGGGGCTGTGGTGGTTCCGGATGAGCGCCACCGGCAGCACAGGGCACGGGTCTATGCGCAACCCGGACAACGCCGTCACCCGTGTGCTTGATGCCCTGTCCCGTATCGACTCCTACCAATGGCCCGACCTACATCACCCGGTCCAGGAAGAGTTCCTTAACCAGGTCGCCGCCATGTGGGGTCTGACGATCGACCGCGATGATCTCGAATCCAGCCTGTCTCCCATCGGGTCCCTGTCGCGCATGGTGGCTGCGTGCTGCGCGCACAATGTCACCCCGACCGTGCTATCGGCGGGTTACAAGGTCAACGTCGTGCCGACGCGTGCCAGCGCCGAGGTCGACGCCCGATTCATCCCCGGGGCCGAGGAGGATATGATTTTGACGATTAAGTCTTTGGCTGGTCCTGGAATCGACTTCGAGACGATCTCCCGCAAGCCGGCAACAGCGGCGCCCTTTGAGGGAGCAGCCGTCGATGCGATTCGCCGGGCCGTTGACGCTGAGGACCCTGGGGCTGTTGTGCTGCCCTACCTCAATTCGGCAGGAACCGACGCTAAAGGGTTCGCAGTTTTGCCTGACGGTCGACGAATCAATTACTACGGCTGCACTCCGCTGAGATTGCCGGCCGACTTCGACTTCATCAATCTCTTCCACGGAGTCGACGAGCGAGTCCCCGTCGGATCCCTCGTTTTCGGTGCCAAGGTCGTCGATCACATACTGCAGGAGGCCTGATGATGAGTGTCCCACATAAGAAGCCGGAGGGCGGACCAACGGCAACCCTTATCCTGGACGGCCAGGAATACACTTTGCCCGTTATCGCAGGAACCACCGGCGATCGAGTCATCGACATTTCTAACCTTCGTCAACTAACCGGCGGGGTGACAACCTTCGACCCGGCATTCGCCAATACTGCGTCCTGCCGCTCGGCGATCTCGTGGATTGACGGCGAAGAAGGCGTGCTCACCTATCGTGGCCTACCCATCGAGACCTTAGCTAAGGAGCGCGTCTCCTTTGTGGAGACCGCCTGGCTGCTGATCTTCGGTCACCTGCCCACTGAGGCTCAACGCGACGACTTCCGGAATCGCTTGACCGAGTATTCGGCATTACACCGGTCGATGAACCTTCACTTCAATGCCTTCCCACCTAACGGCCACCCGATGGCGATCATGTCCTCGATGATCAACGCGATGAGCACCCACGACCGTCCGCGAATCACTGATGAGGAGTCCTTCACCGACGCGGCTGCCAAGCTCATGTCCAAGGTGAGGACGATCGCGGCTGCTTCTTATAAGGCGTCTATTGGGGAGCCAGCGATTTACCCGCGCTATGACCTCAAATATGTCGAAAATTTCATGCACATGATGTTTTCTCTGCCGTACCGCGCTTACGAGCCGGATCCGGTGGCGGCAAGGGCCCTCAACCTGTTCTTCGTGCTACACGCTGATCACGGCCAGAACTGTTCGACCTCGACAGTGCGGATGGTTGGGTCCTCGGGTGCCAACCTTTTCACGTCGTGTTCAGCCGGAGTGTGCGCTCTGTGGGGAGACCGCCACGGTGGCGCCAACGTCAACGCTGTGCTCGCCTTACAACGCATCCGCGATTCTGGACTCATCCCACGTCAATACCTGGCGAAGGCCAAAGATTCAGGGGAGAGGATTTCTGGCTTCGGGCACCGCGTCTACCGCAATTGGGACCCCCGAGCGAGAATCTTCCGCAGTGTCGTCGGTCCGCTGCTCGACACCATGCACAAACCGGATCCGCTGCTCGACGTTGCCATGGAGCTGGAGGAAGCTGTGCTGGCCGACGACTACTTCATCGAGCGCAGGCTGTACCCCAACGTGGACTTCTATTCCGGGATCGTTTTACGCGCGCTAGGCATTCCGCTGAACATGTTCACTGTCATGTTCGCTATCGGGCGGATGGCTGGTTGGATCGCCCACTGGAAGGAGGTTTTTGAGGATCCGACAACGAGGATTTCCCGTCCTCGCGAGCTTTACGATGGTCCGGTATCGACTCCGTGGGTGCCACGCGGCGAGCGCTGAGCTCTTCGACCCTAGGCTTCTTCGCGGGCGAGGTTTGGCCCGCCGGTGATGTCGTCGAGGGCTGAGGTGATCTCCTTAGGAAGACTGACCTCGTCAGCTCCGAGCAATTCTTCGAGCTGTGAGGTGGTCCTCGGTCCGACAAGGGCCGAGGCGACTACAGGGGCATCACGCACCCATGCCAGCGCGATTTGCGGGACCGTCGCTCCCAGCCCGTCGGCCGCCTTCACAATAGCCTCGACGACAGCGTTGGACTTGCGCGTCAGATAGGGCTGCACGAACCAAGACAGGCGATCAGAACCGCCCCGGGAATCCTTAGGAGTTCCGTGTCGGTACCGGCCTCCCAACACGCCGCGACCTAGCGCTGACCATGCCAGAAGTCCCATCCCGTGGTGCTGGGCCGAAGGAACGACCTCGATTTCAGCACGTCGAGCCAGCAAGGAGTATTCCACCTGGTTACTGACTAGAGGGGTCCGTGTTCCTGTTGCCCGCTGCCAGGTCGCTGCCGTGGCGGCTTGCCAACCCACGAAGTTGGAGACCCCGACGTACCGGGCCATTCCCAATGTCACGGCATGGTCGAGTGCCGCACAGGTTTCTTCGATGGGGGCATCTCCCCAGGCATGAACTTGCCAAAGATCGACGTGATCGGTGTGGAGACGGCGCAGGGACCCTTCGAGGTCGCGCAACAGCGCACTGCGTGACGTATCGACGATTCTCTTATGACCTTCAACAATGAATCCCGCCTTGGTCGCTATGACAAGGTCATCTCGACTGATATCGGTATGGGTGAGCTTTCCGATGAGTTGTTCGGCGAACCCGCCTCCATACGCTGGTGCGGTATCGACGAGATTGCCACCGGCGTCAACGAAGCGACGAACCAACGAGCGAACCTTACGAGCGTCGGTTTGCCCGCCCCATGTCAGGGACCCCAGCCCAATGGCAGATACCTTGAGGCCGCTGGCCCCGACGGTTCTCATGCGCATGTGCATCCTCCTCGTCCTCGATCACCCTAACGGAGCACCCTCAAGCCGACCTTGAGACAGAACAGCGAAGCCTGACGTCTCCAAGCTCGTCATTGGCACCCCGACGAGCCTGCAGGGGTGGCATCGAGTGCCGGCGGCACTTTGGTGGAGACACCCAGCGAAACGGTCGCCAACCCGCGTATCTCGATCGCGTAGCTAGGGTAGGAATATGACTCGTCGCACCTTCCGACTCGAACGACCCGACCGCGTGGTGGTCGGCACCGTGGGCCAGCCAGGAGCGCGTGTCTTCCATCTGCAAGTCCGTGAGGGTTCCCGAGTCGTGACAGTCCGTTGCGAAAAGGTCCAGATCGATCAGCTTGCCCTTCAAATGGACAGGATCTTGGACGGTCTGGCTGCGCATGTTGCGGATGTATTCGTCCCACCGTCAGTCGACAACCCAGACGATCTGGCCCCTCTCGATGCGCCACTCGAGGAAGAGTTCGCCGTTGGGACGATGGCGATGGCCTTTGACGATGAGACTAAGCGCATCGAGATCGAGATGTACGCTGCCAGCGATGACGAACTCATGATCAAAGACCCAGCAATGCTGCTGACAACCCTCCCTGAGGTGGCCCCAGATTCCCTGGAAATCCTCATGACGACGTCTCAAGCTCGCCAGTTCGTCGCGAGGTGCCGTGTCGTCGTCGCATCCGGGCGTCAATACTGCCCATATTGTTCGCAGCAGATCCTCTCGGCCGAGGGCCATCTGTGCCCGCGGTCGAATGGCTACCGTAAGCCCCTGGTGTGGTGAGCATGACGAATCCCTGGAATCTGCCATGTCCTCCCGGGCCGAGAGCTCCATGGCACGTTGAGGAGGCCTCGCCTGGTTCCAGTAACGGTGCGCTGCTGGTGCGTGATGCCGACCTTCGGCTGTGGGTGTATAAGCCGACAGCACGCAAACGTCGTCTCCACGATTTCCCATCGGGCACCCTCGCTAGGCGGGAGGTAGCGGCATGCCTCTTGTCCCAGGTGATGGGTATCGGTCTTGTGCCGGTGACGGTTCTCGTCGGCGATGGACCACAAGGACCTGGCTCGATGCAGCGTTGGATCGACGACGACGTTGAGAGCCCTCTGGTTCGTGTCGACGTGACCGAGCGTCTTCCACCGCATTGGCACGGGTTTCCGCTGGGGGTCGACGAAGATGATCGGGAGATTGGGCTTGCCCATTCTCCTCACCCGGCGTTGCGTGCCCTGGCCCTATTCGACGCCGTCGTGAATAGCGCTGATCGTAAGGGTGGACATGTCTTAGTCGGTCCTGATCCTGATCTCGGCGGTACTGCCCACGTCTGGGCGGTCGATAATGGCTTGACCTTTCACACAGATCCTAAGCTTCGAACGGTGCTGTGGGGATGGGCCGGTCAGCCGTTGGAGCCTGTCGAGGAGATGATGCTCGACGAGGTCCTCACCATTGCTGACACTGATTTTGAGGATCTCATTACCCCAGAGGAGATCGATGCGGTGAGACAACGTGCCCAGGGTCTTCTGGAGTTTGGTGCCTTCCCGGGACCGAGCGGGCTGAGGCCTGCCTTGCCGTGGCCTCCGATGTGATGCGACGGACTGCTGCCGATCTGCGAGAATAGGGCGGCCACCTGTGGGTGGTTGGAAAGGTGTGTGCTGTGTCCGACGTTCTCGCGTCCCTGCTTAATGCCCAGCTTGATGTGGGTCTAGGAAAGCCGATCCTGTGGCGTGAGGTCATTGGGAATCTATTCGGGCTTGCCTCGGCTCTCGGCGGTGCCCGACGTCGACTATGGGCTTGGCCAGTCGGCATTATCGGCAACGTCATCCTTTTCACGGTGTTTCTCGGTGGGGTATTTCACACTCCGCAGGACCTTAATCTGTGGGGACAGGCTGGGCGTCAGATCTTTTTCCTCGCGACAAGCGCCTATGGCTGGGTGGTCTGGGCAGCGACCCGGCACAATAATGGCGCGTCCCAAGTGGCCGTCCACCCGCGCTGGGCCACTCGTAGAGAACGCATTTTGGCGCTGACAGCTACTGTCATCATGCTTGTTGTTTTCACCTTCGCTCTCAAGGCATTGGGGTCCTGGGGTCCGCTGTCGGATTCGTGGATTCTTACTGGATCGATCCTTGCGACCTGGGGGATGGCGCGCGGCTGGAATGAGTTCTGGTTTGTGTGGATTGCGGTCGATGTCGTTGGCGTCCCGCTACTGGCCACGGCCCAGTACTACCCGAGCGCTCTCATGTACGTCTTCTATGGAGCTTTCTGCCTATACGGATTTGTGACGTGGTGGCGTGCCCAACGTGCGGTCACCGACGACCCCTGTCACTGACATAGCAACGGTCCGTCACGTGGGCGCATCTGTGGCGGTGCTAGGACAATCGGTAGCCTGGCAACTGTGAGCAAGACATTCGAGGAACTTTTCGCCGAGCTGGCAATAAAGTCACAGACCCGTCCTGCAGGTTCGGGAACCGTCGAGGAGCTTGACCGCGGAGTACATGCCATCGGTAAGAAAATCGTGGAGGAAGCCTCCGAAGTGTGGATGGCAGCTGAGCACGAGGGCAATGAACGGTTGGCTGAGGAGATCAGCCAGGAGATTTATCACCTGCAGGTCATGATGATTAAGCAGGGCTTGTCGCTCGACGACGTCTATAAGCATCTGTGAATTCCCGGACATTCCCGACCTGTCATCGTCATCCCTGATAATCCCTGAGGAGACTTCATGTCCGACGTGCTTCGCATTGCTGTGCCGAATAAGGGTGCTCTTTCAGAGGCAGCGTCCTCCCTGCTCGCCGAGGCTGGCTACCGCCAACGCACAGATCACAAGGATCTCACCCTGGTCGATGAGGAGAACGGGGTGGAGTTCTTCTATCTGAGGCCTCGCGATATCGCGGTGTATGTGGGGGAGGGGACCCTCGATATTGGTATTACCGGACGGGATCTCTTACTTGATTCCAATGCTGATGCCACCGAGATCAAAGGGCTGGGGTTTGGTCATTCCCGCTTTCGTTTTGCCGCTCCTAAGAGTCCCCAAAACACTATCGAAGGGCTGGCGGGAAAGCGGATCGCTACCTCTTACCCCGGCCTGTTGAGCGCTTTTCTGACGGAGCGGGGGATTGATGCTCACCTCATTCACTTAGACGGTGCAGTTGAGTCGTCGATCCGCCTCGGAGTTGCCGATGCAATTGCTGACGTCGTCGAGACTGGGACAACCCTGCGCAGGGCTGGCCTCGAGATTTTTGGTGACGTCATTTTGGAGTCTGAGGCTGTGCTGGTTCAACGTCGAGACTTCGCTGGTAGTACGACGTTTGATCACTTTATGCGTCGTATTGACGGCGTGCAGGTCGCTCGTACCTACGTCATGGTCGACTACGATGTTTCCGCTGAAGCTCTTGATGCCGCTACCGCCCTGACGCCGGGGCTCGAGGCTCCCACAGTGTCGCCGTTGTCCAAGGACGGCTGGTATGCCGTGCGAGCTATGGTGCCGCGTACAGTAGTGCAAGGCCTTATGGACCAATTGTGGGACGCTGGCGCTCGAGTGATTTTGTCAACCGAGTTATCTGCATGTCGCCTGTAGTCGGATATCAGGAAGTGATCGGGTTCTGAACTCCGGGACAGGAGTGTCTGTGAACGAGGGATTACTCAATCCCGCGCTTGCGCAAGATCTCCTCGAGTTCGGCGTCTTCGTCCTTATCGGCAGTCGAGATCGTGGGCTTCGGGCTGGAAGCAGGCCCTGACGTGGCCACCGGCGCGTCGGTTGGGGTCTGCTGAGCTTTTGAGGCACCTTGTGACGGGGCCGTACCGGTTGTCGGGGCATTATTACCTGTGGGATTGTGGTCCGGGGTCTTTGTAGAGCGAGGACCCTTGGTTTGCGAGTCGCCGCGCGCCTGCTTACGGGCAGCATGGTCTTGACGACGCTGACGTCCAGTCTCGCGATCGACCGGTGGCATGATCCCAGACACAAACCAGGTAACGAGGCCCACAGCGATGACGATGATGCCGATCCAAATGGTCGTCGTCATGACCGTACCGGCGAACCAATCCACGACGAGGCGGATCGCCCGGACGAGAAGGCGCATCAGGCCAGTTAGTACCAGACCAACAGTAATGAGAGCTAGACCCACTCCGCGAAGCATGGCGCGTGAGGAGCGGCGGGAAAACCACCCCGACAGGGCCCACAGCAGCGGTAGGACGATCAGCACAATGGTGACGACGGCAACGACGGTCGGTTCGCTCATACCTCCACTGTTCCACATCCAGGGGCGTACTTGCGTTCTGGGACTCGCTGATTCTGGCGTTGACTGTCAACTAGTGTTCTGCAGGTGTCTGTTCCACTATCTCCGACCGGCGGCGACATGGGAGACGCCGATCCCCGAGCTCGCGCCGTCCTGGCCACTTGTCTTACTGACGATCCGGAGGTTTACCGACAGTCCTACCTTGAAGCAGTGTCCACGTTGTGCGCAGGAGTACGCCTATTCATGCCGGTGATGGCAGATGAGGAGGGGGAAATCGGTGCTGTGAAGCTCACTAACAAGTTAGGAAACACCGCTCTGTTGGCATTCACCGGGATTGACTCCCTCACAGCGTGGGACTCGCGGGCTCGTCCGGTACCGGGCCGTCTCCCAGATCTTGCGGCCACAGTGACCGAGGTGGCGGCTGATGCCCTTCTTATTGACGTGGCTGGTCCAGCGCCCCTCGTCATCGGGACTGATGTCCTCAAGCCAATCGAGGATGGCGGGCGACTCGTGAAACTCGATGATGGTTGGGGATGGGCGCGCAGCAGGGGGTTGGGATGACCCTGTCAGTTTCGCCGGTGTCGTCCTCTCGCTACGTTTAGCCCCGATTTGTGGCGATGTCATCTCTTGCCGTACCATGAGCGAAGCGATCAGGGCAAAACTGGTCTTGCGTAAGCGGGGGCCTGACCTCCCACCTAGGCGGATTCCGTTCGCCGGGTTATGCTGATGAGTTTCATCGGCTTGGCGGGATGTGTGTACATCCCACGTGTCAGGTCTTCGCGCATTCGCGAGGGCCTTATTTTGTATCCGGATCGTGGAGGCGCAGTTATGCGCCACGATCTAAGAGAACAGACATCCGGGAGGACCCCATCAGTACTGAACCCCGCATCAACGAGCGGATTCGCGTTCCCGAGGTGCGCCTGGTCGGCCCTAATGGCGAACAGGTCGGCATCGTCAGGGTCGAGCAGGCATTGCAACTTGCCCGCGAGCAGGACCTCGACCTCGTCGAGGTGGCTCCGCAGGCCCGGCCCCCTGTCGTCAAGCTCATGGACTACGGCAAGTTCAAGTACGAGGCGGCCCAAAAGGCCCGGGAGTCACGACGCAACCAGGCGAACTCCATCATTAAGGAGATGAAGCTTCGTCCGAAGATTGATGACCACGACTATGAGACCAAGAAGGGCCACGTTCTGCGCTTCCTCAAGGCCGGGGACAAGGTCAAGATCACGATTATGTTCCGTGGTCGTGAGCAGTCTCGACCGGAGCTCGGGGTCAACCTGCTGCGTCGTCTTGCCGATGATCTGACTGAGTACGCGACCGTCGAGTCTCCTCCCAAACAGGAAGGCCGCAACATGCTCATGATCCTGGCTCCGACTCGTAAGAAGAACCAGGCCAAGGCGGATCAGAAGGCTGAGCGTGACCGTCGCGCCGCTGAGCGTGCCGAGGCTGCTGAGGCTGATAAGGCCTACGAGGCTGCGCAGCGGGCTGCTGCAGGCACTGCGAAGAAAAAGAAGAAGAAGGGTCCGGCCGACAATATGGATCCTGACATTGACCTCTGAGCGTTGCTCAGAACCTGGCGATCCGGTTTTCGCCGGTGAGCCAGCCCGGGACCTTCCCTCCGGTTCGCGGGACGACATACATGAACGAATGGAGCTATCCATGCCCAAGATGAAGAGCCACTCCGGGACGAAGAAGCGTTTCAAGGTGACCGGCTCGGGCAAGGTCACCGCTCGCAAGGCCGGCAAACGCCACCTCAACGAGCACAAGTCCTCGCGCGTTACTCGCCGTCTGACCGGGGAGACCGTGCTGTCCAAGGGCGAGGCTGCCAAGGTTAAGAAGCTGCTCGCTGGTCATCCTGGCCGTTGATGACAGCCGACGTCGCGGCTGACGACGTCCCCCCCAAATCCGTTGGGCGATACCCGCCTCGAACCAACCCGGGATTGACCCCGGGAGATCCAAGGAGAATCACTATGGCACGCGTGAAGCGTTCTGTGAATGCCAAGAAGAAGCGTCGTGAGGTCCTCGATCAGGCCTCCGGTTACCGTGGTCAGCGCTCGCGCCTGTACCGCAAGGCCAAGGAGCAGACCCTCCATTCGGCCACTTATTCGTTCCGTGACCGTCGTGCTAAGAAGGGCGACTTCCGCTCGCTGTGGATCCAGCGCATCAATGCTGCTTCCCGTGCCCAGGGCATGACCTACAACCGTTTCATCAACGGTCTGAAGAACGCTGGCGTCGAGGTCGACCGCAAGATGCTCGCTGAGCTTGCCGTCTCCGACATTAACGCCTTTAACAGCCTGGTCGAGGTCGCTAAGGCTAGCCAGCCGCAGAACGCTGCTGCCTGAGATGGCCATGACTGGCGGGCCGAACGACGACTATTTGGGATGGGATCGCATCTCGAAGGGGTCATTGCGTTCGGCCCGTCGTCTTTCATCTCGGCGCGGACGCGATGAGTCCGGGCTGTTCTTGGTAGAAGGTGCGCAGGCAGTTCGTGAAGCCCTAGCATGGCCGGGTAAAGTCAATTTGTTGGCAACCTCGGACCCAGCTCGCGATGCTGAGCATGTCGAGGTGGCTACATGTCGTGGCGTTCGGGTCGTGGTGCTCACTGACGAGGATGTCAATGCGCTTTCTGATACCGTCACCAGTCAGGGGATCTTCGCGGTATGTCGGCAGGTTACGCGTCGTGAGCTGCCTGACGAAGCTGTTCGTCTCGCCGTCATCTGCGCTCAAGTGCGCGATCCCGGAAATGCCGGAACGGTCATCCGCTGCGCCGACGCGTTTGGCGCCGATTGCGTCATCTTGACGCGGGGATCGGTTGATCCACATAACCCCAAGACGGTTCGCTCTTCGGTCGGGTCGATCTTTCACTTGCCCGTCGTTGTCGGTGTCGAGCTGGCCGATGCGGTTGAGTGGGCCCATCAACACCAGATGTCGGTATTGGCGGCTGACGGGGGAGGCCATAGCCTTGACGTCGTTGCTCGGTCAGGATGCCTCAAGCGGCCTATTGCATGGTTGATGGGTAATGAGGCGTGGGGCCTTCCTGAGGCCGATCGAGCTTTAGCTGATGAGATCGTGGGGGTCCCGATGTGGGGGGCCGCCGAGTCTCTCAACCTCTCAACCGCAGCCGCAGTAGTGCTGTACGCCACAGCAAGTGAACAGCGAGCCTGAAGAGTGTAGGGCGCCCGGCCATTGTTGACGGCGTCGACGCCACTAGACTTATGTCCATTAGTCGTACACGTGTGTCCGGAACACGCGCGTTGTCCAACGTCAACCCATCAGGGGGAAGGCCCATGAGTGGCCCCAACACGAATTATGACCCGGTCCAGGTAAGCGCCCTGGACGCCGATCAGGTCGAGGCCCGGGTGGCCGAGGCCTTGGAGGCGATTGCCCGGGCTTCTACTACTGCTGAGCTTAAGCAGGTGCGTATCACTCATACCGGTGACCGGTCTGCGCTGGCTCTGGCCAACCGCGAGATTGGTGCGCTGCCGCCTGCTGCCCGCAAGGATGCCGGTAAGCGCATTGGGCAGGCTCGAGGGCGGGTGAATCAGGCCTTAAAGGCTCGCCAACAGGAACTTGCCGAGGCTGAGCTTGAGGCTCGACTCGCAGCGGAAACCACCGACGTTACGTTACCGGTTGTTACTTCGCCTCAAGGTGCTCCGCACCCGATCACGGCTCTTATTGACAACGTCTGCGACGTGTTCACTGCTATGGGTTGGGAAGTTGCTGAGGGTCCCGAAGCTGAATCCGAGTGGTTCAACTTCGACGCTCTGAACCTTGGCACTGATCACCCGGCTCGTGCCTTGCAGGACACGCTGTGGCTCGACCCGGTTGATGACGGTAAGTGCATGCGCACAGCTACCAGTCCGGTGCAGATCCACACCTTGCTTAAGCAGCAACCTCCGGTGCGCATTATCAGCCCGGGCAAGGTTTTCCGTGCCGATGAGTACGATGCCACTCACCTTCCAGTCTTCCATCAAGTCGAGGGATTGTGCGTCGACAAGGGCATCACCATGGGTCACCTCAAGGGCACCGTCGACGCTTTTGCCCGCGCCATGTTCGGTGCCGTGCGCACCCGTTTCCGTCCACACTACTTCCCCTTCACCGAGCCCAGCGCTGAGGTCGACCTGGAATGTTTCGTCTGTCATGGGGCCTCGGTTGGCAACCCTGATCGTCCGTGCCGCACCTGCCGTTCCGAGGGGTGGATCGAGTGGGGCGGCTGCGGGGTCGTCAACCCACGGGTACTTATTGCCTGCGGTATCGACACGGACGTCTACTCCGGCTTCGCCTTTGGCATGGGCATCGATCGCACGGTGATGTTCCGCAACAATGCCCCCGACCTGCGCGACTTCGTCGAGGGTGACGTTCGATTCAGCCGCTCACTGAGGGGAGGAGCACGATGAAGGTTCCTATGTCATGGCTGCAGGCCATGGTTAATCTGCCAGACGGCACCACTACTGACAAGGTGGCCAAGGCGCTGACCAACCACACAGCGACCGTTGAGAAGGTCGAGGTCGTTGGTGGGGAGCTGACCGGCCCGATCGTGATCGGACACATTCTTTCTTCGGTTCCCGAACCGCAGAAGAACGGCAAGGTCATTAACTGGTGCCGGGTTGACGTTGGCCCCCGCTATAACGCAGAGGGACATCCTAAGAACATTGAGGAGGGGGTCGAGGGCCGCGGCATCATCTGTGGCGCTCCCAATGCCGTCGAGGGAGCCTGGGTTGTCGTCTCTCTGCCTGGCGCCGTGCTCCCCGGCGGATTCGCCATTAGTGCCCGAAAGACGTACGGCCACATGTCTGACGGCATGCTGTGTGCCTCCGACGAGTTGGGTATCGGTGTCGACGACGCCGGCATCATCACCCTGCCACCATCGGTGGAGGGTCACCAGCTCGTTCCCGGCGAGGACGCCTTGCCGATTCTCGGGGTCCCTGAAGAGGTCCTGGATGTTGACGTCACTCCAGATATCGGCTACTGCATGTCGATGCGCGGCATCGCCCGCGAGGTGGCGCACGCCATGTCGGTACACTTTCGCGATCCTTACGACGAGGAGCCCATCGGTCCGGTGCTGGGTCCCGTTGCTGTGGACGTCCAATCTGACGCCTGCAGCCAGTTCATCGCTCTGCCGGTCAGTGGTATGAACCTCGGCGCTCCAACGCCCCGGTTCATCACCGACCGTATCACCCGTGCCGGGATGCGTCCGATTAATCTGGTTGTCGACGTTACCAACTACGTCATGTTGGAGTCTGGTCAGCCGCTTCATGCCTATGATGCCGACAACGTCAGCGGGACGATTGTGGTCCGTAAGGCCCACGAGGGTGAGCATCTATTGACCCTCGACGACACCGATCGCACCCTCGATCCTGACGATCTAGTCATCGCCGACGACTCGGGAGCCATTGGCCTGGCTGGCGTCATGGGTGGTGCGGCCACCGAAGTGACTGCTGAGACGACGTCAATCATCCTCGAGGGCGCTCACTTCGACCCGATGACGGTCGCTCGTGCTTACCGACGCCACAAGCTCGGTTCGGAGGCCTCCCGCCGCTTTGAGCGGGGCGTTGATCCGATTTGCGCCCATACCGCAGCCGTTCGCGCAGCGGAATTGCTCGCCCAGTACGGCGGTGCCACCGTCGGTGAGCCCACCGTCGTTGGTGAGGTCCCCGAGATGCCACGTCAAACGATCAACGTTGATTTACCTAACCGGATTCTCGGCACGAAGGTGCCAACTGAAGAGGTCATCGAGATCTTGACGCGTTCTGGGGTTAAGGTGACCGCATTGGGGGACTCCCTTCACCTTGTTGCCCCGACTTGGCGTCCTGACCTTGTCGATGCCTACGACTATGTTGAGGAGATCGGCCGCAAGATTGGGTTTGATCGCATCAAGGCTGTTCTGCCCCCGAGCTTGGGTGCTAGCGGTCTGACGAAGGCTCAGCGGGGTCGTCGTCGGGTGCTGCGTTCAGTTGTCGAGGCTGGGTTCGTCGAGCTCATCACCTTGCCATTCATCGGGGATAAGGATCTCGACGTTCTCGGCATTAGCGGTGATGACACGCGTCACGCAACTGTCAAACTTGCCAATCCGCTTGACGATACTCGCCCCTACCTACGCACTACGTTGTTGCCTGGTCTATTCCATGCAGTAACGACGAATATGTCGCGATCTCAGGATGATCTTGCAGTGTTCGAAAGCGGAACTGTATTCCGCGCCGTCACTCCGGCTGCGGCACCGCGTCCCGGTGTCGACGAGCGCCCCTCCGATGAAGTCCTTGCCGAGATCGACGCCGCCTTGCCAGCCCAGCCGCGCATGCTCGCGGCCGTGATCTGTGGCAGCTGGCTGCCCGATCGCTGGGATGGAGAGTCGGTCAAGGCTGACTGGCGACACGCTGTGCTGGTCGCCCAGAAGGCTGCTGATGCTCTTGGCGTGAGGCTGGTGCGCAAGGCTGACCGTCAGGCTCCATGGCATCCCGGTCGTTGTGCGGCTCTCATCGTCGATGGGAAGGTCATTGGCCATGCTGGTGAGTTGCACCCCACAGTAGTGTCGAAGGCTGGTCTGCCTCAGCGCACCTGTGCGGTCGAGTTCAATCTAGATGCTTTGGTAGCTGCGGCTCCGCGCGGTGGTGAGGTCATGGCTATTTCAAGCTTCCCGGTCGCCAAGGAGGACGTTGCCCTGGTCGTTGATAAGTCTGTTGCTGCAGAGGATGTTCGGCAGGCTCTCATCGAGGGAGCGGGACCGTTGCTTGAGTCCGTCGAGCTTTTCGACGTCTACGAGGGCGAGCAGGTGGGTGATAACCGCAAGTCGTTGGCTTTCAACCTGCGGCTGAGGGGAGCTGACCGAACCTTGACCGACTCTGAGGCCCTCGAGACTCGTGACGCTGCGGTGGCGCGGGCTGAGGAAACCTGCGGTGCCCAGTTGAGGTCCTGACGCTGCCAATGTCGTCGAGGATCGTGCGAGGCCTTCGCGAGCCGAGGTGAGTTCGGGACACAGACCTCCGGTGAGTCGCGCAGCTTGATCGATTATGAGGCAGGGACGGGTTTTGGACGCTCAGGCGTCCTGGTTTCCGCCCGCCGCCGGAGTCTGTGACGACGGCGGACTCCCAGCACAACTGATGTATGTGGGGTGGAGACGACGCCATCGCTTCCACCCCACGATGTGACTCGAGTAGTTAGGCGTTCGCCGGAACTTCGGTTCCGATGCCGCGATGACGGATCGGGACCGCGTTGACGGGCAGGTTTGCTGAATGATGCGAATTGACGTCGGTGTGAACCATCGGTTGACCGTCGGCCCCCTCCGGAATGAATCCACCATCCTCGATCATCTGCAGGTCGGCGGCGCCGGCAGCCCCTTCACTGGTGAGGTAGTCCCCCAGGAAGATCGAGTTGACGACCTCAAGGGCTAGCGGCTGCATGGTACGGATGTGTTGCTCACGCCCGGCAGCGGCGCGCACCTCGGAGTCGGGGTGAGCAAAGCGCACCATGGCTAGACGCTTGAGGCACCACTGTGGGGTGATGTGCTGGGCTCCACCGGCCAGCGGAGTGCCCTCGAAGGGGAGCAAGAAATTCACCGGCACCGAATCGACCCCATGCTTGCGCAGGTCGAAGATAACATCGACGAATTCCTCGTCGGTCTCGCCCATGCCGGCAATAACTCCGGAGCAGGGCGACAGACCATTGCGCTTGAGGACTTCGACGGTATCCATCCTGTCCTCGTAGGAGTGGGTACTGCAGATCTTGCCGTAATGAGAGCGAGCGGTATTGGCATTGTGGTTGTAGGCGTCGGCGCCCGCCTCCTTGATGGAAGCGGCCTTCTCGTCGTCGACAAACCCCAAACAGACACAAACCTCAACGTCGGGGTGGTCGGCTTTGAGGGAACGTACCATGCCATTGACGCGCTCGACGTCTCGCCGAGATGGACCATGACCGGAGGCCACCATGCAGACGCGACGTGCACCACCGGCAATCCCAGCCTCGACGGCGTCGTGTACCTTCTGCGGATCGGCCCAGGAGTATTTCGTGATCTCGGCACGCGATCCCAGACGCTGCGAGCAATAGGAGCAGTCTTCGGGACACAGGCCGGACTTGAGGTTGACCAGGTAGTTGAGGCGAACCCGGTTATCGAAAAAGTGGCGACGCACTTTTCCGGCGGCGGCGATGATTGACATGAGCTCATCATCACTGCTGCGAAGAATCTCGAGGGCCTCCTCGCGGGTAATGGACTCCCCCCTCAGGCCGCGTTCGGTCATGTCGGCTAGATTCAGCAATACCCTGGTCCTTCCGAGACTGGAGACGTCCTGAACGCCGTTCAGGATTGAACGGGATTCAATGTAGTCCATGAGGCAGCACCAATGTGGACTACCCCCGGAAATGGTGTCGTCGTCAAGGGAGTCATCGTGAGCCTGACGAAGCCGGACGTTGTTCGGGCAGGAGTAGAGATTCTCGACGCGTACGGGCTCGGAGACCTGTCCATGCGACGTCTGGCTGAGCGTCTTGGAGTGAAGGCGGGAGCGCTGTACTGGCACGTTGCTAATAAGCAGAGCTTGCTTGCTGCGGTAAGCGACGAAATTCTTGCGGTTGACGGAGGCCCAACGACGGTGCCATCTCAGGACGCCGAACTTTCCGACGGAGTTGACGAATGGGCGCGATGTTTTAGGGCTACTCTCCTTGCTCACCGTGACGGTGCTGAACTCGTTGCGTCAACGATCTCGGTGGGACTAGGGAAAACCGACCCAACCGTTAAGTTGCGCCAATTTATGGAGTGTCAGGGGGTCTGCCGCGAGCGTGCGGATTCGGTCTGTCGGGCCTTGGTGCACTTGGTGCTTGGCCACACGATGGAGGAGCAGACCCGTACCCAGTTGCATGACCTCGGGGTGGTGGGCAAGATTGATCCGGCTAGACAAGATGACGATTTTGACCTGGCCCTGGCCATTTTTGTCGCCGGTCTTGTCTCTTTGCTTTGAACTAGCAACTGGATTCCATGGCTCACCATGGTACATATATGTAGCTAGGTGAATGTTTAGTAGGCGCTCCTGATGGGCGTAACCGAGGGGGTTCGATGAGTGAGGGGCAGTGTGCACCGACCTCACGTACGGCGCGGCATGCCCGGATTCGCGCCTTAATTGAGGAGGGACGAATCTCCTCCCAAGCTGAGCTAGGGGAGATCCTTGCTTCTGAGGGTTTTGTGGCCTCTCAAGGCACGTTGTCACGTGATTTGGTTGAGATTGGTGCTGTGCGTGGACGTGATCATGCTGGGAACCCGTGTTATTCGATTCCCGAGGGCGAGCATCCCTCCGATGTGACGACAGGATCGCCGGCGTGGGTCAAGTTAGCAAGGATGACCAAGGAACTGTGTACCGGGGTACGGAACAACGAGTACTTGGTCGTCCTGAAAACGCCACCAGGTGCGGCCCAGTATTACGGATCGGCCATTGATAAGGCAGGTCTGGACATCGTGTTGGGGACGATTGCTGGAGATGACACTATCGCGTTGATATGTGCTATTGGGGTGGATGCAGGAGAACTTGCGGATGCCTTTTCGCAAATGGCCGTGACGGGGGTGCCGGCTGAGATCCTGTCGCGCTCGGTGCGTGAGGAATTTGCGTGAACACACAGACTGTCTGGTCGGGCCCATCGCTAGACTTATAGTCAGTCGGCTTCGCACGAGGTCGTTGACGAGAGGAAAATGACGTGTCGGATCTGTTGGACGACCTGGAGTGGAGGGGCCTCGTCGCTGACTCCACCGACCGTGAGGCGTTGGAGGCTCACCTCGCCCAAGGACCCGTCACCTTCTATGTGGGCTTTGATCCGACCGCCAAAAGCCTCCATATTGGCCATCTTGTCCAGTTGATGCTGGTGCGAGCCCTCCAGGAACGCGGCCATAAGCCGTTGCTCCTCGTCGGTGGGGCGACCGGTCTTATTGGTGATCCTAAGATGACCGGCGAGCGACATATGAACGATCGGGAAGTCGTTGCTGAGTGGGTGGAGTCGATCAAGGACCAGGTGAGCAAGTATGTCGATACTGACGGCCGGAATGCTGCTCAGATCGTCAATAATTACGACTGGACGGTTAAGTACACAGCCCTAGACTTGCTGCGCGACGTCGGCAAGCATTTCTCAGTCAACCGTATGCTCGCCCGCGACGTCGTTGCCCGACGACTAGAAAGCGGTATCTCATACACGGAGTTCAGCTACGTCCTGTTGCAGTCGCTGGACTTCTACGAACTTCATAAACGCTATGGCTGTACGTTACAAACGGGTGCTCAGGATCAGTGGGGAAACATCACTGCCGGTGCTGAGTTCATTCGCAAGACGACCGGTGACGTTGTCCATGGGTTGGTGACTCCGTTGATTACTAAGGCCGACGGTACCAAGTACGGCAAGACGGAGTCTGGGACGGTATGGGTGGATCCTGAGTTGACGAGCGCCTATGCCTTTCATCAATTCTTCCTCAACGCGGAGGACTCAAAGGTCATTGAGTACCTCAAAATCTTTAGCCCTCGTTCTCGGGAGGAGATTGAGGATCTTGCCCGTAAGACTGAGGAGGAACCGTGGCGTAGAGCGGCTCAGCATTGCCTTGCGGACGACCTGACCGATCTGGTGCATGGTGTGGAGCAGCGCAAGGCTGCCGAGGCTGCAGCCCAGGCCATCTTCGGACGTGGCGAGTTGCGCGACCTCGATGAGCGGACGGTGCTCTCTCTGTCTGACGAGCTCGGTGCCGCCCATCATGAAGGTGGCGAGTACCCGACAGTGGTTGGCGCGATGGTTGCCGCTGGTGTGGTTGACACCAAGTCTGCGGGCAGGCGTGCTGTCGCCGAGGGTGGGGCTTACCTCAACAATGTTAAAGTCGCCGATCCTGATCAGCGTCTGACTGACGACGACTTCCTATGTGGCCGTGTCGCCCTGGTCCGCCGTGGAAAGAAGACTGTGGGTGCTCTGACTCGCTGACCTGTCCTGATCATGATCCGTCCGGGGGCCGCTAGTTGGGCGGTCCCCGGACGATTTTGTGTACCCGCAGATGCGTGCCAGACAAGCGCCTCGGCTGTTTTGTGGGTTTGTGTTGGTGGTGGGGGTGTGTGTAGTGTGTGTTGGGCCGTTGGGGGCTGCGTGTGTGGTTCTTGGTGGTGGCTGTGTTTGGGATGTTTTCTTGTCGGGTTTGACGGCGGGGGAGGGTTCCGGTATGGTTTTCCGGGCTGCTGCTTTGGTGGTGGTGTGGTTGGCTGGTTCTGCTGGCTGGTTCTGGGATCGTGGTTTTGTGG
The DNA here is from genome assembly GCF_003030305.1 of Cutibacterium acnes. NCBI lineage: Bacteria > Bacillati > Actinomycetota > Actinomycetes > Propionibacteriales > Propionibacteriaceae > Cutibacterium > Cutibacterium acnes. The sequence goes on along the minus strand of NZ_CP023676.1, from coordinate 1,501,941 downwards.
TTTCGGGGTTGGTGTGGTAGGGTTGGTCGGGTCGCCTTGTGATGGTTTCTGCATGGTTTGTGTGGGGATTGTTGTGGTGGGTGTGATGTTTGAGAACTCAACAGTGTGTCTTTGATAGTCAATAGTTTTTGATGCATCTGTTTGTTGTGGATGTGTCGGATTTGTTTATGATTCCTTTGTGATTCTGGACATGTGACTGAATATTTTTTGGTTAGTGTTTGGGGTTAGTGTATTGGATTCTTCGTGGTGTCACTGTTGCCTGTGTGCGTGCTGTGTGTGCGTGTGTGGGTGGGTGATATTTTTTCATTGGAGAGTTTGATCCTGGCTCAGGACGAACGCTGGCGGCGTGCTTAACACATGCAAGTCGAACGGAAAGGCCCTGCTTTTGTGGGGTGCTCGAGTGGCGAACGGGTGAGTAACACGTGAGTAACCTGCCCTTGACTTTGGGATAACTTCAGGAAACTGGGGCTAATACCGGATAGGAGCTCCTGCTGCATGGTGGGGGTTGGAAAGTTTCGGCGGTTGGGGATGGACTCGCGGCTTATCAGCTTGTTGGTGGGGTAGTGGCTTACCAAGGCTTTGACGGGTAGCCGGCCTGAGAGGGTGACCGGCCACATTGGGACTGAGATACGGCCCAGACTCCTACGGGAGGCAGCAGTGGGGAATATTGCACAATGGGCGGAAGCCTGATGCAGCAACGCCGCGTGCGGGATGACGGCCTTCGGGTTGTAAACCGCTTTCGCCTGTGACGAAGCGTGAGTGACGGTAATGGGTAAAGAAGCACCGGCTAACTACGTGCCAGCAGCCGCGGTGATACGTAGGGTGCGAGCGTTGTCCGGATTTATTGGGCGTAAAGGGCTCGTAGGTGGTTGATCGCGTCGGAAGTGTAATCTTGGGGCTTAACCCTGAGCGTGCTTTCGATACGGGTTGACTTGAGGAAGGTAGGGGAGAATGGAATTCCTGGTGGAGCGGTGGAATGCGCAGATATCAGGAGGAACACCAGTGGCGAAGGCGGTTCTCTGGGCCTTTCCTGACGCTGAGGAGCGAAAGCGTGGGGAGCGAACAGGCTTAGATACCCTGGTAGTCCACGCTGTAAACGGTGGGTACTAGGTGTGGGGTCCATTCCACGGGTTCCGTGCCGTAGCTAACGCTTTAAGTACCCCGCCTGGGGAGTACGGCCGCAAGGCTAAAACTCAAAGGAATTGACGGGGCCCCGCACAAGCGGCGGAGCATGCGGATTAATTCGATGCAACGCGTAGAACCTTACCTGGGTTTGACATGGATCGGGAGTGCTCAGAGATGGGTGTGCCTCTTTTGGGGTCGGTTCACAGGTGGTGCATGGCTGTCGTCAGCTCGTGTCGTGAGATGTTGGGTTAAGTCCCGCAACGAGCGCAACCCTTGTTCACTGTTGCCAGCACGTTATGGTGGGGACTCAGTGGAGACCGCCGGGGTCAACTCGGAGGAAGGTGGGGATGACGTCAAGTCATCATGCCCCTTATGTCCAGGGCTTCACGCATGCTACAATGGCTGGTACAGAGAGTGGCGAGCCTGTGAGGGTGAGCGAATCTCGGAAAGCCGGTCTCAGTTCGGATTGGGGTCTGCAACTCGACCTCATGAAGTCGGAGTCGCTAGTAATCGCAGATCAGCAACGCTGCGGTGAATACGTTCCCGGGGCTTGTACACACCGCCCGTCAAGTCATGAAAGTTGGTAACACCCGAAGCCGGTGGCCTAACCGTTGTGGGGGAGCCGTCGAAGGTGGGACTGGTGATTAGGACTAAGTCGTAACAAGGTAGCCGTACCGGAAGGTGCGGCTGGATCACCTCCTTTCTAAGGAGTTTTTGTGAGTGGAATGTTGGCGTCCTGCCTGTGATGGGTGGGGTTGAGGGCATGCTGTTGGGTTGTGGGGTATCACATGTGTGGTGGCCTGTGCGGTGCTGTGTTGCGTGCGTGTGTGCGTGGTGTGGTGTTCGTGTGGTGGTTGAGAACTGTATAGTGGATGCGAGTATCTTTATTGTTGTATGTGTTTGTGCGACGTGGTGTTGTGCAAAGTTGTGTAGTGCGATCGGTGGATGCCTTGGCACCAAGAGCCGATGAAGGACGTTGTGACCTGCGATAAGCCCTGGGGAGTTGGTGAGCGAGCTGTGATCCGGGGGTGTCCGAATGGGGAAACCTGGAATGTCCGGAGTAGTGTCCGGTGGCCCTGCCCTGAATGTATAGGGGTGTGGGTGGTAACGCGGGGAAGTGAAACATCTTAGTACCCGTAGGAAGAGAAAACAAGTGTGATTCCGTGAGTAGTGGCGAGCGAAAGCGGAGGAGGCTAAACCGTGTGTGTGTTCAAGCCGGCAGGTGTTGCATGTGCGGGGTTGTGGGGGCCTTGTGGTTCTGCTGCCGCAGGATTGGCCAGTGAGAAATGTTGCGTGAAGGTGAAGCGTCTGGGAAGGCGTACCGGAGTGGGTGAGAGTCCTGTAACTGTAAGCGTGGCACTGGTGTGGGGTTGCCCCGAGTAGCGTGGGACTCGTGGAATTTCGCGTGAATCTGGCGGGACCACCCGTCAAGCCTAAATACTCCTTGGTGACCGATAGTGGATGAGTACCGTGAGGGAAGGGTGAAAAGTACCCCGGGAGGGGAGTGAAAGAGTTCCTGAAACCGGTCGCATGCAAGCCGTCAGAGCCTGTGTGGTGATGGCGTGCCTTTTGAAGAATGAGCCTGCGAGTTAGTGATGCGTGGCGAGGTTAACCCGTGGTGGGGGAGTCGTAGCGAAAGCGAGTCCGATAAGGGCGTGAGTCGCGTGTTCTAGACCCGAAGCGGTGTGATCTATCCATGGCCAGGATGAAGCGTCGGTAAGACGTCGTGGAGGTCCGAACCCACTTCAGTTGAAAATGGAGGGGATGAGTTGTGGATAGGGGTGAAAGGCCAATCAAACACCGTGATAGCTGGTTCTCCCCGAAATGCATTTAGGTGCAGCGTTGCGTGGTTCTTGTTGGAGGTAGAGCACTGGATGGTCTAGGGGGCTTATCGGCTTACCGAAATCAGCCAAACTCCGAATGCTGGCAAGTGTAGCGTGGCAGTGAGACGGCGGGGGATAAGCTTCGTCGTCGAGAGGGAAACAGCCCAGATCATCAGCTAAGGCCCCTAAGTGGTGACTCAGTGGGAAAGGATGTGGAGTTGCGTAGACAACCAGGAGGTTGGCTTGGAAGCAGCCATCCTTGAAAGAGTGCGTAATAGCTCACTGGTCAAGTGATTCCGCGCCGATAATGTAGCGGGGCTTAAGTTATCCGCCGAAGCTGTGGCAACCTGTGTGGTTGGGTAGGGGAGCGTCGTGTCAGTGGTGAAGCTGCCGGGTGACTGTGTGGTGGAGTTGATGCGAGTGAGAATGCAGGCATGAGTAGCGTGTGACGGGTGGGAATCCCGTCCGCCGATTATCCAAGGGTTCCAGGGTCAAGTTTGTCTGCCCTGGGTGAGTCGGGTCCTAAGGCGAGGCCGACAGGCGTAGTCGATGGGTAACCAGTTGATATTCTGGTACCGGCTTGTCACCGTCCGTGTCGAGGTGTGTGATGCTAAGCATGTGAGCTTGTCTTGGGAGTGTTTTTGATGCTTCTGGGGTGGGTGAGTGTGTGAACCGATCATGTAGTAGGCAAGCTGCGGAGGGACGCAGTGAGGTAGCTCATCCCCGGTGATGGTTGTCCGGGGCTAAGTGTGTGGACTGTCTGGTAGGTAAATCCGCTGGGCGTGAAGGTTGAGGCATGATGGGGAGCCCATGGTTGTGGGTGAGTGAGTGATCCTGTACTGTCGAGAAAAGCTTCGTGAGCGAGGTGGCGGGTCCGCCCGTACCCTAAACCGACACTGGTGGATAGGTAGAGTATACCGAGGCGATCGAGTGAATCGTGGTGAAGGAACTCGGCAAAATGCCCCCGTAACTTTGGGATAAGGGGGACCTGAGCTGTCGTGCACCCGTGCGGTGTGGTGGCGGTGAGGGGCGCAGAGTCCAGGGGGAAACGACTGTTTACCAAAAACACAGGTCCGTGCGAAGTCGTAAGACGATGTATACGGACTGACTCCTGCCCGGTGCTGGAAGGTTAAGGGGAACTGTGAGTGTATGCGTAGCGGTGAACTTAAGCCCCAGTAAACGGCGGTGGTAACTATAACCATCCTAAGGTAGCGAAATTCCTTGTCGGGTAAGTTCCGACCTGCACGAATGGAGTAACGATTTCCCTACTGTCTCCACCATGAACTCGGTGAAATTGCATTACGAGTAAAGATGCTCGTTACGCGCAGCAGGACGGAAAGACCCCGGGACCTTTACTATAGTTTGGTATTGGTGATTGGGACGGTTTGTGTAGGATAGGTGGGAGACGTTGATGCGGCCACGCTAGTGGTGGTGGAGTCGTTGGTGAAATACCACTCTGATTGTTCTGGTTATCTCACTGTGGACCGTGATCCGGTTCAAGGACAGTGCCTGATGGGTAGTTTGACTGGGGCGGTCGCCTCCTAAAGGGTAACGGAGGCGCCCAAAGGTTCCCTCAGCCTGGTTGGTAATCAGGTGGTGAGTGTAAGTGCACAAGGGGGCTTGACTGTGAGACTGACAGGTCGAGCAGGGACGAAAGTCGGGACTAGTGATCTGACGGTGGCTTGTGGATGCGCCGTCACTCAACGGATAAAAGGTACCCCGGGGATAACAGGCTGATCTTGCCCGAGCGCTCATAGCGACGGCATGGTTTGGCACCTCGATGTCGGCTCGTCGCATCCTGGGGCTGGAGTCGGTCCCAAGGGTTGGGCTGTTCGCCCATTAAAGCGGCACGCGAGCTGGGTTCAGAACGTCGTGAGACAGTTCGGTCCCTATCCGCTGCGCGCGGAGGAATCTTGAGAAGGGCTGTCTTTAGTACGAGAGGACCGAGACGGACTGACCTCTGGTGTGCCAGTTGTTCTGCCAAGAGCATGGCTGGTTGGCTACGTCGGGTTGTGATAACCGCTGAAAGCATCTAAGCGGGAAGCACGCTTCAAGATAAGGGTTCCCACAGGAGTGTTCCTGGTAAGGTCCCCGAGAGATGATCGGGTTGATAGGCCAGACGTGGACGCATCGTAAGGTGTGGAGCTGACTGGTACTAATAGACCGAGGACTTTCATTAACACCATACGCGTGTGTGCGCGTGACTCGTATCCACTATACGGCTCCCAGCCCCTTCACGGGTTGCGCCGTTTAATGTATGTGTTCTACTGTATGGTTTTCAGGTTTTCCGGTGGCCATAGTGGAAGGGAAACACCCGGTCCCATTCCGAACCCGGTCGTTAAGCCTTCCAACGCTGATGGTACTGCACGAGGGATCGTGTGGGAGAGTAAGACGCTGCCGGAATACTTATACTGTTCCTTCCCCCAGGGGGGAAGGAGTATGCGTGTGTGGGTGTATCACCCCTCCAGCCAGACTGGCTGGAGGGGTGATACACCCACACACGCATACCCACACGCCCAGGCCCCAGCCAGACTATAGGTCGCATTATTGCTAGACATAACCAGGCCCGGGTGTAGGGGAATACGAGTGTGGCCTGACACCACACCACCAGATTATGTAACCATGCCACGTGGGAGGCATGGCTAGCGTGTCCTAACACTCACTGAAACCACCACACCAACACTAACTGCTCGGCGCGCTAGCACTACGACCAGCCGGAGACGAGGTCGTCGTACTGCTTATAGCTTGGTAGGGAAATCGTAAGAACGCTTACCCAAGATTTCCCGCAAGAGACGTGCGGTTTGTTGATGGACCCCTTTTCCGACGCTCGTGTCTACTCGGCATCTGCTGTGTGTTAGAGAAGTGGTCTGAATCCGGCGATAGATGCGTCCTATCGTTCATGATGGCTCTGCTATTCCCCGACGTCTACGCGTCGGGGGTGTCCCGGTCGGTTCGCCATGAGGCCCATCTGTGCGGGAGAATGTCAGCATGGCAGATTCTTCCTCCCCTAATAATGGTCGATCTGGCGGAGGCCGTCGAGGCCCGGGCCGCAACGGATGGTCCAGTAAGTCTGGCGGACGCGGCGGTTGGACCTCTAAGTCCCGTGACCGTCGTGGTGACCATGAGCGTCGCGGGGGAGACAGCGGGCGTCGCTGGGCTGATGACCGCAAGCCACGGCGCGATGGCGGGCGTCGCTGGGACGATGATCGTAAACCACAGCGCAAAGGTGACGCAGACCGTCGTTGGCGTGATGACCGTGACTCTCGTCGAGACGATCAGCGTCGTCGAGATTTTCGTGGGAATCGGTGGGACGACAAGGATCAGCACGACAGTCGCCGTGACGTTCGGAAGGATGGGCGCGGCGACGGCCATCGCGATGATCGCTCGGTCGATAACACTGCCGTCCAACCCACCGAAACGCCCGCATCCGGTGAACCGATGGCTCCACTGGACTTCGATGAGAAAGCTCTTCCGGCACCGGTGCGTGCTGAGTTGCGTGGTGTCCCAGCCGACACCGCTCACATCATTGAGGGTCATCTGGTTGCTGCTGCTGAACTTCTCGACGAGGACCCGGCTCAGGCAAATGCCCACGCTCAGGCCGCTCGTCGACGCGCCCCGCGTCTGCCCATCCTGCGCGAAGTGGCTGCCGAGGCCGCATATCAGGCGGGCGAGTATGCCTCTGCCCTCAATGACTACCGTGCGCTTCGACGTATGACTGGTAACGACAACTTCCTTCCAGTGATAGCGGACTGTGAGCGTGCGCTAGGACGCCCGCAGGCAGCTCTTCGGCTCATCTGTGAAGGGCAGGAGGCGGGTCTTAACCCAGCCCAGCAGATCGAGCTCGTGCTTGTGCAAGCCGGTGCACGTCGTGATCTTGGCCAGAGAGATGAGGCTGTTCGCCTGCTTCGTGAAGCCGTCAAAAACCTTAAAGCTCCTACTGAGGCGACTGCGCGCCTGCACTACGCCTACGCCGAGACGCTGTTGGAGGAGGGTGACACAGCTGGCGCTCGAAAATGGTTCGTCTCAGCCCAGAGACACGATCCTGCCAACTTCCTCGACAGCCAGGACCGCATTGACATCATTGATGGTCGAGAGCCAAGCGGGGACCCTGCTGACGACATGCTCTTCATCGAAGACGACAATGAGGGCGAGGAGACAGACCAGTGAGCGATGCCCTCATTGATGAACATGACGCTGCCCTCTTTGACTTAGATGGAGTGGTCTACCTGGGGCCGGACCCGGTTCCTGCAGCACCTGACACCATTGCCGAATTACGGCGTCGCGGGGTCAAGGTCGGCTTCGTCACCAATAATGCCGCTCGTTCGGCTGAGGTTGTAGCTCAACACCTGACCGACATCGGTATCCCGACCGAGCCTAGCGACGTCGTCACCTCAGGACAGGCGATTTCTGATCTCGCTGCCGATACATTGCCTGCTGGCGCCAGGGTGCTCATCGTCGGGACGGAATCGTTACGCGATGAGGCGCGGGCACGCGGGTTGCAGCCGGTCGAGTCCGCTAGGGATGATCCTGTCGCCGTCATCCAGGGGTACGACTCACAGATTGCCTGGCCATTGCTCGAGGAGGCAGGATTCGCCTTGCAGGCGGGCGCGATGTGGTATGCCGCTAATCCAGACATCACTCGTCCAACGGATCGCGGCATTGTCCCGGGGATAGGTGCTCAGCTCCAAGTCGTCGCTACTACGTGCAATGCCGAGCCAGTTATCGCCGGAAAGCCCTACCGCCCGTTGTTGGAGGCCACCATTTCCCGATTAAGGTCTACCTCACCAATCTTTGTTGGGGACCGTTTAGACACCGACATTCGTGGCGCAAACACGATGGATGTTGACTCGCTATTCGTCTTTACCGGTTCTCACGGTGTCGCTGACGTGCTAGCTGCTGCTCCTGAGGATCGGCCGCAGAATATTGCTGCCGATCTGTCCGGGTTGCTTGAGCCCAAGCGCGAGGTCGATGTGTCCGGCGACCGCGCGCGTTGCGGTGGGAGCATAGTGTCGGTGCACGCTGACCGAGAGGTCCGTGCGGAGAGTACTCCCGATGATATTTGCGGGCAGCTCGATGCCGTGGCCGCCATGATGGCCCTTGTCTATGGGTCGAATGTGACTATTCCCGACGATGCCGGGAGGCTCTTCGACAAGCTTCACTGAACGGTGTTCAATTGGTCCCAACGGCTGCCCATGTGGTCAGCCGCTCTATCTCGTCATGGGAAGGAACCCGATGTCGTCACGCAATGGTTTCCAGGCCACCGACCTGGCTCTTATCGCGGTATTTGCAGCCCTCGTCGCTGTGCTAGCCGTCATCCCGCCGATGTTCATGGTGGGGGCGGTCCCTTTTGCCCTTCAGATGGTTGCCGTCATGCTGGCGCCGATGGTGCTGGGAAGTATCCGTGGCGGATGTGCGGTAAGCTTATATATCCTTGTCGGCGCGCTGGGACTGCCCGTCTTTAGCGGTGGGTCTAGCGGGATTGGCGTCCTGGTGGGTCCCACTGGTGGGTATCTATGGGGATGGCTGATCGGCGCTTTCGTGGCGGGTGCAGTAGCTACTTCCGTGCTGCGTCGACGTCCACGTAAGTCGATGCTTCCGGTATGGCTTTTTGTCGTCGCACTAGTGGACCTAGTGTGCGTCTATCTTGGTGGCATCTTCGGGCTGATGGGCTTCGCGAAGTTGAGCTTGAATGCAGCCCTGGCAGCCAATCTTGTCTTGTTCGGCCTCGATGTGGTGAAGGGGATTTTGGCTTGTCTCATCGCTACTGCGGTGCTGACTGCCTTTCCCCGGCTCATGCCGTGATCGAGTTCACAAATGTCAGCGTTGATGTTGACGAGTATGACGTTGAGGGCCGCCACCGTCGGGTGAAGATTCTTAGCACGATGAACCTCATTGTGTCGGAGCGTAGGGTCGCCGTTATCGGCCCCAATGGGGCCGGCAAGTCGACCCTTCTCAGACTCGTTAATGGGCTAGTCGAGGCGACGGATGGCACCGTCACTGTCGATGGGATTAACCCCTCTGAGGATGGTCGTGCGGCCCGTCGCCACGTCGGCTACATCTTTACCAACCCGATGAGCCAGCTCGTCATGTCGACGCCAGTAGCTGATGTTGAATTGTCTCTTCGTCAACGGATTCGTAACCGACTTGAACGACATGAAGCGGCCATGCAGATCCTTGCCGATCAGGGACTGGAAGCCGTTGCTGGACGCAGTGTGCACGCTCTCTCAGGAGGGGAACGTCAATTGGTGTCCCTGGCGAGCGTACTGGCCGTCGAACCATCAGTCATCCTCGCCGACGAGCCAACAACCCTGCTGGATCTGCGAAACCGGGAGATGGTGCGGCACGCCTTTGAACGCTTGGATCAGCAAATCCTGTGCTGCACCCATGACCTGGAATTGGCGGCGTCGTTTGACCGAGTGCTGGCTGTCGAAGACGGTCGAATTGTCGACGACGGCGACCCGGGGGAGGTTATTGCCGACTATCGGGCCCGGATGGTGTCCGGTCAAGGCGGGGTCGTGCCTCGACGCGGTGGACAGGATAAGAGCCGATGAAGACTGACGCTTCGGCCTTCTTTGGCGGATACCGAGCTGGGAACAGTCCTGCTCACCGTATGCCAGTCTGGTCGAAGTACCTACTCGTTTTGCTCGTCGGCGTAACCCCCTTTTTCGTCAAACAGTGGTGGTTTTCCCTGGGCTGCCTGGTGGTGGCCGTCGTCATCAACCTGGTTGTTGCCAGGATCCCGGTGCGCACGGCGTTATCTATTGGTGTGCCGTTGTGGATCGCGAATGCTCTCATCCTCGCGTATCACTGTTTTTTCACGATGTGGCAACGAGGAGTGATATATGTTGCTGGGCTGCTGGCCTGTCTCTACATCGCCCGGCTGGTGACGTGCACCACGGATCCCGGTGCGCTCATGGACGCCATTGTGGCCTTGGCTCGGCCGCTGCGGCCGTTGGGTGCTAAACCTGAGAAATTCGCACTTACCATTGCGTTGATGTGGACCACAATTCCGTACCTCGTTGGATCCATAGGCCAGGTCAGGGACGCCGCTAAAGCACGCGGGTTGGAACGGTATAGCTGGAGGTTCCTCATTCCGATGTTCGTAGGGGCGGTCGGCCATGCTTTGGAGATTGGGGAGGCCCTCAAAGCTCGGGGGTTGGGGGATGAAGAACCTTTCTGATGTCTATATCGTGATATCGATATTCACAGAGTGAAGAAGTTCTTCGGGGTCCGCAGTACTGCGTAGGCCTTACTGTCAACGGTGCTACAGCTTTAGTCAGCAGTTGGCGGTCCCCCTTGTGCGGGATCCTACCTGGGAGATATACGACGACGCTCACGAGATGATGTCTGAACACCAGATGCAGGCAGGACGTGAGTGCAATGCGACGATTAACGCTGTGGACACTGCGTGGCAGAAGACCTGCTACGCCGACGGATGAGGCTGCCGCCGATGGATGCACCAAGGTCTCGGAGGTGGCAGTCTGTCCCTGTGAGACTTGACCAGGCCCTTGTTGAAGCCGGACTGGCACGTTCCCGCACTCTTGCCACACGCCTAGTGCGGGAAGGCAGAGTGACGGTCAATAGAGTCGTCGTTACTAAACCGGCGATGAAAGTGAGTACCGCCGACGTGCTGGTCGCCGACGAAGAGGTGTGGGTGTCTCGCGGAGCACACAAACTTCTAGGTGCCTTGGATATCCTTGGCGTCCAAGTGCCGTCAAGAGTGCTTGATGCTGGTGCGTCCACCGGCGGGTTCACCCAAGTTGTGCTGTCACGGGGAGCCAAACTTGTGCATGCCGTCGATGTTGGTCATGACCAGATGTCTCCGGTGCTGCGGAATGATCCCCGTGTCATTGTTCATGAAGGCTTGAACTTGCGTGATCTTCAGCCTGCAGACCTGGCGGTTGACGGCGTTGTTGAGCCGGTGGACCTCGTGGTCGGAGATGTCTCTTTTATCTCCTTGACGATGATCCTTGAACCCATGTCAGCTGTTGTCAGCCCAGACGGCCTCATGCTGCTGCTGGTGAAGCCTCAATTTGAGGTTGGTCGCAAGGCTTTGGGAGCCCATGGCGTTGTCACGGACCCGGCCCTGCGCTTGCAGGCCATCGCGGGTGTCATGGCAGCAGCGGTAGATCTGGGTTGGCGTATGCGTGACGAGTGCGATAGCCCGTTGCCCGGGCAGGATGGAAACGTTGAGCACTTCTTCTTGCTGGAACGTACGGGTCGGTGACAGACGTCCGGGCAGATCATGGGCCGCTACTGTGGTCTTGTGAACGACACGAGCCCTTCGAGATACGTTGTCGTCGTCACCCATGCCACGCGGGACGACGCTTTTGACGCGGCTGCCGAATTCATCTCTGAAATGGCGGGGCGAGGCATTGGTTGCGCGGTTCCGGATGATCAGGCGAAGCCGATGTCAAGCAAGCTGCCAGGGATCGATCTTGAAAGCTTGGGAGAGTTCGCCCACGAGGCGGAGGTGGTCGTCGTCTTTGGCGGCGACGGCACGATCTTGCGAGCTGCTGAATGGTCATTACCTCGCCACGTTCCCATGATTGGCGTCAACCTTGGCCATGTCGGTTTTCTGGCTGAGCTGGAGCGCTCCGATATGGCGGATCTAGTGAACAAGGTGTGTTCGCGCGACTACACCGTTGAGGATCGCCTCGTGCTTAAAACCACCGTCACCGAGTATTCCGGACAACACCGTTGGAGTTCTTTCGCCGTCAACGAGTTGTCTCTGGAAAAGGCAGCCCGGCGGCGCATGCTCGACGTTCTGGCGTCTGTCGACGAGTTGCCGGTGCAACGCTGGAGTTGCGACGGCATCCTGGTCTCGACCCCGACCGGATCGACGGCTTACGCGTTCTCAGCTGGCGGCCCGGTCATGTGGCCCGATCTCGATGCCATGCTCATGGTGCCGTTGAGCGCTCACGCTCTCTTTGCTCGGCCGCTGGTCATGAGTCCAGCTGCTCGAGTGGACCTTGACATCCAGCCAGACGGTTCAGAATCGGCGGTTCTGTGGTGCGACGGGCGCCGATCGTGCACCGTACGACCGGGGGAAAGAATCACCGTCGTCCGCCATCCCGACCGTCTGCGCATTGCTCGTCTGGCCGCGCAGCCCTTCACATCGCGTCTGGTCAAGAAGTTTGAGCTCCCGGTCAGCGGGTGGCGTCAGGGTCGTGACCGTCATCACCTAGAGGAGACTTCGTGATACGTAGTGTGCGAATTCGTGGACTCGGCGTCATCGATGAGACGGTCCTCGAACCCTCATCCGCGCTGACGGCAGTCACCGGCGAGACCGGCGCCGGAAAGACCATGGTGGTCACCGGTATTGGTTTGCTGCTCGGCGACAAGGCTGACACTGGATTGGTCCGGCATGGCTGCGATCGTGCCGTCGTCGAAGCCGTCCTCGACACGCCTGATGCCGGTCGCGTCAGCGAGCTTGGCGGAACAGTCGAGGATGGCGAGGTTATCTGCGCTCGACACATCACGAGTCGTCGCTCTCGAGCGCTGCTTGGAGGAGCTCAAGTTACCGCTAGTCAGCTGGCCCACATCGTCGGGGATCAGGTGACCATCCATGGCCAATCTGAACAAGTGAGGTTGGTCGACGCAGCGCGGCAGCTCGACGTCGTTGACCGGGCTGCCGGAGATGAGCTGGCAGGCTACCTAAGTCGACATGCACAGCTGTGGTCGGAGTTTCGTGCTGCATCCCAGCGCCTTCAGCGCCTCAACGAGGATCGCGCTGGGGCCGAGATGGAACGCGAGGTGCTTACGCGTCGGGTCGGCGAGGTTGACGCTGTTGATCCTAAGCCCCATGAGGACGACGACCTCATCGCCGAGATGGCGGGGCTACAGGCTGCTCAGTCGATCCGGGAATCCTTGAACAAGGCTGATGTCCTGCTCAATGGGGTAGAGACGTCGACCGGTCCACAGCCGGGTGCGCTTGCTTTGCTGGAACAGGCCGTACATGAGCTGGATGGCACTGGGGATGCTGATCCTCACGCTGCTGAGTTGGCTGAGCGCGCCCGCCAGATGTCGTATGACCTCACTGACCTCGCTGCTTCGGTCGCTGGCCATGCGGCTCGGGCTGAAGCTGATCCGCAACGGCTTGAGGAATTGGGGGGTCGTTTGGCGGCTATTCAGCGGCTGTTGAGGGCGCGCACCACCACCCTCGACGATCTCCTCGACTCCACTGCGGCAGACCGACACCGACTTGCTGAGCTTGACCCTGGCGCGACAGATCTCGATTTCTTGGGACAGCAGGTTGAACAACTGCGATTCGAGTTGAGGCGATCCGCGGACCACATGAGCGCGGTGCGCCGTCGCACGGCCGTCCGGCTTGCTGCTGAGGTGCGTCCTGAGCTGGCTGCTCTTGCGATGCCGCACGCCCGGCTGGAATTTCGTGTCGAGCCTGCACCTATGGGGCCACGCGGCGCTGACTCGGTGACGATCATGTTGGCGGCCAACCCCGGTTCCGATTTGGCCCCGTTGGCTAAGGCCGCCTCGGGCGGAGAGCTTTCACGAGTGAGACTGGCCTTAGAGGTCGTCGTGGCCCAACCCCAGGTTCCGCAAACTTTCGTCTTCGACGAGATCGATTCGGGCGTCGGAGGCGCGGTCGGTATCGAGATCGGACGACGACTGCGTCAGTTGGCAAGACGGCACCAGGTCATTGTTGTCACTCACTTGGCCCAGGTGGCTGCCTTCGCGGACACGCATGTCGTTATCACTAAGGCTTCCGACGGGGCCATCACTAGTTCGGGGCTGCGCGAGGTCACTGGATCGGATCGGGAAATCGAACTGTCTCGGATGATGAGCGGCATGGTGGACTCAGAATCCGGGCTAGAACATGCTCATGACCTGCTGCGCGAGGCTGGTGAGATGGATTGATGACGGCGTTGGCGCATGGGACCACTGGACCATTTCGAAAAGAGCAACGCATTCATCATGGAGGCGACGGTGGTGACTCTGTCGACGAGTGCTGAAATAGAAACGGCGATCTATCTGGACCCGGTCGACGTGGGGCGATTCGTCGATACCGACGAGCTGGCGATCCTCATGACTTGTGCGCAGATGCACGGTCATTACCACATCCGGTGCCCCATCATGTCCAGAGTCCGGGCGTGAACACGATGCTTGTGATGGCTGACCTCATCCGACTTATGGGGCTGGCCACTCCGATTGCAGTTGACGTCGAATCAATGTACTTCGTTGCGGAGGGATGGGAACTGATCGACCCTCCACCTAAGAGCAAATGCGTACATACTTGATGTATGAATCGATGCGATGTTTCTCGCCGCATCTCGGTCATACACAGTGAGCAACGTTCGAGGCCCATGAACTTCGATCCGGATGTCGTGAGACGCGAAATATCGATGATGTATCCCTATGATCCGGAATATCCGTGGCCTGGGTATTCATCGGAGGTGATGGATGGTTCCTTGTCGTGGCGCATGCCTGACGATCTGGTCGTTGTGGAATGACTTTTCGACGCCATAACCATTTCTAAATGGACAGCCACCAGAGCTCCTTCATGCCGTTCCATTGACAGACGAGATTGACCATACAGGCGCGCTATGATCCTCAGCGTCGCGAGTCGGGTACGGTCGTGGGGGCTTGCCCCGAAGTCGTGGTGATCGGTTAGGCTGGAGGTCCGTGGGCACCGACAATCACTGCAGCAAGCACGTTTTCGTCACTGGAGGGGTCGTTTCCTCCCTGGGAAAGGGGCTCACGGCCTCCTCCCTCGGGTCGCTTCTGAAGGCGCGTGGCCTTAAGGTCACAATGCAGAAGCTGGACCCTTACCTCAACGTCGATCCGGGAACGATGAACCCGTTCCAGCATGGCGAGGTGTTCGTCACCGAGGACGGCGCGGAGACTGACCTCGACATCGGCCACTACGAGCGTTTCCTTAACGAGAACTTGTCAGGGCAGGCCAATGTGACCACTGGCAAGGTGTACTCCGCGGTCATCGCCAAGGAGCGTCGGGGCGACTACCTGGGAGACACTGTCCAGGTGATCCCCCATATCACTAACGAGATCAAGGAACGTATGTTGGCGATGGAGGAGGGCCATCCCGATGTTGTCATCCACGAGATCGGTGGCACCGTCGGCGACATCGAGTCGCTTCCTTTCCTCGAGGCCGCCCGCCAGGTGCGTCACGAGATCGGCCGGGAGAATGTTTTCTTCCTGCACGTCTCGCTTGTTCCTTACATCAAGCCGTCCGGCGAGATGAAGACCAAGCCCACCCAGCATTCGGTGGCCGCGTTACGTGAGGTCGGCATCCAGCCCGACGCCATCGTGTGTCGATCCGAGCGTCCAATTGGCAAGGGCATCAAGTCGAAGATCGCTCTCATGTGCGACGTCGAGGGCCCGGCCGTCGTCTCCTGTCCGGACGCTCCGTCGATCTACCTCATTCCGAAGGTTCTGCACCGTGAAGGTCTCGACGCCTACGTCGTGCAGAAGTTGAGCCTGTTTTTCCGCGACGTCGACTGGACAACCTGGGACGACCTGCTGGATCGCGTCCGTAAGCCGCGCAGCGAGGTGACCGTGGCCTTGGTCGGCAAGTACATCGACTTGCCGGACGCTTACCTGTCGGTGACCGAGGCGCTGCGAGCCGGCGGATTCGCCAACAAGGCGAAGGTCAACGTGGTGTGGGTGGCCTCCGATTCCTGCGCCACTGCCGAAGGTGCTGCCCAGCAGTTACGTGATGCTGATGCCATCTGCGTTCCGGGCGGGTTCGGGATCCGCGGTGTTGAGGGCAAAGTCGGTGCCATCCGCTACGCCCGCGAACACAAGGTTCCCTTCCTGGGGCTGTGCCTTGGCATGCAGTGCGCCGTCATTGAGGTTGCCCGCGATCTGGCTGGCATCAAGGATGCCGCATCCAGTGAGTTCGACTCACAAACCCCCGATCCGGTCATCGCGACGATGGCAGAGCAGGTCGAGGCAGTGGCCGGCAAGGCCGATCTCGGTGGAACGATGCGTCTGGGGGCCTACCCGGCCAAGCTTGCCAAGGACTCCCTGGTCGCCGAATTGTATGGCACGACGACAGTTACCGAACGCCACCGTCACCGTTACGAGGTCAACAACGCCTACCGTGACCGTCTGGAGCAGGCTGGGCTGCGTATTAGTGGTACTTCCCCCGATGGCGGCCTTGCTGAGTTTGTCGAGTTGGACCGTCAGACCCATCCGTACTTCGTGGCCACCCAGGCTCATCCTGAGCTCAAGTCCCGTCCGACTCACGCCCACCCGCTGTTCCGCGGACTCGTCGCAGCGGCCGTCGGGCATGCCAAAGCAGCATCGAAGGGAGCGGCCAAGGAGTCCTCCACCAAGGTGGCCGACAAGTGAGTCAGGAGCGCTGGGATAAGGACGAGTATTGGCAGGTCGTTGACCACCAGGTAAAGGCCACGGGACAGGTGTGCGATTTCATTGATGACGCGGTCATTACCCCGTCGGGGGAGCGGATCAACCGTCAATACGTGAGCCACCCCGGCGCAGTCGGCATCATCGCCCTTGACGATCAGGATCGCGTCGCGGTCGTCAGACAGTATCGTCACCCGGTGCGCATGGTGTTGGTCGAGCCGCCGGCTGGCCTGCTCGATGTCGAGGGAGAAGACTTTCTAGCGGCTGCCCAGCGTGAATTGGCTGAGGAGGCCATGTTGTCGGCCGACGATTGGCGGGTTCTCGTCGACATCGTCACCACTCCGGGCGGGTGCCAGGAGTCTTTGCGTATTTACCTGGCCCGGGGTCTTCATGAGGTACCGCGTCCCGAGGGATTCCTGCTAGAAGGCGAGGAAGTGTCGATGAAGGCTGGTTGGGAGCCGTTGGACGACCTTGTCGAGGCAATTTACGCCGGGCAATGCCAGTCTCCCACCCTCGTGACGGGCGTGATGGCTTTGGAACTGGCTCGTCGCACTGATCGAGTTAACGAGCTGCGTCCCGCTCATGCGCCGTGGCCGATTCGGGAGCGTCCTGGTGGTATTGACGGAGTTCGCGCAGAGTGACCTCGTTGGTCGGCGGTCAGGCCGAGGATTACTTGCGTCACCTTGTAGTGGAGCGGGGTCTGTCCGATAACACGGTGCAGGCCTACCGACGTGATCTGTTGCGTTACCAGGAATACCTTGGTTCGCGGGGGATCGGATCGTTAGCCGAAGTGACCCGTGTCGACGTCGAGGAGTTTCGACGCCATCTGGATCACATTGGCCTGGCCCCCGCGTCTGTGACGCGTTGTGTGGTTGCAGTACGAAATTTGCATCGTTTCGCAGTGGGGTCTGGGCAACTCCAGGCCGATGTCACCGCTGGGATGTCCCCAGGAACCCGTTCCCGTCGGCTCCCGAAAGCCTTGTCGATGGATCAAGTTGAGTCCTTGCTCGCTGCACCAGACACCAGTACGGTCGAGGGGCTACGGGACGCTGCCCTGCTGGAGCTGCTCTACGGTACGGGGGCGCGAGTTTCGGAGGTCTGTGCTCTTGACGTTGACGACATCCGTCCCGTGTTGGATGACCCTGACCTCGGTTTGAGGCTCATCGGCAAGGGGGATAAGGAGCGCATCGTTCCGCTGGGTAGCTACGCCGCTAAAGCTGTAGATGCCTGGTTAATAAGGGGACGTCCTGCATGGGCTGAGATTGGCAACGGGGAACATGCCCTACTGCTCAATACCCGCGGTCGGCGGCTGTCCCGACAGTCAGCGTGGGCTGTCATTCGTCGTGCCGGTGAGGCTGCCGGGCTCGACGTTGAGCACCTATCCCCGCACAGTCTTCGACACTCCTACGCCACCCACCTACTGGACGGTGGTGCCGATGTTCGTGTCGTGCAGGAGCTACTGGGGCATTCGTCCGTGACGACGACCCAGATCTACACCCTCGTGACGGCCGATCACCTGAGGGAGGTCTACCGCTCGTCGCACCCTCGCGCCGTCTAGGCTCAGCATTGCGGGTGGGTGTGGTTGTCGGTTGTGCCCACTATCGTTAGGAAGAGCAATATTGCCGCGACGTCGAGAGGAAGGTCACTACGTGTCCGAGACTGCCCCCGAACCGTTGTTCCGCGTACCCGGTCCGGGCCGGGAGGCCGAAGAGGCTGCCGAGAACTCGATCGGTCCGACCGGACGTCCGCTTCCTGACCTTACTGAGCCGACGCCGGCTCTCGGCGGCCCGAAACATGCCACCGTCATTTCGATGTGTAACCAGAAGGGTGGTGTCGGTAAGACAACAACCACCATCAACTTGGGTGCGGGACTGGCCGAATACGGACGACGCGTTCTGTTGGTGGACTTCGATCCGCAGGGCTCCCTCTCGGTGGGCTTGGGGATTAACCCCCATACTCTCGAAAATTCCATCTACACCCTGCTGATGTCGCCTCGTGACGACGTTCATGACGTCATCCAGCCCACTGAGACCGAGGGTATGGACTTGTTACCGGCTAATATTGATCTGTCTGCCGCTGAGGTGCAGCTCGTCAGCGAGGTGGCCCGCGAGCAGACCCTCAAACGGGTCATTGACCGGATCCGCGGCGAATACGACATGATCCTCATCGACTGTGCACCGTCGTTAGGTCTGCTCACCATCAACGCTCTGACCGCTTCCGACTACGTCATCATGCCTTTGGAATGCGAGTTCTTTGCCTTGCGCGGAATTGCTCTGCTCACCGACACTATTGAGAAGGTTCAGGACCGTCTCAACCCCGACTTGGAGGTCCTCGGCATCCTTGGAACCATGTTCGACCCGCGTACCCTGCACGCCCGGGAGGTCATGGAACGGGTGGTACAAGCCTTTGGTGACGTCGTATTCCACACCGTTATCAAGCGCACTATCAAGTTCCCCGAGACCACCGTCGCTGGGGAACCCATTACGAGCTACGCCTCCTCATCTCCGGGAGCTCAGGCCTACCGTGACCTGGCCAAGGAGGTACTGGCCCGATGCCGCGCCGCGTGAGCCTGCCGGGGGCGAACGAGCTTTTCCGTCCAACGGTTGGTAGCCACGAACCCCAGTCAGTTGAAGTTCCCCAACAGTCCAAGGCACACAGAGCACGCAAGACGTCTCAAGACGCCACCTCTCGTGGGAAACATGCTGGTAGCGGGCGAGTGCGCCATGATGAGAAGATCACCGTCTACGTCTCTACGGAGGAGCTCATCGCTCTGGAGACTGCGAGGCTGACAATGAGATCCCAGGGCATTAATGCTGATCGAGGCAGAATTGTGCGTGCCTCGGTGGCGATGGCCCTGGCCGATTTTGAGGAGAATGGTGAGGACTCTGCTCTCGCCCATCTCCTCACGACTGACTGAATACTTTAAGGACACATATGAGTAACGAGCAAGGCATCCGGCTGCAGAAGGTGCTGGCCCAGGCCGGTCTGGCATCCCGCCGTGCTGCTGAAGACATGATCGCGGCCGGAAGGGTTGAGGTCAATGGTGAACTCATCGTTGAGCAGGGGCGACGTGTTGACCCTGAGCGCGATGAGATCCGGGTCGATGGGTCCCGTATCCCGACTGCGCGGCGTCACGTCTACTACGTACTTAATAAGCCGCAGGGAGTTGTCTCTACTATGGACGATCCGGAAGGCCGCCCGTGCCTGTCCGACCTCGAAGGAGTGCCGCGCGGTATCCGTCTGTTTCACGTCGGTCGTCTCGACACTGAGACCTCGGGCCTCATCTTGCTGACCAATGATGGCGAATTCGCTAACCGGATGACCCACCCGTCCTACAAGGTTCTCAAGACCTACTTGGCAGATGTTGAGGGCCGCGTGGATGACAAAGTCATTCGCCGCCTTTCGAAAGGGCTGACCCTTGAAGACGGCCCTGTCAAGCCCGACGCCGTGCGCCTAGTACAGGCTGGCGAGGAGCATTCCTTGGTTGAGGTGAGCCTTCATGAGGGCCGCAACCGGATTGTGCGTCGCATCATGGATTCGGTCGCTCATCCAGTGCGTCGACTGTCTCGCACCGCGATCGGCCCGGTCCGATTGAAGCGGTTAGGGCGCGGAGATATGCGTGAACTTACCCATGAAGAACTGGGCCAGCTCCTCGACCTCGTCGAACTGTGAGTTCTCGCGCATGGCTGGAATTGTCCTCAAGCATCGCTCGGGTAACCTCAAGCAGGTGAGTTCGAACAAGTATCGTCTGGTCAACGCCGCGGCACTCGCTGCCGTCCTGTGCGTGTCGTCACTGGCCCTCGCTTCCTGTAACAAGTCGTCGTCGAGTCCGAAGCCTTCGGCGAGTGTCTCCAGCGTTTCGGCCCCCGCTTCTGCCAGCGCCAAGGCCTCCTCTTCCCCAACGAAGAAGCCGACTATGGTCACTAACCTCGACCAGATCAAGGTGTCTGGCGAGGACGGCAAGGCGCCAAAGGTTGAGGGAGCCTGGCCGCTAGCTATTGCTAAAACCGAGTCCAAAATCCTCAAGGAGGGCACAGGCGAAAAGGTCGACAAGAACGCCACCCTCAAAGTGAATTATGTCGGTGTCAACGGACGTACTGGCAAGGAATTCGACTCTTCCTATAAGCGTGGCACTACGGCTGACTTCCCATTGGCCCAGGTGGTTCCTGGATTCGCTAAGGGTCTTGTTGGAAAGCATCAGGGCGACCGAGTACTCATCATGATGCCCGGCTCTGACGGCTATGACTCCCAAGGTGGTGCCCCGCAAGCTGGCATCATGAAGGGTGACTCCCTTATTTTTGTCGTCGACATCGTTGCCATACCTTTGCCCAAGGCGACGGGTGAGACCGTCAAACCGGCGGCTGGTCTGCCCACCGTCAAGGAGGTGCAGGGTGCTCCCGCGGTAACCATCGGCAAGGCCACCAAGCCGAATAAACTCGTCGTCCAGCCCCTCATCAAGGGTAAGGGAGCTGCGGTTACTGCTCATGACTCCATCGACGTCAAGTACCGCACTTATGCTTGGTCCTCTGGGGAGCTCATTGAGGACGGATACTCCGGTGAGCCTGTGACTGGATCCATGAACTCCGTTATTCCTGGATGGAAGAAGGGATTGATTGGGCAGACCGTCGGTTCTCGGGTGATGCTCATCGTGCCGCCCGCTGACGCCTACCCGAACGGCAGCACTAACCCGCCGGTAAAGAAGGGCGAGACCCTGATCTACGTTATCGACATCCTTTCGGCTCAAAAAGAATCCTGAGTGGCGATGGCTTTGCGCGAGACATGTCGGCCGATATGTGTCTTAGGGTCGACGGGTCTCGCGCAGCACCGCCACATCGAGAACCGCATCACTCCACCACCCCATCGCTCCGCCAAGAGGCCTAGGATCTAAGCGGTGAATGCCCGCAACAGGGGTAGGCGGTGTCAGGGCCACATTGTTGACGAGCTCATGGGGATCAGCAACTTCAGGGAGTCCGAGGGAACGGCAGAGCCACGCCACGACCTGGCGGTGGTCAATACCTGAATCCGCGAGATCGGACAGCCCCGCCGCACCCGCCGACTTTGACAAGCGTACCCCTCCTGGACCGGTGACAAGACCGGTGTGGGCGTAGACCGGAGGGATAAATCCGAGCAGTTCGGCCAACTGGGCTTGGCGAGGGGCCGAGGACCATAGGTCTCGGGCTCGAACGACCTGATCGACCCCTTGCAGACCGTCGTCGACGACTACCGCAAGGTTGTAGGCCGGCGTGCCGTCATTGCGCACCAGGACAAGATCGTCCACCCGTCCTCGAGCACAGCCGCGAGCGAGGTCGGTCGCTTCGAAAGTGTTCAGTTGACTGGCCAGTCGGGTGGCTGGCGCCCGGGTGGTCAGACGTTCGTGTCTCTGCTGGACGGTGAGGCGGCGGCAGGTACCCGGATACGGGTGCCAATCGGCCTCGTTGGGGGCGGTAGTGGCCGCAGCGATTTCCCTGCGAGTGCAAAAACAGGGGTAGGTTTCCAGACCCGCTACTGCGTCGGCGTACAAGTCGAGGCGCTCAGACTGTCGGACGACTGGACCATCCCAATCCAGACCTAGGGGCTCCAGGTCGCGTAGTTGAGTCGAGGCAATTTTTCCGGCCGCGGCCACCCGCGCACGATCTAAATCCTCGATGCGTACCACGAACCGACGACCTGTCGAGCGTGCCAAAAGCCAGGCCGCTAATGCGGTGCGGAGGTTCCCCAGATGCAGTGCCGAGGTTGGGGAGGGGGCGAAACGACCAGCTGCGTGTCGAAGACCGGAGTGAGTGGTGGCGAAATCGGTCACGAGCGGCAGTGTAGGCAACAATTGGGGTGACGCGGCGGGCATGCCCCCGTCAGATGGGTAGGCTGGGACGCTGGAAGGAGGGTGCCGATGGCTGCACAGCGTTCGGAGAGGTTGGTTAACCTCGTCATCGCTCTCCTGGTCACCGACCGTCCTCTCACGCGTGCGCAGCTGCGTGACATGATCGAGGACTACCGCAAGGTTTCCGAGGTAGCGTTTCAACGGTCCTTTGAACGCGACAAAGAGGAGCTGCGTCGAATCGGTATCACCGTCGAATCGGTCACCCTCGACACCTTCTTCGGTGACGAGGTCGGCTACCGCATTCCCCGTGCCGATGTGGAGCTTCCCCCTGTCCAATTTACGCAAGCGGAGGCTGACGCTTTAGCGACCGCAGCCCGAGTGTGGCGCGAATCCGTCCTCGACGAGTCCTCCACGTCTGCCCTGGTGAAGTTGCGTGCCGCAGGAGTTGAGCCCGACACGGAGGCCGGCATCGCGACCCAGGTCGTCACTGGCGCAGACGCGCCATCGTTCTCTGATCTGTGGCGGGCCACTATTGACCGGTCCAGGGTCCGCTTCGGTTACCGAGGGGGAAAGCACCGTACCGTAGACCCCTGGCGAATGGCCTTGCGGCGTGGTCGTTGGTACCTCGTTGGACGAGACGTCGACCGCGATGAGCCACGACTATTTCGGCTGTCACGTATCAGTTCTGCCGTGACGACCGTGGGAGAACCCGGCGCCGTCGCGAGTCCTGAACCTGAGGTGATCGAGGCCCACCTCAATCGCCTCGAGCCACCTGAACCGGAGGAGGTTGACGTCACGATGGCCGTCGCCCCCGGAGTGCGTTTAGGGGTCATGACTACGCATGCCGAATGGGATGGTCCAGTTCCCGAGGGCTACGAAGTTGTTACCGGTGGGTTTGGCGGATATGACGAGGCCGCGACAGCCGTGCTACGCGCCGGCGGTCGTATCATCCTGCTTGCCCCCCAGGAGGCTCGCACTGTATTAGCCGAGAGGATCAATGCCGTGCTGCGGTTGGAAGAGAACGCCTCATGACGGCTCGCACTGATACCGCCCGTCTGCTAGCTCTTATTCCCTATCTGCGATCTCACCCTGGGGTGGCCGTCACCGAGGTTGCCCGAGTGTTTGGTGTCAGCACTGACCGTGTGATTGCCGATCTCAAGATTTTATGGATGGTTGGTCTGCCCGGTGGGATGCCAGACGACCTCATCGACATTGACATGGACGCCGTCGACTCCGACGGCACCATCACCATCACCAATGCTGATGCCCTGCCACGGCCTATGCGTCTGACGCCCGACGAGGCGTGGTCTCTGCTGGCCGCCTTGCAAGTCATCGCCGATTTGGCTGACGACACCGTTCGTCCTGCAGTGGAATCCGCGGTAGAGAAGTTGCGCCAGGTCTGCCCGCAGGCTGGTCCAGATCCGGTGGAGGCCAGCCTCCAAGCCGATTACGACCCTCGCTCAGAGTGGTTCACCGGGGCCTGTGCTAACAAGTGGCGGATTGAGATCGTCCATCGACGCGGTGACGACCCTACTCCGCATACCCAGATCGTCGACCCGGTGCGTGTCGAAGTTCGCGACGGTCATCGCTACCTCGTCGGATGGTCGATGGCTCGCAAGCAGTGGCGCACGTGGCGGCTTGACCGCATCGTCACTGGCAGGCGAGTTGGGCACGCCACGAATCACGGACGTCCGCCCGAAACCCTCGAATGGTTCTCTGACGTCGTGGACGAGGTGACGCTGACCCTTGCTCCGCGCGCGGGCTGGGTTGCTGAGTATCACCCGGTGCGCCATGTTGAGAAGGACGGGGACATGTGGAAGGTGACTTTTGCCGTCGCCTCTGCGACGTGGCTTGCTGAGCTCATGGTGGGCCTCGGACCAGATGTTCTCTCCGTTGACCCACCTCATGCTGCAGCTCCTGCCCTTCAGCTGGCGCGCGCTGCGGCTGCCGCAAATAGCATTGAGATTTCGAACCGTGAGGCGGTAGAGAAATCCTGATGTGGTGGATCTGGGTGTTGGTCTTTGCCGGTGTGCTGCTTGTCGTGGAGATCGTCGTTGGCACGATCTGGTTGTGGCGAAAGATCGCGGCTATCTTGGGTGAGGTTGAGCGGGTAACCGGTCGACTCGATGAGTTGGCTCACATTCTCGAGGATGTCGATACCACGATGAACAAGGACATGACGGCTCCCGAAGCGCCCTGATCATCGTGGTAGCCTGAACGCCGATCGTCGAGTTGGTAGCCTTCCTGTGCGGTACGGGGATGGGATGCCAGCCAAGTCTGGAAGGAGAGCCTCAATGGCTCCTCTGCTCATTGCGAATGAAGCAACCATCATCATCATCGTGCTTCTCGCGCTCGTACTCTTCGGTGGTTCCCGCATCGCTGGCGTCGGTAAGGGTGCTGGCCGCGCTATCCGTGAGTTCAAGGAAGAAACAGCGGGTCTGAACAAGGGCAAGGATGCGAAGGCCGAGAAGGACATTGAGGCTACCGAGGCTGACGTCGCCAAGGACGAGACCAAGCCAACTGAGTGAGTCATGGCCACGGATACTCGGCAGTCCGATGAGGATCACCGCCGGTTTGCCCGATTCCGTCCGCCCCAGGCTGGGGAGGGCGGCACAATGTCGCTCCTGGACCACATCCGGGAGCTCCGTTACCGGATCATTGTGTCGTTTATAGCGGTGGTCATTACGAGCTCCGTGGCCTTTGTCTTTTACCGTCCGCTGGTTGAGATCGTCATGCATCCGTACCAGCAGGCGAGCCTCGCCATCAAGGCGAAGAACCCGACGGCCTCCCTCCAGGTAGTCAATACTGGTGTCGTCGCCCCGTTCGTGCTGAATATGAGGGTGGCCATTGTTGCTGGCCTCATTGCTGCCTGCCCCATTTGGCTCTATCAGGTCTGGGCTTTTATTGTTCCTGGCTTGCTCGTCAATGAGAAGAAGTGGGCTCTGCGATTCCTGGGATCGGCTATCCCCCTGTTTCTTCTAGGATCAGTACTGGGGTATTGGGTGCTCCCGAAGGGTATTGCCTTGATGCTGAACTTCACGCCTCACGGCATGGGCATTACCAACCTGCTTGACATGAATGCGTTCTTGGCACTGGAGATTCGCGTCATCTTGCTCTTTGGAGTGAGTTTCCTGCTGCCGGTGGTCTTGGTCTTGCTCAATCTGATTCACGTCTTGTCGTCTGCGCAGCTGAAGGCGGCACGGAAGTGGTCCATCTTTGGATTCTTCTGTCTGGGCGCTTTTGTGAACCCGTCTGGTGACCCAATTTCCATGTGTGCTTTGGCTATTCCGCTGAGCGTCATGTATGTCATTGCGGAATGGATTTGCCGCAGCAATGAACGTAAGCGCTCGACCGACAATATGGGTATTGATAAGTCAGAATTCGATATTCAGATCGATTGAGCGGTGTCAGTCACACCACAAACGTTCAAGCCGCTGATATTTCGTGGCTTGCCACGGTCAAGGTGACCGGCTCGTTGTCATGGGATGGTGACGGCATGCGGATACGCTCGCGCCCCAGCGTCGTCGCCCGACCCCTTGTCGGGGTTCCCGGAGAGTCGTAGCCTCCCGCTAGGTTGGAGGTATGAGCGAGATTCTCGATCGGTTCATCGCCGGGTTGTCCTTTGAACCTGACGACTACCAGGTAAAGGCCTGCCAAGATCTCGATGACGGCGCGGGTGTTCTGGTGGCCGCTCCTACTGGAGCTGGCAAGACGGTGGTGGGGGAGTATGCCACTGATTTAGCTCTGGCATCGGGGCTGAAGTGCTTTTACACCACACCCATTAAGGCGCTGTCCAATCAAAAGTTCCATGACCTTGTCGCTAGACACGGTGAAGACCAAGTAGGCCTTCTCACCGGTGACGTCACCATCAACTCCGAGGCACCAGTCATCGTCATGACGACTGAGGTATTGCGCAATATGATCTACCGCAATTCCCATACTCTCGACACCTTGGGGTGGGTGGTGCTGGATGAGGTGCACTACCTCGCGGACCGTTTCCGCGGCCCGGTGTGGGAAGAGGTCATCCTTGGGCTCGATCCGCGCGTCAAGATCGTTGGTCTTTCGGCAACCGTCTCTAATGCCGAGGAATTTGGGGAGTGGCTCGACGAGGTGCGTGGCGACGTCAGGGTCGTCGTATCCGAGCGTCGCCCGGTACCGCTTGTCCAACACGTAGCGGTGGCGCGGCGTCTTTATGAACTCTTCGATTCGCGCCGTCCTACGGGGGTCAACCCCGAACTAACCTCCATTGCCAAGGAGGAGGCCCGGTTCCAGCGTGATGACTCCCGTCGTCCGCGAGGGAGGTCTGGCAAGGGGAAACGCAGTGTGTCTTATGGAACTGGCCGATTCGGTGGGGCTTCGGCACAGCGTCGGGGGCGTGGCGGTCGGCCTCGTGGCCCTCGCAACCAGACGAGCCGTATCCAGGTGGTGCGTTCCCTCCACAAGGTCAACCTCTTGCCGGCCATCATCTTCGTGTTCTCCCGGAGCGGCTGTGACGCTGCTGTCAGCCAGCTGCTTAACACCGACCTGGTGCTCACTAGCCAGCAGGAAGCTCGTCAGTTGCGTCGCATCGCTCAACGCCGTGGGGAAGGATTGACTGACGAGGAACGCCGCGCGGTTGGCTGGAATCACTTCATGGCAGCCTTCGAACGTGGCATTGCTGCTCACCATGCCGGTCTGCTCCCGGTGATCAAAGCGATCGTTGAGGAGGGGTTCGTCGCGGGATTACTCAAGGTCGTCGTCGCTACCGAGACCCTCGCCCTGGGCATCAATATGCCAGCTCGTACCGTCGTGCTGGAAAAACTCGTCAAATACAATGGCCAGACTCACGCTGACATCACCCCCGGGGAATACACCCAGCTCACCGGACGCGCCGGACGCCGTGGGATCGACACCCAGGGGCACGCCGTCGTCTGCTGGCAACCAGGTATGGATCCGCGTGCGGTGGCCGGACTGGCGTCGCGTCGTACGTACCCGCTCAATTCGACCTTTGTGCCGACATACAACATGGCCGTCAACCTCGTTGGATCGATGGGGCGGGAAAAAGCTCGTGACCTACTGGAGCATTCCTTCGCGCAGTTCCAAATCGATCGCAGATTGGGAGGCTCGGCAGTTCGCAACCGGCAAACCCAGGCCGACATCGAGGCCTACCTCAAGGCGGCCCATTGCGAAAGGGGAGATTTCACCGTATACGCCCGGTTGCGGGAAAACATTAGGGAGCTGGAACATGAGCAGGCGAGGTTGCGCAAAGGTGAACTTCCTAGCCAGGTTGCCGACTCACTGTCGAGCCTTGATCCTGGGGACATCATCGCCGTGCCATCTGGGCGTCACGCTGGGTGGGTCGTTGTCGTTGACCCTGGCACCCACGGCACGAGAGGTCAACGGCCTCGCCCCCTTGTCATGACTCCGGATCGGACGGTGATTCGTCTGGGGCATCAGGATATTGACGCCCCCGTTACGCGAGTAGCCGGCGTGAAAGTCCCGCGCCATTTCCACCCCGAAAACCAGGCCGATCGTCGCTGCCTCGGCAAGGCCTTCGATCGGGTACTTGAGGGGCTGGGGAGGCCAGTGGTGAAGCCGCGTCGTGCTGCGGTGGATGCTGAGCTTTCCGACCAGATCACCGAGCTGCGCTCCCAGATGAAGGCTCATCCCTGCCACTCCTGCCCTGATCGCGAGTCCCATGCGCGTTTCGCTGAACGTGCCATGAGACTTCGCCGTCGCAGTGAGAGGGAATTGACGAAAGCACGCGCGAAGGCGACGTCGATTGCCACCCAGTTTGAGCGAATTGTGCTGGTACTGGAGGCTTTGGGATACCTCGGTACGGGTGGGGATACTGTCACGGACGCTGGCCGGATGCTTTCGGGGATCTATTCCGAACTCGACTTGGTGACGGCTGAGGCAATTCGGCGAGGCGTCTTTGACGGCCTGGATTGTCCGCAGTTGGCGGCGGTGTTGTCGACCATCGTTCACGAGTCGCGGCCGGGGGACCGGGGCCACCTTCATCGCATGCCCGATGGGAAGAGCGAAGCGGCGGAGTCACAACTGCGTGCGGTCCGAGCCGAAATTGGTCTGCTCGAGCGTGACCACCGCATTGAGCGTCCCCGAGATCTCGACATTGGTTTTGCCGAGGCCAGCTATGCATGGGCTGCCGGTGCCGGTCTGGACACCGTACTCGACGACATGAGTGCTGGTGATTTTGTGCGCCGGGTGCGTCAGGTGTGCGATCTAGCTGGACAGATTGCCCATGCCGGGGTTGGGGAGAATCTGGCCCACACTTGTCGTCAAGTGGTGGGTGCCATGCAGCGTGGGGTTGTCACCATGGACCGCGAAGAAGACTGATTCGTGCGCCCACTAACAAGGGGGATGTGCGGCCCGGTAGCCTGAGGTCATGGCTGTGGCTATACGTGTCATTCCATGTCTGGACGTTAAGGATGGGCGGGTCGTTAAAGGGGTTAACTTCGTCGGTCTGCGCGATGCCGGTGATCCCGTGGAGCTAGCGGCGGAATACGGGCGGCTCGGTGCCGACGAGGTGACTTTCCTCGACATTTCTGCCTCAACAGAGGGGCGCGCCACCACTCGCGAGATGGTGACACGGTGCGCTGAGACAGTTTTCGTGCCCCTCACTGTAGGTGGTGGGGTGCGCGGGGTCGACGACGTCGATGTCCTGCTGAGGGCGGGAGCTGACAAAGTTGGTGTCAACACCGCAGCGATTGCTCATCCCGGGATGATCGACGAGGTCGCTGACCGGTTTGGCAATCAGGTCATCGTGTTGTCTGTCGATGCCCGTCGCGAACCAGATCGGCCATCCGGTTTTGGGGTGACGACCCATGGTGGCACCCGTTCGGCAGGGTTGGACGCCGTTGAGTGGGCTTGCCAAGCCGTGGAGCGTGGGGCAGGTGAGATTCTGCTCAATTCGATGGACGCCGATGGTACGGCTGATGGCTTCGATATTGAGATGATCGAGGCAGTGAGAGCAGCTGTCGACGTCCCCCTCATCGCTTCAGGTGGAGCTGGAAAGGTTGCCGATTTCGTCGAGGCGGCGCGCGCCGGAGTTGACGCGGTGCTCGCCGCGTCAGTTTTTCACTATCACACCCTGACGATCGCGCAGATCAAGGACGGCCTGCGTCATGCCGGCTTTGAGGTCCGCTGAGCGAACACGTACTGCACGCCTAGCCGATGTGGTAGTCATAACTTATGGACTGCCTTTTCTGCTCAATCGCTGCGGGAGACATCCCAGCGACGATCATTGACTCGGACGACGCCTCAGTCGCATTCCTCGACATCGAGCCTTTCCAGGATGGCCACACTCTCGTCATCCCGCGTAGGCACGTTACAAGCGTTCTCGACGATGATGGTGAGCTCGGACGTATCAGCCCGATGGTCACGAAGGTGGCTCGTCGCCTCGTGGACTCTCTGGGGGCTTCTGGAGTCAATGTCGTCTCAAACGCCGGTGAGGTTGCCGGTCAGAGTGTCCATCATCTGCACGTGCATGTCATTCCCCGGTACGACCGTGAGCCGGGCATCAACGCCATTCGGTCGGCCATGCCTCGTCGCCCTATTGAGGAGGTTGCGGCCATGGTGACTGGGGAATCGAATCGCAAATAGCTCATAATGTGAGACGTTTGTCCGAAACTGTTGACGGTTAGTCGTGCACACAAGGATCAGTGGCATGAACGACCAGCTTCTTGTTATTGGCTAGTGTCCTGATCCTCCCGGACAGCACGACCTGCCCGATATCTCTGCCTGGGTGCGTCAGTTACAGCGGATGAAAAACCTATGCACTCACATGGTGAAGAAACGCCCGAGGAAGAAATCTCCCCCCGCAGCAGGTCATCCAGCGCGTTGGTGCTTTGGCACCCCAAGACACCGTGCTCGGCATGGTGCGCCAGCGGCAGAACCTGTTCTTTTGATTGTCGGTTCTTTCACATGGATCTGCACTCCGACCCCTTACCAGACTTCGTCAAGCTTGCTGAAGCATTGGGGTGCGCTGTTTTCCGGGTCGCAGACCGGGCATGGTCGACGAGACGATCACAGCTGCCAACACGATCAATGACCGCCCGGTCGTGGTGGAATTCATCATCCGCACTGACGCCATGGTCTGGCCGATGGTGGCTTTCGGAGCCAGTAATGATGAAATCACGATCGCCCGAGATATGGCTCCGGACTGGGGTGACGTTGGAGACGACGTTGCTCCCGGCGACGAGGACAGCAACGATGATGAGGCCGGGAAGATGAGTTGACCAGACGCGTACTGTCGGTGTCGCCGACTGACGATCCCAGTGAGACCCGGATGACGATCGGAGTGGACGCCGTCTCCGCCCAGGCCCTTGAACAAATTATCAAGCAACTTAACAAACTCATTGAGATTCATAAGATCGCCGAACCAGAGCCGAGCACGGTCACCCGTGAGCTCATCCTGGTCAAAGTGCGTTCCAACGTCGAAAACCGTTCAAAGATCATCGACACCGTTGCTCTACGTCGTGCCAAGGCCGTCGACGCCTCACTGGAATCGCTGACGATCGAGGCCACCGGGTGACGTGAGAAGCTGGATGTGTTACTGCAGGTGCTGGAACACTTCGGAATTGTCGAACTTGTTCAATCCGGACAAGTGGCCCTCAACCGTGGTGTGGCTGTTCTCGGGGCGAAACGCCCCGGGTGACGTTCCCTAGATCCCAAGACAACCCAGACCCCCAACAAGGAGAGAAATACGCTATGGCAAAGATCTACTACGACGATGACGCCGATCTGTCCATCATCCAAAACCGTCAGGTTGCCGTCATCGGTTACGGTTCCCAAGGTCATGCTCACGCTCTCAACCTGCGCGACTCCGGTGTCGATGTG
This sequence comes from Cutibacterium acnes, assembly GCF_003030305.1. Lineage (NCBI taxonomy): Bacteria > Bacillati > Actinomycetota > Actinomycetes > Propionibacteriales > Propionibacteriaceae > Cutibacterium > Cutibacterium acnes. Next base: position 1,470,990 of record NZ_CP023676.1, on the reverse strand, counting down.
CGTGTCGGTCTGCGTGACGGCTCCTCGTCTATCGCCAAGGCTGAGGCTCAGGGGCTGCGGGTGCTGTCCATCGAGGATGCCTGCGAAGAGGCCGACTTAATTATGGTGCTCGTTCCCGACCAAAACCAGCGCCAGCTCTATGCTGAGCACATTGCCCCGCACCTCAAGGACGGTGACGCTCTCTTCTTCGCTCACGGCTTCAACGTCCACTTCGGCTACATCAAAGCTCCCCAGGGCGTCGACGTCTGTATGGTTGCCCCGAAGGGTCCCGGTCACATCGTGCGTCGGGAGTACTCTGATGGTCGCGGAGTCCCGGTGCTGGTGTGCGTCGAGCAGGATGCCTCTGGCATCGCCTGGGACCTCACGAGGTCTTACGCCAAGGCCCTCGGCGGTTTGCGCGCCGGCGGCATTGAAACGAGCTTCCGTGAGGAGACCGAGACCGATCTTTTCGGTGAGCAAGCGGTGCTGTGCGGTGGCCTGTCCCACCTCATCCAGGCCGGTTTTGAGACTCTCGTTACCGCCGGTTACCAGCCGGAGATGGCCTATTTTGAGGTTTGTCACGAGATGAAGATGATCGTCGACCTCATCATCGAAGGCGGTATCTCCAAGCTGCGTTGGTCAATTTCCGATACTGCTGAGTATGGCGACTACGTGTCTGGCCCGCGTGTGATCGACGACCACGTCAAAAAGAATATGAAGGCGGTCCTAGACGACATCCAAAATGGCGCCTTCGCTAAGCGTTTCATCGCCGATCAGGATGCCGGTGCTCCACAGTCCAAGAAATTTCGCGAGGGTGAGGCAAAGCATCCGATCGAGGCCACCGGTAAAGAGCTTCGCAAGATGTACTCCTGGCTGGCAGCTGCTGATGACGACTACACCGAAGGCAGCGTGGCTCGTTGAGCCTGCTGGCCTGACGTTGAGGGCCCGTAGGTACCGCGGGCCCTCAATTCTGTATCCTCTGCCTCGTCAGCCTCGAGCAGATAGCCGACAGGCAACGATGGCCGCCATGTCGGAGGCAAGCTGAATCTCGGTGGCGTGCACCTTCGGGTGGGTCAGCCAGGCCAGCCTGGTGGTATCGACGGTGCCATTGATGTCGTGGGGAGGAAAACCATGGCTGGGGGGCATATCGTCGATGACGACGAGGCCTCCGACCGAGACCGCCTTGAGAATCTCGTCAACATCGTGCGCTCTCGCTACTCGGATCGGTACCGAGAGCAGGCCGAAGGGGCCGTGATCGAGCAGGTCATCCCAGGTGCCCTCGATGACCTCGATATCGAGGTCAGCCAAGACCTCGCGAGCTCGGGCGCAGACCGTGGGATCTGGTTCGTAACTGACAACCCTGGTGCGTTTTCGTGCCCCCAGTCGTAGCCAGGCAGCTCCTGCCCCAGACCCCGTTTCGCACTCCCCAATGGCGCCATGTACCCCGGCCGCCAGGGTAGCCATGAATCGGCCGGTCTCATTGCGGGTGGTGGTGAAATAGCCCATCTCCAGTGCGTTATGGAGAGCTTTCGTCACCGGTTCAGGGATCTCGGGAATGGGTAACACGGGGCCATTCTGCCAGTCGGTATCTTCGAACTTTTTGTGAGGGCGGTTAGCTGGTAGTTGGTTGGGTCAGATGCGTTGGGCAATGTCTCGCCCGATCTCGCTGGTCGTTCGAGCGGGGCCGGAAGCCCTAGTGGCATTGTCCGCCGAGACAGCCTCGCGGACGCGGGCTGCATCCTCAGGGCGGTCAAGGTGATCTAGCAGCAATGCTATCGACAGGATCGCTGCCGTCGGGTCAGCCTTACCAGTGCCAGCAATGTCAGGCGCTGAGCCGTGCACCGGCTCAAACATCGACGGGAATTCGCCGGAGGTATTGATATTGGCGCTAGGGGCGAGCCCGACGCCACCGGTCACCGCTGAGGCAAGGTCGGTGATGATGTCACCGATGAGGTTGTCGGTGACGATGACGTCGAATCGCTGGGGGTCTCGTACCAGAGCGATCGTGACAGCGTCGACGTGCAAGTAGGTCGACGTGCAAGTAGTCAGTGGTGACACTCGGGAACTCTTGAACAACTTCGTCGACGATCCGACGCCACAAGGTTCCGGCATTGACGAGCACGTTGTGCTTGTGGATCAGGGCGAAATGGCCGCGCTCCAAATAAAACTGACGGCACCTCTGTCGAGTCAGGGGTAGCACCGACAGCGTCGAGCACGATGGCGACTTCCTGGGCAATCTCGGCCAGAGTGGAGTTGTCAAGAACCTCTCCCGTGGCCTTCCAATGTGCGGCGCCAAGGTGGTACTCGTGGGTGGCAAAAGCATCAGATCCGACGGTCTGCTCCAGTACGTGGAGTGCCTGCTCGGTGACTTCGGGGCCAATTCCGTCGCCGCCGATGACAGCGGGTTGCGTTACGTCGTCGGTCATAGGTGAACCATACTCAGCACGTCCACGATATGATCCGTCGATTCAAAAAATGGAACGAATGGCTCGGCGTGGGTGTAATGTGTGGCTATGAGTTTGCGCTTTGCTTCTGCTGACGATCTGACGTGGTCCTCCGACGAGCGGATCGCGCTGGAACATGCCAATCCACGATTTGGTGCGGTCCTTGCCGACCATATGGCTGTTGCTACCTGGCAGGCCGGTGAAGGCTGGGGAGACGACGCCGTGGTCAACTACCACGGACTTGATATCAATCCTGGCAGCGCTGTGCTGCATTATGCCCAGGAGATTTTCGAGGGCCTGAAGGCTTACCGCCACGCTGACGGTTCTATCTGGCTCTTCCGCCCTGATCAGAACGGTGAGCGTTTTGTTCGGTCGGCCGAGCGTCTCGCCCTGCCCACGCTGCGAGTCGAAGACTTCGTTACTGCTTGTATGCGCTTGGTTGAGGTCGACTCCCGTTGGGTCCCTGAGCCCGGTGAGGGTGGAGAGAAGTCCCTCTACCTGCGGCCGTTCATGATCGCCTACCAGGATTTCCTCGGTCTTGCCGCGGCAAGTACCGTGCTGTTTTCCGTTATTGGTTCTCCCGTTGGCGCTTACTTTGTCAGCGGGGTGAAACCGCTGCGGCTCCTCGTCGAGCGTCGTCAAGCTCGAACGGCCCCCGGCGGTACCGGTGAGGCGAAGTGCGGTGGCAATTACGCAGCTTCGCTGCGTTCCCAGATCGATGCCAAGACCCGTGGCTGCAACGAGGTGCTCTTTGTCGATGCAGTTGAACATCGCTGGATCGAGGAACTGGGTGGTATGAACTTCATGGCCATCAGCAAGGACGGTCAGCTCGTCACCCCCGAGTTAGCTGGCACCATCCTACGTGGCGTGACTCGCAGATCCATTCTGGAAGTTGCCCCCGACCTCGGTCTTGAACCAGTGGAGCGCAAGATCGATGTTGACGAGCTCCTTGATGGCGTTCGCTCTGGCGAGTTCCCGGAAGTCTTCGCCTGCGGTACCGCCGCGGTTGTCACACCGATCGGCTCTTTCCTAGATGGAGATACCGACGTGAAGGTCTCTGAGCCCACCGGAAAGACCACGATGGAGATCCGTCGCCGTCTGCTGGATATCCAGTTCGGACGCGCTGAGGACACCCGTGGCTGGTTGAAGCGAGTCTGCTGACGGCGTCGACGTCCATTGGGGCCGGCCCCAATGATATGTTCACGACTGGGCTACGACGGTGTCGATGACAATGTCTTGCGGCTGGAAGGTTTGCCCGACGGTGAACGCGTTGGTCATGGCATCCTCGGCCCGCGCAATGGAGTCGGGGGTGTCGGTGAGCAGGGTGGCCAATGGCTGGCCTGTGACAACGCGGTCGCCGGGGCGAACTCTTAACATGATGCCAGCCGCAGCTTGCACCGGATCCTCTTTGCGGGCGCGTCCGGCACCCAAACGCCAGGCAGCTAGGCCAACGGACATGGCATCAATCCCGGTGATGACGCCAGCCTCGGTGGCGACGATGTCCTGGGTGTGGTGGGCCATCGGTAGTGGAGCGTCAGGGTCGCCGCCCTGGGCACGAACCATGTTGCGCCAGACATCCATTGCCTGGCCACTGGCGAGTACATCGGCCGGGTCGATGCCGTCCAATCCAGCCACCTTCACCATGTGACGGGCCAGGGCGACGGTGAGCTCGACGACGTCGGCAGGACCTCCGCCGGCTAACACCTCGAGGGATTCGGCAACCTCGATGCCGTTACCGCAGGCGTAACCCAGTGGGACGTCCATGTGGGTCAGTAGGGCGGTGGTACGCACCCCGGCGGCTTCACCTAGCTCGACGAGACGGCTGGCGAGTTCGCGGGCGTCCTTATCTGTCTTCATGAAGGCACCCGAGCCGGTCTTGACATCGAGGACGAGGCTGTCGGTGCCCTCTGCGATCTTCTTGCTCATGATGGACGAAGCAATCAGCGGGATGGACTCGACGGTGCCGGTAACGTCGCGCAGGGCGTAGAGCTTCTTGTCAGCAGGGGCTAGTCCCGGGCCCGCTGCGCAGATGACGGCGCCGACTTTCTCGAGCTGGGCGACCATCTCGTCATGAGAGAGATCCGCCCGCCATCCGGGAATGGCCTCCATCTTGTCGAGGGTGCCTCCGGTGTGGCCCAGGCCACGCCCAGACAGCTGTGGGACGGCAGCACCGCACGCGGCCACCAGGGGAGCCAGCGGCAAGGTAATTTTGTCGCCCACGCCGCCAGTGGAGTGCTTGTCGACAGTGGGGCGGGACAGCCCAGCGAAGGACATCCGCTCGCCCGACTTGATCATGGCCGTCGTCCAGGCTGACAGCTCAGCGTCGTCGAGCCCCTGGAAGTACACCGCCATCGCCATGGCAGACATCTGCTCGTCGGCGACGATGTCGTCGGTGTAGGCGCGGATAAGCCATGCGATTTGGTCGGAGTTGAGAGTCTGGCCTTCGCGCTTAGCGCGGATAAGGTCGACGACGGAATAGGTGCTGGTCATGGCGCAAGTATGACAGGGCTTACCCTTCTTCAGTGCGTGGATGCCCCGGTTATGTCGCGTTATGTCGTTAGTCTTAACTCATGCGTATTGCCCGGTTTGTCACCGCTGGTTCCGACCCTGCCTTCGGGATCGTAGAGCTTGCTGCCGATCATGGAGATCATCCCGAGACCATCGCCGTTATCACTGGAGACCCAGTGGCGGCACCGGTTCAATACACTGGTGCCCGTCACGACCTTGCCGATGTGCGGTTGCTGTCTCCGGTGATTCCGCGATCGAAGATCATTGGGGTTGGTCGTAACTACGCCGATCACGCCAGCGAACTGGGCAATGAGGTTCCCCACCAACCGCTTCTATTTGTTAAACCGAATACCTCGGTTATCGGCCCTGACGAACCCATTGTGCGACCGACTGCGTCCTCCAACCTGCACTACGAGGGGGAGCTGGCCATCGTTATCGGACGGATCTGTAAGGACGTGCCAGAGGACAGAGCTCAGGAAGTCATCTTTGGGTTCACCGTTGCCAATGACGTCACTGCCCGCGATCTGCAAGATTCTGACGGTCACTGGGTTCGCGCCAAGGGGGCTGACACCTTCTGCCCGCTGGGGCCATGGATGGTTACCCACTTCTCCATTGCAGAAGCGTCTCACCGCCAGATTGTGACTCGACTAGACGGTAGGGAGGTTCAGCACGGTAATACCGACCAGATGGTCCACACCATCCCCAAGCTCATCTCCTATATCTCTTCGTTCATGACCTTGTTGCCGGGCGATGTCATCCTCACGGGTACCCCCGCTGGGGTCGGGCCGATGGAGCTCGGACAGCGCGTCGAGGTTGAAATTGAGGGGATCGGGACGCTAACGAACACTGTCGTGGAGGTCTGATGGCGGCTCGTGTCCTGTCCCGCCATGTGACGGTGACTGACCCCGAGCCACGGGTCGACTACACCCGGGTTCTCGTTGATTCGAGTGCTGGCCCGGGTCCCGGACTGCTGGGGCTCATCGGGTTGCTGTTGGGGTATGCCGTCGTCGTTCCGGGCTTGCTATACGCCTTCCTTGGCGTCGGTTGGCTCCTTGAGCGTACCGACGGGGAAAGGTTCAGCGCCTATTACACGCGAGCAGCCGGGTATCACACCGTCGGAGGGCTCATAGCCACACATGTAGCTCTAGCCAGCCTGATCGTCGTGGTGCTTGTGCTCGCCCGCTACCTTAACCATCGTGTGCCGCGATGGGTGGCTTCGGTACAACCAGGAATTCGCTGGAGATTCGGGTTGTTGGTGGGCCTTGTCGCTGTAGTGGTGCTCAACCTCACGCAGTTACTGGTACGAGGAGGGGTCAACGCCCATTACATCGTTCCCCGGCACTGGTGGGCGTGGTTGTTGGCAATCATCATAACTTCGCCGTTCCAAGCGATCGCCGAGGAGATGTTCTTTCGCGGCTACCTCATGAACGTCATCTCTGGACTGTCGGTGAACCTGCCGGAAAAAGCCGGGTGCTGGACGTCGGTAGTCGTCTCCGCACTGGTTTTTGCCTTCATGCATGGCACGCAAAACGCGTGGCTTTTCGCGGATCGATTCGCCTTTGGTTTGCTCGCCGGTTGGCTCGTCATCGTCACAGGAGGCCTCGAGGCTGGCGTGGCGGCTCACGTCGTCAACAACCTTTTCGCCTTCGGTTATGCAGTCTTTCTGGGAGGGGTGTCGCAGGCCCGCGGCATGACCGCGATGAGTTGGGTGGATGCCGCGTGGGACGTTGGTGGCTTCTTGACGATCGCTCTTGCCGGATGGTGGATCGGAAGTCTCATGAGAGTGGCCCGACGGACACCCGCGTGACAAGGAGTTTCGCCCTGATTTGCAAAGTTGGTGGATGGGCCATTAGAGTTTCTCGTCGTTGCGCCACCGAGGTTCATCACGGTGGAATGACATTGGGGTATGGGGTAATTGGCAGCCCGACTGATTCTGGTTCAGTTAGTCCAGGTTCGAGTCCTGGTACCCCAGCGCGGGAAACCAAATCCATGAAGTTGCACAGATAGCGGATGGATTGCTAAAGTTTTCCAGCCCGGTTTGGAAACGAGTCGGGGGACAATCGAAGAAGGTTTTCAAGACCGAACTCGACGGTCATTGATAACTTCATGGCCCCGTAGTGCAGCGGCCTAGCACGCGGCCCTCTCAAGGCTGAAACGGCGGTTCGAATCCGCTCGGGGCTACCAATGGTAGATGGCCCGGATCTAGCAGGATCCGGGCCATGGCAGCATCTTGGCGAGATGCCATCCCCCAAGGTGCGAAGAATTACCCTCTCACACCCCTGGTCGCTTTGGGCAGCACTGTGACCCTCATTGCGCGGACCGGCGCAGCACCTCCGATAAGCGCTCTCCCGCCGCGACGACGGCAGGAGCGTGAATACGTCCCGGCTGACGGGTGAGACGCTCGATCGGTCCTGACACCGATATAGCCGCAATGACCTTTCCTGAGGGAGAGCGCACTGGGGCCGAGACCGATGCCACACCGGCCTCACGCTCACCGACAGATTGAGCCCAGCCGCGCTTGCGCACGGCTGCCAAGGTGACTTCGGAGAAGGCAGAGTGGCTTAAGCCACGGCGGATCTTGTCGACGTCTTCCCATGCCAGCAGGATCTGAGCGGCTGAACCGGCGTCCATCGACAACACCGACCCGACCGGAATGGTGTCGCGAAGACCGGTGGGACGTTCAGCAGCTGCGGCACAGACACGGCTGCCGGCCTGGCGTCGGTACAACTGAGCGGACTCACCTGTGATGTCACGCAGCCTGGCCAGGATCGGCCCGGAAGCCGCCAAGAGACGATCTTCGCCGGCGGCTGCGGCAAGTTCTGATAGCCGCGGGCCAAGAATGAAACGCCCCTGTAGATCGCGTCCGACGAAACGGTGGTGTTCCAGAGCGCGCGCCAAGCGATGGGCTGTCGGGCGAGCCAATCCGGTCATTTGAACCAGCCCTGCTAAGGAGGCCGGTCCGGTCTCGAGGGCTGCCAATACGAGGGCGGCCTTGTCCAATACACCAACACCACTTGATTCGTCCATATGCCGATACTAGCGTTCCAAATCTTGACCGTCGAACCAAAATGGGTGTTGTCAAGAGGGGGATCACACTGCAAACAACGGATGGGAAGGTGCGGTGGGGAGGACGTTGAGCGAGAAACTCTGGGACGCTCACATCGTTCAGGCATGGGGCACGACGGGGAGCGTGATCTTCTCTACATCGACCTTCACCTCGTCCACGAGGTGACAAGTCCGCAGGCTTTCGATGAGCTTATTAGTTGGGCGCTCGGTTCGTCGTTCGGTTCTGACCATTGCCACCGAGGACCACAACATCCCTACCGTCGGCAGTATCGAGCCAATTGTTGACCCGGTCTCGCGCGCTCAGGTCGAGGCGTTGCGAGCCAACGCACCTGAGTTCGGTGTGCCGCCTTTAGGGGACGCCGATCAGGGGGTCGTGCACATCATCGGTCCCCAACTGGGTCTCACCCAGCCGGGGATGACTGTCGTCTGTGGTGACTCCCACACCTCTACACACGGCGCCTTCGGGGCCTTAGCCTTCGGTATCGGTACCAGCGAGGTTGAGCATGTGTTGGCTACCTAGACCCTCCCGCAGGTTCGTCCCACAACGATGGCCGTCATGGTGGATGGGGAAGTGCCTGAGGAGGTCACACCTAAGGACCTCATCCTGGCCCTCATCTCCGAGATCGGCACCGGTGGGGGACAAGGTCATATGGTCGAGTATCGCGGCGAGGCCATCGAGAAGATGTCGATGGAGGGTCGCATGACGATCTGCAATATGTCGATTGAGTGGGGAGCTCGCGTCGGCATGGTTGCTTCTGATGAGACCACCTTCACCTACCTCAAGGATCGTCCGCACGCTCCGCGTGGTGCACAGTGGGACAAGGCTGTCGCGTACTGGCGCACTCTGCGTACTGACGACGATGCGACCTTTGACGCTGAGATCCATGTGGACGCCTCGAATCTCGCCCCCCTTCGTTACCTGGGGTACCAACCCTGGGCAGGGACTCCCCCCTAGGCGGTGTGGTGCCGGCCGTCGAAGACTTTGAGGACGAGGTAGCTCGCAGCGCAGCGTTTGGAGTACATGGATTTGACCCCGACGAGATCGGTTCCCGGTTTGCTGACATCTTTCGCAATAACTCTGCGAACAACGGCTTGTTACTGGCTCAGGTTGATCCCAAGGTCGTCGGAGAGTTGTGGGACTTTGCCGAGCAGCATCCTGGTGAGCAGCTCACCCTCTCCCTCGAGAATCGGACGATTAACCTTCCGGGTCGCACGACCTACCCGTTCCATATTGATGACGTCACGCGTCAGCGTCTGCTGGCCGGTCTTGACGCCGTCGGCGAGACCCTAGAACACGCAGACGATATCGCCGCATATGAGGCACATCGGCCGTCCTTCATGCCGACTACGTCTTGACCTGGCGCGCCTATCGATCAACTAACCCGGTCGATGATCGCTCGCAGAATCGACGAATCGGTAGGGTAGGGTAATCTAGCTCATTCAGGAGGGACAACCGTGGCTTTGCCCGCCGTGACTAACCCAGCCGACGCCCCCGGATTGATTTTCCGAATGGGGGTAGGGACGTTGTATCCGCTGGCTCGTATCCTGACGCGGTTTGATCATCACGGTGGCGAGAACCTTCCTGGCCCCGGGCCGGCGCTCATCGTCAGCAACCACATCTCGAATTACGACCCAGTCGTGCTGGGGGCTTTCCTTGTCGCCAACGGACGGTGGCCGCACTGGCTGGCGAAGAAAGAGCTGTTTTCAGTGCCGATCGTCGGCTGGGTGGCCTCGGCTAGTGGACAAATCCCGGTCGACCGGAAAGGTCCCAACCCGGCCAAGGTCCTCCACGACGCTAAGGCAGCCCTCGATAAGGGCATGACGGTCGTGATGTACCCCGAGGGTACGATCACCGCTGATCCGCTTCACTGGCCCATGACAGGACGCACAGGAGCGGCACGTCTGGCGCTGGAGACGGGTGTCCCCGTCATTCCAGTTGGACAATGGGGACCCCAAGAGGTCATGGGCTACAAGGAGATGACCTTCCCGAAACTGTGGCCGCGTAAGACCATGAAGCTGTACTGCGGCACCGATGTTGAGCTGTCAGACTTGCGAGGTCGTCACGACCTTGCGTCTGTCAGGGAGGCCACGAATCGGATCATGGACGCCATTGACGCCCAAGTTGCTCGGGCTCGGGGGGAGTTCCCACCGCCGGATCGCTACGACATGCGCAAAGGGGCACGTATTCCCAAGTCCATTGCTTCCGCGCGGCCAGTCGTCGACCCTCACTGAGGTACTGGCTCGGTAAGGTTGAGTGCCGTCATACGGAAAGGACCTCACATGAATCGCATCCACGTCGCTGTCATCTTCGGGGGGATGAGTTCGGAGCATTCGATCTCCTGCCTTTCGGCGGCGAACGTGGTAGCTGCGATTGACGCCGAACGATTCGATGTCTCCGGTGTCGGTATTAGCCCCGAGGGGATCTGGGTGCGATATGGGGCCGACGAAATCCTCGCTCTTCCCGGTACCGGACAACTTCCTACTGTCGAAGTGGGAGATCGTCCTCTGGTGTCGGTCAAACAGATGCCCGAGGGCACCTGCATCGTCGATACCGAGGGTAATGTCGATGCAGTCCAGGTGGTATTTCCAGTATTGCACGGACCATTCGGTGAAGACGGCACCATTCAGGGCCTGCTGGAGATGGCCGGGGTGCGATATGTCGGGTGCGGGGTGGCAGCCAGCGCTAACTGCATGGACAAGCACCTCACCAAGATGATCCTCTCGGAAGCTGGAGTATTGGTCGGACCCTACGTTGTCGTGCGTGATCATGAGTGGCGTGAGGACAGAAATGCTATCCTCAAGGCTGCATCTCGCCTGGAATACCCGGTATTCGTGAAGCCGGCCCGCGGTGGATCTTCGATCGGCATTTCTCGCGTGACAAGCCCAGAACACCTGGAAACTGCGATTGAGATGGCCCGCGAGCACGACAGCAAAGTCCTCATTGAGCAGGGGATTCGTGGTCGCGAGATCGAGTGCTCTGTCATTGATGGCCGTCATGGTGCTGCCCCTCGGGCCTCCGTGCCCGGTGAGATTGTCGTTCATGACCCTGACGGCTTCTATGACTTCGAAGCTAAATACCTCAGTGGAGAGCAGAAAGCATCCGTTCAGGCTCATGCAAATCTGGACGATGCGACCCGCAGACGGGTGCAAAAAGTCGCGATCAAAGCGTTCCAGGTGCTTGGCTGTGAAGGGCTTGCCCGTATTGACACGTTCGTCACCCCTGACGGCGCCGTTTACGTGAATGAGCCCAACACCATGCCCGGATTTACCCGCAGCTCAGGATTCCCACTTATGTGGCAGGCCAGTGGCATGACGTACGCCCAGATTGTCAGTGAGCTCATTGAGTTGGCTTTGGAAAGGCCCCTCGGCCTGCGCTGATCGGGGTGTATCTCACTGGCAAGCACGTACTTGGGGCATTTTCTTAATGGCTGCTGAAAGATCGACCAGGGCGTCCGCCTGCGGGGCGTAACTAGTCGGAACCGTCACCTCGATGTTGCCTGCTCTCCCAATAGTGGTGAATCGCCAGCCGTCGTCAATCTGCTCAGAAAACCATCCGACATCGTTGACGACGTCACAGGGTGACGTTGGTTGGAGGCCAGCAGGCTTGTCGACCCCGCAGCGCAGCACGATATGCGGATCACCCCAGGTTGCCACGGTCGTGTCGTGGTCGTTGAGCGTCGCCCCGGCAACCGTTTGCGGTAAATCTGCCATGACTGCTCGACACCCCGCCGCAGCAGGGCCGCTGGGAGAAGGATGGGCGATCGGCTCATCCTGGCCGGAGCAGGCAGTGGTCAGGAGGAAGACCACTAGCAGGGTTGCGACCGGGGATGCATGATAGATGCGCACATATTCACGCTAGCGCCGATGACCGGTTGATAAGGAGATCCCATGGCCACCACGACGACCATTTCCCAGGTAGGGGAGTTTCCCCTCATCTCCTCGATGGTCGGCGACTTGACGATGGGCCAGGCTGTCACTCTCGGCCCGGGAGACGATGGCGCGGTGTTCCAGGTAGACGGTTCCGCAGTTGTCTCGACCGACGTCCTCGTCGAGGAGGTTCACTTCCGGCGTCGATGGTCGACGGCGACCGACGTGGGCCGAAAGGCCGTCGCCGTCAACGTTTCCGACATCGAGGCAATGGGCGCCGTACCAGTAGCCCTCGTCGTCGGGTTTTCCGCTCCCGGTGATCTTCCGGCGTCCTGGGCCCGCGAATTCATGGCCGGGATGACCGCCGAGTCCCAGAAGGCAGGAGTCAGCGTCGTCGGTGGGGACACCACGGGCGGCCCGGTTGTCAGCATCGCCGTAACAGTTATCGGACAGACCGCTGGCATGGCACCTGTGCGTCGTGACGGTGCTGTACCCGGCGATGAAGTTGCGGTGATTGGCCAACTCGGTTTGGCAGCTGCCGGACTGGCCCTTCTCGGACGCGGTTTCCGTTCTCCACGTGCCGTTGTGGCTGCCCAGCGTTGTCCCGAGGTTCCCTACGGTCAAGGACGGGTGGCGGCTAAGGCTGGAGTACACGCCATGATTGACGTGTCGGATGGTCTGCTGGCTGATTTGGGCCATATCGCGGAGGCATCCGGATTCGCCATGGATATCGACACTGCGAAGCTGGATATCACCGAGTCAGTCCGCACCGTCGGTATGGCCACCGGTGTGGACCCGCTGACGTGGGTGCTTGCCGGTGGGGAGGATCATGCGTTGGCAGCGACTTTCGCTCCCGGCACTGTTCCGGATGGGTGGACCGTCGTCGGACGGGTCCTACCTCCCGATGAGGCACCAGATCCCACGGTTCTCGTTGATGGCCAAGTCTGGCAACAGGAACGAGGTTGGACCCACTTCCATTCCTGAGGTGGCGACGGCGTTTACAGTGCCGTCGAGTTTCGCGCCACGACTACCAATCCCGTGACTCCCCGCTTCACCTCTGGGCGGGTGGTGGCCATGGTTGATAACGTCAATGACATGGCGACCCGTGCGTCTTCCCCAGCGCGGCCCCGAAAGACGGCGGCGAAAAAATCGTCGCGTGGCTCGGGCGCGCGCTCGAACGGAAGCAACAAGAAAACGTCGGCCAGCTCGCGGAGCAGGTCGACGCCCTCCAGCGCGTCCACTTCCCCTAACCCGGTGGCCCAGGTGCTGTCAGCGACGTGGTCCGGCATTGCGAGGGGATTGGGAAGTATGATTCGTGGGATCGGTGGACGTCCTTCCGAACCTGATATCACTCATGACGGTACTGGCCTCGTGCTGTTGCTGCTGTCTGCCCTTGTCGCAGCTGGCTTTTGGTTCGACCTGCCGGGCGGGTTTGGCAATGGGTTGCGAATGGGAGTCTCGACGATCTTCGGGGCGCTGTCCTATGCCCTTCCGCTCTTCGGCCTAGCCGCGATGTGGCATACCCTGCGTCACCCAGTGACACTTGGGACCGGTGGACGCCAGGTGCTGGGCTGGGCTTGTTTCTTTCTTGGCTTACTTGGGGTTATCAATATTGCCCATGGCCTGCCGCGCCCCGATCATCCTGAGGTAGTGCGCGCCGCCGGCGGGATGCTCGGTTACATCTCCTCAAGTTTGTTCGCGGATCTGTTAACGAAATGGGTCGCTTTGCCGCTGCTCCTCGTCATGACGGCTCTAGGGGTGTTGCTGGTAGTGGGACGGCCGTTAATTGACGGTGTAACCCACATTCGTAGCGCTTCGCACCGGGCCGTGGTTAAGCCTCGTGAAATTGAGTCGCGTCGCGCCTATGACACCCCGCTGGTGGGGGATACCCTCGTCGATCACCGTGATGATGACGTCGATACCCAGCAGATGGATCCTGTTAAGGAGCGTCCTCGAAAGCGCAAGAGCAGTTCCGAGCGCACTAACGAGAGCCTTGACGCGATCTTTGATGCTGAAATTGTGGACGAGACGCCGTCGGCCTCAGCTGAGGAATCCCTGCCGCGTGACGTGCCGACGGACGATGAGCTGAATAAGGCGCGCACAACTGCCGGGTTGCCGCAGGGCTTTACCGTTCACGAACATACCGATCTCGAGCCGCCGGCTCATGAGCCGATGCCGGCCCGAGTGGAACAGTTGCAACTGTCCGGGGACATTGCCTACACCCTGCCGGCCTCGGAACTGTTGCGTCCAGGTTCAGTGCCGCAGGCGCGTACTGATGCCTCCGACGCTGTCGTTTCCAAGCTGTCAACGGTTTTCGACGAATTTGGTATCGATGCCCAGGTGACTGGCTATTCCCGTGGCCCGACGGTCACGCGATACGAGGTCGAGCTTGGTGCGGCCGTCAAGGTGGAGAAGGTCACCGCCTTGAGTAAGAATATCGCTTACGCTGTTGCTTCTCCCGACGTGCGTATCCTGTCGCCGATTCCTGGAAAATCCGCTATCGGTATTGAGATTCCAAACCGGGACAAGGAGGTCGTCTCCTTGGGCGACGTGCTGCGCTCTTCGAAGGCTCGCAATGATCACAATCCGCTGGTCGTCGGCCTGGGTAAGGATGTCGAGGGCGGATTTGTTATAGCCAACGTGGCCAAGATGCCCCATCTGCTAGTCGCTGGTGCCACTGGTTCCGGTAAATCGAGTTTCGTTAACTCCCTCATTACCTCGGTCATGATGCGAGCTACTCCTGACGAGGTGCGGATGATGCTCGTTGACCCCAAGCGGGTGGAGCTGACCCAGTATGAGGGGATTCCACACTTAGTGACGCCCATTATTACCAGCGCCAAGAAGGCCGCCGAAGCTCTGCAATGGGTCGTGCGTGAGATGGACCAGCGCTATGACGACCTGGCTGCGTTCGGATTCCGTCACGTCAAGGACTTCAATAAAGCTGTACAGGCTGGCGAGGTCACCTTGCCTCCGGGATCGGAACGGGTCTTGGCTCCCTACCCGTACCTGTTGGTCGTCGTTGACGAGCTGTCCGATCTCATGCTGGTAGCCCCTCGTGATGTTGAAGATTCCATCGTTCGTATTACCCAGTTGGCACGTGCTGCCGGTATCCACTTGGTGTTGGCTACTCAGCGTCCATCGACCGATGTGTGCACCGGCCTCATCAAGGCCAATATTCCGTCTCGGTTGGCTTTCGCGACCTCCTCAATGACCGATTCGCGAGTCATTTTGGACCAGCCGGGTGCCGAGAAGCTCGTTGGCCAGGGCGATGGGCTCTTCCTGCCGATGGGTGCTTCGAAGCCAGTGCGTGTGCAGGGAGCGTGGGTGTCTGATTCCGAGATCCATCAGGTTGTCTCCCATGTCAAGTCCCAGATGGAGGCTCATTATCGCGACGATGTCGCCGCCCCGACGGCCGCGATGAAGGTGGCTGAGGATATCGGTGACGACATGGAGCTTGTGCTGGAAGCGGCGAAGCTCGTGGTCGAGCTGCAACTGGGATCGACGTCAATGTTGCAGCGTAAGTTGCGTGTGGGCTTTGCTAAGGCGGGCCGACTTATGGACATCCTCGAGACCCGTAATGTCGTCGGGCCGTCTGAGGGGTCTAAGGCGAGGGACGTTCTGGTCAAGCCTGATGACCTTGACGACGTGTTGGCCAATTTGCAGGCGGAGGGTTGAGCGATGATGTGGGGGAGGGTCCGAGCACTTGGCGCGGACCCTCCCCCACATGAACCCTGGATCACTCGGTGACGGGCAGAGGCTCCTTGTCGTACTTCTTCCATGCTTCGGGATGAGAATCCGAGATGACGAAGATAAGAAGGATGATATTGACGACGAAGATGGCGACGAAAAGAACGATGCCGATCGTCAGTAGCGCCATAGATGGTTTCCCGTCATTTGCGGCGGCGGATACAAATGCGAGAATCATCATGATCGCGGACACGATGCCGCAGAGAGTCGGTGCCATGACCCACCATCCCGAGTGGTTGACGTCGTGGAGACGGCGCACCGTGAGGGCGAGGCAAGGAATAATAATAGCGAGTAGCCAAGCAAGGGGCAGCATCGTGAAGATGACGCCGGATGTCGACATGGCGGAGAATTCGGTCGTGGAGTTCGAGGTAATGGCCGACATGAGACCGACGCCTTGGAGGATGGGCATGAGCGCCTGTATCGCGACGGCGATGATGAAGTTGAACAGAACGGTCCACCAGTACTCTGAGCGGGAGGCGCGGCCTCGAAAAACCGCATAGTTCTTGAAGAACAACTTGATGGCCAAGCCGAAGTCGACGTACGGGCGGCGATGATTCTCAGCTACTGGAAGGCCGCTCGAGTAGGGGGCGGGCATCTGGTAGGGATTGCTAGGCTGTCCGTAGGGATCACGTCCGGCCTCGCTCGGCCACCCTGAGACACCGGCCTCATCGGGTCAGTGTGGATTGTTCGGCTCCGTCATATGGACACCTCTTTTCGTGTGGTTGATACTGGCGGGATGCACGGTATCGTAAAAACGTTTAATGTCCATAGTTAATGCAGAAGCATGGACACCGTGGGCTGGAATGCCGTGCACTTGGCACGGCCATTCATTGTGGAAGTGGGCGCAGCCGGGCTCGAACCGGCGACCTCCAGCGTGTAAGGCAGGCGCTCTGACCAACTGAGCTATACGCCCCAGGTGCACCTACTCTACCGATTTATCACGTGAAGCACACTTCCCGGGTGGAGAATCATCGCACCGGAGTTGTCGCCACGTCCCTGTAGAGTTGCTCAACGTGGCATTGGTAGACCTTCAGCAGACCGTTGAGGACCTCGACGCATCCCTGTCCTCGATTGAGAATGTTCTCGATCCGGAGGCTAAGAAAGCGGAGATCGCGGACCTCGAGAGGCAGGTGGCCGTTCCCAATCTCTGGGACGACCAAGAGAATGCGCAGCGGGTGACTTCTCGACTGTCGGCCCTGCAGGCTGAGATTGAACGTCTGGAGCGGTTGCGCGCGCGGATCGAGGATGTCCACGTGCTGTTGGAATTCGCGGCTGCTGATGACGACAAGGAATCCCTAGCTGAGGCGACGACCGAGACGGTTAAGCTTCGTGAGGAGATTGACGCTCTCGAGGTGAGGACCTTGCTGTCGGGGCAATACGACGAGCGCGAGGCCGTCGTCACGATTCGTTCAGAGGCTGGCGGTGTTGACGCTGCCGATTTTGCGGAGATGCTGCTACGCATGTACCTGCGTTGGTCCGAACGTCACGGCTACAAGGTTGAAATCCTCGACACTTCGTACGCTGAAGAGGCAGGCATTAAGTCGGCGACGTTCGTCGTTCATGCCCCCTTCGCCTACGGCACTCTTTCGGTCGAGCAGGGCACCCACCGTCTGGTGCGCATTAGTCCCTTCGACAACCAGGGGCGCCGTCAGACATCCTTTGCCGGTGTCGAGGTGTTGCCCGTCGTTGAGGAGACCGACCACGTCGACATCCCAGAGTCCGATCTGCGCGTTGACGTCTTCCATGCCTCGGGCCCTGGTGGCCAGGGTGTGAATACCACCGACTCTGCCGTTCGTCTGACACACCTTCCGACCGGCATCGTAGTGAGCTGTCAGAATGAGCGTTCCCAAATTCAGAACAAGGCCGCCGCCTTGCGAGTTCTTCAGGCCAAGCTGCTTGAGAAAGCCCGTGAGGAACAGGAAGCCGAAATGAATTCATTGAAGTCGGAGGGCAACTCTTGGGGAGCCCAGATGCGCTCCTACGTGCTGCATCCCTACCAAATGGTCAAGGATTTGCGTACGAATCATGAGGTCGGTAACACTGATGCCGTCTTCGACGGAGATATCGACGACTTCATCGACGCTGGTATTCGTTGGCGTCGCAAGAACGAAACCGACTGACGGGGACAGACGTGATCACCTTCGATAGTGTCACAAAGACATATACCGGGCAGAGCCAAGCGGCTCTATCTGACGTCAATGTCGACATCGACAAGGGGGAGTTCGTTTTCCTCGTGGGTCAGTCCGGATCAGGGAAGTCGACCTTCATCCGACTCATCTTGCGTGAGTACCGACCCACCCGCGGCACCCTGTATGTCGCCGGGAAGAATCTTAACCAGTTGAGGTCGTGGAAGGTGCCCGCGTTGCGTCGCCAGATAGGCACGGTCTTCCAGGACTTCCGCCTGCTTCCGAAGAAGACGGTCTATGAGAACGTCGCCTTCGCGATGCAGGTTATCGGCAAGCCGACGAAGGAGATTCGCAGCGTCGTCCCCGACACCCTTGAATTGGTTGGCCTTGATGGTAAACAAAAGCGGATGCCCGACGAACTTTCCGGTGGCGAGCAACAGCGCGTCGCTCTGGCTAGGGCTTTTGTTAACCGCCCCAAGATCCTCATCGCAGACGAGCCCACTGGAAACCTTGATCCGGATACTGCAGTGGGCATCATGAAAGTGCTTGATCGCATTAATCGCACTGGCACGACGGTCGTCATGGCTACCCATGATTCGACGATTGTCGATCAGATGAGGCGGCGAGTGATCGAACTCGAGTTCGGACATGTTGTCCGGGACGAGAACGAGGGCGTCTACCGTAATTCTTGAGATCCCCGACACGAGTACAGAACGAGGAAGTACATGCGTCACACCTTGCGAGAGACGTGGTCTGGACTACGCCGCAACGCAGCGATGACCCTGGCCGTCGTCGTCACCATGTGGGTGTCCCTGTCCCTATTCGGGGCGGCTCTGTTGGCCACCCAACAGGTCGATCTGCTCAAGGGCAAGTGGTACGACAAGGTCGAGGTATCGGTCTTTCTGTGCGTCGATGGTGTTCCTGGGGCCCAATGCTCAGGCGAGAAAGCTGCCACCCAGGCCCAAAAGGACGCCATCCGTGAGGCATTGGAGTCAAACCCGCAAGTTTCCCGCGTCTACTACGAATCCAAGCATGAGGCGTTCGAAGAGTATCAGCGTATCTATGCTGATTCTCCGGTGCGTGACGTCTTGACAGAGGACACCATCCAGGACTCGTATCGTGTCAAGCTGGTTGACCCTCAGCAGTACCAGGGGGTGGTGACGGAGGCTCAAAGTCTGCCGGGAGTGCAGTCGGTTGTCGACTTACATAACGTATTGGACCCGATATTCCTGTGGATGAATGCTCTGAGATGGGTCACCTTTGGGATGTCTGTGCTTCTGCTCGTTGCGGCAGCCTTGCAGATTGGTAACACGATTCGGATGGCGGCTTTCTCCAGACGTCGAGAATTGGGAATTATGAAACTTGTAGGTGCGTCCAACACCTATATCCTCATGCCTTTCCTCCTTGAATCTCTCATCGCAGGGCTTCTTGGCGCGCTGCTTGCCTGTGTGACCCTGGCTTTGGGCGCTGATGTGGTCGTCATGCGTAAAATGGCGCATTCTATTACGACGTTGGCATGGGTTGGATGGCCCCAGGTGTGGAAGTCCATCGCGTGGATGGTTGTCGTAGCAGTCGTGCTATCTGTGGCGCCAGCCTACGTTGCAACAAAGAAGTACCTTAGAGTCTAATTTCTTCGTATAGGATGAAAGATCCTGTGTCGAAGGAGGTTTGTCATGCCCAGGGAGCAGGGGGTCAGGGTCGTCGCGCGTAACCGACGCGCCACCCATGACTACACCATCGGTGACACATGGGAGGCCGGGCTCGTTCTGCAGGGAACCGAGGTGAAGTCCCTGCGGGCTGGCAAGGCCACGTTGACTGATGCTTTCGCTCAGGTCGATGAACGCGGTGAGGTGTGGATGTATAACCTCCATATCCCCGAATATGCCTTCGGAACATGGCGAAATCACGACGTGATGCGCAAGCGCAAACTCTTGCTCAATAAGCGTGAGATCGCCAAGCTGTCTCGCGAGGCGGACGGCCCGGGCAAAACGATCGTTCCGTTGCAGCTCTACTTCAAGGACGGCTACGCCAAGGTCGAGATTGCCGTTGGCACCGGTAAGAGGGACTGGGATAAGCGCCAGGCGATCCGCGAACGCGATGCCAAGCGTGAAGCTCAGCGAGCTCTGGCAAATCGGGTGCGCAACCGCAAACGCTGAATCTTTGATGGCCGCCGTCGCACGTATAGGTGCGGGGTGGCCGTTCTCGATCACATTGTGAGTCGGGGTTGGTCTCGTGGGCGATCGAGTGTATAAATATGCACATGAGCGCAAAAGGATTCACTGTTGCCGTCGCCGGAGCTTCCGGGTATGCGGGAGCCGAAGTCGTGCGCCTGCTGTCAGGGCATCCCGCGTTTACGATGGGAGATCTTGCTGCGCACAGCCAGGCTGGACTTCCATTGGCGCACGTCATGCCTCACCTTGTCGGTGTGGCTAAGGAGCGAACCCTTTCCGAGATCGACGTTGAGCGTCTCGCCTCCCACGACGACGCCGTCGTGCTGGCCTTGCCTCATGGGGCTTCCGGGCAGATTGTCCAGGAGCTTGTGAAGATGAATCCCGACCTTGTCATCGTCGATGCTGGAGCGGACTTTCGGTTGTTATCAGCGTCAGACTGGCAGCGTTGGTACGGCAGTGACCACGCTGGTACCTGGACGTATGGACTTCCCGAGCTGCCACGAGCTGAGGGCGGCTCGCAACGTGACATGCTGTCAGGTGCAACCCGCATCGCTGCGCCAGGGTGCAATGCCTCCGCGGTTGCCCTGGGACTGGCACCCCTCGTCGGCCTTGTTGACATTTCTCAGTCGACAGCCACCCTTATAGTTGGGACATCCGGTGCTGGAAAATCCAGTCGTCCAGATCTCACATTCTCCCGAATGAGTGGGGGAGCCCATCCCTATTCGGTTGGTAACGCTCATCGTCACATTCCTGAAATTCTGCAGTCACTTCGCATGGCGGGAGCTGAGAAACCGCACCTGAGCGTTAGCGCCGTGCTGGTGCCGATGACCCGGGGAATTCTCGCCGTGTGCACCGCACCATCACAGGCTTCCTCTGATGATTTACTCGCGCGGTTGCGCGAGGTCTATGGTGACGAGCCACTCATTCACGTCACTAACGCCTACCCCGATACCCATGACGTCGTCGGGTCCGCTATGACGCACATCAATGCTGTGGGCGATCCTGATAACGGCCTTGCCACCATCGTTGTCGCTCTGGACAACCTTGTTAAAGGGACGGCTGGTGCCGTCATTCAATGTCTCAACGTGGCCTTTGGTCTCCCCGAGACTACGGGGTTGCCTCTCATTGGTCTTAATCCGTGACAGGAGGATTCATGTCGGTCACCTATCCACTCGGATTCCGCGCCGGGGGTATTCAGGCCGGGTTGCGAACCACCCCAGGCCTGGACCTTGCACTCATCGTCAACGATGGACCCGCCGACGTCGTTGCCGGGGTATTCACAACAAACCGCGTGTGCGCTGCGCCGGTCCAGTGGTCGCGTCATGCCACTGCCGACCACAAGGCTCGTGCTGTCATTGTCAACGCGGCTGTCGCTAACGCCTGTACCGGGATCGATGGCTTCGCCGACTGTGACATCACCTTCAGTCGGGTTGACTCCGATGCCTGCATGTCGACCAATGACACAGTTGTCGCTATGGCCTCGGGGGCTTCCGGTATCAGCCTGACGGGTGATGAACTTACCGACGCACTCACCGAGCTGTGCGCCATCTTGGCTCGCCAGCTTGTCGCAGATGCTGAGGGATCCCACCACGATGTCAAAGTGACCGTTACAGGTGCCATCAGTACCGAAGCTGCTGTGGCGGTGGCCCGGGAGGTCACGCGTTCCAACCTCGTCAAAACGGCTATCGCAGGAAATGACCCCAACTGGGGTCGCATCCTCGCGGCGATCGGATGTGTTCCCGAGAATGTAGCTCCCTTCGATCCCGACCAAGTGGATGTGTCTATCAATGACATCCAGATCTGTAAGGCCGGGGGTATCGGGGAGGACCGCAACCTCGTCGATATGAGGCCACGAGAGGTTCACATCGATATTGAGCTGCATGCGGGTGACGCCGAAGCTGCGGTATGGACCAATGATCTGACCCACCAATACGTCGAAGAGAATAGCGAGTATACATCATGACCCTTGCTCTTGACATCCCCCTCAACGACACCCAGTTCTCGGCTCAGCGGAAATCTGAGGTCCTGGTAGAAGCGCTGCCTTGGATCAGGCGGTTTCAGGGCCGCACTGTCGTCGTGAAATATGGCGGCAACGCGATGGTTGATCCCGGCCTGCAGCAGGCCTTCGCCGACGACATTGTGTTTATGGCCTCTGTGGGGATTCGCCCTATTGTCGTCCACGGTGGTGGCCCTCAGATCAATGCGATGCTTGCTGAATCTGCTACCCCAGTGGAGTTCCGTAATGGTTTGCGGGTGACATCTCCGGAGGTCATGGAGGTTGTCCGGATGGTGCTCGTCGGGCAGGTGGGCCGTCAGCTCGTTAATCGAATCAACGCCTATGCGCCGCTAGCAGCTGGCATGTCAGGTGAGGACTCTGGACTTTTGTCGGCCCGGAAGTCGCGGGTAATTGTTGATGGCGAGCAAATAGACATGGGTTTGGTGGGAGACATCGTTGACGTCAACATCGATCTCGTTATCTCTATGCTTGATCGCGGTCAGATTCCGGTCATTGCACCGGTGAGTCCCGAGGTTGACGCGGCTGGTCGTCCCACCGGACAGGTTCTCAACGTCAATGCCGACACTGCCGCCACCGCTATTGCTCAGGCACTACGTGCGGAAAAGCTCGTCATGCTGACAAACGTCGCTGGTATTTATGGCACCTGGCCTGACCCTCACACTCTTATCTCTGAGGTCTCCGCGAGTGATTTGCGTGCCATGATTCCGCGTCTAGGTGAGGGTATGCGTCCGAAGGCGCAGGCTCTGCTTGATGCCATTGACGGCGGGGTCTCGAGTGCTGCGATTGTAGACGGACGCATTGAACACGCCCTTTTGCTGGAGATTTTCACTACCAGGGGCGTCGGAACAATGGCACGCAGCGACGACTATGTCTGAGAGGATGACGATGGCGGAGCAACAAACGAACGGCAATTGGCAAGAGCGCTACCGCAATGCACTTCTCGGCGTGTTTGGCAATCCTCAGCTGTGCCTAGACCACGGCCAGGGTTGCGTCGTTGTCGACAATGATGGCAAGGAATACCTGGACTTGCTGGGTGGAATTGCGGTCAACGCCTTGGGATATGCCCATCCAGCGTGGGTCGAGGCTGTGAGCCATCAGTCAGAGACACTGGCTCATGTCTCGAACTTTTTTACCACGGGGCCCCAGCTGGATCTCGCAGAAAAACTCCTCGCACTGGCGAAAGCACCAAAGGGGTCGGCAGTGTTTCTCTCGAACTCTGGTACTGAAGCCAATGAGGCGGCCATCAAGATCTGTTTGGCTCGTAAAAACGGACGTATCATCGCCCTTAATCATGCTTTCCACGGTCGTAGTCTCGGCGCTCTTTCGTTGACCCACAAGATCGCTTACCGTCAACCGTTCGGTCCCTCGGCTGTCGATGTCACCTTCATAGCTCCCGAAGACCCAGACGCATTAGCTAGTGAGCTAGACAGGGGCGATGTTTCCGGGGTCTTTATGGAACCCATTCAGGGTGAGGCTGGGGTCGTCCCCTTGTCGGATGAATACCTACAGCAGGTACGCGAGCTGACGGCCTGCCACGATGTCCTCATGGTCGTCGACGAGGTGCAATGTGGCATGGGACGTACCGGTCGCTGGTTTGCGCACCAGAGCGCCCACATCACCCCCGACGTGATGACTATGGCGAAAGCACTGGGAGGCGGCTTTCCTATCGGTGCGACGATGGCGTTCGGATCGGACGTATCTGGGATCCTCGCAGCCGGGCAGCACGGGACTACCTTCGGCGGCAACCCGCTAGCTTGTGCTGCGGCGTTAGCGGTCATTTCTACGATCGAATCCGATGATCTACTGACTCACGTCCGTCAGATCGGCACCTTGATGTCGACCGCGCTGCGCCAAAGTCATCCGCGCATTACAGAGGTACGGGGTACCGGTGCTCTCCTTGGCGTCCAGTTCGATTCGGACATCGCCGCCGATCTTGTCGCGGCTGCCCGCCATGCTGGGTTCATCGTCAACGCTGTTAACCCATCGACACTGAGGTTGGCCCCGCCCTACATCCTCACGAAGGCGGAGGCCGAGTCCTTCATCGCTGCCCTTCCCCGTCTCATTGACGCGGTGCAGGCCTGACGATCCTCCTTGATGCCGTGGGATGGGGTTTGAAGACGGTGTGAAGGACGGTAGGTAAGCTGAAAATCCCCGACAGAGGAGTTCTTTGTGACCACCGAACCGTACGACCATTCTCAGAACAACGCCCAGGCCGATCGCCCGATGGCGCTGTGGGGTGGACGATTCTCTGGCGGCCCGTCTGAGGCGCTGGCGGCGCTGTCAGTCTCCACCCAATTCGATTGGCGACTAGCCCGCCACGACATTGCTGGATCGAGTGCTCACGCCGGGGTACTTCATGCCGCAGGTCTCCTCGATGACGATCAGTACGAGGGGATGATGAAGGCTCTTAACGCCTTGGAGGAGGACGTTGTTTCGGGCCGTTTCGTGGCTCAGCCAGAGGACGAGGATGTCCATACTGCTCTGGAGCGCGGTCTCATGGAGCGTGCCGGGAAAGATCTCGGAGGACGGCTACGTGCCGGGCGTTCCCGCAACGACCAGATTATTGCTCTGCTGCGTCGCTACCTTCGTGAGGAAGCCCGCAGTCTTGCTGGGGAGCTTCTGGGACTCGCTCATGTGCTAAGTCGACAAGCCGAGGACGTCGGTGACGCGGTTATCGCTGGTCGTACCCACATGCAGCACGCCCAGCCGGTGTTGCTGGCTCACCAGCTGCTGGCCCACGCGTGGCCGCTGCTCCGCGACGTGCAGCGTTTTCGCGA
This sequence comes from Cutibacterium acnes, assembly GCF_003030305.1. NCBI lineage: Bacteria > Bacillati > Actinomycetota > Actinomycetes > Propionibacteriales > Propionibacteriaceae > Cutibacterium > Cutibacterium acnes. The sequence continues at coordinate 1,446,288 of NZ_CP023676.1, read as the reverse complement.
TCTCGATGCGCGACTGGATTGTTCGCCATACGGATCCGGGGCACTAGCAGGATCATCATTGGGTCTGGATCCAGAGGCGGTTGCACGTGATCTGGGGTTCTCGTCGTCAGTCCCGAATTCCATTGATGGTACTGCGGCTCGAGACGTTGTTGCTGAGTTCGCCTTCGTTGCCGCCCAGGTCGGAGTCGACTTATCGCGGTTGAGTGAAGAGATCATCATCTGGAATACCCGCGAGTTCGGTTACGTCACTCTCGACGATTCCTTCTCGACGGGTTCATCGATCATGCCGCAAAAAAAGAACCCGGACATCGCTGAGCTTGCCCGCGGCAAGGCAGGGCGTCTCATTGGTGATCTTGCCGGTCTCATGGCTTCCCTTAAGGGCCTGCCACTGGCCTACGCCCGTGACCTTCAGGAGGATAAAGAGCCGGTTTTCGACCAGATTGACCAGCTCCACCTGCTGTTGCCAGCTATCACTGGAATGGTGGACACCGCCGTGTTCAACACCGATCGCATGGCCGAGATGGCTGGTCAGGGGTTCTCATTGGCTACCGACGTTGCCGAGTGGTTGGTACGCCAGGGGGTTCCCTTCCGGGTCGCCCACGAGTTGTCCGGGGCTTGCGTGCGCGAGGCAGAGTCTCAGAATAAGGAGTTGGCCGATCTCACCGACCAGGAACTTACCGCGATCGATCCCCGTCTAACCCCGCAGGTGCGCGAGGTCATGACAGTTCAGGGGTCAGTACGCTCTCGGGCCGGACGCGGTGGGACCGCGCCTGAGCGCGTCGCTGAGCAGATCACCGAGCTGCGCGAGGCCATTGCGGGCTTGCGCAGTTTCGGAGAGGCCGAAACCCGATGAATTGGGGGACCGACGACTCGTCGCTGCGGGTGACGAATGAGCAGCGAGACCGGGTTCTCGACCACATCAACGACGCTTATGCCCACGGTGCCATTGACGATATGGAGCGAGAACGCCGCACTGAAACCGCATTATTGGCGCGAACTCGCTGCGAACTCGACGAGAGCTATCGCAATCTGCCGTCCTTCAAGCCCTCCGTCCCCGAGGGGATCAGGACACCATTGCCGGACATCCCGGACAAAAGGCCTACGACGGGAGTCGGGCTGTGCGGTCTGTCAGCTCTGGTTAGTGGTCCGATTGGACCGGCTGTCGGTTTCGCGCTGACGGCTCAAGGGTCATGGGCGCACAGCAAGATCAAACTCCAGCTGGTGACCCAGATCGTATTCTTCGCCTTCGTGGCAGGCTTTGGTATAAGCCCGACGGGCTTTGGCTTGAATCACCGGAACGCGGGCTTCCTGTCACTGATCTGGACGGTGGTCACGATTGTGCAGGCAGTTCGAGGGTTCAAAGGGCAAGACTGAGACACAGGTATCGCGGTTGTGGGCGGCACCTATGACCACGGTCTACCTCAAGGTGAGTTCGGTTGGTTAGGCCTTGCTGTCGGTTCATCCTGGAAAGCATGAACAGTTGGCAGACGTGGCAAACCGGAAAAGATGGCTGGCTTGTCAACGACGTCGACCGTGATCGAGTCGTGGCCTTCTTGCGCGATGCCTACGTTGACGGTCGGCTCTCGCCCGACGACTTCGACGATAGGGTGACTCGCGCTTTGGGGGCGGTGACTCGCGCTGATCTCAATGCCGCCCTGACCGGACTAGCGGTCGTCGGTGGACAGGCTCACGGTTCGCGTATCGCCGCAGGCGAGACGTTGGCAGCTGGCGTCATTGGGCTGTCCCCATTGTTCCTTGGGCCTCTTGGGCCGATGCTGGGAGTTGCTATCTCGCCACGGGGGTCCTGGATACGTCGTCAGGCGGCCCAACAGGCCAATTTCCAGCTCGTCGCGCTGCTCCTGGCGATAGTGGTATTGGGAGTTGCCGTCAAAACGAACCTCATGATCGTGACCTTCCCATTCGTCGGTATGGCGTGGTTCGCTGGCACGATCATGCACGCTGCTAAAGCATTCGAGGGAATTGAGTGGACGAACCCCCTCCTACGGGTGATCCCGCTGAGATTTTTCGATGATGGACGACGGCGTGCGGTAGGTTCGTTAAGTCGTGGTCGATGAGATACACTTAACCAACACAACTCAACAGGGGGATGACTGGTTTCGACTTGGAATGGTTGTTCCAGGAGAAGCGGGCCGAGGACCCAGGGTCAACTCGTTAACGATCCTTGGAAACCTATAAGTGCCGAGAACACTCGCACTGACTTCGCTCTCGCTGCCTGATCAGTGATCGAAGGGTCAGCCCGGATGTAGCCTTCCGTCCGGATCCTGGCCTCGTTTAGAAGGCTTGCCGTACAGCTGTGGTCACGGGGGCTGTACGGGACGTTTCCGTGACTGGGCTTGTCTGCACCATGTCGGTGTGAGTGCAGGAGCCGAGCAATAACGACAGCATCGACTGCGCCCGGAGAATGTCTGGACGGTCTTTCAAGGACGCGGGTTCAATTCCCGCCATCTCCACTAGAGGGGAGTGTTGAACTCTGCAGCCGGAGTCAGCATTTTCTCATTTTGTCTACATGAGATTTCTGTGTGCGATCTCTTCTTCCCTGTTTTGTAGAACCGCGACGCTATGGTGGGAGTTTTTCGACCGGCGGAGTACTCCAGCAATGAGTCCTGTGTCTCATGCTCGCCCGTGCTGGCCTTCGCGTAGCGCTGGTTCAAGCACAGTGCGATGAATGGACAGGACTTTTACGGTCGCTTCGGTAAGGTAATCTGATTCTGGACATCGGAGATGTTCAGGTATCATTTCTTCCGAGGAGAAGAGAATTTCGTGTCATTCAATCCTGAATCCAATGTTCCTCCGCAGCGCGGCGAGGTTTCGTTCGCGTCCTAGCCGTATTCTGACCAGGATTGGCAGACCTATGGTCAGCCGTTGTCCTAAAGCCAGCAGCCATGTGACCCGCGCAGTGTCCCGCAGCCTTGCGCTCCGGCGTTTCAGATGGGCACTTTTGACACCAACCGGTCCCTGCTCAAGTACATTCTGCTGGGGATAATCACCTTCGGCATCTACGACGTCTGGGTGCTGGCCCGGGCCGGCGAGGACCTCAATGTCATCGCATCGCGGTGGGACGGCCGACGTACTATGAATTTCTGGCTCGTCGCCCTGGTGATCTCTCCGCTGACTATTGGAATTGCCATGTACATCTGGATGCATCAGGTCTGTGGGAGTATTGGGCGCGAACAGAATCGATGAGGCATGAAGTCTGGCGTGACGGCGGGGGATTTCTGGTTGTGGGCAGTGTTGGGCGGGTTCATCATCGTCGGCCCGTTTATCTTCATGCACAAGTTCCTGCACGCCGTGAATGCGCTGGCTGCCGACTATAACGTGCGCGGCTGACGTTGTCACTGATGCGGATCATGCTGTGGCGGTGCCAGTGACAGGGCCGATATCCTGATCAATTCGGTTGGCGTCAGCGCAGTGATAGCCGAGCTGTAGTGCAGCGTTTTCCGGACGGTTGTTCCAGGAGAAGTGGGGTGAGGGCCCAGGGTCAACTTGTTAACGATCGTTGGGAATCTATAAGTGCCGAGAATACTCGCACTGACTTCGCTCTTGCTGCCTGATCAGTGATCGAAGGGTCAGCCCGGATTCTGGTTTCGTTGCGATGACTTGCCGCCCAGTTGTTGTCGTGGTGACTGGGCGGAATTATTTCTACGATCGAGTTTGTTTGCACCATGTCGGTGTGAGTGCAGGAGCCGAGCAATAACGACAGCATCGACTGCGCCCGGAAAATGTCTGGATGGTCTTTCAAGGACGTGGGTTCAATTCCTGCCTCTCCACTAGGCAGAGACCCGCAGGCGCTTCTCGGTGACCCGTTTAGGGACTTGCCGTTCGTAGAAGGCGGTGAGCATGCCGGTCAAACCCAAACGCCTCTGCTCCCACCCTGGCTGTCCCGATTTCACTTCTGACGGATTCCGCACCGCGTACGTCAAAGCCGAGGACGTTTGTTACCGACGCTTTCAATGTGACTCGGCAATTAACAAGCGTTATGACCACCGGTGGCGTGAGCGTCCGGGACGCTCACGCCACGGCTCATCCGTTGTGCGAGCACTGCGTAGCGGTAGGACGGGTAACACCCGTGCAAGATGTGGGCCACGCCATCCCTCTCGAGAGGGATGGCGGCCATGACAAGGCGAACTTGAGGCCGTGCCACTCAGCCAAGACTGCCCGTGAGGACGTTTGGTGGAGGAAGGCTCCGCGCGTCTACTTCTACTAATGCGGCGCCGTTGCGCCATGTCTCGCGGGCCTCAACTTTGTGAGCTTCTGGGGCCAGTTCGCGCGACGTGGCGCATCCTCACGGCGTTGGTGAGAGGTTGGGGCCGTCGGGTCTTTAGAGTTGGCCGGCTCCTCAACGAGTGGGGCCAGCCACGCACAAACCCCGAATTCAAACATGATATTGGCCCTTAGCGGGTCAAGAAGCGACGTTAGCGTGCGAGGATCCTCGCGTAGGTGCGGGTTTTCTTGGCCGCCCACTCGTAGTGGGAACTGGTCGCCGACACAAAGTAGGAACCCAAGCTGGTCGTCCCCGTCCACCCGAAGTGCTTCTTGGTGAACAGCTCGTCGTTACTGAAACCTTTAATAATACCGAGTACGTGCTGGTGTGATGCCGCCAAGAGATCGCGAGCTGCTTCGTAGGTCGTATTCTGATGTTGGCGGACGAACTGTTCGTTGAGCGCGGCGTAGTTACGCCATGTGTACGGTTCAGGAGAGGGTGCCAGCCTGATTGGCACTGACCCATACGGTGACGAGATTGTGCCATTCATGCAGGTGGATCACGACGTCACGTAGGCACTTGTCGCGCTGCCAATGTGCCTCAGTACCGCCTGTCAACAGCGCTGCCGGGAATGGCGCGTGGGCTTGCTCGGGAGTGAATCCGTCCCACAGCGTCGTGAGCTTCTTGAAGGAGGCACTCGCTGCGGCCAGCAGTTCGCTCTTCGTCGTCGGTCTGGGCATGCGATCATCCTAAACGACCTGAACCGCACGGGCAGGATGGACTGGAGGCACCCTCGGCGCCGTGATCACGTGTGCAGGCCAGCTTTGAGGGTAAATCCGTGGTCCAGCTGTCGCGCGATACCGGTATCGAATACGTCACCCTTGGCCGCTATCTTCGGGTCAACGAGACCTGCCGATATCCGTGGTCTACCGGTGGCTCTCCATTTGGCAGTCAACGTTAAATCTCTTGTCCACGAAGCCGGGCAAAAGATGGGATGGACAGTCGAATAGAGAGGCCTCGGTCGTTTTGATAGCGCTCATGAGGCCACTTTATCGGCGTGGTAGTCGTCATCATCTTGAGTTGTGTCTTGCATAACCTTGATTGTGTAGGTCATATTTGGGGTGCGGAGTTGAGGTTCACGCAGGCACCGGGTCGGCAAGGCTCACGTGCGTCACGTCGTTGCTACTTGTGAACCCACTCCGATTGTCACCAAGTGTGGAGACGAAGGGCGGTCGTACATCGGGCCGACGAACTCGTTGAGGCGGCCACTGAGGCCCGCGGTGCGGGTAGGCCATCGCTGAGTTCCCCCGGCGTGCGTTCGCCGTCGGTGACCGTGCGGCTTCCCCAAGGACTCAACGCCAAGCTCGACCATGAAGCTGCGCGCACTGGGAAGCGACGCTCCGAGATTGTGCGTGAAGCGCTCGAAGCTGCGCTCGCATGAGGACTAGCCCCCCAACACCTGATACGCGCAGGTTAACGGCGCTCATGCTGCCGCCGCCTCGTCGGAGTCGATGAGGTCGGCAAAATCGTCGGTGCTGCCGTGAAGCCAGTGCAGGAAGGACAAGCCCTTCATGGTGACACGGATTGTGGGTGCGTGAGCCTCGAGTTCGCCTGTGCGATGGTTGAGGAATGGGCTGGAAAGCTTGTGGGCGAGCCTGCAGTTGTCGATTTAGGTCTGGTAGGCGTGCCGTTGTTTACGCTCGCCTGACCGATAGGGCGGTCATGTCCATCCTGCCAGTTGTCGCGTCGAGCACGGCGACGAAGGTCTGGAGAATGTCTTGAGGGCGCGTTCACTCTCACCAGTCTAAAAAGCCTTGTCAGTCATCATTTTACCTTCCTTGTGATGTCGAAGAGCTTGGATTCAAGGCGGCCTGGTTCTCGAGCGCGTAGTACCAGATGGGTCATAGGGCGTCCTGATCTTCCACATTTTGGTGGCGAGGTTCTTGACAGTGGAGATGTTCGATGCCTGCTGTTTCAACGTGCTGTTCTGGTTTTGCGTCATGCGGATATCGCGGGCCATTGCTGAATGGATGCCTTGATGAGTTTCGTGATCTGACTGATGTTGGCATGGTGAGTTCGTCTCCTTCTGGCTAGGTTGGGTGTCCTTGCATGATGGCCATGAACCTGTCCTAGCGGAGCCCATCAAGGTCCGGGGTCGTCGTCGTGGTCGGACTTGTGAGGCGCCGAACTGTATATTCCCGCCATATCGGCCCGTATTTGGGCGGTGGAAAGCTTGCGAGTGGGGACATGGTGACGGGTGCAAATGTCGCGCGCGAGAATGCGGTCTTCTCTACGGCACCCACATCTGGGTGATAACCACTGCTCGTGGATATAGGCATGTGGCCGGCTGGCAAATGAGGCATCGGAGTTGCTGTTGGAGCATATTTCTATGCTGATGTAATGGGTATGTAGGCGGGCGTGATGGACGACTGTATCCTCGAGTATACATCGAACCTCCATGGATATGTTACCCATGTAATGGGCAGGGGTGGATCGAGTTGTTGAGGTGACATATTCTGCTACTGGCACCGCTTGCCCTAATAAGGGCGACAATAGGAATCCAGCATCGGGGCATCGTGAGTGAAGTGCCGGCTGTTCTGGGATAGATTGTGGTGGCCTTCGTGATGACAGGGTGGAACATATATCGCGGCATTTCCTCCTCTCTTAGGTTGACTAGAAAGGAGATGTGACACCCATCGTCCTGGGTCTGACAAGGGTAGACGCTATAGCTTAGAAATGTACATAAGTAAGATGTTTCTCGCAATGAAAGACGATATGTCACGAGCTTCCTGGTGCTGTTTCCCGACATGGAACTGTTAGTTTGAATCAATTTTGAACTGAGGACGCCAAGTTGACCCCCTGGTGTGCAACGATGCTTCTTGCTTGCAGTTGCGAGCAATTGTTCCCGATGAAAGGAACCCACAAATGAAGGTTAAGTTCTTAGCAGCGCCGCTGATTGTTGGTGCCTTGATGGCGCCGGCAGCTTTCTCTGGAGCGACAGCTCATGCTGCCCCGGTTGCCCCCATAGTTGCGGTGAGCGCCACTCAGCCCAATAAGACCCTTTCTGTTGCGGAAGCGCAGAAGGAGCTGCAGGTTGTCAATGCCCGTATTGCCTCGCTTCTGGATACCCAGAAGAGCGCAAAGGAAGCCTTCGCGCCCGCGAACGTCCTCAATATCATTGGCAAGCTCCTGGAGACGGCCAGACGGATCAAGGAAGCACTCGTCAACGTGATCAAGGGTGGGATTGCTTTCCTTAAGTCGATCCCCACTCGTGTCGAGTTGCTGGTAACGATGGTCGATACCGTCAACGGCGCAGCCCACACCTTGCAGGACAAGGCCCAGCCAGCCCACTCCCACGTGTTCCTTGAGTTGGTCCACGCCAGTGTGCTACTGGTGACCGTGAGCGCCACTAGCGATCAGCTGAAGGACGAAATGGCGGCTGTGAAGAAGGCTCTTGCGGAGGCTCAGAAGATGCCTGACCTCAAACCCAACGATGTGGCCACCTTCTACACCAAGACCAAGCTGTCCCGTGTGCTTCGCCAGATTCGTTTCGATCGCAACACCTGCGTGCTGCCCTTTAAGCGCTTGGGCACCATTTACTTCATGAGCCGTGCCCTGCTCAAGGCTACTGGTGTGCTGATGGAACCGCTGGTGCGTGTTTCCGAGGTCGATCAGGCCATCACGGACGTCAAGGCTGCCTACCAGGATGCCCTCAAGGCTCCCAACAGGTTGCTGACTCCGGCAGTGCCGTCCGTCTGCCTGCCTGCTCCGGCCGCCTCCTGATGCTGTTGTCCTGACACTTGCATCGAAATCATTTACGGCATGGGCCCATTCCTCTTGAGGGGTGGGCCCATGTTCGTGTTCACAGTCTCTTCTCCTCCGGGCTCGATTGAGGTGTCGGAGTGGGGCGCATGGTCACGTCCCGCCACGACGCCGGATGCGTCATCGCTGAAATGAACTACGGGGTGACTGGATACGCACCCAAGTGATGAAATACCTTGCCCTTTTTGGCTTTCGAAATCCGCTGGTCCAGCCGGGTCGGCGGGGACGGAATGCCTGTCGGTGTTATCGGGTCCTCGGCTCCCCTTTGGTATCCCGAGTGGGCTTATTGGCCCTGGCACATCTACGTCCCGAACTGGCCCCAGCTCACACCCCTGCGGGGCGTGGCGGCAACCCGTCGACGGCCTGGCACGTCGCATCGAGGTGGAATCGGGGTCGGCCTGTGATTATCTTAAGAGTCCGTTGACGATCGTGCCCCGGTTCCCTGCCCGTGGGTGACACAATGGACCTCGTGATACTCGCGAACCCTCTCAAGGTCGGTGACTTGCTTGTGGCAAGTCGCCAAATTGACGAGGGTATTTTCTACGAATCCGTCGTTTATCTCATCGACGTTGCTCTTGATGGCGTCCTTGGAGTTATCGTCAACCAACCATGCACAGCGGGAACCTTGCACAGACAACTTCCTGGCTGGGTGCATTTAGCTACCCCGCCGCAGGATCTCTTCCTCGGCGGTCCGATGTCGCCAAATGGGGCCATCTGCCTGGCCCGAGTGCAACGCTCGAGTGAGGAACCTCCCGGATGGCGACGTGTCCAAGGACTAACTGGTCTGCTCCACCTCGACACCCCGACTGAACTTGTGGAAGGTGCGTTCACCGACGTCCGGATCTTCGCGGGATACGCCGAATGGGTGCCCGGCCAGCTAGAGGCCGAACTCATTCGCGGAGACTGGATCAGAGCCGTGGCTCACCCCGAAGACATCTTCTCCTCTGAGCCGCGAGGTTTATGGCGGGCGGTGCTGCATCGTCAGAACGGCCCCGCGGCGTTGCTCGCAACGGCGACCGACACCCCTGCCCTCAACTGATCACCGGCCAGGAGTATGGGGGCTACCATATGCACCATCTCAGAATCCAGTCAGGAGGTCCACGGTGGACGCCGCCGGTGATCATGGGCCGATTCTTGTCGTTGACGACGACGCGGCCCTAGCGGAGATGCTTCAGCTTGTCCTCATCAAAGAAGGGTTCTCGACGGCAGGGGTCGGGCACGGCAGTGATGTCATGGACGTATTCCGCGAGCACCGGCCCGCCCTGGTCCTTCTCGACCTCATGCTGCCCGGGCGTGACGGTATCCGGATCTGTCAGGACATCCGACGTGAGTCAGGCGTCCCGATCATCATGCTCACTGCCCGCACTGACACCCCTAATGTCGTCCAAGGACTTGGTGCTGGAGCCGACGACTACGTCTGTAAGCCGTTCCGGTCCGCCGAGCTCATTGCTCGTATTCGTGCCCGGTTGCGCACACCCGTTTCCCGGCGTGAGGAGGGCGAGGTCATTACCGTCGGGGATTTGACCATTGATCCCGTTGCCCATCTGGTTCAACTAGGAGGCGAGGAGATCTCACTCACTCCGTTGGAATACTCCCTGCTCGTTACGATGGCCCAATACCCCAATAGGGTATTTAGCAGGGAGACCCTGTTGCGTGAGGTATGGGGATACACCAACATCACCGATACTCGGTTGGTCAACGTCCATGTGCAGAGACTGCGTTCCAAGGTGGAGCGCAACGCGGACCACCCCCAGATGATCGTCACTGTTCGTGGCATCGGTTACCGCATCAACACCCCTGGGGAGGAAAGCTGATCACCCTGGCGGGGCGCGCCGGTCGTGGTTGGCGGCCGGGTTGGTGCCCATCGTGGCTGACCGGACCTCGACGGCTGTGGTGGTCTTCCCTGCCGCTGCGCACGGTTACTGTCACTTTGTCGAGTAGCCTCGTCATTCTCATTGTTGGTGGCTTCTTCCTCGTTCGTCAGGCCACCGCGGGCATCGTTGAAGCTAAGCGCACCTCAGCCGTCGCCGAGACGACCGCGACCATCAATCGGATTCAGGGACAACTGCGCGACACCGATCTGCGTACGGCATCTTTCTATGAGCGGCTCAACCTTCTTGCCGACGACGCCGCGAGCCAGTCCGACCAATACCACGTCCTCATTCAGGGACCGGTTTCCGGCCTCATCTCCCAAGGCGTGTCCCCAGATTCGGTCCCGACGGACCTGACAGCGACGGTGGGGGAGTCCAACGGCATGTGGACTGCCCCCACGACGGTGCACTACACCGACCATGTCCGTCCAGATGTCCCCGGAATCGTCGTTGGGTCGACGCTGTGGTCGCCAGAGGCCAGCCAATCCATCCCGGTATATTTCATCTTTCCCGAGACTCAGGAGGTTGCTGCCGTCGAGCTATTGCGTCGCAGTGTCATTAGCGTCGGTGCTCTCATGGCCTTGGCTATTGCAGTTACGACCTATCTGGCGACTCGTCATATTTCCTTGCCGATTCGCCAAGCGTCCATTACTGCTTCAAAACTGGCCAAAGGCGCCCTTGACGAGCGGATGGTGGTGCGCGGGACCGACGATCTGGCGACCCTAGCATCGTCCATGAACGACATGGCTGCGCAGCTGGACCTACGCATCGGTGAGCTCGAGAAGTTGTCGAGTCTGCAACAGCAGTTCGTTTCTGACGTATCCCACGAGTTACGCACGCCGATGACGACGATGCGGATGGCCTCGGAAATGGTCGAGGCTAACCCGGACGATCCGGTGCAAGTGCGATCCGTGGAGCTCATGCGCGCCCAGATGGAGCGGCTAGAACTGCTTCTCGCCGACCTGTTGGAGATCTCGCGGTTTGACGCCGGTGCTGCCCAACTCAGCCTAGAAGACTGTGACATTGTTGACTTGGTGCGGTCCGAGATCAGCGACGTCACACCGTTGGCCGATCGTCTAGGAGTATCGATCGTGCTCGTTGCCGAGGCTGCTCAGACCGCAGAGGTAGATCCGCGTCGTATCAGCCGCATCGTCCGAAACCTGGTATCCAACGCCGTCGAGCACGCCGAGCGCAAGACCGTTGAGGTTACGGTGGTGGGCAATGACTGTGCGGTGGGAGTCGCTGTGCGTGATCACGGTGTCGGGTTTGAGGCATGGCAAGCTGAGAAGGTCTTCGGACGATTCTGGCGAGGCGACCCATCACGGGTGCGTACTGTGGGCGGCAGTGGCCTAGGGCTGGCGATCTCGCGTCAGGATGCGAACCTTCATCATGGCTGGCTGACAGCCTGGGGACGCCCGAACCAGGGGGCCTACTTCCGATTGGTGGTTCCCAGACAGCCCGGCGGAGTCATCGTCAAGTCCCCGCTCCCCGCATCTCCGACCGATGCCGACCGCTCTGACGACGAGGAAGAACGATGACCCTACGCCCTTCCCGGCGTGCTGTGCTGTCAGCTGCTGCTGTTTTGCTCACCGGATGCTCCGAAGTACCATCCCAGGGCCCAGTGAAGCGAGCTGATGGTCCCCGCGCCGCCGCGCGGGAAAGCATCGACGTCGCTCCCCATCCTCCTGCAGACGGCGCGTCCATCGACCTCGTGGTGGGCGGGTTCCTGCAGGCGATGGCGAGCGTGCGTGACGACTACCGGGTCGCGAGGTCTTACCTCACTAGCGACATTGCGGATCGATGGGATCCCCATGCGAAAGTCACCATCTATGACGCCACGAACCATAAGCCGGCCAGCACCGTCGCTACCGCAGCGCTTCAGGCCCCCGTGGTGGGGCAGATCGATTCCAGAGGCCACTATCATCCGACTAGTTCTCAAACTCTCAATCATGACTTCGGAATGGCGCAGGAATCGGGTCAGTGGCGTATCTCCCGGCCTCCAGAAGGGGTGCTCATTTCCCAGTACACCTTTCAACGGAGCTGGTCGACGATTCCCATCTACTTTTTGACAGAGGCGGCGGACCGCCTCGTGCCCGACATCATTCATCTTCCCAGCGCCGCCGCCGACCCAGATGCCGCTCTTCGGGCGATGACAGCCGGGGTTCCCGAGCCTCTCGACGCGGTGCTGCGAACGGCCTTGCCGGACGGGGTGACGGTCACGGGGACGACGTCGGTGGATGCCGTCGGTGTGGTCACCGTTCCGTTGAGTGCTTCGGCGGCCCAACTGTCGCCATCCCAGCGGCGTCTGTTAGCCAGCCAGGTGACATGGACCCTGAATGGTTTCGCAGCGATATCGCGCATCCGGTTTACTGCCGGTGGCTCTCTGCTTTCGCTTCCGGAGGCGGCCGAAGATCAAAGCGTGTCCGCAGATCTTTACGCCGAGTTCATCCCCTTTCCCGCTACCCACTCACCGACCGTGGTCGCCGTCATCAAGGGGCAGATGGGGCGTGTCGCGGCCTCAGGACACAACTTCCGGATCATGCCCGGAGCACTGGGGCGAGGGGCGACCACGAACAACAGTGTGGCGGAGGTCGCATCTACTCAGTTTACGATGCCAATGATCTCCCCGCGCAGCCCAGGTGCGATCTGGCATGCGGTCTCAGCAGATCGACGTTCATTGCTCACCTGGCAGGAAGGTAGCGAGGATATCCAGGTGCTGGCCACCGGCGTGAACTTACGGCGGCCTCAAGTGCTTCGCGACCACAGCATCATGACCTTTTCGGACACGGATCCGACGCTGATCGTCGTCGGATCAGATGGCGCCCGAATGTCGACCGTCGTCGATCTCGGTGGGTGCAGGGTGACGTCGTTCAGCGTGGCCCCTGATGCGGTCCGGGTCGCCCTCGTCCTTGAACGGGGGAAGACACGTGCGCTGGGGATTGGGCTGCTGTCCCGCCAGGAAGGCGCGGTCCACCTCAGTCACATAACCGACATCCCGCTGTCCTCCTCAGACGTGAATCTGTCGATCATTACCGACGTTGCATGGCTATCTCAGACTCGGTTGTGCGTGCTGGGTCGTGCCATCGATGCTGGTGTCACGACCCCTTACGAGATCGTCGTCGACGGATCTGGCGCGACGTCAATGGGTCAGCTCACCGCCACTAGCATGGCGGCCGTCGTCGCGTTGCCGACGGAAATGGGCACCGAGGCGGTCGTGCTGTGCGAGGACGGGACGTTGCTGCTCCACGAGGAGAGTTTCCGCTGGCGTCAGATCCTTCAAGGTGTTAACGCCGTTGCGGTCACTACTTGACCCTTCCGCCGAAGCAGGCAGAGCCACGAAACTAATGGATCGTGAACACACTCGAATCGCTGGCGGATCTGTTTCTGGGGGCATGTTGTCCCGGTTGTACAGCGCCTGGAATCGGAATCTGTCAGGCGTGCCTGGAAGCCGTGAATCCGGCGCCACGGGTCATCCTTGACGGACCGCCCCCGATCATCGCCTGCATGGGCTACCACGGTCCGATTCCGGGGATCGTCACCGCCCACAAGGACCGCGGTGCTACGTGGCTCACTGATCAACTCGGCCAATGGCTGGCCTGTGGACTAGCACCGGCCGTGGCGGCCGCTCCTGGGCACGTTGACGTTGTCCCAGTGCCGTCATCGAGGCGGGCAGTCAGGAAACGAGGAGCTGACCACGCTGCCGACATGACTCGTTCGGCCTTGGAATGGCTTAAGGTACCTGGCGCAACCGTGAACCAGCTGTTGCATCGAACCCGTCAGGTGGCCGATCAGCTCGAGGTCGGCGATGAGCAGCGTGGTGTCAATCAACGAGGGTCTATGAGGGCCGATTCTGGGAGCGGAGACGTCATTATTGTTGATGATGTACGCACGTCCGGAGCGACGGTGGAGGAGGCCTGCCGCGCCTTGACCCGGTCGGGACGACAGGTGCTGGCCATCGTCGTCCTGGCTGACGCCGCGACCGCGACGCGATGGCCGTGATCACAATGAGATCCTCGGTATGATCACGAGGCTGGTCGCATCGTCACTGAGCGCGTTGAAGCTTGCCAAACATCTGTTGGGAGCGCCCCGTTTGGGCTAGCGTAGATGCATGGCACGACCGAACGGCACCCGGATCTCTCATCAGAGGGTGGAACACGGTCGTGCCTTTTGTGTCAGCGTCGGAAAGACCGATGCAAACCCCAGCACAGGAGGTTGTCATGGAGGTCATCGTTTCGGGACGGCATTGCCACGTCAGTGACGACGTGCGCGCCCAAGTCGAGGACAGGCTCTCCGGGGTCGAAAAGTTGAAGGACCGGGTCCAGCGCGCCGAGGTGGTTTTCACCGCCCAAGGCACTAAGGGACCCAAAGACCAGGCCATGACGTGTGAGATCACGCTGCGCGCTAAGGGGCCGGTAGTGCGAGCCGTCGGACAGGCGGAGGACAAGATGGTTGCCTTTGACATGGCCGCCGATCGGCTTCGCACCCAGTTAGTCAAGGCTGCGGATCGTCGTCGCAGCCGCCGCGGGCTGCGTGTTTCCCAGGTCCTAGACGTTTTACCTGAGGAGAGCACTGACGATGCACCCGATATCCTCACCACAAGGACGATCGCAGGTGACGTGGAAGTCACTGGGGATAGCCCTATCTACGTTAAGGAGAAGATTTTCCAGGCTGTTCCTCTAACCCTGGCCCAGGCTCTCGACGAGATGGAACTAGTCGGTCACGATTTCTTCCTCTACCTTGATCAGGATTCCAAGCGGCCTAGCGTCGTCTACCGGCGTAAGAAGGGATACAACTACGGCGTCATCCATCTCGACCTTGACCACGAGTAACACTTACTGAGGTTTTGAGGTCGCGGCGATGCGGGTCTTCCCGCATCGCCGCTTGTCATGGGGGTAATCGACTTTCCGCAGCTTCCGGTGCCGGCATGGCAGAGATGCCGGCACCGCGTGTTCATGGGGTAGATCGAGCTGCGCGTTCTTGGTTCGGCCGAGGACCCCCTAGGATGGGGGCGGTGGCTTCCCTATGCCACTCGTCGGGCATATGCTCGGACGGTTACGACGTCTACTCCTTGAAGGACCCGCCCCGTGAACCTCATGGATCGCGTGCTGCACGCCGGTGAAGGCAAGATCATCCGCCGACTCAACCGCATTGTCGGCCAGGTCAACAGCATTGAGGAGGACTACGTCGCCATGGACGACGACGAGTTGGCCGGTCAGACCGCCGACTTCCGTCAACGTCTTGACAATGGCGAGAGTCTGGATCGTCTCCTCCCAGAAGCCTTCGCGACGGTACGTGAAGCCTCAAAGCGCGTGCTGGGTAAGCGACACTTCGATGTTCAGATCATGGGTGGTGCAGCCCTCCACCAATGCAACATTGCCGAGATGAAGACCGGTGAAGGCAAGACGCTGGTCGGTTTGCTTCCTGCCTACCTCGAGGGCCTGCTCGGCGAGGGTGTACATATCGTCACCGTCAATGACTACTTGGCTCGGGTGCAGTCAGAGCAGATGGGCCGTGTGCATCGGTTCCTAGGTTTGTCGATCTCGGCGATCCTGTCGGACATGCCGCCGATGGCCCGCAAGGAGGCCTATAAGGCCGATGTCACCTATGGCACGAACAACGAGTTTGGCTTCGACTACCTGCGTGACAATATGGCCAGTTCGCTCAGCGAGTGCGTGCAGCGCGGTCACCATTACGCGATTGTTGACGAGGTTGACTCCATTCTCGTTGACGAAGCTCGTACCCCGCTGATCATCTCTGGACCTGCCGAGGAGAACAAGCAGTGGTACCCGGAATTCGCCAAGATCGTCTCGCGGCTCGAACGCGACGTCGACTACGAGGTAGACGAGAAGAAACGCACCGTCTCTGTACTTGGGCACGGAATCACCGTCGTTGAGGAGAGGCTCGGTATCGAGAACCTTTATGAGTCAGCGAACACTCCGCTTATCGGGTACCTCAACAACGCCATCAAGGCCAAGGAGCTTTTTCACCGCGATAAGGACTACGTCGTCGTCGGTGGTGAAGTCCTCATCGTTGACGAGCACACCGGCCGGACCCTTGCTGGCCGTCGTTACAACGAAGGCCTCCACCAAGCCCTTGAGGCCAAAGAACACGTCGAGATCAAGGACGAGTATCAGACTCTCGCCACGATCACCCTGCAGAACTACTTCCGCATGTACGACAAGCTCGCCGGCATGACGGGTACCGCTAAGACCGAGGAAAGCGAGTTCCAGAAAATTTACGGTCTGGGAGTCATCCCGATCCCGACGAACCGTCCGATGATCCGCAAAGATCAGAAGGACCTCATTTACCGCACCGAGGATGCCAAGTTCGACGCCATCATCGCCGATGTTGTTGAGCGTCACGAGGCGGGCCAGCCGATCCTTATCGGCACTGCGTCGGTGGCCAAGTCGGAGCTGCTTTCCGAGAAGCTCAAGCGTGCCGGTGTTCCGCACAAGGTGCTGAACGCCAAGCACCATGAGTCTGAAGCCGCGATTGTCGCCTTAGCTGGCCGTAAGGGGGCCGTGACGGTGTCGACGAATATGGCTGGCCGTGGTACCGACATTATCCTCGGCGGCAACCCCGAGTTCCTCACTGAGCTTGACCTACGGGAAAAGGGCTTGGACCCCCTCGAGGACCAGGACGCGTACCAGACTGCGTGGAACAACACCCTGGCCAAGTATGAGGAGCAGTCCCAGGCTGAACACAATGAGGTCGAGGGGCTTGGCGGCCTTTATGTCATTGGCTCGGAACGTCACGAGTCTCGCCGTATCGACAATCAGTTGCGAGGACGTTCCGGTCGACAGGGCGACCCCGGTGAGTCGCGGTTCTATCTGTCGCTGCAGGACGAGCTCATGCGGCTATTCAAGCCCGAGGTCATTGACCGTGCCATGGTGACCCTCAAAATGCCCGAGGACATGCCCATCGAATCGAAGTGGGTGTCGCGACAGATTGAGAGTGCCCAGAAGCAGGTCGAAGCGCAGAACTTCGAGATGCGAAAGAACGTCCTTAAGTACGACGATGTCATGAACCGTCAGCGTCACGTCATCTATGGCGACCGTCGCAAAGTCTTGGAGGGGGCTGACGTTGAGGCTGAGTTGCGTGCGACTACCGACCGCGTTGTTGAGGCGGGCGTCCGCAAGTACGCCGAGGGTTACTCGGAGGACTGGGACCTTGACGCAATGTGGAACGAGATTGGGACTGTATATCCGGTTGGTTTGGACCTTGACGAGTATGCCGATTGCCAGGACGTTGAGGAACTTATTGAGGACTTTAAGGCCGACGCCCAGGAGGCCTACGATCGCCGCGAGTCCGAACTCGGCGAGGCAACTATGCGGCAGCTTGAGCGTGAAGTCCTGCTGACGGTATTGGATCGCAAATGGCGCGAGCACCTCTACGAGATGGACTACTTACGCGAAGGCATCGGTCTGCGAGCTATGGCGCAGCGTGATCCGTTGGTCGAGTACCAGCGCGAAGGTGGCGACATGTTCAACTCGATGATGGATTCTTTCAAGGAGGAGGTCGTCGGGTTCCTGTTCAACCTCGAGATTGAAACCGGCCCGCAGGTCGGCCTGGTCACCGACGATGGGGGCAACCCGGTCACGGCTGACTCAGTGCTCCCCAAAGGGAATCGTCCACGACGGGCCTTGACCTATTCGGCGCCGGATGAGCAAGGCGAGGCAGAGACAACCTCAGAAGGCGGACAGAAGCCCCGCGGCGAGGGGAACCGCGCCGCCAGAAGATCCGCGGCGTCGAAGAAGCCAAAGAATCGCCGCAATAAGAAGCGTCGGTGAGTGGTCGACGGCGCCAGTTCTACGTGGCTGGCGCCGTCGTTATTATCCCAGCCCGACGGTCTCACAGGTGATTTTCTTCAACGTCAATAACGTGGCCACTTTGGGGTTGAGGACCAGTTCGACGGCGTCGAGACGCCAGGCACGTCTCAAGTATCAGGCTGGTGGCCAGTGGTAACCGTCTGCCCCTGAGGTCAAGCAGACCCACACCGTCGACCCGGTTGTCGTCGTAACTTACGCGTGGCTCACCAACGAGGAGCATACGGCTCCAGCCCGGGCCGCGAGGCCAACGTCTCATCGTCCCAACTGCACGAGTGCTACTGGCCTTGACGAGCTGGCTCATAGGTCGTCGTCCAGCCATCGTCTCCACGATGATGATGTGGGCTGCGCGGGTGAGCCTTACCGCCTCGTAACGAGCTTGTGAGTCATCTCCGTTGCGGCTCAGTGTCGGTGCCGATGAGACGATACATAGTTCGTCAGGCCACCAATCCCGATCAAGTTCCAAGAAGATCCCGGAATGGTCTACCAGTGCCGAGTTGAGGGGTATAGGCGAGGATGTCGTCGTCATGTACCCAAGGACAACGCATGAGATACCGTAAGCGGAAGGGTTGTTCGGGAAATCTGTGGACAACTCTGGTGAGCGAATCGTTCCATCATCTGGGATGTCGCGAACCAATATATGGTTCTTGCTCGCACTTGAGTAGCGTGGATCATGGATCTGAGGCCACGCCGACCAAGGAGGGTTCAATTGTCGACATCCACCATCGTCTTCATCCCGACCAGTGCGGAGCGGGCTCATCAACTCGTTGCTGCACCGGGGAAACAGGTAACGGCTTTCACGGTTACTGAGGAGTTGCAATCCATCCTTGATGTCACCGATCCGGAGGAAACCGAGCATGCCGCCATGGTTATCGGTTCTGTGTGGGGATTGACCCACACTGGTCGACGCTTGGTACTCGTAGCTCACGTCCCGCCTGAGCAGATCACCGACCATGAGGAGGTCGACAACGGCGGAGTGACTCTGACACATCTCGAGCCTTCTCAGATCACCGCGTGGTTCGCTGATGATGACGACGCTCACTCACGGGAGGCGGCGGAGGCAGTCAAGGGCATGACTATTGATGACGCGTGGAACGACGTCACTATCCAAACCCTTATCGGTGAGCACGAGTTGTCATGGCATGACGTCACCGAGGAGCTTCCTGCGGTCAGCACCGACCCGGAGGGTTTCCGCGGTCTTGAGTGATGCTGACCGCCTCGCGTGGTCCGGTGTGGTGTTCAGTGAGAGGCCAACCAGTCGTTGCCAGCATCCTGTTGCATGTTAAATGCCTGAGTGATGTGAGGAGCTGCGGCTTTTTCGAGTTTCTTACCAACTAAAGGCACCGACACTGTGAAGGTTCCGGTATAGATAACCTCAGTTCCGGTGGCGTCGGGGCGCACTGATGCGTGTCCATCCGCTTTCGCAGGCATGCCTTGAGGGACGATCTGGAGGGTACCCTCGCGTGATCCGTTGGGGCCGGCCGGTTGCCACGACAGCGTCTGCTTGGCGGTCAGAGTCGAACCGACGAACGTGGTGATCTGGCTGGGGGCTGGCATAGCTACGTCCAAACTCAGTGAATCCCCTGTAACGACGGCGTTGCTGGTCGTGCCACCGCCACGACGGTGGACGTCTTGCCACCATGCCGGATCAGTCATCATAGCGACGACTTGGTCGGGGGTTGCGTCGAAATGGGCCCGTGAATTGATGTCCATGCCACCATGATGCCGGACGGTTACGGCACATCTCACACTATGCCTGTGCGTGGTGGTTCACGCCAAGGCATTGACCCTTGTAGAGTTCTCGATGAGGACCACGTGGAGGTGGCCCCGTGACCATGACGAAGGTGACCTGATCGTGTCAGAGATGGATGAAGTCATCCCGGCTCTCGTGGCAGCTGTGCAAGAGCAGCATGCCACCGGAGATCATTACCGTGACGATGCGATTCGTCAAGCGATGGAACACCAGGCGCAGCTTGCGCTGCGACCTGGGCCGGTTCGCGTTGACGTCATCGTCGATCCGCCGTGGTCAGACGGGCAGATAAATTCTGTTCAGGTCGTGACGGGTGACCGTCCTTTCCTTGTCGACACTGTGGCGTCCTGCTTGCTGAGGCACGGGTGGAGGGTCGAGGACGTCCGGCATCCGATCATCGGTGTGAAACGCGACCGCGGCACGATTGAGGCGGTCGGAATGCCCGGTCGGGGAGGTTGTGCCTCGGAGTCGTGGATCCACATTGATGCGACGGCCCCGCTTGGTACCGATATCGGACAGGCAGCCGAGCAACTTCGTGACGATTTGTGTGCGTGCCTTGATCAGGTTGTTTGTGCCACCGATGACTGGGGGGCAATGCATGAAGCAATGCTGCGCACTGCTGAGCTCGTCAGCGCTTCCTCCAGGACCAGCCGATGATCGCGATTCGAGTCGTGAGTTACTTGAGTGGCTGGCTGATGATCACTTCATGTACCTTTCCTACCAGGAATTCACGGTTGATGGCGAGACGATGACTCCGGTCGCAGGTACTCATCTTGGCATCGCTGAGGAGGGGCAGCGATTTGACGCCGTTCCGCATAATGACGATAAGGCGACCGTTATCGTCACCAAGGATTCGGTGCGCTCGGCAGTACAACGCAATGGTTACCGCGATTACATCGGGGTAAGGATTCGTGACGAGCACGGCGCCGTCGTTGCTGAGCACCGGTTCCTTGGCCTGCTGGGGTCCGCGGCGTACACGGAGTCTGTGGCCCATATTCCGGTCTTGAGGGCTAAGGCGTCTCGTATCCTCGCGCTGTCTGGCTACCGCGCTAACTCTCATAGCGGAAAGGCGGTTGTTCGCACGATTGCTGAGTTCCCGCGTGATGACTTCTTTGAGGCGTCTGCCGAGGAACTCGTGCCGCTTATTATGGCCGTTGTCGATCTGCGTGAGAAGCAGCGCTTGCGTGCCCTGGTGCGTCGGGGCCCATGGGGTCGTTTTTTCCACCTTCTTGTCTTTGTTCCGGCAGATCGTTTCGACGCCAGCACTGTCGGCGTCGTTGAGGGAATTGTGGCTAAACGCACTGGCGCGGTGGAAGTTGACTCGACCACCATGATGGGGGAGTCCTCGCTGGTACGGATCACAGTGACAGCCAAGGTTGCTGATGGACAGGTGCTACCACCGATCGACGACGAGAAATTGCAGGCTGAACTTGCAGATGCCACCTCGAACTGGGATGACGAGTTCATCACCTTGGCCAGTGGCATTCCTAGCAACCGACGAGGAGTCGATTTCGGCCCCGAGTACAAGCAAGAGTTCACCGCCAAGCAGGGCATTTTGGATCTGGAGCTCCTCAACGGCCTGGCTGAGGATGATCTGGGACTAGTGATGTATCGCCCCGATGACCCAGCTGATCCGTCTGATTTGCGACTAAAGATCTTCAACCAACGGGCTCCGATGACACTTTCTCAGGTGATGCCACACCTGTCGAGCCTGGGTGTTCAGATTATTGATGAACATCCCCATCGCATCATATTGCGCGGGCGAGAAGTGTGGCTGTTCGACCTTGGTCTGCAAACTCCTGGTGAGCTATGGAAGGTCGCTGGACGACGTCGTTTCACCGAGGCGTTTGCAGCGTCGTGGAAGGGGGAGTGCGAGTCTGACACCTTCTCCGGATTGGTGACTGAAGCTGGACTGTCGTGGTCCCAAGTAGCGATGCTGCGCTGTATCGCTCGGTACCTACGACAGCTCGGTAGCCCTTTCTCACAGACGTACATGGCGCGGGCTTTGCGGGCTAATCCGAACCTGGCAAGGGACCTAGTGGGGATCGTTGAGGCGAAGTTCGATCCCACTGCTTTTGATGATGGAGTTGACGCCGGTCCGCAGCGTTTGGCTAAGGTCGAGGAACTGTCCGAGTCCTTCCTCACTGACCTTGAGGAAGTGGCTTCGCTTGACCACGACCGCATTTTACGCATGATGCATGCCGTCATCAGAGCTATGATCCGTACGAACTGGTGGCAGAGCGGTCGACGGGCGTTGGCCTTCAAGGTCCGTCCTACCGATCTCGGCTTTGCCCCGGCCCCGCGGCCCAAGTTTGAGATTTTCGTCAACTCGCCACGAGTGTCCGGAACCCACCTGAGGTTTGGCGCCGTCGCGCGAGGTGGCCTGCGGTGGTCCGATCGCCCCGAGGATTTTCGCACCGAAGTACTCGGCTTGGTCAAGGCGCAGATGGTCAAGAATTCGGTTATCGTCCCGGCCGGTGCCAAGGGCGGATTTGTGCCTGCTCATCTACCTGATTCAACGACCAATCGCGCGGAATGGGCTGCGGAAGGCAAGGAATGCTACCGCATTTTCGTGTCTTCGTTGCTGTCGCTGACAGATAACGTTGTTGAGGGCAAGGTCGTCGCACCTGAGGACGTGGTTCGTCACGACGGTGATGACCCGTACCTTGTTGTTGCGGCCGACAAAGGCACAGCCACCTTCTCTGATACCGCAAATGCCATCGCTGCCGAACACCACTTCTGGCTTGGTGACGCCTTCGCCTCTGGCGGTTCGCATGGCTACGACCACAAGGCGATGGGTATCACGGCCCGTGGCGCGTGGGAATCAGTCACTAGGCACCTGGCAGATCTAGGGATTGACCAGGCTACCGAGGATTTCACGTGCGTTGGCATCGGCGATATGTCGGGCGATGTCTTCGGTAATGGCATGCTGTTGAGCAGGCACATCAAATTGGTTGCTGCTTTCAACCACCGCCATGTTTTCGTCGATCCGAACCCAGATCCTGAGGCGTCGTGGCAAGAGCGTCGCCGTCTCTTTAACCTTCCTCGCTCAAGTTGGGGCGACTACGACTCTTCCCTTATCTCTGAGGGTGGTGGCGTCTGGGATCGCACCTTGAAGTCGATCCCAGTGAGCCCGCATATGCACGAGGCTTTAGGAATTGACGCTTCGGTGAACCGGATGACGCCCGATGACCTCATCTCCGCGATCCTGCGAGCCCCCGTCGATCTGTTGTGGAATGGCGGCATTGGCACCTATGTGCGCGCTACCAGTGAAACTGATGCTCAGGTAGGCGATCGTGCTAACGATCCGGTGCGTGTCACCGCCAAGGACGTTCGTGCGAAGGCTGCCGGTGAAGGTGGAAACCTAGGTTGGACTCAGGCTGGCCGTATCGAGTATGCCCGCAATGGTGGCCGCATTAACACCGACTTCATCGACAACTCGGCAGGAGTAGATACCTCGGACCACGAAGTCAACATCAAGATCCTCCTGGACGCTGAGGTTGCGGCAGGCCGAATCAGCGAACAAGAACGCGATGAATTGCTGCCGGCCATGGCGGATGATGTTGCTTCCCTAGTGTTGCGCCACAACCATTCACAAAACTTGGCCTTAGCTAACGCATTGAGCTCAGATGGCCCGACTGCGGGAGTGTTAGAAGCGTGGATGTGCGAGTTGGAAGAGTCGGGTCATCTTGATCGCGCTGTCGATACCATGCCGTCGACCACTGAAATGAACCGGAGAATGGCCGCAGGGGAGAGACTCGCTAGTCCGGAGCTGTGCACTCTGCTGGCTTGGACGAAGATCGCCCTGTGTGATGCCGTGCTGGCGACAGACTTGCCGGAGGATCCTTTCGTTGCGGACCGCTTGGTGGGCTACTTCCCGCCACTTTTGAGGGAGAGGTTCACTGAGCGGATGCCGACACATCGGCTGCACCGTGAGATCATCACGACCGAGGCCGTGAACCGTTTCGTAGATTCGCAGGGTATTACGGCCTACTACCGGTTGCACCTACAGACGGGGGCAGACATTGCCCAGGTCATCCGATGCCAGCTAGCAGCACGCTCGGTGTTCGGACTAGGGCGAGTCGAAACGGATCTCACCCACCTCGGGTTGGATGCTGTCCGTACCGCCAAGATTCGACTCGCATTGACAGATCTTGCCATGCATGCCACCCGGTGGTTCCTCAACCATGGTGGCGCCGACGACATCGCTGGCACTATCGAGACCTACCGGCCTGGTGTAGCTACGCTTGTTGAGAAGTTGTCTGAGCGGCTGCTTGGCGACAGTGCGGATGCCTGGCAGGAGAAGGTCGACGAGGTCACCGAGCTTGGGCTTGATCGTTCTGACGCCGCAGTTGTTGCCGCTTATGACTGGAGCCCAGTACTCCTCAGCATCGTAGAGATTTCGGAAGAGGGCCACCCTCTTGACGAGGTTGCGGATGCTTATCTGACGCTGGCCCGCCGCGTCGACATGATTCGCCTCACCAGGCTCGTCGAGCAGCTTCCGCAGGATCGTCCGACGGATGCCAGAGTGCGGGCGAGTTTGCGAGAAGATTTGTTGCGAGTGATGTCGGACGCGACCCGACGCGCCGTTGTGATTGGAACAGACAATGTTCTGGCAGACGGTGGTCGTATTGTGAAGTCGATAGCGGCAAATCCGGATCTAGCGCACTGCGTCGTGATGGTCAGTGATCTACGGTCCGCCGTGGGCCAGGAGGTCACATTGTGAGAATTGATCTTCACACCCACTCCACGATCTCAGACGGGACAGACTCACCGACCCGCCTCATGATGAAAGCTGCCGGGAGTGGTTTAGACGTTGTCGCCCTGACCGATCACGACACCTTTGATGGGCTGGAGGAGGCCCAGGCTGCCGGACAGCGTTTTGGTGTCCGGCTGCTGCCCGGCTTCGAGATGACATGTCATATCGGCGGCCGAGACGTGCATCTGCTCGGTTACGGGGCCCGTCCCGACGATCCGGTATTAGGTAGGGAACTGCAGGCCACCCGAGCATCGCGAGCAGGACGTCTAGACGCTATCTGTCAACGGCTGTCTGACGCCGGGATGACGGTAACAATTGACGATGTGCACCGGACCTCCGGGTCTGCTTCCAGCCTGGGTCGCCCTCATGTCGCGGATGCAATGGTGGCTAAGGGATATGTCGAGGACCGTGATGAAGCCTTCCGCGACTGGTTGTCAGACGGAAAACCGGCCTATGTGCCAAGGCGCAGCGTGGCACTAGAGGAAGGCATTGACCTCATCCACAATGCCGGTGGTGTTGCTGTGCTCGCCCATCCGTGGGGAAGAGGAGCGCAGCAGGATCTCACCCCGCAGGTGATCGCGTCCCTGTCGGCGTACCACCAGCTGGACGGGATTGAAGTCGAGCATCAAGATCATGACCAGGTCGCTCGTCGGATGCTTTTCGACTTAGGCGGAAGGCTCGGATTGGTCCGGACTGGCGCAAGTGATTATCACGGGTCCGGCAAAAAGGATCACCAGTTGGGGTGCAATGTGACCCGTGAGACTGCGTATCGAGAGCTGGTGACGAGGATTCAGCTGCGCGGTGGAGTCCTTCGCGTCCGGTGAGACTGCTACAGTGACCACTATGACGAGTGCACCTGCGATTGCCACCTCGTGGTGGCGTCGCTGCGTGCGGCACTGACATTGTGATGGCCGCCTTGCCTGGCGGCGTCTCCTCGTCGCCGGGAGCGAGCGGCGAGGAAGGATTAACGATGACTAGCGACGTCCCCGGGATTGGCTCGAACGCGGCCACTTTGGCGCGTTCCCAGGCTCGCAGTGACAAGGTCGAGGCTGATTTGGCGGTCCATCCCGACAAGTGGCGCATTCTTACCGGGGACCGTCCTACTGGCAGCCTGCATATCGGTCACTACTTCGGGTCGCTGGCGAATCGGGTACGCCTGCAGAGCAAGGGCATTGAGTCTTTCCTTGTCGTCGCTGACTACCAGGTTATCTATGACCGCGACGGGGTCGGTGACCTGCAGGCCAATGTTATGTCGAATGTCGCCGATTACCTGGCAATCGGCATTGACCCAGCGCTTACCACGATTTTCACCCACTCAGCGCTGCCAGCTCTCAACCAGCTGCTGTTGCCCTTTTTGTCCTTGGTGACTGACGCTGAGCTGCGTCGCAATCCGACTGTCAAGGACGAGTTGGCTACGTCAGAGCGTCCGATGTCCGGTCTCATGCTCACCTTCCCTGTACATCAGGCCGCTGACATCCTCTTCTGTAAGGCGAACCTTGTTCCCGTCGGGCGTGATCAGCTTCCCCACATCGAGCAGACCCGTGTCATCGCGCGTCGTTTCGACGAGCGGTACGGGCGCGCCGAGGCCTCCAAGCCCGTCTTTCCCGAGCCTGAAGCATTGTTGTCGGCGACCCCGCACGTTCTCGGCTTGGACGGCACCAAGATGAGCAAGTCGAAGGGTAATGCCATCGAGCTCGGTATGACCGCAGATCAGACCGCAAAGCTTATCAAGAAGGCCAAGACCGACGCTGATCGTCACATCACGTGGGATCCGGAGAACCGCCCGGAGGTCTCCAACCTGCTGCTGCTCACCGCCCTGTGCGAACACGATGATCCGGCTACCATCGCTGAGGAAATTGGTGATGGTGGCTCTGGCACTCTCAAGAAACGTCTCACCGCTTCCCTCAACGACTATTTCGCCCCCATTCGAGAGCGTCGTGCCGAACTGGCAGCTGATGAGGGTCACCTTCGTGAGGTTCTTCGTGATGGTAATGCGAAGGCCGCTGCGGTAGCTGACCAGACGTTGGCGGAGGTGCGCGAAGCTATGAAAATGGTGTACTAAGGGAGTTGTTTCGTAGTCTTATCGCGCACCAGTGTGCCAGCAGCCTCATGGTGTGGGACCTCGTCAAAAAGTGATGTCTTCCTGGGCGTTGAGCTCGGGATGGCGCGCCTTGTTGCGTTTAACGGCTGGCCAGGCGACGAGCATAACGGCGATGTACACCAGGGATGCAGCCAGTACAATTCGGTTCTGGGGATCGAGCACCATGAGGGCCGTCACCCCGGCCAAGCTGACGATTCCGAAGATACCCGTAATTGGGTAACCCGGCATATGGAAACCCGAATCTGTGATCCGACCCTCATTCACTTGTCGGCGCAACACCAACTGGCACCAGAAGATCGTCGCCCACGTCCAGATGACACCGACCGCAGCCGTGTTAATGGATATCTCGAAGGCACGCTCGGGAACGACGTACTCGAGTCCCACCCCCAGTAGGAAAACGCTGGCGGTCATAAGGATGCCACCGGAGGGTGTCTTGAATCGGTTGAGAGTACCCGCGAATTTTGGAGCTTCTCCCGCGGCCGCCAGCGATTTGAGGACTCGACCCGTCGCATACAGCCCGGAGTTCACTGAGGAGAACGCAGCGGTGATGACGACGATATTCATGGCGTCGCCTATCCATCCCACTCCCATGGCCGAGAATGCCGTAACGAAGGGCGATTCATCGGCGGAGTATTCCTTATACGGTAGCAACATGGCCAGCAAGGCCAAGGACCCTAGGTAGAACACAACGAGCCGGAAGACAACCGCATGGACGGCTTTGGGGATAACTTTGCGGGGATTCTGCGTCTCCCCGGAGGCGGTGCCCACTAACTCGATGGTGGCATAGGCGAAGATGACGCCTTGGATGACCAGGATGAGGGGCAGAACCCCCTGTGGGGCGAATCCGCCGTCGAATCTCCATAGGTTCGACACCGCCGCTCGGTGCCCACCGACGTTGACATGGGAGGCCACTAGGCCGATGGCCACGATGATAAACGCTGTCAAAGCCACAACCTTGAGCAACGCCGCCCAGAACTCGAATTCTCCGAATGCCTTAACACTGATGAGATTGACCGACACGAGGATCATCAAGGCGACAAGTGAGGGTACCCACATCAACAGGCTGGGCCACCAGAATTGCAGATAGGTACCGATGGCGGTCAACTCAGCGATGCCCGATGTCATCCAGTTCAGCATGTACATCCAGCCAACGGCATAGGCCCAGCGATCGCCAAGAAGTTCCCGGGCATAGGACACAAAAGAACCACTAGAGGGGCGGTGAATGACCAACTCGCCGAGCGCTCGCATGACGAGGAAGGCGATGACCGCGCAGAACGCGTAGGAGATGAGGACCGCTGGTCCGGCACTGCGCAGGCGGCTCCCTGCTCCAAGAAAGAGACCGACCCCGATCGCCCCGCCAATCGCCATCATCTGGACCTGGCGATTGGTCAGGGTCTCGGCATAACCTTGGTCGCCGCGATCGACGATCGGTTGGATCTCTTCAATTGTGGCGGCTCGGGGATCGTCACGGGTCGCGGTGACCTTGGGGCCTTGCGGATTGCCCTCGTGTGATCGCTGGGTTGTATGGGTCATCATCGACCTTCCAGTACGACTGATTAGGCTGCACGTGGTGTTCCGGTGAACCGGAAACGCCGCGCATTTTGTTCAGTGTAGGGGGTGATGCGGTCACTCCGTGGGCATCTGCCCGCACAAATTGTGGATCAGACGTGATCGTTACAGCCTGTTTGATGGTCGGTTGTGCAGGGCATTCCGGGCGCGTCGGTGTCTCGGCCGCGCCTCGCGCGGGCCGGCGACTATATCGTGATGGTTGCTGTTTGCTGCGTGTCGGTTTTGGTTTGCTTTCTGGTGAGGTGGCTGGGCCACGGGGTTGGGTGAGGAGCCCCTGACTACTTTGCCGTTGCGGCGGCGAATGCGCTTTCGCCGCGCTTTATCTCCATCCTTGGAAGCATCACGGGAGTGCCGCCGTGTGGCCTTCTCGTGGTGGGAGCCATCGTGGCCGTGGCGATGCTGTCGCCGTTTCTTCTCGGTAGCGGCCTTCTCAGGATCGATGATCTGTCCCTGAGCGTCCTCGGGTATGTCGAGATCGGTGTAGAGGTGGGGGGAGGTGGAATAAGTTTCGACTGGCTCGGACAGCTCGAGGTTGAGGGCCTTGTTGATGAGCTTCCAGCGGGTGACGTCAGCCCAATCTACGAGGGTGACGGCGAGGCCTTTGGCACCCGCGCGGCCGGTGCGACCAATGCGGTGGACGTATGTTTTCTCGTCTTCGGGACATTCATGGTTGATGACGTGGGACACCCCGGTGACGTCAATGCCACGGGCAGCGACATCGGTCGCCACCAGGATGGTCGCCTCGCCATGACGGAATTTCTTGAGCGCCTTTTCACGCGCGACCTGCGTGAGATCACCGTGGATGGCGCGGGTTTTGAAACCGCGGTCGTCGAGGTCGTCAGAAAGCCGCTGGCATGCACGCTTGGTGCGGCAGAAGATAATGACCTTTTCGACGTCGTTGGCCTGCAGAATGCGTCCAATGATCTCAATCTTGTCGAGGGGATGGGCCTGGTATACAAACTGCTGGGTGTCGGGCACCGTGGTCTGGGTGTCGGCTCCTTCGGCGCGGACGTGCACCGGACGACGCAGTTGGGACCGGGCTAGGGCCATAATCGGGGCCGGCATAGTGGCCGAAAACAGCATCGTCTGGCGAGAGGCTGGAGTGCGTCCGATGAGATTCTCGACGTCAGGCAGGAAGCCGAGATCGAGCATCTCGTCGGCCTCGTCAAGGACGACGATGCGCTCATGGGACAGATCGAGGTCCTTGCGCTGGGATAGGTCAAGAAGGCGTCCAGGAGTACCGACGACAACATCGACCCCCGCTTTAAGTGCGTCAATCTGCGACTCATAACCAACCCCACCGTAGACGGTAAGGACGCGTGTGCCGCGGACAGAAGCGGCAGTGGAGATGTCTTTAGACACTTGGAGAGCTAGCTCCCGGGTAGGGCACATCACGAGTGCTTGGGGCTTGCCTTTGGTGGTGAGTTCTTCCCAACCTTCGTCACCGGGCAGGGTGATGCGCTGCAAGATGGTGATGCCGAAGGCGAGTGTTTTGCCAGTGCCAGTACGCGCCTGCCCAATAAGATCCGTGCCCTCGACGGCAATCGGGATCGACATGGCCTGGATCGGAAACGGGGAGACAATTCCCACCCCTTCCAGCGCCTGGC
This sequence comes from Cutibacterium acnes, assembly GCF_003030305.1. NCBI lineage: Bacteria > Bacillati > Actinomycetota > Actinomycetes > Propionibacteriales > Propionibacteriaceae > Cutibacterium > Cutibacterium acnes. Next base: position 1,416,761 of record NZ_CP023676.1, on the reverse strand, counting down.
AGATATCTTCTCGGACGCCGAGGTCGGCGAAGGAGGTGGGAACGGAAACAGTAGTCTCGGTCAGTGTCTTGGCCTCTTCGTGCGTGGGCCCGTCAAGGCCCGGTGTCGTTCTTGTGACGTCGTTTAATGCCACGTCTGGTGTGGACCAGCGAAGATACGCGTTCGACACACCATCAATCATTTTACCTCTCATGCCATCAACCCTCTAACCTGATGGGGTGAGCGTCGACGACACGAACCCCAGCCACACCGCCGTTGCGACGATTTTTTGGTCTGTCTCGGCATCTTGCGCCCTGCATGGATTCTCGGCGATAGTTTCCGGCATGGCGTTAGCTCCCGGGCTTGCGGAACGGTTCCTCATCGTTGATCGCAGCGCCGAAATCCAGCGCATTCTGGCGGAGGTTAGGACGCGGCTCGCAGACCGCGAAACCCTCGCTGAGGTCGAGCCTCTCATCGGCTCGGTGGAGGAATACGTTCCCGCCCAGGACTGGTCGCAGGTCCTGTTGCGCGACCACATCGTGGTAAGCCTTATTTCCGACTTCCTGGATCGAGTTGAGCCAAATCTTGAGCTCCAGCTTCGTCCTAGAGGTGGGTCCTTTGGCCCGTGGTTGGGACGAAGTACTGGAAACCGGGTGAGGTGGGACGCCGCGATGCGCCAGGTCCTCGCAGCGCATCAAGACAAGTCTGGTGACTCTCTTTTTGCTCGGCGGCTTGTAGGTGAGGTGTTGTCAGTGGCCCAACGACTCTTTGCTCGACATCAGAGCCTCACCTCTGCACTGACTCAGGCTGGCGGCGGTGAATTCGATGATCTTGATATCATCAATGAAGTGATGGCCGGCGTACTTGGCGCCCACGATCAGCGCATGATTGAACTTGGCTTGGAGCCCTAAGGACGCTCCGAAAGCTCCCACAGCTTCGTCGTGACTTAGGTCAGAGGGTTCCGAACCCCACTTGACGGCTATTGGGCTGGCCCAAATCGAGGTAGGCAATTCCATGAGCCGGAATGAGGACCTTGCGGCCTTTGGCATCAGTCAGAGTGAGGACGGCGTTCGGCTGAGCCAGACTCTCCCTGAGTTGCTGCTCGATGGTCTCGGCGCTCTCCTGAGCATCGATGCTGACTTCGCGCGCGGCGTTGACGATACCGATCTTAATCTCCATGAGTACCAACCTACCGTCGGATCAAGAATCCCGGCGCCACAGAGCCACCGTAATATTGTCATGACCGCCGCAATTATTGGCGTAGGCGATAAGTCCGTCGGCCACGCCTGCCGGAGAAGCGTGGCCGTGGTCATCAGTGTGCGCTTTACTGACGGGGTCGGCCATAAGCCGGGCGAAATCGCCGGCATCCGGTACGTGGTTCCATAATCCGTCGCTGCACACCAATAGCCATCCAGATTGCTGAGGTTTATAGGCCATGACACGAGGCGCAACGTCGGTAGCCGATGCGCCGATCCATTTTGTGATGGCATGAGCACCTATCCCCCTCTCGGCCTCTTCCCGAGACAATCCCAGGTCCATTTGGGCCTGGGCCATCGAATCATCAATCGAGAGGCGAATGGGGTCGCCGTCATCAGGGAACCAGTATGTACGAGTGTCGCCAATATTGCCGACGACAATGCGATCGTGGGTAGCAACTGCTGCAGCGAGTGTGCACGCACCGATCGGACCCGATCCACTGACTACCGCCTCATGGGCTTTCTGAAAGGTGCGTTCGAACAAGGTGACGGTGTCGTCATCGTTGATCGGCAGGCCCTGGTCCATTGTTGCCGCGAGGTAGTCACGCGCAGTGTGGGAGGCGACCCTGGCGCATTCCTCGGCTCCCTCAGTCGAGGACACGCCATCAGCGACGACAAGGACAATGTGATGTCCTGACCCGTCGATACCGAGCGCTGCGGCATCCTGATTGGTCTCGTGACGCAGCCCAATATGTGACGCACACGCGACATCTCCACGCGCTGCAGCTGCGTCAGTGAGGTCCACTCGTAAGGTGGCGGCGGTACCGGGTGTCACGGTGTAGGACTGGTCCGACTTGTTCATGAAAGTCCTCAGGCTGAGCGGGTGTTTTCCGCGTGGACCCTGGGGTCACGAATCGTGCTCACTTTGGTCGTGTGCCAGTGGTGGATGGACATCTACCGGCACGTCCATAGTGAGCTATTCGGCGCGCGGATGTGCCTCATCCGTATGAGGCAACAACTCCACTTTTTCATATCGCAGGCAGCTGCGGCTAGGAAATGACTCCTGACGACGCTGTTCTGTGTCATCAGCATCGGGCTTCGCTACCCCCTGTCGGAGGCATGTGGTGGCATGTGTGTCATGCATGGTTGGGATGGCCTCCAGACTCGAGTGCTTGTCGATGACGCCGGTACGGTTCTCGTCATGGGCGGGCCGGGCACGGGGCGGACGAGCGTATGCCTCGAAATTGCGGCGCGGCACGTTGCCTTTGGGGGGCGGTTGTCTGAAGTCTTGGTGTTGGCACAGACCAGACCGTCGGCCCAGGCGTTACGTACAGCGCTTGTTCGTCGACTCGGAGGTGCTCACCTAGACCCTCAGGTTATGACGGTCCACGCTCTCGCTCGTCGTATCGTCGCCTCCCCGTCGAAGCGGTTGCTCACGGCACCGGAACAGGAGTTTCGGATGAGGGAACTGCTCGCGGCGCGAGACATGTCTGACTGGCCGGAGGAGTTACGTACTTGTGCTGGTACGGCTCAGTTTGCCTCTGATGTCCGGGTGATGGCGTCGCGTCTGCGGCAGGAAGGATGTGATCCGCAGGATTTGACTGAGGCAGGAACCGCATCGGGGGTGCCCGAATGGCGCGTGTTGGGGCCCTTCCTGGCCGACTATTTGGATGTTCTCGATTTGGAGGGGTCACTCGATTATGCCGAGGCTGTTCATCGGGCTCGGATTGCGTTAACTCGGCCGGGAGCTGATGTCGAGGTGCGATCACGGATCAAACTTCTGATCTGTGACGACCTGACGGAATGCGACCCGTCCCAAGTTCGTCTCCTTGCTCAGATCGCGCGATGCCACGTCCCCTGTGTATTGACTGCGGATCCCGACCAGACGATCTATGGGTTCCGCGGCGCAGTGGCGGAAAGGCTTGACGAGGTTATCGACGAGTTCCCTGACGTGTCGGTCCACCACCTGACAACGAATTATCGCAACAGTCAGCACATCGCTGAGGTTGTCGAGAGCTTGCGAACGGGGATGCCTGTGATGCCCTCATCGAGTCGGTTACGTCGCCGTGCTAATCACAGCACCTCCACTGAGGCAGGAACGGTGGCCGCGCTGCGAGCCCCTAGTATCACGCGATTGGTGAGAAAGATTGCCGGCACACTTCGTCATGCCCGCGTCGCTGATGGTGTGGCGTGGCGGAGTATGGCAGTGGTCACACGCCACGGCGGTGAGCTGGACGTGATTGCGACGATACTTGCCGCCGAGGGTATTCCGGTTCTGAGGTCGCGTGATGAATACGCGCTGTCGGATATCTACGCCGTTACGCATATCTTGAATGCGTTGGAGATGGCAGTGGCTCTGGCATCGGGGGCACAGCCCAGTGCTCGAGACGTTGCAACACTGCTGTCGAATCCGCTAGCTGGGATCGATCGCAGTGTTATTCATCGGTTAGAAACCTGGTGTCGGCTGGTGCGCGGCGTCGATGTCGACTGGGCGCTGCTAAAGGAGCTCGGTGCTGATCCGACGATCACGGCAGCTGGGAAGTCCGAGCGAACTGACGACGCTAGTCGATCCGAGGATGCCAGTACGGCAGAACTCGACACCGTATGCGAAGTGTACTCAGTGCCTCCAGGCTTACGGGCTCTCGCTCAGCCGCTAGCCGTGATGACTCAGCGGGTGCAACGTGCTGCGGATCTCTTGCGCTCTGGTGCTACGTGTCATGAAGCGTTGTGGGCTTTATGGCAGGGTAGTTCGTGGGCGGCGTCATTGCGTAGTCGAGCCGTGGCAGGAGATTCGACTGCTAACCGTGATCTGGATGGTTTGTGCTCTCTTTTTGACATGGCCGAGAGTGCTCAAACGATGGCGGGAATTGCAGGAGGCCAGCGTCTCATCGAAGTAGTGCGGCAGGAACAGATCCCAGCTGACCGAGCACGTGAATCCGATGAGGACCGTGATGGGGTGAACGTTGTGACGGCCCACCGCATTAAAGGTCGCGAATTCGACGTCGTTACCGTGTGTGGTCTCGAAGAAGGTAATTGGCCTGCTGGTAACCACACAGGGTCCCTTGTTCGCGCAGACCGCTGGTCTCCCGACGGCCTCGTAGCGGCGCCTGGATGGTCAGAAAACCTTCGGGCTGAAACGAGGCTATTACTCGTGGCATGTTCACGGGCGCGTCACCAGCTGCTGTTGTGTTCGGTCGACTCTGCTGAGGAGGGGAAACGCCCATCGGGGCTGGTCGCCGGACTTTCCCACATCGAGGACAATGCGGATTCGCTCAGTTTTACTAGCCTCACTGAACTCGTCGGCGAGCTGCGTCGAGTCATTGCTGATGAGTCTGAATCGCCGGGAGTTCGAGCCGAGGCTCAAGCACTACTTGATGATTTGCGCAACGAGGAGCATCACGGACGGCGATTGGTGCCACAAGCTGACCCGGCGACCTGGTGGCGCCAAGGGGTACCTCGCCAGGCCGACATGGCCGGGGAGATAGAGCTCAGCGCGTCCCATATCGGGGAATTGCTCACTTGCCCGAGACGATGGTTTATGACCCGCCGTGCCGGTGCCAGCAGCGGATCAGCGCTTCGGGCAAGTATTGGCTCTCTTGTACACCGGATCTGTGCGGGAAACATGGACCAGTGGTCACTACCTGAGGCCCTGGCCGAATTGGAAGCCGCATGGCCTGAAATCGAGTTGTCGGCAGAATGGCAGCGCAGCGCGGAACTTGCGGATGCGAAAGCAGCTGTGCAGCGCTTTGACGGGTGGTTGCAGTTACGTAACCGTCAGCTCATCGGAACTGAGGTGCGGGTCGACGGCACGATCACGGTGCCTTCCGGAACAGCACGAGTGCGGGGCAGCATCGATCGGCTCGAGCGCGACGCAGAAGGTGCGTATTACGTGGTGGATCTCAAAACGGGGACCAGCCAGAGCGATGAGATAAAACAATCTCACCGACTACAAATTGGTGTGTACCAAGCTGTCGTTGCATCTGGGGGAGTCGAAGCCATAGGTCCGGCGTCGGTGAGCGGCGCGGAATTAGTACATCTTCGGATTGGCGCAGGTATAGGCCAAGCAAATCCGAAAGTCGATTATCAGAGTGGTCTTGTTGATGTGCCTTGGCCTGACGAAGCCGAGCCTGTTGACGGCTGTTGTAACTGGGTCGAAGCCAGCGTCGATAAGGCATTGAGAATTGTTACATCGGGCGAGTATCCCGCAATTGCGAATAGGGGCTGCGGTCACTGTCCCGCTCGAGCAGGATGCCCCGCGCTGGTACCGATGGATCCGGCGACTGTCGGTTCTGACCGACGAAGGAATGTCCCATGACGAGCTTGATTGGTAACGCCCCGGTTGATGGCGTCGACGTGGCAGCGCTGCTAGGCATCCCCATTTCCGCCGAGCAGGAGCGAGCAGTTCAGGCGCCACTCAAACCCTGTGCGGTGATAGCTGGAGCAGGCACGGGTAAGACGACGGTGATGGCCGCTCGCGTGGTGTGGTTGGTTGCCAGCAGACTGGTAAGCCCGGAGGAAATCCTCGGGTTGACATTTACCAACAAGGCGACTGCGGAATTATCCGAGCGCATTGAATCCAACCTCACTCGGGTGGGCCTGTTGACGTCAGAGCAGCCCCGTCCGACAGTGGCGACCTATGACAGTTTTGCGGGGACACTGGTAAACGATTACGGAGCCTGGGACGGTATTAGCACGGGGGCACATCTCATAACTGGTGCCAGGGCTTACCAGCTCGCGGCGGAGGTCGTCATGGGACTTGACAAGGCTCCGCTGGCCGCTACCCATATGGGGCCAACGTTCATAGCCCAAGCTGTAGTGAAACTGGCTGGAGCCATGGCCTCACACGATGCGAGTCCGGGCAAGGTCAGGAGAGCTGATGCCCGGTGGCGCCAGATGCTCCTTGCCGCTCCGACAAAAAGGGGAGGGGATAGATACGCTGATATCGATAAATGGCTCTCGCGAGTCGATGAACGCGAAGAACTCCTTGATCTTGTTGCCGCCTATCAGAATCTCAAGAAAGAACGCGGATTGGTCGAGTTTGGCGACCGTATGGTTCAAGCCCTCCACCTAGTAACTCATCACCCGCGAGTGGGGGAGGAACTGAGAGCCAGATACCGTGTTGTTCTCCTCGACGAGTATCAAGATACATCGTCGGCCCAGGCTGATGTGCTTGCTGCCCTATTTTCGGGTCCGGACTCAGCTCATGGCATGGGCCACCCAGTGATGGCTGTCGGCGATCCGCTTCAGGCCATTTACGAATGGCGTGGCGCGGCCGCCAGTAACATCTTAGAATTTCACCGGCGCTTTCCGAATAAGGAAGGGACGCCAGCCCAGGTGCTCTCTCTCGCAACCAACCGCAGATGCGCCGATCAGATTATCAATGCGGCGAACGTAGCGTCAGAAGAGTTGCGACAAACGCTGTCGTCAGCGGTGGAGTCTGGCGATCATGACCCTGCTGACGATCGGGCTGAGGTGGCAGTTGGGCAGCCGCTTGTCGCGCCCGAGGGGAATCGACGTGGCGAGGTCACGGTGGCCGCATATCCTGACTGGGTTAAGGAATGTCAGGCGTGCGCCGATATCTTGGTGGAAGCCAAGGAACGTGGCACCATCGCACGCTGGTCTGATGCCGCAATCCTTGTTCGACGTAATTCAGACGTGGCCGACCTCTACGACTCCCTTACTGCTCGTGATGTCCCGGTGCGATTTGCGAACTTGTCTGGATTGCTTCGACTCCCGGACATTGCCATGGTGGTCGCTCATCTTCGGGTGTTGGTGGATCGTCAGGATGATGCGGCGATGGCGACTCTACTTGCCGCACCACGTCTTGGACTCAGTACGGATGATCTGGCGATGGTGTATCGGCGCGCCCGCGCTCTGGCGAAAGCTCGGGCCAAGGACGATGGGCTAGACCTCGATGATGTCGAGATCCACCTCTCTGACGCTGTGATGGAAGGACGACCCGGTGGTCATGAACGACTGCAGTGTGCCCTGAAACGGGTATGTGCCGAGATCGTCGAGGTTGACGCGCACCGGGCGGATAGCCCCGATGACTTGGTTCTGCGCATTGAGGCCATTACAGGACTCGTCGACGATATGGCTGCTGACGACCCGCACCGGAGTGCAGCACGGCGAGGTCACCTGGATGCGCTGTGGAATGCGATACGTGAGGCTCGTCGCAGCGATCCCACTATGACGATCGCAGGAATCGTCACTTGGTTGGCGGCTGAAGAAGATGTTGGCGACGGGCTTCCCCGAGCCGCTACCGACGATCGCGACGCTGTAACGGTGTCGACAGTTCATGGAGCCAAAGGCCTGGAATGGCCGTTAGTCATCATCCCCGACATGGCTCAAGGTGTATTTCCGTCAACGTCGACTCCAGACAACTTCACCTCGGAGGCTGCTGTCCTGCCTTCCTTCGCTAGAGGAGATGCCAGCGACATTAGCCATCCACTATCGGGAAGTGTCGTCGATACTAAAGCGTACGTAGCGGCGCTCAAGGAGGATTCACAGTGGGCGGAGGCTCGACTCGCCTATGTGGCCCTTACCCGTGCCAAAGAACGATTGGTGGTGTCGTGGCATCAATGGCGCCCACGCCGCAAGGGTAGTTTAGGGCCAGGTCGATATGCAGACCTTCTCGCCGACATGCTTGGAACGGTGTGGCCGGACTTTGGTGAGCGTCCTGACGACGATATCCAGGCTGGCACGCCCTGGCCTGTGTTCGCTAAGGATGTGGGTCACGGCCTCATCGACAACACATCCCGGTCCGTTGATGATCCTGGACAGGCTGATCGGGTGAAGGCGTGGCGGACTGACGCTGATACTCTGCTCAAAGATGCGAGACGACACATCGATCTGCAGGATGAGGTGGCGCTTCCACCGCGCCTGACTACCTCGCAGATCGTGAGGCTCCACGCCAATCCGCAGGCGTTCCGGGACGATTTGCGCCGCCCAATGCCTCGACCAGCTGACAGAGGAGCTGGAATTGGTACAGCATTCCATGAGTGGGTGAGCCAACGGCTCGCGCCTGCAGAACCGATCCCGCTGTTTGATGCCGAGGAAATTGCGGAGCTTGACGAGGAGAGCATTACACAGGAGGCTGTCGCAGTTGAGCCTAGTGGTGCCGAGAACCGTGCGCTGCGGAGCCTTTGCCAAGCCTTTGAAGAGAGTCGCTGGGCGGGCGCCACTGTACTGGCAGTAGAGAAATCCTTTGTTATGACGATCGGTCAGACGGTCGTGCGTGGTCGTCTTGACGCCGTTGTCGCTGATCCGGATCACCCCGGAGATGAGCTCGTCATTGATTGGAAGACCTCACCACCACGCTCAGCAGACCCGCTCCAGCTATCCATCTACCGGTTGGCGTGGGCGCAGGCGAGGGGGATTGATCCGTCGAGGGTGCGGGCGGTGTTCCATCATGTTGGCGCAAATGAGACTATTAGCGCCGAACCTCTCTTAGATGCGGACCAGGTAGCAGCTATTTTGACGGCATCGTCTTCCGGGAACAGGCCGACGAAGAATGCGTCTGACGCGTGATAATCGGATGGTTCATAACGGGTATAAAGTGGCCGCGTGAATAGGATCAGTGATTCCCGCATCTTCGGGCGGCCTTTATTAGACCGCTGCCATGCTGATCGGAACGATGATAAGGCAAATCGGGCTAGGTGGGATGATCCGGCTGCCCCGTTGTTGCTCATTGATCCCTACGACAAGGTTGTCATGGCTCATGACAGGGTGGTCGCGGTTCCCACTGAGGGTGAGCGCGACGATCAGCACGACCTACTGCTTGGTGTCGTCGACGGGGTGCCTTGGTTTACCCGTCGTACCAATGAGCCACGTCCGGAGGCTCGGAGTGTGCGCGCGGTTGATCTTGTCCCGGTTGATCGGGAACTCGTCATGTCGGCGGTGGCAGCGCTGGCTTGGCATGAGAGCAACCCGTTATGCCCACGATGTGGGCAGTCCACCCGCGTTACGAGCGGTGGGCCGGCCCGAGTCTGTCCCCAGGGCCATTACGTATTCCCGCGTACAGACCCGGCCATCATTACCGCAGTACTTGACGACGAGGACCGCATCGTGCTTGCCCGTCAACGTTCCTGGGAACCGCATCGTAGGTCGGTATTGGCGGGATTCGTCGAAACTGGCGAACCAGCAGAGCATGCTGTGGTACGTGAGGTTGCCGAGGAAACAACTCTGACGATCACCTCGGCCTGCTATATAGGGTCGCAGGCATGGCCGTTCCCCCGATCGCTCATGTTCGGCTACGTAGCTCGGGCGACCGGAACCATCGATGTCGGCCACGACGAGCTAGCGGAGGCTAGTTTTCTCAGCCGTCAAGAAGTATCCGGCCAAGTTAATGCTGGGCGTCTCCAGTTGCCACCGACTCTGTCCATAGCAAGAGCCCTTATTGACGCGTGGTTAGAACACCGACTTCCGGAGCCAGAGAGCGGGTTTGACTTATCGGCCCCACTGAGGTGATAGCCCATCGACCTTGAGACTCCGGTCTCATCAGGAAGTGCGACTTTCTTCCCACCGGCGCTGAATCCCAGAACGTCGATCATTAGCCCGGTCAATCGCCCTCTCCACAGACTCCCTTGTGCCCACCACAGTGAGGTGTTCACGTGCACGCGTGATGGCGGTATAGAGCAACTCACGAGAGAGGAGGGGCGAGTCGGGTGGTGGCAGGACCACCGTTACGTCCGTGAATTGGCTGCCCTGCGCTTTGTGAATCGTCATCGCCTGTAAGGGTTGCAGCGATGGGATGAGGGAACAGGGCAACCGTCTGGGGACTCCACCGGGTCCCGGTAGAGCTATCGTGGGGACGGGCCTTGTTTCAACGATGACCCCGCAATCGCCGTTATTGACTCCCAATTGTGCGAGGTTATGCGTTACTATTGCAGTTTCGCCGAGAACCCACCGGCCTTGGCCAACACCAGGCAACACATCTGAAAGTACAGTAACCATGCGCTGAGACCACTCGTCTACCCCGTATGGCCCCTCTCGGTGAGCGCACAACAACCGGTGGGCATCGACGAGTTTGAGAGCAGCAGCGTCGGCACTAGCCTGAGCAAGCTCAAGCATTCTTGCCCCGGTGCGTGCGATCACCTCCGCGACCGCCGGAAGGTCGGCCATGGTGATACTCGCCGGGTCAGCGTCGATCCACGTAATACTGCGACGACCACTGATCGTCGCGATGCTATCGGGGGAAGGAGAGTCATGTGTCACGCCAGCAGCTGTCGCCAATACGTCCAACGCAGTGCTCTTGTCTCCCTCGCGTACCGCCTCCGACAGCCGTGCGATATCTCCTCTCGAGCGGTGGTTACAGGTGAGGATCGTGACAGGAAGCTGCGCTTGGAGGGCATCAGCCGACGAAACGATGTCGGCCAGGACACTACCGGCGTCCACCGAGACAAGCTGCCCTGGGTCCCCGACGAGAATTAGACGAGTTTGAGGCCCGATTGCAGAGAGGAGGCTAGCGGCCAGAGGCAGAGAAAGCATTGATGCTTCGTCAACGACGACGACTCCGAACGGAAGCTTGTGTTGCTCGTCATATCCGAATGAGGTTCCCGGCCCCTGCCATTTCAGCAGTGAGTGGACGGTAGTTGCGTCAGCAACAATCGGTTTCAGGTCATCGGGCATTCGCTCTGAAACTTGCGAAACTGAGTCACGCAAGCGTGCCGCTGCTTTGCCGCTGGGAGCCGCAAGGGCCACGGCTCCAAGATGAGGGTCAGCCTGTTGCAAGGCAGCTAGGAGGGCGCATACCGTAGTTGTCTTGCCGGTTCCGGGGCCACCTGCAAGCACACTAACTCGGTGCATAATTGCGGCGATGGCAGCATCAGCTTGAGCTGGATCCAACATAATTCCGGATGCTGCTAAGGCATTACTGATGCTGGAAACAACATCGTCGGCCGACACTGGGCCTTGGCTTGGCGGATCCGCAGCGAGGGTAGCGAGATCGCGGGCGACATCATGCTCAGCTTGCCAATATTTCTCTAGGTAGACCAGGCCATCATCAAGCCGAGCCGGCAACCGGTTGAGCGGATCATCACGGCCAGCAATGACGGGACTGGCCTCTAGCGTGGACAGCCACTCGCCTGGAGGTGGCCATTCCAATTCCGCGAATAGGGCTGCCTGGTCGCTGGTTTCGATGTCTGGAATTGCCGGATCAAGGATTTGCTGGCGGACGACGTTTGCGATTTCATGTGGGTCCCAGAACACGGACCCGCGCCGAAGCTCACGGCATGATAAAGCGATGGCGAGGCTGACATCGCAGTTGCTCTCGCCACCGATGCGGCACACTAGATTGGCTAAATGGATGTCGCTGGCCTCGAGGACTCCGGCTCGGGCGAAGGGCTCGAGCCGACTTCCTGCTGCTACCGGGACGAGGTCAGTCATGGAGACCTCCCAATCGCTCGCTGATCGCCTCAATGAGTTCAGGCCTCGGATGCCAGGTAAAAACTCCGTCAGGCATGTCACCGTCGGGTACTGGACGATCAGCCATACCTCGAACAAAAAGGTAGCCGATGGGGCCGAGATGGGTTGCGGGGTCGTATCCAGGCAGACTTGATGCCAGGAATCGATGCAAGGCTGCCGAATACAACAATCCTTGCAGCGGGTAGTGAGAACTGAACATCATGGTCCTCATCGTGTGTGCGTCATACATATGAGGACTGAGCTTGTGGACTCCAGGAATTCGGTTCGTCTTGTAATCGACAACTAGATGACGACCATCGGGTCGCCTTAAGACCGCATCGATCGAACCGGTGAGAAAGCCGCGTAGCGCCTGGTCGCCATTGGGGATATGGGCCAATATTTCGCCGTAGCCGCTGATGGGATCGTCGGGTGGCACCAGACTCGGATCGCAGAGGAGGGACGCTAGGTCTGTCATGGTGGTCGATCGTCCGGACTGGGCCATGGCAAGTTCGAAATTCATCTCAGCCAGTCGATCCGCCGGGGAAAAATCTGCCAAGGTCATGCCCGGGGCCAAGGGTCCGAGATCACTGTGAAGAACCTGCTCCAAACTGGTGGCGAGTTCGGATGGCGGGACGTCTGGTAAGGGCGACATTCGAAGGGCTCTGCGGGTGATTGAGAGTACCTCGCTGGAGAGGTCGATGGCCGCGGTGTCGATGTACTCAAGGACCGTGTGAACCAGGGTGCCGAAGGAGGTTCCTCCGGGTAACCCACACAGACCGGGGGCTGTGTCATCGACGGTCTCGTCGTCAACGGGTTCATCGATGAGGCCGTCAGTCATAGGTTCTGACACGGCTGCGTGGAGGTTGGCCGTCAGTCCTGAATATGAGGTTCGGGCAAACGCGGTGTCGAGTGGTCGCGTCAGCGTCCTAGGGACAACGCAGGCACGAGGCTGGGCGCTGACCGACCGGGTAAGGAGTTTCTGGTTAGCAGGCGCTATTACTGTCGCAATCGGTCCGGAGTTGAGCCAGGGGAGAGTTCCGGGGTCGGTCCCGGCAACGCCTGAGCCGAGCTCGCCCGTCGTGCGGTCCATCTCGACAAGGCGTTGGAAGGCGGACCATCGATGACGCAGAGGACAAGGGGACCACCATAGTCGTACAGCAGATCGGGCGCGGGTGAGGGCGACGTACAGCAAGCGAAGGTTCTCGCCCCGCTCGTCCTCTTCGTGGCTCTCGATTGCTATGGAACGATCGGTTCCCTGCGAACTGATGTCCAACACGCGCCGTTGCCCGTCGTGCCACACGATCGGACCATTGATGCTCTGCTTCGGCGCCCATCCATTGGTGATGTCAGGCAATAACACGACGGGGAATCCCAGACCCTTTGCCTCATGGATGGTCATGATGATGACAGCCTGTTGGTCACTATCAAGGCGACGGGGTTCGTCGTCGCCTGCCAGTTGCTGTTGCTCGCGGATCCACGCTGCGGTTGCCGTCGCCGTCAACCTTCCTTCACAGGCCGCAATATGCGCCTTTTGCGCCACCTGACGTAGATCGGTGACGTATCGCTCACCACCTGCCATGCTTACCAGACGCACCAGCACACCGGGGCGATGAAGGGCAGCCTCAACCGTTCCCCATACCCCCGTCATCGTCCAGGTACTCGACCAGCGAGCCAGGTCAATAGCCAGGTCAGAGCGCACCCGCGAATCGGATGCTGCCAAATCGGCTGGCGTTGCACCGATGAGGTCAGACAGGCACAATCTGGTCCGCAGCCTTTCATCGGTATTCTCGAGAGCCTCGAGCAAGGTTATAAGATCTTCAGCCGCCTGAGACGACCACACCGGTGAAGCACCAGAGAACACTGCAGGCTGATGGGCCTGTGATAGCGCTGTCGCAAGTTCGGCACCCCTGCGACGTGTTCGCACCAGGATCGCGATGTCGGTGGGGCGAAGTGGCCTTAACCCGTCGCCATCTTGAACGACCGTTCCGCCCTCGAGCATCATGATTACCTGATTAACGAGGTCTTCAGTGACGAACTGATCGGAGGTGGCTGTGTTGAGCTGCGCGCCGGCAGGAGCTTGGAGGCAGCGGATCTGGAAGGGTTGAGACCAGTGGTAGCGCGGTCCATCGGTGGCCGCTGTCTTAATTCGAGATTCCTGATGATGGGCCGTCACTAACTCCATTGAGATATCGTGGCCCAACTGAGCGTTGCTAAAGAGGGTATTAACGGCCTCGACAATGGGCTTATCAGTTCGGTAGTTGACGTCAAGATGAAGGACATGGCTGGCAGATTGGGCCGCGTCTTGATAAGCGTGGATGTCAGCCCCTCGGAAGGCGTAGATCGACTGTTTTGGGTCGCCGATCAGCCAAAGGTTGCTGTGGCCGTGGAAGGCTCGCCGCAGTATCTCCCATTGCAGGGGATCAGTGTCTTGGAACTCGTCAACCATGACGAGTCCAAACCGATGAGCAAGCGTTGCGCAAGCTAACGGGCCACGGTATGGGTCACGAAGAGCCTTGACAAGATCGCCAATAAGGTCGTCAAAAGTATGAACCGACCGCGATTTGGAGCGTCTCCGGACGTCTTCTCGTACTGATAAGGCCCACAGCACGTCTTGCACAGGCGTGTCTGCATCGTCCTTGGAGAAGATCGGAACCTCGCCGTATTTCACCGCGACATCTCGAGATAGCTCGCGTTTGTCGCGCACTGAGGGCGGTCGGTCACAGTCGAGATACTGTGCCAGGTAGTGGTCATCGGATACCTCGGTTGCTAGGGGGGCAAGATCAGTCATCAGCACTGAGGACGGGTCATGGTCTGATAACACTCCCAACTCCACAAGCATTCGGGACGCGAACTCATGGGTGGTGGTGATAACCGCCCTGTCGAAGTTATCGAGAGCAGACTCCACTCGTGTGAGTCCTGCCTGGCCACATCGGATAAGCGACCAATCGCAGGGGTCAGAGGGTTCCCGGGCGCCTGCTAGTAGCAAACGGGTGTTGACAAGGCGTTCGTAGACTCGTCCGCGCAGCTCGCGGGCAGCTGATCGGTTGAAGGTCACCAGGAGAAGGTTCTCCATGTGAACCAGACCAGTCGCGATAGCTTTCGCGCACACCGCCGAGATGGTCCATGTCTTTCCAGTCCCGGCACTTGCTGCCAGCAGGACGGTTCCTTGTGGCAGTGGTTGAGTGATGTCAAAGGAGGTGTTGGTGGTCATGCCCTCCTCCCCGAATTCGAAAACTGTGCCATCGTCGATGGTGAAGACCCAGCCCCTCTCAACGCCTGCTTAATCGGATCGAAAAGCCATTCGGAAAGTTCCGTCAAGGTGGTACCTAACTCATGGCAGCAGGCGATGAGCTCACCCACATCGGTTCCCAAAAATGCCGCCCAGTTTGGATCCCATTCTCGCGACCACTGCACTTGGAGGGCGCTGGCTCCGGTGCGATAGTCGTTATGCGCCATGGGGGACAACTCGACGAGCGCGTGTGCCAATTTCACAGGCAACGGGATGAGTTGCTGGTTGCTCCACCAGGCGACTCGGGCGAGCCCAGCCAGGATGTCGCGAGCATGATCCGGCGCTGGGGAAGCCATCCGCAGGACGTCGCCGTTCGGGACCAGGACTCCAAACCATCCGGGTTCGTCAGTGGCGACGGTCACAGCGAGCAGATCGACCCACAGGTCGAGGAGCGGTCTAGCATTCGCCCGGGATGCGACAGCGTGGACAATCTGATGGTTCCTCACACCGACTCGACCATGCAGGTGAACTGGGTGCATGGGATCGACAATGAGTTCGTCAGGCCATAGCAATGGGGGGCTGTTACCCTCATCGAGATCGAAGTCAATTTCGATGAACTGCTCGTCTTGGTCGCCACGGAGCCGATTGGCCCTCTGACAAATCTGCATCGCGTCCTCAGCCAATTTGGTGACGATGTGCTGGCCCAGGTGCCCTGGAGGAGTAGAGCCGCGGAGCCGTTCAGCATTGATGGCGTCGTCTAGCAGAAAACCGTGTTCCAGGTCAGCCAGGATCCGGGAACGTATCCAGTATTTGTCTAATGAGCTTGGTGCCAGTGGCAGGTCGACCGGAAGGTCAGTAGATCTTTCATTAGCTGGTGCACCAGCACGGGCTCGCAAGAGCGTCCGTGCCGGGTGAGACAGGGCGAGAGTGAGGTCGATAAGGGACATCCGGGATTCAGGCAACTTGGCTACCGGGGGCAATACGACACGATGGGGTCGAGGCTGTGATCCAGGATGACACCCTGCCGCTGCGGCCGCGGTGTTGTCGAATCCACTCCAAGCGGTATCACTGTGATGAGAGAATTCATCGGCAGAGAATGGTTGCAAACCGTGTTTAACGCAACGCGGTGTTGCGGACTGCGCCTTGAGAGCTTGAGAGAGGGTTCTCGTAAAGGGGCCCGGCAGCACGGTGAGGTTGCTCACAGGGCTGCGCGCCTGCCTCACGACGACCAGGAGGGTTCTGGCTGACAGAGCGACGTCGAGAAGGTCTTGTCGTGCTTTAGCAGCCGGATCGAGGTTTTCATCTCGCAAGCCTTGAAGGAGATCGGCATGAACAGCTTCTTGGTCGGGGTCGACGACAATCACGACTTCGTGGTCGACGGGGGTAAGCTCACCCGGACGGCACACCTGAATTGATCCATCGAACCAGCTGTGCCGCCCACGATGGATGCCTGAGAGCCAGTTGAGGAGGTCAATGATCTCCTGGCGATCAAACTCTCTGTCTTCTGCGACCCCTTCCAGACCTGTCAGCAGGGCAAGAGTCTGTAGCGCCGATCGAGGAGCGTCTGCGGGAGCGGCAGCAAGGTTGTCAACGATCTGGCTGACCCGGCGTTTCCAGGTGGCAATCGGTGCAGGTGTTTCAGTGTCGAGGAACGCCTTGCGCATTCGGGATACGAGTTCAGCGAGTTTCCCGACGAGGGGGATTGTTGTCGATCCGACGTCAGTAATCGGCGTCACTGTCCCCAGATAAGTTGGTGGTGTAGACGACATCGCGATGGCGAGAATCATCCTTTCGATGCCAGCCAGCCAGGTCGATTGTTTGATCCGGCCCAGCCCTGCCTTGTCCCTTGCGGCAGGGTCAACTCCCCACCGGATATCGGCCTGGCTCACCAGCCGTTCAATCGCCTCCTGGTCGTCATCGGAGAATCCGAATCGAGTCTGCACCGCAGGCATGGCGCACAGACTGAGTAAGTCTTGTCCCGTGGCACGTGAGGAGGCCAGGCCCAAGATGGTCGTTACCGCTTCAGTGACGGGATTAACATGCTCGCGTTGCGGAGGGGTCGTGAACCGCAACTGATGTGCAGGGTGATCGATATCTGCCAAAGTCCCAGCGGAAAGAAGGTGGGCGGTGTCCTGGCGCCCGCAACATATGACGACGATGTCCCTGGGTTCCAAGGTTGGGTAGTCGGCGAGAGCTGCGCATACAACATCACGCACTACTTCGGCCTGACGATCAACTCCGTGGCATTGGTGTATTTCGACTGTTGGCAGCTCTTTGCGGTGGGTAACCGCGCTTTGCGCTGTACAGATCGATGACGATGTCCATCGCGCGGTCGTGGCAGAGCGCGCCCGGTCAAAGGTCCGCCACGGATCCGCACCACTAATGCCATGATCGAGATGGACGATGGTGACGTCGTGTGAGGCCGACAACGCTTCCGCCAAGCTGACGTCGTGCTGAGCCGTGGTCGTCGATGAAAACCACACGATCGGCGGTTCAGATCGTGACTGAGTGAGTATCGCGTCGACGAGGAGCTGGTGTCGGCTCACGGGGTCCGGAACATGGCATGGTTCGGCAAGAAGGGTACGCCACAGCGGGGCCCACCACGCGCGGGCGGGATCCAGGGGGTCACCCGCAAGGTCAGTATCACCCTGGTGAGTTGTGGGGGTGGCACCGTCGGCCCAGGCATTCAAGACGTCGTGAGAGTCGCGAGCTAGCGCGCAGATCGCGTCTGCAGCTTGTCGTGCAGTTGTCCATGTTGCACGCGGCACTCCTTGCCGACGGCTGGCTTCCAGATGGGCTGAAACAACCTCAAAACCGGGGGAATTGTTCTCAATGACGCGGCATATACGCAGGGCCAGGGACCCGGGCTGCCACGGATCGTTTTCCCGCTTGACTCCCAGGAGATCTTCCTCGAGTCGTTCTCGTAGGCCCAGCGGCGTTGTTGTATCGATACCGGCGGCGATTCCATGACGGCGGGCAAGGGATTGCAGCAAAGATCGAGACTGAGCATTGCCAGGAGCAACCAGAATCGGCCGGACGAATGGATCGGTGGTGGGCTCCGACAAAGCTGCTACGACGGCGTCACTGACGCAGCGCCAGGAATGGAAGACCTTCACCACACCGGCCATCGACGCACCTCCTCGTGATAGCTCGGCCTTCTGCCGAACTGATTAATCAGTTTAGTGGCGAGTCATGACAAGTTGACGAGTCAGCTGTGGTACACGTGCGGAACACTCACAATGCCACGGCGGCATGTTGCTGTCGGTCACGACCCTTATGGTGATCGCTGTGAGAACCCGAACGGCAGATGCGATTCTGGCGGCACTGGATCCTGAACAGGTTAAGGTTGCGAAGACCTTCGATGTTCCAGTGTGCGTCATAGCTGGTGCCGGGACAGGTAAAACTCGTGCTGTCACTCATCGCATTGCCTACGGCGCAGTGACAGGCAAGCTTGATCCGCGTCGTACCCTCGCGGTCACTTTTACGACTAAGGCAGCTGGCACGATGAGAGGTCGACTCGCCGATCTGGGGGTTGTTGGTGTGCAGGCTCGCACTATTCATTCTGCGGCGTTGCGGCAGATCAAGTTTTTCTGGCCTCGTGCATATAACTGTGAGTTGCCACCGGTGAGTGATTCTCGTTTCTCGATGGTGGCGGAGACGACCCATCGCATTGGTCTGGGCAATGACAAGGCGCTGCTGCGCGACTTGTCCGCCGAGATCTCGTGGGCGAAGGTCTCAAATGTGCCGACTGATCAATACGCATCCCTGGCTAGGGCGGAAGGCCGGGTGGTGGCGGGAGTTTCGGCAACTGACGTAGGACGCGTCCTCGCTGGATATGAGGCTGTGAAGAGGGAACGCTGCGTCATTGATCTGGACGATATTTTGTTGTGCGCGGTGGGATTGTTGGTTCAGCACCGTGACATCACTGAGGAGATTCGGGCTCGGTACCGACATTTCGTTGTCGACGAATACCAGGACGTTTCTCCGCTGCAGCATAGGTTGCTTGAACTGTGGTTTGGCGATCGAAATGATGTATGCGTCGTGGGAGATCCGCACCAGGCCATTCACTCTTATGCAGGCGCACGAGCTGACTACCTCCTCGACTTCGTTGCCGATCATCCTGGCGCTAAACGCATCGATTTGGTTCGCAACTACCGCTCCACTCCCGAGATCGTTCAGTTGGCCAATGAAGTTCTTGTCAACCGTATGACTCCAGAGGAGGCTTTGGAACATGGCAGGGGAGTCACATTGGTTTCGCGGGGTCGATCCGGTCCCGAGCCCATCTATCAAGCTCTCGGGGACGATGCCTCCGAAGCTTCAGCTGTAGCAATGTGGATTGAATCGCGCCATGCTGCGGGAATCCCATGGTCTGAGATTGCCGTCTTGTACCGGATTAATTCTCAGGCAGCCCAGCTTGAGACCGCGCTGGCCGAGAGGTCCATCCCATATCTTGTGAAGGGGTCTGAGCGCTTCTATGACAGGGGCGAGGTGCGACGCAGCCTTGACGCTTTGGCTCGGCTTGCTGCTGATGAACCAGGTGCGGATCCGCTACGGGCTTTTGATCGGATACTCGCAGCTCAAGGTTGGTCGGCTATTGCGCCCGACGGAGAAGGTGATGTCCGGCAACGGTGGGAATCGTTGCAAGCTTTGCACGACCTGACGGTCTCGGTTGTAGACGACGGGACGAGGACGCTGGAAGAACTGGCAGCCGTGTTCTCCCGTCGGGCGGCCACTCAGGAGGCGCCGGTCGGCGACGGCGTTACCTTGGCAACCTTGCATGCATCTAAGGGGCTCGAATGGGATGTCGTGGCCCTCTATGGCATAAATGACACGATGGTGCCCTTCATCATGGCTGAAGCTCCGGCTGAGGTGGCTTCGGAACGCCGGTTGTTGCATGTTGGCGTAACTCGAGCACGACGAGACCTGTGGGTCTCGTACTCGTGGTCTGGAGGGAACCGGGACCGGCAGGGGATCTCGCGATTTTTGCGCGGCCTCCCTGGGACGGGGGAAACGACCGACAAACCCCCGCGACATCGCCGGAAACGTCGTGCCACGATCACAGTCTGCTCGGTGTGCGGCAAAGCCCTTACGGCGGCCAGAGACCGAAAACTCGGCCATCACCTTGCCTGCGAGGTGGGGGTCGACCCAGTTCTCGTCGAGAGGTTGCGGCAGTGGCGCAGCGAACGCGCGGAAGCCGATCGAGTGCCAGCTTTCGTCATTCTCACGGACGCTACCTTGCTGGGCGTGGCGGAGAAACGACCTAACTCTATGGAAAGTTTATTGCAGGTCCCCGGAATTGGTAGGCGCAAGGCCGATCTTTACGCGGCTGATCTCATCAAGGTGCTGCACGGTTCCTCGGATAACCAACAGTGACATCCAGGCTGGGCTGGCACCTCAATACTGCGTTCGCCGGCAATGGTACGCACGTGGAAGGTTTTCGGTCGACGGGAGACCGTCGAGTCGCGGATAGATAGTGCGGCACGTTCAATTCGATTGACAAGCCACTCGGTGACTGCGGGATCGTACTCCCCCTCCTTCATACTGCGAGCCATCGTCACCCAGTCAGGGTCGCGGGCTGCCATCGCCATGTCAGCACAGTGTTGGCATCCGGGGCTGCCATCGCTGATAGGGCCAAGCACGGCCCAATGATGGCGTCCCCATGCGACGACCGACGGGATCCCCGCGCGATGACATTGCTCGGCCACATCGCGGCCTCCGAGGAGGGTGCGGGGGCAAATAACAACGACATGAACGTCAAGATTGGCATGCCCACTGATGCGACGAAGATCGCGGGTGTTTCCGGGCTCAGGCGTTCTTACCCACGTTGTGATGTCGATGCGACGCGCTGTGAGACCCCGCACCAGATCGTCGGAACAGCCATGATCACTGACGACCGCCACTCGAAGATCGCAGGGCTCGGTGGCTACGCCCGCTTCATATAAGTGATGCGCAACTTTTGCCGGGACTTCGACATGTCCATCGGCGCTTGCCGTCGCGCCGCGCAGTCGGAAAGACCGGCCATCCGGAGCGAGGAGGCGTAACCCGCCTGAAACCGAGACCCAAGGACAATCAAGTTCAACGTGCATGACCTGAGTTTTCCCAGGACCTGGGAGCTTACGTAAGTCCCGGCGAAGAAACGGGCAACACCATGAGGAAAATGGGCAACAACTTGAACCATTCGGACAACATCTCATGCCGTTGGGACAACACGTCGTCAGGACGCTACCGAAGCTGACTGGGAACGATACAGATACATAAAACCCCCGGACCATCACGATGTGCCTTCCCCTGCACATCTGAGATCCGGAGGCTAACGTCAATCTAGGACAGGCTCTAGTTCTCGTCAACTTCGTACGTCCTTTTGCCGAAGTCAGTGGTGTCAAAAGTGTCCTTCTCACCCGGCATGATGGGCGTTATGGCTGACATGGCTGTTCCGGACGAGATCATCGAGGCACGAGATGGTAGACCTGAGATCATCATTCGACGTAGCGCTCGTAGACGTCGCACCTTGAGCGCCAGGATGGAGGGGAGTTCCGTCCTCGTCATGGTGCCCATGGGTATGCGAAAGGCTGACCAGGATCGTCAAGTGATGGAACTGGTGGACAAGGTGACGAAGTCCGATGCTCGTCGGCGACACCATGACAGCAATGACGAACTGACTCGGCGCGCCCTTCGGTTGTGCCAGAAGTATCTCGATCCGCGTGTCAACGACACGGTCGAGCCGGCGTCGGTGCGGTGGGTGTCCAATCAGAACAGCCGCTGGGGTTCATGCACGCCGTCGACCGGTCAGATTAGGCTGTCTGACCGCATGATCGGATTCCCCGACTGGGTCGTTGACCATGTCTTAGCCCACGAGCTTTGCCACCTCGTGGAGGGCCATCACAATCGACGATTTCACGAATTGCTCGCCGGGTTCCCTAACGCCGAACGGGCGGAGGGTTTTCTGACTGGTTTTCAGTGGGCTGTTTCCGGGGAAGCTGATAACACCAGGAACGATCCTGACGATAACCCAGCGGATCAGTCGTCGTGACCGTGATCTCGCAGCAGCTTCTCTAACTCAGCGTCGAGGTCGTCGCCGCCCTCCGAGGGATCTTGGCGATCTCCCGAGACATAGCCCAGTGGATCGTCGAGGTCGGCGGCAGTGGGGACGAGGTCGGGGTGGTTCCACACATGGTCCCGCCCGACTGTTCCTCGGGCCTCGCGCAGCGCTGCCCACAGATTTACGGCATCGCGCACCCGGCGGGGACGTAACTCGAGACCGAGCAAGGACTGGAAGAAGACCTCTGCAGGGCCGGATGTGGCACGGCGACGTCGTACCGCCTCGGCAAGCTGATCGTGACTAGGAAGCCAGGTGCGAGCAACCTGGAAGGTTACCTCGTCAACCCATCCCTCAATAAGTGCCAACAGGGTCTCTAGACGCTGAAGCACGCCATCCTGCTCTGGTGTGCGGGTTGGCTCGAAGAGGCGTCCCCGTAAACGCTCCGACATTTCCTGGGCTTTTTCTGGCGTCAGCTGGGAGAGGTCGTCAATGTCGATGGCATCTTCAATAGCCGAGGAATCGATGCGGATCTCGCGAGCATAATGCTCGACCAGGGCTAGCAGTTGCGGGCCGAGCCAGCTCACCGCGTTGAATAGGCGTTGGCGAGCGGATTCACGCAGTACGAGGTAGAGCTCAACGTCCCTCGGATCGAGGTCTAGGTCGTTCCACGCGGCGGCGATATTGGTGGGGAGGATGACGACTTGGGGTACAGATAGCACCTGTAGGCCAATCTCGCTGCCGGTGACTGTTGAGGTCGACAATTCTGCGAGCCCCTGGGCCAGCTGGGCCCCGTACAGCATCGCTGACATCCTGCGCAGTACCGGGCCCATCATCTGGGTAAGTGCGGCCATCGGATCGTTGGGGCCGCCCGGGGACATCAGCCCGGTCATGGCTTCCGTGAGGGAGAACAGCACTGGCTCGACGACAGACTGCCAGGAGGAGAAGGTATGTTCAATCCACTCTGCACGACTCCAGCACGCTGGCTGGACGTTCACCTGAGCGAACTCGCATTCGCGGTCGAGCCAGCTCTCTGCAAGACGGGACGCATCGAGTAAAACTGTGCGTTCCTGCTGACCTGGCGCCGGGTCAGGGCCATGGGAAGCGGTGATGTGCCTAGCCATGTCTTTGATGTGAGACCAGTCGACTGGTCCATCACTCGGGTTTGTCCCGGGCATGCCAAACCCTACCGAACTACCGGATCCGAACATCTGTGACAACTGTGTCATAAATGAGGTGAGATCACCGCTGACGGGTAGGCCTAACTGCTGCATCATGCGACGCAATTGCTCAGCCATCTCCTCGGGGTCGGGTTGCCCAGGATTCTGGGGTCCGTCGTTCATTCCCGTCTCCGTTCGCTCGTCGTGCGGTCTTAACCAAGTCTAGGGCTGTGGCAGTCGTGGAAAAGTCATCGTTCGCAGCGGCTAACATGACCATCATGTCCGAGCCAACCACGCCCACGTCGCAGGCGCATGACTCTGGCGCGTCCGCCAACGTAATAGCAACGGTCGAGACCGAAATCCGGCAAACGGCGCGCTTTCCTACTCGCTGGACAGCGATCTCGTCTGCCCTCGTCGTGTTGCTATGCGTCTTGGCCTTAATTCTCGTCCCGATCCCGTTCGTGGCGCGGTCTCCCGGCCAGACCGTGAATCTGCTCTCGACGAACGAACGGGGCAAGCCAATGATTCAGGTCGACGGCTTGACCACTCGGCACGGTGAGGGCGAGATGCGGATGACGACCGTCTCTATCACCCGTGCTGATTCACGTCTCAGCATGGCCGAGGCGTTAGTCGCTCATCTGCGCGCGGACCATGACGTACTTCAGCGGGAGGCCATTTACCCGCCGGGACGGTCTCCTCAGCAGGTCGATGCTGATGAGTCGTACATGATGGACACATCAGAGCGTGACGCCGCCGTGGCCGCTTTACGAGCTGCCGGTCAACCTGTCACTGAGATGCCCATGGTCAGTGCTGTCAGTGCCGCAGGTCCGGCGCATGGAAAACTCGCGCCCGGGGATCTCATTGAGAAGGTGGATGGGAAACCAATGGCCTCCGTTCTCGACGTCGGCAAGGCCGTCCGGAAACATACGGTGGGGGACACCGTCGTGTTTGTGGTTCTGCGCAATTCGTCTGTGAAAACCATTGCGGTGACGACAGTTTCGTCAGTAAGTGATCGACGCGCCCCGGCAGTAGGTGTCACTATCGATACGGGCTACCGATATACCCCAACGATCACCTATAACATTCCGGGGGATATCGTCGGTCCATCTGCTGGGCTTGCGATGGCATTGTCGATTTACCAAATGGTGGCCCCGAACGACCTCATCGGTTCACTGCGGATCGCGGGAACTGGCGGCATTTCCCCAGACGGTAACGTTGTTGCTATTGGCGGAATTCAAGAGAAGATCGCGGGAGCTGAGCGCGACGGTGCGAAGATCTTCCTCGTTCCAGCCGGCAACTGCCGCGATATAAGTGGAGTCGAGACTTCCATGAGACTGGTCAAAGTATCGAGTCTTAAGGACGCCATCGCTGCTATCCAGAAAATCCGTGCCGGGGGAACGGGAATACCGCATTGTTGAATGATGAGGACGTGGAGATGACGCAGGATCCCCAGGTCGCACAGGGAGTATCAGAGTCGGCTGATGATGCCTTGATTGCGTGCTTGACTGAGATCGAGAGGTTTGTTGCTTCGTCGAGCTGGGGCGGTCCGCCTCGTCTATTCGCGCTGGTGCGTACCGTCGATCTTGTGAAAGCTGAGCCAGCGCTGGCTGGTCAGCTTGCCATCGGTAGCCATGACAGCTTGTCCAGTATCGAGCAGGACGACTTTCGTCCCGGTGAAGACCTTGCTCAGGCCCTTGCCACCACGACGTGGGGTGATGCTGTGGATGGGGCCGCTATCTGCGTCGAGAGGATATTCTTACCCGATGACTGCGCCGATGAGATACCTCACGATCCGGAAAAAGCTGCGGCGTTTGTAGCTGCTCATCCGAAACGTCAAGAGGTACGAGTGGTGGCCGGGGCGCTTCGCGATGGAAGCCACTACGGTGTCGCCCGTCTCGTCGAGCACCCCGACGAGCTTCTTGGCTCGATTGATCTGGTGCCTGCGCTGGAATCAGCCGTGCTGGAGACCCTGCGCTGACGACTTGGCGCGAAAACTGCCTTCTGGTCGGTAATGTGCGCGGTGGTGCCGCCACATCTAGGAGACGATCATGACGGATCATCAACCAGTCCATGAACAGGTCCGTGTCCAGGACCAGACCGACCACGGGCCACGTCGCACGCCCGGAAGATATCAGCGTTCACCTCGCGGAACGATGAAGTGCCGTCCTGTGATCGTCGCGATCATGCCGGGCATCCCGAAGCCGGTGTTGGAGACGGGTGTCGAATACGCGAAGGCCATGGGCAGCAAAATTGTGTTCGCGCACGTGGCGACGGACCGAGTCTCTAGTCCGTCGAACCCCGACACCAGCCATCCGCTTGACCCGACAGCGCAGCGGATCTCAATGGAAACTGCCAAGTCAGCCATTTATAGCGCTCTCGACGCTTTCATGTCTGACTATCCGGAAGCGGATTGGGAGCTGGTATATCTGTCTGGTTTGCCGGATCAGCAGTTGGCGCATCTAGCTCACACCATCAACGCTGGATGTTTCGTCCTTGGTACCCGTAGGCCCGGGTTCCGCGCTGGCGTTCAGGAGTGGTTGGACGGCTCGGTTGCCGTGCAGTTGGGACGCCGTCAGCTGCGGCCGGTCATCATCGTGCCGCTTCGAGGCGAGGATTGGAAACACCCACTCTGCTCGTGATGGCAGCAGGATCGTGGGCCGCTGTTCGTCGCCATCTCATCGGACGTTCCTTATCTCCAACGGGCTTGCTGCCGGACTGACGTGACGGCTGCGCCTCGCGCATGTTCTTGCACGTCAGGCGTGCTGTGGGGCATGAATCCTCCCTTCGAACATCCGGTTTGAGGCGAGTTCTGGCCAGTTTTGTAGAGTCTGCGACGAATCACATGTGATCCGGACGATCTGAGAAACTCTGGTCGACGTGGCCGCTCAATCTCGTTATTTTCTGAATAAACTGTGCTATCTTACATATTGGAGACGATACCCAAGGAGAAAGCGGTGGGGGAGCACCTACCTTTTGGGGGTATCTCTAGAAATTTTCTTGCTGGAGTGGTGTTATTGCGTATGAGGGTTCAATGTCTACGAATTGACTCATCCTGAAGTCCTTGTTCTGAGTGTTCTGCTCGACACCGTTTGCATCCTATGGGGAGTGGAAAACTATGTGCACCGTGAGTGCGCCCGCATGCGTGGCAGGATTGTCTAAATAATTTGGGAGGATATGTTGGGTTGGATGTGGTCGAAAAGCGTGAAAATCTCCGATGTAAATCCATTGTTTGGATCTCCAGTGTTCCAAGACGCACGTGCAGCCAAGTACTGAAGTTCATCTGCATACCTTTGCCTTCAGTATCACTGGCACGATCACCAACGTCGACCACACCATAACCGCCTAACTCGCCGCCGGAATGAACGGAACCCTCGACGTCAATCAGCTCAACGAACTTATCCCCGCCCTCGTCCTCAAAACTCGCCACCTTCGGCACTAACACCGAGCTGTCTAAGTCAATCTCAGCCGAGGAATGATGCATGGAGCGTCGGGGCCATGAATAGCCACGCCACATCCTGGCCTCGAATACATAAACTCACCAAAAAGCTGAGAGTTCCCATTTCTATTGACATCAACGGGTTATATATGTCTATAACAGAGGCGTCGGTAGCCCGGAATGTACATTACTTCTCCCCGGTTAGCGCCGACGATCTGATCCGCGACTCGATCGAGCAGATGGCCGCGAAACAGAGACGTAAGAACCAACGGTGAAGGCGGTGGCGCGGCCGGCTGCCGCGCCACCGCCTCAGCGAGTAAGGGACAGCGGAATGCTTGAAGACCAGCTCAGACTCCAAGGCCAAACCCACTCTGGGTTCTCGTCATCTCTCCCTACTTTTATCGCGAAGATAAACCGTTGTATCCCCGGCGGCGTCAAGGTAGGCGCTAATAGCCGAGCGCATAATGTCAGCGGGCTTGCGTCCAGTCTTAGTCGCGAGATCATCGAGCCGCGCATCTGTCACAACATCGAGGCGTACTTGGCGGTGCCGCAAGTTGCCTGTTTGACTGCGCCCGGTCCCGGCACGAGTGGTCCGGCCAGCTTCGACATTGGGATATCCAGCCCACGCCAACGCGCGGCGCCCAGCAGCACGAGCAGCTGCGCCACGAAGTATCCGGCCCGGCACGGTCACGGGTGCATCCGACTCAGCCCATGCAGCCAACTCCGCGTCAAGTTCGTCAGTCATTGTTCTTCCTCCTCATTAATTCAAAGGTTTTCTTTCGACACTTCATGTCATGGAAAATTACGAGTGTGTGATCTGACCGCGTGTACCCCATGACCTCAATGGCCACCCCGGACAAGGCAGGCCTAATATGCAGGCTCGGATCACCATGTCTTGGGAATTCTTGACGCCTCGAAATCCTCTTCAACAGTCAGGGCATTGCGCATCTCGTAGAGCACGTCAGCCTCGGTAAAACGGTGTTTTTTAGCGCTCCGCTTAAGGATAATGCGCGCAGTAAATATTGTACGACGCTGTGGGGTCATAAGCCGAGCGTTCGAAAACGACCGTTTTCGGGCGCGTCGAGGGGTGGCGTGTAGTGAGGTCGACCGCTCTGCCGTGCGGGTTGTCGCGCGGTTGGATAAGAGTCTCGGCGTCGGGTGTGGGAGCTCATTTTGGGCTGCGCGGTGTCACGTCAGGATCTCAGTGTATTCAGGGTGATATGACGCCCCATCAGGTGTCTACGGGGTCGTCTTTGCTTTCGGTGCTGGTGATCCGGGGACGAAGTTGCCGTATCGGCGGATCAATTCGTGCTCGTGGTGGATCGGTGATCCCACTGCCCCTGATTACAACCGGTGGCGTCAGGACTGTCGCGCGTTGTCGAAGTCGGACAACGAGCTACGTGGGCCGTCAGTACCGGCAAGCAGCCGTACTGGATTTCAACTATGGCTCGCCGGCGCGTCATGGTGCTGAGTCGGGGGCAGCGATCTTTTTGCATTATGCGACGCGTTACACTGCTGGGTGTGTGAGTATGGACTCACTGTCAAAGCTGACTAACACGCTGCGATGGATTGACCCGGCTCAGAATCCCAAGATCATTATCTTGGGGTGAGATCGTGATTCATGCTGTCGCCTGCATGACTTCCTTGTAGCGCGTGCATGTGAGGTGATGTTAGCTTGCGGCATCGAGGTAGTCGATGAGGGCGGTGCGCATGATGTCGGAGGGGCTGCGCCCGGTCTCGGCCGCTCTCCTGTGCCCATCGTGGCTAGCGAGCGGGGCTGACCGCGGCGTTGATGCCGCGGTCCAGGATCATCCCGCAGACAGTGCACACGCATGTGCGTTCAGACAGGGGCAGCCCCGCCACAGGTTTGGACGAGTGGGAGCGAACCTTGGTGCCGTTCTAGCCGAATTTTCCTGACTCAAACGACTTGATGCGGAGCATCTTTCTTAAATCACCGCACATCGGCCGGACCCAGGGAACCTTTACCAGTGAAGGCATCCCTGGAAGGAAAACACACCGTGACTCCCGTAGCTTTACCGAGCATCGCTGATCTCGACCATGCCGTCAACAACCTCACCGACGCCCTTATCACCGCCACCGACGCCACCGAGACCAGTACCGACAGCGGCTGGTACATCGAAAGCGCCATCGAGGAGCTACGCACCGCCTTGACTGAAGTCGCTTCTCTCAGCCGCGCAGCAGGGGCCCCGGCATCACTGCTGGCCGGCGCATCGCGCGCATGGCAGGCCGGACAGGTCGAACTGATCGAAACCTCAGGACAGGTCGCCGACAACCTCATCGGCTGGCTGGCCGTCCACCCCGAGAAGGCAGCATGAACGGCCCCACCGGAGAAGGAAACAACGGATGCGAAGAAATCCTCGCCTTCATCGTTGTTGGTATCGGAGGGATAGCCCTGCTGAAGAAGATGGCCCCTAAAATCATCGGTCATCTCGGAGCATGGCTTCGCGATCACGGGCTGCTCGGCGTTCCCGGGCAGGGCCTGTTTGATCTTGGGTTGTTGGGGTCGGTTAGTGCTTCCCACCTGGTGGTCGCCGTGGGTGTGCTGATCGTGGTGGGCGCATTGGGGACTTGGTTCGCTGGTTGGGTCTTCGCGAGGGGCAGTCGGGGGTGTAGGTGACTGGTGAGTGGGCCCGGTGTGGTGCCGCGAATAGGTTTTCCCGGTCAGTGCTGGCTAGACACGTGTGGGAAGGCTCCACGGCCGGGCTGTCGCAGGAGGTGTGAGGATCACTCGTCGCCCAGGCTGAGTGCTGTTTTCTCGGCTCGGGTGAGCTGGGAGGGGTCTTCGCGCGGCTGGTCGGCGTGCCTCATAGAGTTGATGGTCTTAGCGCTGCGTTTGTAGAAGGCAGCTCGGGACAATCCGGCAGCCTGGGCGAGGAAGGTCACGGAAAGGCCAGCGTCGGCGGCGTCGCCGAGGATGTCGGTGAGGATGTTCTCGGCGACGCGCAGCTGGTTGGCTTGGTGGTTTCGGGCAGCGAGGGCGTGGTCGACGAGGGCCTGCCAGTTCTCGGGGATCACAGTCACCTTGGTGAGGGTGGTGGGGTCCTCGGGGGTGGTCCATCCGTGTCGGTGGAGTTCGTCGGCCAGTTGGGCTGGTGTGGTCGGGGTCGGGTCGGGGGTCCAGGTGTCGAGGGGAGTCCAGGTCCAGTCGTGGTCGGTGGTGCTCCAGATGCGGACGGTGATCTGGATGTCGGTGTGGGTAAGAACAGCGCGGTATAGACGCACGGGGACTCCTGGTAACTGGCTGCTGGCTGAGCCCTTCGATTCAACCATGTTTGTGTGGGGTCTCATGCGCAGTCGGCTAGCTCGAACAGGGCGGGCTGGAACGTTTCGGCATCCTCGGGCCCGGGCTGGGGCGAGGTAACCGGAGTCTGGGACGAGATAGGCGGGGTGCGGGGGTGGCCGCAGCGGCGGACGGGCTGGCTGATGAGCATGTCGTAGGTGGCCTGGATGCGGGCGGCGGATAGCCGGGTGACGTAGAGGGCCTTGGGGGTGGTGGCCAGGTCGAGGTCGGAACTGGTCAGCCAGCGGCTTAGATGCTCATCGGTCCAGCCGAGGGTGTGCAGGGCTACCAACAGCTCGCGGGATTCGCGGGCCGGGATACGGTCGGTGGACGCTGAGGCGAGATCATCGATGCCGATATCCATCAGGGCGCGAGCATCATTGATGCCGATCCATTCCACGGGTCGACCGTTGCGGCCGAATAGAAGCCGGTGCATGGAGGTGGGGGAGACCCCGGCCAAGGCGGCGACGATACGCCAGGGCATCCCGGAGACGTGCACGAGTCTCCTGGCCCAGGACCGGTAAAGAGGAGCCTCGGCGCGGTCGTCGGGTTTGTGGGTCCGGTCAATGTCAATGTCGCTGGTCATGTCGTTGTACCTCCGTTCACTGATGAAGGGTCCGGTAAGGGGCCTGAATGTGCGGAGGCGTCGCGTGATGCCATCCATCGGTGATGCGGGCGGCCTCGATAAGGGTGTCGAGGAAGCCGGGGTTGTCGGCGACCTGGTCGAGCCAGCGCCGGGCAGTCAGCTCGGCGTCCTTACTGAGAGGACGCACGCGGTGGCCGAGAGTGGGCCCGGTCAAAACGGTGACGTCCCACACCAGCAGCAGGGCCCCGGAAGGAAGGGACCTCATGGGGGACCGGCCGTGTCGGCGCAGTGCGATGCTGGGAGGCTCGCCCCAGAACCGTGCTGGCCCGCTGGGGGAGATGATGGCCACGCGGGGCGTGGTGGAGATGGTTGTGGGTTCGATCATGCCCCAAATGTGTAAATCATGGTTTACACATTTGGGAAGGGGTGAGACCGTGGTGATGGATTTATTGAAAAAGTGGCTGTGGTTCCGCACATCAACCCCGGCTGTGGCACCTTCATCTATGAAGGCGCAGAAGCAAGGAGAGACCATGAGGATCAACGCGACCCGGACCCCGCTGCCGCCGGTGCGAACCATGACCGCCAGCCAGTTGAAGATCGGGGACCTGGTTGCAGGCCACACCGCGGACGGCTCCTACCCGTTCCATGTCGAGAGAGCCGACAGCTACGACGGCATGGTCCACCTCCGTCTGATCGAGATCAGCCACGCTTCGGGACTCACCGATGAGCAGCACCCGGGCATCGAGTCGGTTCATGCTCCCGACGAGCCGGTCATCACTCTCTCGCGCCACTTCGGGGTCTGCTCCGAGTGCGGCAGGCTGTCGCCGTGTCCCGACGAGCTGGCTGAGCGTCGTTTGGAGAAACTATGGCAGGGCGAAGCCGAAGAAGCCGTTCACACATCAGCATGATTCAAGAGTCGTGGGAATTCTCCTTGTCATGGCATCGCAGCGAGATCACCGAGATCATGGCAGGACACCTTCGTTCTGCCTTGCTCATCCCGATCGCAGCAGGCGTGGAAGCCGCGATCATCTGGGCGTTAAGAGACTGGATCATCTGCGGGAACTGGCCTGGTCAGGGTGAGCTGGCCATGATCGGGGCCGCAACGCTCGTCGTCGTCGCGGTGATCATGGTGGCCCTCGAAGCCCACCACTGGCGTACCGCGACATGGCGAAGCTGGCAGACCACACCGGACTGGCATGGCGGAGCCTACGTGGCCCCGCCAGCGCGCCGCCACGGCCCCATGCTCATGTGCGTCCACGCCGTCCCCCACACTCAAGGCCACGGCTCACAGATCCTCACACAAGTCTGCCAATGGGCCGACGAGCACGGTCTCACCCTCGAACTGAAGCCCTCCGGGCCCGCTGCGGAGCGGTTCTATAAGCGGTTTGGTTTCGTTAAGACGTCGCGGCGGGTCATGAGACGTGAGTGCCTGTCTGGGCGGGCGGATCCACACAAAGGCGTCTAGCACACTTGACTTTGCGTCAAATTAAATAGACACTGTGTCTAGCTCATTTGACAGATAGGGGAGGGTGACATGCCCAGCTACCGAACCACCCCAGACGGGAAAGATTATCGTCTGGTCATCACAGTCACCGACGAGGTCACCACGTGCGTCATCGAACGCATCCGAGAGGGGACGTGGGTACCAGTCCAGACCTGGAACACCGACGTCACTGCCCGCACCCGCGCACCTGAGCGACGCCTCAAGATCACCGAGTCCGCCGCCAATCACGGCTGGCAAGTCCCCGCTGATGCATGGGGCCCCATCCGCCACAACCGAATCGTCGTCAAGACCATCCACCCCACAGGGTGGGCCTCCGTAGTGGCTGATGCCACCCGCCGCCGCGACGAAGCTCTAGCCCAGCTGGGAACCATTGACCTGGCCTGGCGTGACGTCCTTGCCGACGCTGCCGCCATCGGCCACCTGCCGGCCACCACCATCGCCGAGGCAGCAGGAGTGTCACGAGGCCGGGTCTACCAACTACGCGAAGAACAACGCGAGCGCATGAACGCCCTCGACGCCGGCCGCTCCCTGGCCCAAAGGAGGAAACCATGAGAGACGACCAGGAGCAGCGCCGTCCCGCCCCACATCGGCCCCCCGACCCCGAAACAGTGTGGCTAGACATCGACACCGCCCGGGGAGTCGACGCGGCCGGAAACGAGATCCTGCCAGTGCTGGGGGGACGACGCACCAAGCACGCGACCCTGTCAGACCTGCTAACAACCGCGCTACACCACAACGCCCGACGCCTGATCGTCTGCGGTAACATCCCCGACCAGCCTCAATCCTGGCTGCTGCCTGACACCCCCGCTCACACCCGCGAGTTCAACCAGGACTGGCACGTGCGGGGCCTGTTCATGCTGTCCGGGCGGCCCGCCCGAGGCCGGTTCACCCACAAAGAAACCGACCGCAACCTCGACATTCTGGTCGCTGATGAATGGTTCCCTGGCCAGACCCTCACCCCAATCCAGGCCCGCTGGGCATGGCGCGAATTAACCCACATCATCGCCACCAGAATCGACCGCGACTGGGCCCTCATGGACCGCCCCGGAGCAGAAGGAATCAACCTCTGGAAGCTACGGACCCCCGAGTCCTATCGCATGGAGCCGATGGACCCCGAACTGGGCGCACTCATCCAACACACCTCCCCTCAGCACCGCTACGAACTATGCGTCGACGACGGCAACCCCGAGGACCGCGAAAAGGGCTGGCGCCCCACCGTGCCTGCCGGCCCTATCCCTAACTTCGTGTACATCGACGGCCGATTCATGTATGCCGGATCAGTGACCGGAGAGATCGGTGCCGCACCCGCCACTCTGCTCAGCGCCACCGAAGCCCGCGACCTGTTCACCAACAACCCCTGGCACCCGGCCCGCTACCACATCCGCTTCACCGTGCCATCCTGGTGGGACGACATCGGCCTACTACCGGTCAAACGCACCAAAGGACGAGCAGGATGGTTTTGGCCCAACGTGCCCGGCACCACCCACGAAACATGGGTCGATACCGCCGAACTGAAACTAGCCATCGACGAAGGCTGGGACACCGAAGCCGGACCAGATGGGCCCATCACCCAGCCCATCGAGTTCCTCGAAGGGATCAAACTGACCAAAGTCGATCCCATCCGAGGATGGGTCAAAACCATCCAAGACATGATCGACATCGCCGAGAAACGCTGGGCAGACAAAAACCCCACCGCCACGACAATCCTCACCTCCGCGTTGAAAAACATGCTGCGCGTGACCATCGGCCAAATGTCGGCCTCCAACCCCGTCACCACCACCGTCGTCTACGACGCCGACGACATCCCCTCCGACATCGAAGGCTTCGACGTCATCCGCAACAAAACCGGTGACACCATCGCCTACCAATACCAAACCGCCCGCCGCCGCCCCGACCCCGACACCTGGCACCCCGAAATCGCCGCCCGCATCTGGGCCCTGTCCCGCGTACGCACCCTCAACACACCCATCGCCGACCCCACCACCGGAAAAAACGCCACAACCAAGGGAGGAGCACTACGCATGAACTCCCGCACCGTGCTGGCTATCCACGGCGACGCCATCTACACCAGCAACGTGCCCCCCTGGGCGCTCCCTGTGGCCCAGGGGGGCGGCGATGACGGCAAGGACGGGCGGCTGCGTGTCAAAGGTGTCTTGCCGGGCCCTTTGGAAGCGCCTCAGACCGGATCGGAGCGGGCTGCTCTATCAGAGCAGGCCGAGCAAGTAGGACTCCCCGAGGAGGCGACCAGTGACTGAGCGTGACAATCGGGCTCAGGACCTGGTGCGCACCCTGTTAGCCGAAGGGTGGAGCCAAGCCGAGATTGCCCGACGAATCGGCCGAGACCCCCGCCTGGTGCGGTTCGTGCTAAAAGGGCTTAAGCCTGGCACCAACCTGGTCGAGGCGTTAACACAGTTGGAGCGGGGCGAGGAGGTTACCCCGCCGCGGCGTCGGCATGATCGCAAAGGCCGGACCGCGAAGGTACGCGGTAAGCGCGGAAAACCATCTCACCGTCCCACCGAACCGGATGCCGAACTCCTGCACCCGAGACGAAGCCGCGCACCACAACAGTCCGACGAGGAGGTGCTGGGCGAGGAACACATTGAAACCCTGCCGAGGAAACGCCGCCACGGCACAACCCCGTCAACGAGTCAGCCCGAGCGCCTCGAACGGCAGATGCGCAAGCGCAACCTGCTGCGTCACGAGGTCACAAACTTGCCCCACCACCGTTCTTCCCACACACTCCAATTCCCTCGCGACAACGAGGATGCGCGAGGACAAGCCTCCGATCTGCTCACCGAGATCCTGTCAGAAGGCCGCGGCCAGCGGATGCACGCGAAACTATGGATCGAAGTCGATGAAGGTGGCCGTCGGGAGCTCCAGATGGTGCGGTTGGGGGATAAGGGCGGCTACGACTGCGGTTTCGCTTTGGAAGACGTGCGGATGTTCCGGGATGCGTTGTCGTGGCTAGAGGACCAGGCGGGTCAGCAGTATGGCAATGTCGCCGATAGGGGTCGGCTAGTCGGTGTAGAAATCGATGTTTGGTGAAAGCCATGATTTTGATGGGCAGACTTAGGCCTGCGAGCTTTGCGTAGGGATTGAGTTTGGGCACCGTACGGGGGTATGCGAGATGCCCAAGAGCATCATGATGCCTATGTATTTTTGTATTTGTGCATCGTGTGGTGGCGGGTTCGCCTCTCTCCCGCCGTCCTCGATGCTGGTGTGGTCTTGGTGAGGGTACAGTGCTAAGTGTCAATCTGGTAATGGATTGATGCCCCGGATGATCTGGGGAAGCTGACGAAAGTCGGAGCATCAGACCGTGTGGGGCAGTTTCAGGTTCCGTTGTGGATTCACGGACATCGGTGCCAAGGTGCCAATGCCGTCTGCGAGCCCCCCGGAACGCTTCTGTGAAGGAGCGATATGGCATCAACAATGGTACGTAAGCTTGTGTCGGAACTGGTGGTAGCGGCGGATCGGTTTTGTAAACCTATCCTGCAGGCCTTGTTCGACGTAGTGATCAACGACGGTCTCTTGGCTCCCAAGGGGGGATGATCCGGACACCGCCCATGCCTACCGCATCTGTGCTTCTGCGGTCATCAGTTAAGTATGGACAAGGATCGGAAGAGCATGATCTGTCAGGCATTGCCAATGCGATGGGTTCCATCCCGCGCCCCCCAAAAAAGAGATAGTGCAGGTCCAGGGCTGTCGAGAGTCATCGTTGGTGCCTCGACAGACATCGCTGTAGTCGCCCATAATTTATCGGTTATAGAAGTCGGTCGATCTGCAAATTTCAATAGTCGTGATGCGGAACTATGAGATATCTTTCCCTAAGGTAAAATTGAAGAAAGTTTTCCTTATTCGTAGTAAACATACTAGAAACTGTCTTACTCAATGAAAAAGTGGTCCGAGTCATAGATCGGATATCTCAAGACCAGGTTGCCATTAATAGTGCATTGAGAGTTGATGAAATTGATGAAAATTAGTAGTAGCTGTGAGTTATCATCGTATCTTCCGCTAAACCAACTCGTATGGCATGAGGAATGTGAGACTTTGCGTCTCAAGCGTCTTACAAAATTGCTAGAACATGAAGCATTACGAGAAAGCATCCACGTAGCCCAAGGGGAACCTTACATCATCCTTGATGGAGCCCACAGGTGTCGAGCAGCTTTTTATTTAGGATTCGATTCCATACCAGCACATGTTGTCCCGATGGCTCCAGAGCAATCCGTATCTGGTTGGGTACATGTCTATAATACTCGGAAATTTTCTTTCATGCCACCATTGGTGCATGGGGAGGATCGGGGATCCACTATCGCTATTTTACACGATGGTGACTTGCGACAAGAAGTCCATTCGAAGAGCGATTTGGCCTCGGATCTATTTTATGCTTATTGGGATCTTGCGGAGCTCTTGGGTGGATTTTATTATCGACGTTCAGCGGATGTACCTGCTCAAGGACAGTCTGTGGAATGGGTTCTTCCTTCATGGGGGGCTATAGCCAAGATAGCTACTAATTACGGGCCACTACCAGCAGGTATAACTCGTTTCGGATCAGTTTTTTTCAAAAAGTGCCCACGATGCATTGCTGAGCGCGAAAAATCTATCATGAGTGATCCAGTACTTGATCGTGACGAGGTGAAGAGCCTAGCTGTCATGAAGGATTGAAAGAGATATTTAAGCCGCATCTCTCCTGGTGAGATATGATCTCTGTTAATGCTTTTCTCGAGGCGACTTGGAATTTTGATAATTACAAAATGATCTTAACTAAGATTGGGCAACCAACGAAGTTGCTCTTGAGGTTCTTCTGAACAGTGAGATGGTGGCAGTCCATCTAGTAATTCTTGCCCGCTGACGCAAGAGATGACGACTTCCTCGCCGTGGCCACAGACAGAGATCACATGCGAGTTATCGGCATCGCACCAACTATAAAACTGAATACCGTCTGTCATCCCTTCAGCTGGCGACAGCAAGGTTTGATCTATTACTGAAAAAGAATCTAACTGAACAGTGAGACCCAACCCCAGATATTTGAGGTATGCCTCCTTCCGTGTCCAGATCATCGCTCGAGCGATGGAGAGGGGAGCCGTAGCGGTTGTCCGCAAGGCCTCCACTTCTTCCACTGAAAAATCGTTCGAGACTACCGCTAAACCTGGCTCAGCGACTGCCTCGACGTCTACGCCTACAGGATGTGGGCTTGTGGCACAGACAATCCACTTCCCATCGTGCGACAAGTTGAACTTAGGACCATCGCAGTTTGCTAGTAGCGGCTTCCCGAAAGCGTTCTTCGATACCTCTGACTGTACTGGCACCTTGTAATCAAGCTTCAATGAATAGGCCCGGAGTTCGTCAGCTATGAGGCAGCGCAAGCAGTCATCGATTCGCACGTATCTTCGTGCTCTATCTCGTCGTTCAGGACTAGCTCTTTCCATCAGCTGTGGCAAGGCACTCTTGGGGAATGTATCGAGTGACACACGAGAGATGTAGATCAATTTTTGGTCCTCTCTTTTATGTGGTCCTATAAGGAGATAGACTAGCTCATGAAGTAGGTGACAAGTTACTTCAGCGTGTATCACTAGGGAGGTCACGCATATGTGTTGTTGTCTCTGTCATTCTATCAACGCCATTCGTAGGCAGGATCAACATGATCAAGATCCGTAACTTCTTGCCTAAACCTCTTCTAATAACGCCCATAGCCTGTACAAGACTCCTCATTATAATTTGCTTGTATGTTATGAAAACTTCCGATGGCATGTCATGCGCAGTAGGAGCACATAAATGATTGCAGGATCTATTGAAGAACTAGATGAAAACTCTCAATTTGTCCGCTTGAAAAATTCATTTCCTAAACATGATGTTTACGCAAAATTAGAAGGTTTAAACACTGCTGGTTCCGTAAAACTCAAGACGGCTATTGCACTCGTCGATAGCTTAGAAAAGCTTCATGGTCTTCAGCCAGGAGGTTGGGTCGTAGAGTCTTCTTCTGGGAGTTTAGGCATAGCACTTTCCGGTGTATGTGCGCGCCGAGGATACAAATTAACAATTGTTACAGATGTGAATGCAAATTCAAGGTCGATTTCGCATATGCGTGCACTGGGCGCGGAAGTGGAAGTTGTTCAATCATTGGATGCAGCGGGCGGATTTCTTGGGACGCGACTTGCTAGAGTTCGCGAATTAGTAGAGATGCCAGGAGGGCCTTTATGGACAAACCAGTACGAAAATGTAGCCAATCCTGAGGTTCATTCCAAGAAGACATATAGAGCGATCGTCGAAGAGTTAGGAGATCCTGATTACCTATTTGTAGGTGCTGGTACCACTGGCACGCTTATGGGTGTATCTAGGGCTGTCATGAAGCGTGGTTCATGCACCAAAGTTTGTGCTATTGATAGCACTGGTTCAGTGACTTTCGGAGGAGCTCCTTCGCGGCGATATATCCCTGGTCTAGGCGCTAGTGTAAAGCCACCAATCTTTGACGAAAAATTTCCTCTAAAACGGTATTATATTGATGAAATCGATACCGTGAGACAGTGCCGACGCATTGCGCAGGTAGAAGGATTTTTACCGGGCGGATCGACTGGCACTGTGCTAGCAGCTTTTGATGCTCTTCGAGATAAAATTCCCGAGGGAAGCCGCGTTGTCATTATTGCGCCGGATCTTGGTGAAAGGTA
The DNA here is from genome assembly GCF_003030305.1 of Cutibacterium acnes. NCBI lineage: Bacteria > Bacillati > Actinomycetota > Actinomycetes > Propionibacteriales > Propionibacteriaceae > Cutibacterium > Cutibacterium acnes. The sequence continues at coordinate 1,378,268 of NZ_CP023676.1, read as the reverse complement.
TCTGGATGGAGTATATAACGACGATTGGGTTATGGAAAACTTTGGGGAATCAGCATTTAATTATGCCATTCGTCCTGTTGCGCACGAAGTGAAAGAAACGGAAGGTATTTAAATGACGAAATATGGTGAAATGCTAATTATAGACGCCAAGCTTGTCGAAACATTTTTAAAAGGCAGAGAGTCGTTTCTCATCGATCTTGTTGAACGTGTTTATCGAGCACATCACGCTGGAAATACAGTATGTCCCGATAGTTATTTTCTTCGGTTTCCAGATACTCCACGAGATCGTATCATAGCGTTGCCATCTTATATCAATGATCAAACCTGTGTGTCGGGAATTAAATGGATTTCTAGCTTTCCTGAGAATGTTGATCATGGGCTACAAAGAGCTTCAGCAGTCATCGTGCTAAATAACACAGATAACGGCTATGCTTATGCGTTCATCGAGGCCAGCCGCATTAGTGCGGCTCGTACAGCTGCCTCGGCTGCGCTTGCAGTTCGAGTTCTTCACGGTGCTCCTACGAGTATCGGTGTAGTAGGCAGTGGCCCTATCGCACAGACAACTTTACATTTTATTAAGTCGCTATACACGACAGCGGTTCCAGTGAAAATTCACGACTTAAATAGTGAATTAGTCGCACGTATAGTCACTCGCCACGGCCCCGAGTGTTCGGTAGCCAGTTTAGAAGAAGCTCTTGGCTGTGATCTCGTGCTATTAGCCACCAGCGCCGGAACTCCTTATGTGCCGATGAGTGTACGTTTCCAACCGAACCAGCTCGTTCTCAATATCTCGCTTCGTGATTTACACCCTGAGACCATTCGAACGGCTAATAACGTGTTTGATGATGTTGAACATTGCCTGAAGGCAAACACTACACCCCACCTCCTCGAAAAATTGAACGGAAATCGAAATTTCATCACAGGCACACTGGCGGAATTCATATGCTCTGAGAAGCAGCTTGACCCTGATCATCCAACCGTATTCTCTCCTTTTGGTTTAGGAATTTTGGACCTTGCTGTTGCTCAAAGCTTGTACGAGCACGTTCAAATATCCGGCGATGGATTACGTGTTCCAGACTTTCACGGAGACATGAAACGGTGAATATAGAGTGATAAACCTTACCAAAAGTTTGGAAAAAAATGGGTTGAGCTTGCTCGCTACCCGGAGTGCACTGGTCGGGGAAAACGTCGACTGGCCTTTAGAACGCACACTCTACTCGTATTTAGTTGAATGGGCCCAGATCACTTCACATCACGTTGCCGTAATAGATATTCATGGTGAAGAAATCACCTACGAAATGTTATTGAATCGAGTTAACAATCGAGCCTATCTCTTGGAAAAGAAACATGCCTTTGGGAGAGTAGTCATTTCAGAGCACTCGCGCGGTATCGAATGTCTTGTCGATATCCTAGCTTGTAGTGCCGTAGGTGCCATCTATATACCCATTGATCCTCAGTGGCCAGAGGCTCGTCGTAAACATATTAAGACGATCACGAACGCGGCCGCCATTTTCACTGAAAATACCTCGCACGTAACGGAAGCAAAGGCACCATTAGGAGTCACATTTCTGGAGCGTGTGGATGATCCTTTCAACGCTCCAAGCTACTGCTTTTTCACCTCGGGTAGCACAGGTGAACCGAAAGGTGCGCTAATCGCGCATATGGGCATGATGAATCACTTGCATAGCAAAGCCCATCTCCTTCATCTTGGTGCTGACTCAGTTGTGGCCCAGACGGCACCCACCACCTTTGATGTATCCATTTGGCAATTTTGCTCGGCCTTACTGGTAGGCGGTGCAGTACGTATCGTCCCCAACGGTATTTCACAGGATCCACATGAGCTTTTTTCTTTACTGAAAGAGAAACATATAACACACATTGAACTAGTTCCGACAGTATTTCGTGAACTTATTCACGAAATTGGGCCAAGCGTGTCTTTCTCTGGGCTTGAGTATGTTCTGGTGACTGGCGAAGAATTACCCCTTCGGTTGGCTAAAGACTGGGCAGAAAAATTCCCGTCTGTCCCGTTAATTAATGCGTATGGTCCTACAGAATGTTCTGACGATGTAACGCATGCGATCGTGGATGGCGAATCGCTTAACTCAGGTGAAGTTCCCATCGGAATTCCAATACCTAATACGTCTTTATACGTCCTAGAGTATGCAGAAGGTACTTGGCGTCCAGTTCCTCCTGGAGCGCAAGGTGAGCTTTTTGTTGCTGGTCTTTGTGTGGGTTTAGGTTATATCGGAAGCCCAGATAAAACCGCTCAAGCATTTGCCAGGATTGACGGATACCCATTCCGAATATACCGCACCGGAGATCTCGTTCATCAGCGAGCGGATGGTCAACTGGTTTACGATGGCCGCGCTGATCGACAGATAAAAATTAGTGGAGTACGGATTGAGCCCGGTGAAATCGAAAATCGTATCCTTCGAGAAATCCCAGAGCTTGAAGACGTTGTAGTGGTTAAATTCCACCCTCGTGTCCGTGAAAGTCGCGCAATGGTGCTCCGAGAAACAACGCACCAGTTTCTTCGCCAAGGAGACGCTAGCTTGGCCGCATTCTATCTTCCTCGCGCCGATTGTTTAGTTACTCCCAAAATGCTTAATAATCGCGCGAAAAGCAGTCTCCCGAGAGTGATGTGTCCATCCCGTTGGATAAAGGTTACTGATATTCCCACTACTTCAAATGGCAAGGTAGATATTAAGTTATTAGAGCGCCGTGCTGGGGAACTGTTACTGAATGATATTCAAGAGTCAAGAGAGGGATCCATTCCCGGTAGAGTTGAACAGAATCAGGACTCTTTCATTCTTCTCGTTCAGGACGTGCTTGGCACTCCTGTGAATCCAGAACTAACATTCATCGAATCCGGAGGCGATTCTCTTCGAGCCATTCAGCTAGCCAATATTGTCCGCTCACGAGGATCTTACGTAAGAGTACGAGATTTGCTTTCTTCATATACGTTAGGCTCTCTAGCAAAAGAATATCAAGCACAACAGATATCTCCGAAGAAATCGACCTCTGCAAAAAGATCTCCTTCCCGCTTCGATGACGTCAAAATTCCTTTGACGTGTGATATGAATCCGGCTCAGCAAGGAATTTATTTTCAATGGCTACTGGAGCCTGAAAGCCCTTACTATAATTATCAGATATTGTTAGAATGCGCTGGGCCGAACACCGATAGAATCCGTCGTGCTCTTGGCCAGGCATTACGGGCGAATCCACAGCTAATGGCGAAGTTTGGAGTGGATTCAACTGGGAGATTTACACAGACGTTTCCTATCTCTGCTATCGATATGGATGAAATCTCAATACACGAAGTGGCCTCTGCGCAAGAGGCTCGTGAGATCTGTTGGATGAAAGCAGCAGTCCCTTTTAACCTGGAGGAAGGTCCCGCTATCGCCGTGGACGAGATCCGTATAAATGGATATTCTACCTGGTTCGTTTTGACCATGAACGAGATCCTTATCGATGGCTGGGGAGCAATGAAGTTCATGGAACAGTTAATTTCTCTTTTTAAGTGTCGTAACATGGACGATCAGGAAATCGAAGTCAAGACAGCTATGACTTCAGTTTTAGAATATTTCCAACATCTGTCGAAACCTAAAGAGATATCCGCTGAAGCACGAAAATTTTGGTCAAAATCACTCGATGGAGTGAAATCATGTTTCCCATTGCGCGATACATTAAATAATTCGTGTGATCCCTACGCTGCTTCTGTTATAGAGGTCTCTCTAGATGACGAAGCGACTGCTGAGATCCGTTCCACTGCGCATGCATTGAGTACAAGCCCATTTGCAGTATTCGTGGCTGCTTATTCGTTAGCGTTGGCAGCGGTCTCTGACCAACATGATTTTGTTGTCGGTGCACCAGTAGCAGGGCGAAACGATGAGTATGAAATTGGCGTCCCAACTCTGATGCTTAACATGATTGCAATACGAACTCGTATAGATGTCGAAAAGAAAATTAGTGACACAGTACGTTCGATGATATCTAATGTGACTGAAGCTGTCTCATTCGGTGACAGCGTATTTAGCAAGGTTGTTTCTGAGTTCGCTGATCACACGAACGAGGATCCATTGTTTAGCACGATGGTGAATATGCTTACTTACCCGTCTCTGGAGTTTTGGGATGGTGATCGAAGCCTTCACTTAACTGAATTGAATACTGGGTTTACGAAATATGATGCGTCTCTTTATATCCAGCGACACGGCGAAGATTATACCCTGCAACTTGCTTATAAAGTGGCGTATGTGACACCAGAACGCGCTAATAAAGTACTGGCTCTTACAGCGTGGTTCCTTACCTCTGATTGGCTCTCAGGGAAGACGACTGTCGCTAATGCCATAAAAACTGCCCTTAATGATTGTGATACATCTCAGATAACAATGCTCAAAAGCTATTGATGTAGTATGAAGGGAGATAAAGATGCAACCGTCACATGATTTGCTGGAGCGGTTTCGTAATATAGTCATTCAGAAACCAGGTGATGTCTGTCTGACCGGTCCCGCCGGCGAGCAATGCTCATGGGAACAGCTAGTTAAAAATATCCTTGCGTGGAGAAGGTGGTTCAACCGAGAGCAAAGTGAGGGCGTTACTTTTGCTGCTCGACTTGATTTATCTGCTAAATCTGTTGCCCTTGTAATAGCAGCTGTGACGTTGCCTGTCAAGATTGCTTGGATTCCGTTGAATAGTCCGGCTTCACGAGAGCGGGACATGATTATTAATCTTGGGTCTAAAACGGTTCTGATCGACGACTCAACAGCGGAAGAAGCAATTTTTGCAGGGAACTGGATAAGTGATGTCAGGTCCTTGACCTGGAGCGATAAATCAAAATTCTTATATTTCACATCTGGATCAGAAGGAGTTCCGAAAGCCGTCCAAGTAGGAATGGATGCGGTGCGGAACCGTATCACGTGGATGTGGAACGCCTACCCTTACGAGTCAAGCGATCTTGTGGTCGTCCAGAAGCCACTCTCATTTGTTGCTTCATTTTGGGAAGTGTTGGGGACTCTGCTGGCAGGTGTTACTGGTGTTTTGATTACTAATATCGAGCGTAGCAGACCTGACGTGATGTTCGATCGACTTGCGTCTAGTGGTGCTACCCACCTTTTTACGACACCTCCAGCACTAGCCAGCTTGTGTGACATTGCCACAGAGCAAGGGAGCACTCTTCCTCAGCTCCGTCTAGTGTGCAGCAGTGCAGACCAGCTGATGGCAAGCGTTGTCCGTCAATTCTTCGAGATCGCGCCCCGTGCGCGAGTAGTGAATCTTTACGGAGCTACTGAGACGTCGGCTAACACGACAAGTTTCGAGGTTTCTCGGTCAGGTAGCATTCCGGACCCTATCCCCCTTGGTAAGCCGATCTGTGCTACGAAAATTGTAATTCGGGACATGAAAGGTAACGAAAAGTTATCTGGGGAAGAGGGACAGATATGCGTACAGGGTGCCCCAGTGGCCGATGGATATATCGTTAATGGTCAACTCAGTCTAGGGGACGATGCGTTCTTTACACTTGGAAGTGGACAACGTGAAATACGGACTGGTGATCTGGGAATCATCAAGGATGGTGTCCTTTCACTGGTTGGCAGGCTCGATAATGCGGTAAATATCGCTGGACACAAGATCCACTTGGAAGAGGTTGAAAGAGCTGCAGCTCGAGTTGCTAACTCCACGAAACAATGTGGTGCAGTCTATCACCAAGGCAGTGGTGGAGTTTTGGCGCTCGTGATTCCACGCGAATGGGAGTCTCAGGTCACGACTTCTCGTCTTGCCGAATTTCTACCTTCCTATATGATTCCTCTCAAGATCGTAACTACGCAGAATGTTCCTAGATCAAGAACGGGAAAAATAGATCGGTGCGAGTGTCTGAAGTTGGTAGCACAGAGCGAACTCTACGATCACGACAGAATATCCCAAGGACAAATGCAGCGTAACAGTGTTCACGATCAAGTGCAAAATATCTGGGATATGGTTCTTGGAAAGAAGAGCCACGGTGAAGATCGTGATTTTTTCTCCGCAGGTGGAAATTCGTTGCGCGCTGTTCAGCTTTTGACCGCCATCGGTAAACAGTTTGGTGTTCGTGTCCCCTTGCGGAACTTCTATTCCAATCCAACGATTTCCTGCTTGGTCAGCTTGCTGATGCCTGTTGAGGAGCGTGAGCATTGAATCCGGAAGTTTGGCAGCGTATTAGTTCAGCAACTACCTCTTGTTGCTCCACAGTCCTGATATTCCCTCCTACGGGTGCCGGAGCTCCTGCCTTTCAATCGATGTCTGTCTTAGAGGGGGATACTACAGTTTGGGGTTACTGCCCGCCTGGCAGGGGTCAACGATTACTTGAACCCGGCATCAGAACCATCGGAGAGTTCGTCAGCAACTTTCGATCATCGTTCGAAATTCCGACTGGGCCGTTGATACTCGCCGGGGTTAGCTTTGGCGCGATGTTGTCGTTCGTAGCTGCTAATATTTTAGAAAATGACGGAATCTTCGCGACTCGTTTGGTTGCCTTATGTGGGCAAAGTCCTAAGAGTTACAGGGGGGAGCGAGAGGGATGGAACTTGGAACGTGCACGGCAGCGTATGCGTAGCTACGGATTGACTCCTAAAAGTATTCTGAACTCCGATGAATCCGATGATCTGTTTGTTCGCCCTACGCTCGATGATCTCTTACTGGCGGAATCGTGTTGTGGTAACCAACTTAAGCAGATTCATGTCCCTATAACCTGTGTTTCCGCTATTGATGATAAGATTGTTTCTTCCGAAGAGGCCGTCCAATGGCGTGAAGCTACGAGTGAGACGTACAGATTGATCGAAGTGACCGGAGGGCATTATGCACATGAAGGTTTTGGAAGAAGGGAATGGTTAAATGTTTTCTCGTGACAGCGTGGTGGCTGAAAGAAAATGGGCGGTTTTGGTAGGTGTCACCACATCTGGATCTCATGCCTCAACGCATTGGTTTAAAAGCTTCTATGAAGCGTGCCAGAAGCGCCACATAATGATATGTGGCGTAGATTTCGAGGAAGAACTAAAGAACAAAATTCCGCCGATTTCTGTCGATTGTTTAATTAGAATATCCGGACCCTACAGGAGAAGCTTAGATGCTGATGAGATCGCTAAAATAGCGACAGAAATTGAAACCCGATGCCCTGGAAGGGTAGCTCTTTCAACGGCACTGCGCGAAAATTATCAGTTGCAGAATAGTCTTTTAGCTGAAGCTATTGGTGTTGCTAGAAATACTGCTGATTGTATTGAACGTATCCAAGATAAACCAGCGTGCCGCGATGCGCTTCGAAAAGCTGGTATCTATCAGCCACAAAGCTTGCGTATTGTTGGAGTGACTTCTGATGGGTGCCTACAATTTAGTGATGCATCAGGCGCTTTCGTTGAAAAACCAACCGATAGCCCAAGAGGCTGGATTGTTAAGCCATCCATAGGAATGGGCAGTGTTGGCGTTAGACACATCTTAAATGTTGAAGATACTTCTGGACTTGATGCTGTCGTTTTCGAGGGGAATTACTGCTTAGAAGAGTTTATCACGGGTATTGAGTACTCGGTTGAGGGTATTGCTATAGATGGACGGGTATGCATCTACACAACCACAGCAAAAACAACCAACGAAGATTTCGTTGAAATTGGTCATATCCAGCCAGCTGATCTGAACAGTATATCCAGCAAACTTGAATTTGAAGAACAGCTTCAAAGCTGTGTAAATGCGCTTAGAATTGAGTGTGGAAATCTGCATGTTGAATTTTGGGTCACGCCTGAGAAAAAAATTGTATGGGGAGAATTTCACGTGCGTCAAGGCGGAGATTTTATTGCGCCGGATCTTGTGTCAGCTGTGCGACCAGGGATCGACTACTATGGAAATCTGATTGATTCTTTGTGTGGACTTCCTCTCCATCCTTTGCCTGAGATAACCCAGTGTGCTGCTTCAAAGTTTATCGAAGCCTCGCCTGGAGTGGTATCAGAGGTTTCGCTCTATGACAGTGTCCCTGAAGAAATCGATTTGTATTGGGAATGCTTCCCAGGAGAAGTAGCACATGCAGTAAATGGTTCGCATGCAAGGGTAGCTGCTATTGTTGCCCGTGGAAATGACGAGCATACAGTGACTCAGTTATTGGATCGCGCTGCTAATGCTTGCGCAGTGCGTGTCGCTCCTGTAAGCAGAGATTAGTTGCGTGGCAGTAGATTTTACGGCGAGCAGTGAAACACACACCATGACTATATTATGCGGCACGCTACGATAACCTTGTTCGCAGCTTTAAACATCGTCGTCAGTCGCCTGGCTGGAGTTGTCAACGTCCAATATCGCCATCAAGGGTTTTCTGTCTCCTCTAGGAAGGATTGCACCTAATTATGAATAATTTCTCTACGCACAAACATGTTGAGATGCGTGATTGGGTCGCTGCTAATATGAGTTCCGTGTTCACTATTCCCACAGCGGCTCGTGGTTGAGCTCTCGGTCGAGGTGTGTTCTGGCGTCATAGACCGACAGGCCATCAGCTATGTGAATGATCGGAACCAGTGAAGACAGCACCACTATTCGCACCCTTCGCCAACCTCTGGAACGACCGATAATCTTCGCATGAACCAAGAGCATAGATATAATGTCTAATATTCACTAGAGAAAGCTTTATGCATCGAATATGTCATACCAATATGAGCATTAAACTCGAAGATTCGTGCGGGAAGATAAAGTTTGTGATGAAGCGATTAAAGAAGCTGTTAGCGTCGTTGATTGGACTCAAGTCTAGGGGTGCCAGTGAAGACAATAGGGACACGAAGTAAACCGTCAAAATCGCGGCTTCCTGGGCGTGTATTCAACCTCATTATGGCAGACCAAGTTCTCAGCCAATCATCTTACTTTGCGTTGCTACCGGTCCTCCCTCTATTGCTTACATTGAAATTTGGAAGTACGCAGGAACGGCTCATCGCGGGGTCGGTAAGCGTGCTTACACTGATGACTCGTGGTGGTGCTCTATTTCTTGCTTCGCCACTTCACCGTTTATCAGTGCGAAGTTGCGTAAGAATTGCTCTTACTCTGATCTCGGTTTCTTACGCTGTTGTGGCGCTTACGGCAAACCCCTATGCGATAATTGCTGCTCTGGGCGCTGCGGGCCTAGGGTTCAGTGTTAATGGTACTGGTGTGCGAAGCTTTATAGCGCTAGCAACTCCTGATAGAGCTTCCCAAAACCGCGGTTTCGCTGTCATTCAAGTTGTCGCGAATTGCACTGCGGCGGTAGGTCCTATACTCGGTAATATGATACTTGATAGAAATATTTATGAGCAGTTTCTATTAGGAGTCAGTGTAGCGCTCTTTATCGCTGCGATATTAGCGCCAATGGCTGCCCCGAAAGGCGTGATGATGAGCGAAGGTTCCCTGAGGCCGCCGATGGGGATCAAAATTTTTCGTGAATTATTCAGGACGGCTGATGCGAGAAAAATAACGATTATAGCGCTGATAGGCAGTATCCTGATAGGGCAATTCTTTTCAAGCTTTTCCCTAGTCTTTTCTGCAATAGCGACAAGTTCTATGATGAGGTCGCTGTTCTATACAACTAATGGAGTGCTTGTCGTGTTGATTCAAATTCCGATATCTTTGCTTGTGGAACGCCAGCTAAAAATTGGAGTGAAAGTCCAGAAGATCATGATGTCAGGAGTGTGTACTCTTGGCATATCGATGCTATTCTTTAATGCTTCAAGGGGGTTGCTTGGCGTAGTCCTTGTATTCTGTGGGGTGTTTATCTTTTCGTTGGGGGAGACGGTATTCACGCCAATTCTTAATGTTGCTTTTGCTAACCTCACCGAGGGCCGACCTGTCGTGGAATCGATGAACATGAGGCAGCTCACCTCTGCTGTAGGTGAGACGGTCGGTGTTTGGATAGGACTGTCCGTCTACAGCCAGTTGGAGCATGCCCATCTTGGCCTCATGTACTGGATTGCTTTGACAGCCCTGGCTGCTCTGTCGCTGCGTTGCAAATGATGATGGACAGTCCGTTTGATGGTTCCCAGACAGATCCTGTACCGGGCGGCTTTCTGGAAATTATGCTTGGAAGAAGCTACCGCGAGTCCTTCCACCAGATTGGACCATAATCGTACGGTTGTTTCGGAATGCTTTGTCGAACAGGGGTAGCTCTTAGAACTTTCCTCGGTTTACCGCGCCCGTTTTTATAAAGGTGTGGTTAAGGAGGTGCTATTAATGGCTATGGTTTCCTTTGAAGAGTGTCCTCAAGGGGTTGTTAGTGTCAGTGGCACGGTGCTGTTTCGAGGGTGGTCTGAATATGCTGCTTAATGGCAGTGTGAAGCGTTTTGGTGTTGGTGTGGGCTGTGTTGAAGTTGAATGGGCCGAATATATCGAGACCGATTATTTGAGGTGTCTTAACTGATGTCGGCCGTTTTCGCCTTGGCCGGCTCGGGTGCGTCGGGGTGATGAGGATGTTGAGCCGGTGCGGTGGGCCACGATCGGATTTGATGGTGCGGGGCGGGTAATCGAGGTGGTGTTTGTTCGTGGCGCTGACGGGTCCGTATTGGTGATTCACGCGAATTGGTTGACGAAAGGGTTTCTGGCTTAGATGAGGAGGGCGAGATGAGTGAGTTTGTTGCCGACAATGGTGTTTTATTAGCGATGAGATGGTCAGTCGGTGGGCTGGTGAAGCTGAGTCAGGTTTTGAGGGGTTGCAGGTCGAGTCGTTCGGGGGTCGAGCTTGGGAGGAAGTGGAGACTGAACCCCTGGAACCTTGCACGATCCGAGTGAGTGCCAGCGTGTGGAGGCTGATCGAACGGGATGCGTCCCGGCAGGGCATGACCGTGTCTGCGTGGACTTGTCAAGCGCTCACCCGTGAGGTCACCCAGACCCTCAAAGCCAGCTGAGGGTCCAAGAGCCAGGGGCGCGTGGAGTCGTTGTGGGGCCGTGGTTTCCGTCGAGGCTGACGTGGGCCAGGTGCTCGAAAACGGCAGACCAGATGTGAGGCCTGCTGGCCGAGGTGCGAAAGTATCGAGATGCGCACTGGCTCGTGCTCAGACCGCAGAGGGAAAACTCGCCAAGTCCGACCTCGGACGTGCCCGACTTATCGACCAGAACCGGGCTTACCGGGCACAGTTGCGACACGATTTCTGGACATAGCACCCTGAGCCGGCGACCCGTTGCCCCTTCATGTGGTAATATCTTACTGCCTTTCGATTAAATCGACAGAAAGAAAAACAATGAATCTCATTTCACCTAAAGCCTTCAAGTCTGTGACTTCCGTCGCAGCCGCTACCGCGTTTGCTTTTAGCGGAATTGCAGCAGCTTCCCCTCAGGCGGAAGCTGCTAGCAAACTTGTTCAGGTTAATTGTAAAAAAGCCCATGATATTCGCATCATGGTTGACCCCAAGAAGAACCGTTGGAGTAACTATTGCTTCAAGGGAAGCGGTAGCATCTCTGTCAATCTTAAGGGAGCTGATGGATACATCACCCGCGGCAAGAAGGGTTACATGTGGGTATCTCGTACTTCAAACGGGTGGAAGAAGTACGTCATCCAATCTAACCTCTGTGCATTCATTAATCCTCCGTTGAACATTAGCTCAATTTCTCTCTACTGATAAATTAATATGAGCAAACGAGAAATTCTCCGCAGGGAACAAGAGCGCGAATCACTCAAGATGAAGCGCCGTAAGATCACCTATGTCGCCGTGGGTCTACTGGCCCTCTCTCTTATCATCGTTGGTACGATACTTGCTATTAATAAGTCCCACCAGGGTCCTGCTGTAGAGACTTCCCGAGGTGCGATCTCCAAGGCGATTGTCTCCATTCCTAAAAGCGTTTATGACAAGGTTGGCCCCGGTTCTTCAGAGCTCCAGGTCACCAAGACTGGGAATAAACCTGACAAGGACGGCAAGGTAAAGCTCTTTTATGTGGGGTCCGAGTTCTGCCCCTTCTGCGCGATGGAAAGACTCCCTCTCGCGGCAGCTTTGTCTCGATTCGGAACCTTCAGCGGGCTAAAAGACACCCTGTCAAGCCCAGCAGAAAAGGAACTTTCCAACATTCCTACGATTACTTTTAGGAACTACAAGTACAGCAGCAAGTATGTTGATTTGGACGCCTATGAGTTAGCCGATAGGGAAGGTCGACAAATAGCAAACTTGCCGGAATCTAAGCAAGATATATTTAGCAAGTACAACCCAGAACGAGGCATCCCTTTCTCCTACTGGGGCGACATCACCACATCGAATCCCAGCTACATGCCTTGGATGGCGAGGGAAGATCCGAAAAACGTGGTAAAAGCTCTTTCTAATCCAAATTCAAAAGAAGCGCAGGCGATCGTAGGAGGGGCGAATCTCTTCACTGCCGAAATTTGCTCCAGGACTGGTAACAAACCTGCGAACGTCTGCACGTCGCCTGGCGTGAAGGCAGCAGCTAAAAAACTGAGGTGACCCGCAGCCTTGGTCTAGGCGCATGGCAAGACAAAACCCCTCCTGAGCAAGTCCAGTTCAGGAGGGGTTTCTGTGAGTGCAGGCTTGAGGCTGAGGGTGTGGTTCAGGCCGTGACCTCATCGCTTACGCGGTGTCTTGATCGGGTCGAGTCTCGAGCTGGTCACGAAGGGTGCGCTGGTAAGGGGTGTGGGGTCTTGACGCGGATCTGGTGGGCTCCTGTGAGGGGTGCAGCTCCTGTGGGAGTTGTCTCTTCATAAGATCTCGGAGTTGGTGTCGGCTGGGGGATCGTTGTATGTGGGCTGGGTTTTCTTCTCACACCACGCCGATACATAGATGTATTGATGCACTGATACATGTGTGTAATGATGCAGATATGTCACGGGTTATTTCTGTTGTTAACACCAAGGGTGGGGTTGGGAAGACGACCACGGCGGTCTACCTGGCTACGGCCCTGTCTTGCCAGGATCGGGTCGTCTTGTTGGATGCCGATCCGCAAGGATCGGCGACGTCTTGGGCTACTGATGCTTTTGAGACCGGTGACCGGCTGAATTTTGAGGTCCGCCCGGCTAATGCCCCCATTGTCAGGCGTTGCCGTGACATCGATGCTGACTTGGTCTTTATTGACACTCCTCCTGGTGACTCTCAGACGGTTACCGCAGCCCTCGAGGTTGCTGATGTGGTTATTATCCCGACTGAGTCGGGGGACCTGGATATGGATCGAGCGTTGATGACCTACCAGGTGGCCCACGGCACGCGCCGGGCCTTGCTCTTCAACAAGGCCGATTGGACCAGGCAATACCGTGACGCCTATGAGGGGGCCGCCGCTGTCGAGGGCCTAGACGTTCTCGACGCGGAAGTTCATCGGCGGGTCGCCTATCGGCAAGCCATCGGGACCCGGCCAACAGATCTAGGAGAGTTCGCCCAGGTTGCTGCCCAGATCCAGGAGATGCTGAAGTGAGTAAGAACCGCAAGCCCACCGCCGCAGACAAGGCCAGCCGTTACACCGGTCGGATGGCGGCAAGTCAGGGAGCTAGTGTCTCTGAAACGTTTCAGTCAGCCAAGACTCCGATCACCGCGTTCAACGTCAAGCTACCCACCGCTACCCACACGGCGCTGAAGATGAGGGCCGTCGAGGAGCACACGACTATGAACGACCTTTTGCGCAAGGCCCTGGAACACACTTACGGCTTCCCTTACGACCCCTACCAGTAAGGGGACGAGACATAGGGTACGAGGCTGGCGACGTACTAGGTGCGTCGCCGGTCTCGTTGGTGATAACGAAGTCGTGAAATCTGGGGGAGGTCTAACGGGGCCGGGCGTGTATCGATACCAACAGGTCACCCGCTCATGTCCGCTGGTGTCCTGGCGCAGCTGGAGCGAGCAGGCGTGACGAGTCCGAAGGAGTGAAAGTAATGAGCATGACAGCAGAAGTTGGGACGGTCTATGACGTGATCGCCCATCGTGAGGTCTCACCTGAGGCGAATTTCTGGGTATTCGAGATTCCGGCCCTCGGGGCGGTTGGGCAAGCAGTGAAGTTGGGTCAGGTCGCAGACGAGGCCCGCGGAATCATTACCGCCTGGGATGAGGATGGACCCGATGAGAAGGCGTTTAAGGTTCACGTTCGCTTGGATGGTGAGGCCGACGCCCGCCGCATGTGGGAAGAAGGTGAGGAGGAAGAGCACCAAGCCCGGAAGGTGCTTGATCACGCGGCCACACGCAAGCGTGAGGCCGTCACTCTGCTGAGGGTCGAGAAGAAATACAGCGCCAACGACACCGCCCGCGTGCTTGGGGTGACCCGCCAAAGGGTTTACCAACTCACCCGCTGATGCCCCTCTGAATACTTACCAGCTGCTCGAAAACCACCGTTTTCGAACGTGGCTCAGAATGGCAGATCCTGTCGATGAGACCGTCCTCCCACGGTCACGAGGCTCTTCCGCTGGGGCTGGCGACAAACCGGACTAGCCGCTACCGGATCAGCGACGATATTTCGGGAACCGAACTGTACGCGGCGGCGCGGCGAGTCTGACCGATTGATCATCACAGTGGCGACCGGGAGACCGACACTGACAAGAGTGAGGGGGCAGACACCTCTTGCCCCTTACATGCGCAACCCGAACCAGACCTCAGTCAGGTCGTTGGCTGCCGATTCACCTGACCTCACAGCGATCGGCTCACCATCGTCGCCGTGAGCTACGTGACATACCACGCGTTGCGGGTGAAACTAGCTTCCCGATAAACATCGTGCCAATCAACGTTAGTAGCCCAGCACGTCGCACACTACGCCCCACATAATCAGTAGCGGGATGTGAACCCGGACGTCGCTTACGCCAATGATGTACAAAAAACGGCACCGCAATCGCCGCAGCAAGACAGGCGTACACAACCACATTACCTACCACGTGGTAGAAGTGTTTATAAGGAACATACTCAGCAAGAACAGCCGCCATGATCACTAGGACGGTACTATTGATCGCCACGACACCTACACCAACGATGTCTTGGATAATTTCAGCCACAATGTGCCCAAACCGTCCCGGATGTCTCTTGCTCATCGTTGCCACGTTCAACACATCCTGCCAGCGCAAAGACCCACTTATACATACACCATAACGGTGCCGCTCATGTCAGGCCAGCCCATACCGGACACACGTCCCTAGCGCCGGTTCCACTCTGATTGCGGGTAACTGGGCGGCTCAGAGGTCGCAGTGGAAGAAGACCCCACTTTCCCTTCTTGGGATTCCCCCATGACACTGCTACCGGCCGCTTGAGCCCTGAAACAGCTCAGCTCAAACTACTGCAACAGAGTTCGTCAACCGGCATGCAGAATCGGTCCAGAAAGCCGCAGCTAACATTGCCTCGCCATGACCACTACAACTAGGCCTGTGCTCACCGCGCGGGCCTTCACCATAACGGTTGTTGGTACCAGTCTAATAGTGACACCCCTGAGGCCATCGCTTCACTTATCCCACGATGCTGACGTGCCGCCTCACGCAACGCACATCGTTTAACGGTAGCCCTCGAACTCCTGCTCGCGTCACCACTCCGACCGCCCAGCCTGGATCAACGCCCTCGGACTCGTACCCGACGCGATCACCAGCCCTGAACTGCGTGCACGTTGGGAACACGTCGCTCGGCGCATCAACGCCTACCGCGACTTCACTGGATGAACCACCCCAACATCATCCTGCCCGCACCTAACCAAGCATCAACAGCCCTGCCCACTAACACCACCGCACTGGCCACCCCACCACACCGGCACCTGACCATAACCCAACGCCTTTACCCGAATAGGAGACACGATTGACGATGGCAAGAAAAGAACTAGCGTGGCGGCCCCACATCGTAACAGTGAGATTGTGACTCCAGACACAAAGAAGCCCCCGGCTTCGGTCCGCGTCGTGCTGGACATCCCACCGGGGGTTGGGTGGGATGTCCTCAGACTCCCACTCCGTTTTCGTAGGAATAGGCTATTACGCAACATCGCGCTAACACAAACCTTGGAAGAAGCCGATGAACACACGACTGTTATGGCGCTTAGAGGACTACCAGGCTGCAGACCTCTACCAAATAAGGGGGGTGTGGAGGAGTGTGTCACCAGTGTCACAGTGGATTTGACTAGGGGATTCACGAACCATTCCAGGACGACGGTCACGGCCACTATGACGCCGCGAGACGCTATCGGGCACCCGTAAACGCCACACCGATTGCGCCCGATGCAGCCCACCCTGTTCCGCTCGCTCACACCCACGAAGACGCTCAATCAAGCCTGCGCCTACTAACATCCACAGCCCGAAACACCGTCCGCCGCGACGACGACGTCAACTGCGACAACGTATCCACCCTCGGCCACGCCAGATCATCATCAGCAAAATTCGCCAATGCGGCCAACACCAACTTGTGAGTCGGATTCACAAGCGAGGCGTACTTTCGGGCTATACGGCAGACGAAGCTGTGGGGATCACTGTCAACTCACTCATGTTCAGAAAAAGGCTCACTCGGGTGGAGCTGGGGCGAGCTTTGGGGGTTACCCCAGCGGCCGCTGGGCGAAAGCTGCGCGGGGAGATTGGGTGGTCTATCGGCGACCTATTCCATGTTGCCGAATTTCTTGGTGTAGAGGTCAGTACTCTGCTGCCCGCGCGGGGTAGAAAAATCCCCGCCAACCCTGAAGCTGACGGGGAACTGGTAGCGGGGACAGGATTTGAACCTGTGACCTCCGGGTTATGAGCCCGGCGAGCTACCGAACTGCTCCACCCCGCGTCGGCTCGCTTCACTATACAGATCACACTGTTGCAGTACAAATCAGATGTGGGAAAGCCCGACCGAAAAGCCAATGGTGGTGGGTACTCATTCTCGGGCGCCCTACCACACTGATCTCGAGGGGTTCGCGTAGGGCGCACAGGGGGTCTATGCTCGCCGGCAGGGCGCCGAGCCCGAAGGGAGCATGACTAGACGATGCGAGACCAGCTCAAAGCTGCAGGGCTAGCCGTTGCGGTAGCTTTGTCGGCCACAGGAATCGCCGGTTGCCAGTCGACTGACGACAACGTACTCACCATCGGGGCAACAGCAGCCCCTCCAACCCTCGACTTAGTGTCCAACGCGGCCGCGGCGATTCCGCAGGTCCTGCTCTATAACGTTTATGAGACTCTCGTTCGGGTTAATGATTCGGGCAAGCTCGTCGGGTTGCTGGCGAAGTCGTGGAAGCTTTCTGATGACGGTCTGAGACTCACTTTTCGCCTTGACCCCAACGCCCGGTTCGCGTCTGGCGCCCGGGTGACTTCGGCTGCCGTCAAGGCTTCCCTAGAGCTTATGAGGGGTGCGTCGGCAAGCCCGGTGAATCAGGCAAACCTGGCTGCGATCAAGGCTATTCATACCCCGGATGACTCCACCGTCATCCTCGATCTGTCGAATCGCGACAACTTCCTATTGTTTAACCTGGCCAGCACGTCGGGAGTTGTCATCGATCCGGCGACGAAGGACCTGGCTACCCGACCTCAAGGGTCCGGACCCTATGTCGTCACTGAGTTCACCCCAGGACATTCGGTGACCTTGTCTCCGTCTCCGCGACCTTGGCACGAGGGGAATCGCCCTACCGTCCGCTTTGCTTACTATTCCGACCCGACATCTCAGACGGCAGCCCTGCTGTCGGGGGATCTCGACGTGGTCTCCGACATGACGACTCCGCAAGCGTTATCCCGGTTTACCGGTAACCCGAACTATCGGGTGTTACGTGGGACCACCAACGGCGAGGTGGTCCTCGGAATGAACAATACGTCGAAGGCTCTCTCAGACCGGCGGGTGCGTCAGGCCATCCTTATGGCGATTGACCGGAAGGGTCTGCTTGACGTCGTCTGGAACGGGCAGGGAACTCTCATCGGGTCGATGGTTCCTCCCACTGACCCCTGGTATACCGACCTGTCTCATACCTGGCCACATGATCCGGTCCGGGCACGAAAATTGCTTGCTGACGCCGGGTATGGCAACGGCCTTACTCTCAGGCTCCGTACAGCCGCATTGCCCTACGCGACTGCAGCGTCCAGGGTGGTGGCCTCTGAGCTTGCCCAGGTTGGCATCAACGTCGTCACCGACGAGCTGGAATTTCCCGCCCGTTGGCTCGATGTCGTTTACACCCATGCGGACTACGACCTCACGATCGTCGCCCATGTCGAGGCTCGCGACATTGTCAACTGGGCGAACCCGGATTACTACTGGCGTTACCACAATAAGGAATTTAATCGTCTTATCGAGTCGGCGCGCACTGGTCCGGCCGATCGCACCAACGAGACGATGATGCAGGCCAGCCGGATCCTGGCTACCGACGCCGCGGGTGGGTTTCTCTTCCTTATGCCGAAGATCACCATCAGCAAGTCTGGCATCACCGGTCTGCAACGCAACTCAACGTCAATGAGTTTCGATCTGACCAAGGTGAGGAGGTCGAAGTGACCGTCCTCAAACGTGTCTTAATTCCCTTAGGGGAGCTGCTGGTGTGGCTAATCGTCGCTTCCTTTGTCGTTTTTGCGCTACTCAGCTTGCTACCCGGGGATGTCGCTCAGGTTATTCTTGGCGCCAATGCCGACCCCAAAGCTGCTGCTACTGTGCGCTCTCGGCTTGGACTCGATCTTCCCTGGCCCCAGCGTTACTGGGACTGGATTAGTTCCCTAGTTCGGGGTGACCTTGGCACCTCAATGGTTTCCGCCGAACCCATCGGCCCGCAGATTGCTTCTCGTCTTGCGGTGACCGGCTGGTTGGTTGGGTTGTCCCTCGTGCTCGCTCTGCTGGTCTGCTTACCGGTAGGAGCGTATGCAGCTGTACATCGTCGGAAAAGTCGCGGCTTTGTGG
The DNA here is from genome assembly GCF_003030305.1 of Cutibacterium acnes. NCBI lineage: Bacteria > Bacillati > Actinomycetota > Actinomycetes > Propionibacteriales > Propionibacteriaceae > Cutibacterium > Cutibacterium acnes. The sequence continues at coordinate 1,359,522 of NZ_CP023676.1, read as the reverse complement.
CCTCAGCACTGTCCCAGGTTTTGATGAGCATTCCTGCCTTCTTAGCTGGCATCCTACTCATCTTGCTGTTCTCCGTGACTCTCGGTTGGTTACCGGCTGGCGGCTACGTTCCCCTGCATGAGGATGCCGGTGCATGGGCAGCCCACCTCATCTTGCCTGTGTTGTCTCTCTCGATCGTTCAGGCAGCCGTCATGACGCGGTATGTGCGCAGCGCCTTCATCGATGTGCTAACTGACGATCACATGCAGACGGCGCGGGCGGTCGGGTGGCGGCTGTGGCCGGCCCTGCATCGTCATGGGTTGCGCAATGCCTCGATCAGTCTGGCCACCGTGCTTGGACTTCAGGCCAGCGCGATGCTTGTTGGCGCCATCGTCGTGGAAGAAGTGTTCGTCATTCCTGGACTCGGGTCGTATCTTCTCGACGCAGTCAGCACCCGTGACTTGCTTGTCGTGAGCGACGTCGTCATGGTCATCGTGGCGATTGTGATGGCCATCTCTTATCTCACGGACCTCATCGTCGTCGTCCTCGATCCGCGCCTACGAACAACGATCCGCGCTGCTCAGGAGGAGCATTCATGAAACGGGCAGGTCTGGTCATTGGATGTGTGCTGGTTGGAATCGTCGTCATCGCGGGGGCGACTTCCGCAGTGTGGACTCCGCACGATCCCAATCTTGTTGTCCCAGCTGAACGGCTGATGGGGCCTAATGGGCAGTACTGGCTAGGCACTGACGGATTCGGTTCCGATATTGCCTCGCGAATGTTTGTGGGTGCTCGTACTTGTCTGCTCGTTGGCGTGGTCTCAGTGCTCATAGCAGCTGGTATCGGGGTGCCTTGGGGGGTTACCTCGGCAATGCTGCCTCGTCCGTGGTCAACAGTCGTTGGTCGAGCCGCAGACCTTCTCTACGCTTTCCCGGCCCTGTTGCTTGCCATCATCCTGGCGGCTGCCGTAGGCGGATCGACGCTGACAGGGATGATTGCGATCGGGGTATCGACGGTGCCAGTGTTCGCACGCATTACCCGAACTGCCAGCCGCCAGATCCTCGCGCAGGACTATGTGGTTGCCGCGCGCAGCTCCGGGATGGCATGGAGGTCTGTGGCTTTTAACCATGTTCTTCCCAATATCGCTCCACTGATTGGGGTGCAGGCCTCTGTCTCCTATGGCACGGCGATCTTGGCCGAGGCTGCGCTGAGCTACCTCGGTTTAGCGACACCGGCGACCGTCCCGACCTGGGGGCGTATGCTGCGGGACTCGCAGGTGTACCTTTTTGATTCACCCTGGTTGACCGTGGCGCCAGCCGTGGCTATCGCGGGAGCCGTGATGGGATTCACCCTTCTTGGTGACGGATTACGAGACTTCCTTGACCCGCGTTTGAGGGAGGTTCGTTGATGCCTTTGCTAGAGGTTAATGACTTGGTTGTCGACTTCGGACGGCATCGGCGGGTCGCTGTTGACCACGTGAGCTGGTCTCTGGAAGCCGGTGAGCGACTCGGACTCATCGGCGAGTCTGGGTCGGGCAAATCCGTCACAGCCCTGGCGATCATGGGCCTGCTGCCTGGCAACGCGCACGTGTCTGGCTCGGTGCGCTGGCGCGGTAAGGAGCTACTAGGTGCCTCGGACCATGCCATGTCGGCCCTTCGGGGCGGCAGTATTGGAATGGTTTTCCAGGAACCTATGACCGCTCTGGACCCAACTATGAAGGTCGGTCGGCAAGTAGGGGAGGTACCGCTCCTGCATCGCACCGTCACTCGCGGCCATGCTCGTGGACGCGTCCTTGAGATGCTTGAGCAGGTCGGTATTGAGGATCCAGCCAGGGTGATGGATTCCTATCCGCATCAACTGTCCGGTGGCCAGCGTCAACGGGTTCTGCTTGCCATGGCGTTGGTGAACTCGCCGGATCTGCTCATTTGTGACGAGCCGACGACCGCCTTGGACGTCACGGTGCAGTCTCAGGTACTGGCGACTATCGATGAGGTGCTTGACTCGGTTGGTGCCGCATGCCTATTTATTACCCACGATTTGGCGGTTGTCTCGCACATCTGCCGGGAGCTTATCGTCATGACGTCGGGCAAGGTCGTTGAAGCCGGATCAGCGCGTGATGTGTTATCTCACCCTGATCATCCTTACACTCGTCGCTTACTGCGGGCTGCCCGACTCGACCTTGTCGAGCCTGGGACGACAATCGCGTTGGAGGATTGATGACGGCTCAGATCGAGGTCGAGGATTTGCACCTGCACCTGGGATCAAGCAGTGGAGGCACCAATGCTCTTGATGGAGTTTCGCTGCACGTTAACGAAGGACAGCGGCTAGGTCTAGTCGGCGGGTCTGGCGCTGGAAAATCCACCCTGCTCAAGGCGATGATGGCGCTACGACAGCCAGATTCGGGGACTGTTCGTTTTAGGGGGACATCCCTCACAGATGCCAACGCTATCCGGGAGCTTCGGCGATCCGCTGCGATGGTGTTCCAGGATCCACGGTCCTCCCTCGACCCTCGTATGAGTATTGGAAGGGCGATCACTGAGCCGTTGCGGTCGCCGGTTGCACGACGAACGACTCGTCAGCAGCGCAAGGACAGGCTGGCGAAGGTCATGGTTGACGTTGGCCTGGATCCCGAATCTGCTAGTCGCTTCCCACACGAGTTCTCAGGCGGGCAACGACAACGTATCGCCATTGCGAGGGCCTTGGTGACTGAACCCGATGTCCTGGTTGCTGACGAACCCGTGTCGGCGCTGGATGTGTCGGTGCGGGCCCAGGTCCTTAACCTACTCAATGATCTAGTGAGGGAACGCGGTCTGACGATGATCTTCGTTTCCCATGACCTAGGCGTCGTGCGACATTTATGTGACACGGTAGCTGTCATGAGCGTCGGGCGGATCGTCGAGCGGGGTAAGCTCGCGGACGTGTACCGTGACCCGCAGCACGTGGTTACTCAGGAGCTACTAAGAGCGATTCCACGCATTCGCGTCGATGATTCCACCCATTGAGACGCCCGCAACGGGTCGCGCTTGCCCCCTCCATAAACTGGCGGTTATGAAGGCGCTGCTACTCGAAAACATCCATGACGAAGCGGTCCGAACACTGAAAAAGGCCGGATACGAGGTCGAGCGGGTAAGTGAGGCCCTTGACGAGGATGACCTCATCAGCGCCCTTGACGGAGTTGACCTGTTGGGCATCAGATCACGTACCCGCGTTACTCGTCGGGTCGTTGAGGCCTGCGGCGACAAGCTCCATGCGGTTGGCGCTTTTTGTATTGGCACTAATCAGATGGATCTTGATGCGTTAGCCGAGGCTGGCGTTCCTGCTTTTAATGCTCCTTATTCCAATACCCGTTCAGTCGTTGAGCTTGTCATGGCAGAGATCATCGCTCTAGCTCGTCGTTTAGGCGATCGCAATACTCAAATGCACAACGGTGTGTGGCGTAAGTCCGCAATTGGGTCGCACGAGATTCGTGGACGTCGACTAGGCATTATCGGCTACGGCAATATTGGCCAGCAGCTGTCGGTCGTGGCAGAGGCCATGGGCATGCAGGTGTTTTTCTATGACATCGCTGATGTTTTACCTATGGGCAACGCTCACAAGTGTGATTCCATGGAAGAGCTGCTTGGTAGCGTCGAGACGGTGTCTCTTCATATCGATGGACGCCCCAGCAACACCGATCTTATCGGGGATCGCGAATTCGCCATGATGCGACCGAGGTCCCTCTTTCTAAACTTGTCGCGAGGCAAGGTCGTCGACATCAATGCTCTGGTGGACAACCTACGTACTGGACACATCGCTGGCGCAGGAGTGGACGTGTATCCCGAAGAGCCGGCCTCCGGAAAAGAGCCCTTTATCTCTCCGTTGCGCGAGATGGACAATGTTATTCTGACCCCGCATATCGGCGGGTCCACCCAAGAGGCTCAAGTTAATATCGGTCGTTACGTCGCCGGGAAACTTATCGACTATGTAGATAACGGCGCGACCGGAATGAGTGTTAACATTCCTGAGATCACCCCATCGCCTCGCACGGGTGCTCGCATCGGCTATCTACATCGCAATGTCCCAGGTGTCATGGCGACCCTGAACCGACTCGTTGCTGATCAGGGGGGAAACGTCACTTACCAGGCTCTGGCGACGAAGGGCGAGCTCGGTTACTGCATTCTCGACATTGCGGAGACTGACAGTGGGCTGCTCGCCAATGTCACCGTTCTTGAGGGGACAATTCGGGCTCGTATCCTCTAACTGGCGATGCGCAGCGGGGACAGGGGCGTCCGGCGACCGGTGCTCACTCCTGGGGCTGGACCATGGCTAGGGCCTGGTCATGAAGGAAACCATTCGACGCCAGAGCATTCCCAGACCACGGGCCGTCTTTGCCATCGAGACCGGTGAACTTACCGCCCGCCTCGGTGACGATAGCGTCGAGGGCGGCCATGTCGTGCAGGCTGAGTTCCGGCTCGCATGCCACATCGACGACACCTTCTGCCACCATCATGTAAGACCAGAAATCGCCGAAGGCTCGGGTCCGCCACACCGACCGCATGAGTTCACCGAACCCGTGCCCTCGTCCGCTCTCGACCCATCCGTGCAGCGAAGAATAGGACAAGAACGCGTCGGCAAGATTGCGCACATTCGAGACGTGGATCGGTGTCGCTGAGGCCAGGGATTTGCCCGACCATGCTCCTGAGCCACGGGCTGCCCACCAGCGTCGCTTGAGGGCAGGAGCAGAGACCACAGATGCGACAATCTGGTCCTCGACGCTGAGGGCAATGAGGGTGGCCCACACTGGGACCCCACGCAGAAAATTCGCAGTGCCGTCGATCGGATCAATGATCCACCGGCGGGGTCCATCCCCGGTATCGGCACGTTCCTCGCCGTGGACGGCGTCCCGGGAGCGCATCCGAGACAGGGTTCTGCGCACCGAATCTTCGACGGCAAGGTCCGCGTCGGTGACTTCGGAATGGTCAGGCTTAGTCGAGACCGTCAGATCTCGGGCGCCAAAACGAGACATCGTCAAAGAATCAGCGTCGTCAGCGAGGATATGTGCCAGGCGGAGGTCATCGGTGTGGTCGGCCATATCCACACCATACTGGGATACCGGCAGATCGAGGAGATGAAGCCTCACGGTGCCTTGCGACTGGCGGCCGTAGGCTGAAGTTATGACGGCACACGAAACTCCCACCAAGGCTCCAGCGGAACCAGTCCCAACCGACGATCTGGTGATAACCCACTTGCGAGGCCGTTGACGTTTGTCTATAATGGCGTGCCTGGGTCCTCGTCAGTGTGGTTGCATATGGGCCTCGTGTCGTCGACCTCGGTACTCCCGAGCAACCTGCTACCCCGCCCTTCCACCTCATCGACAACGAGCACACTCTGCTGAGCGAGACAGACCTCGTCATTATGGACGCCATGTCGACGGGGTACTCCCGCGTCGTTGACGGACACGATCCCAACGAGTGGCACGGCTGGAGTAAAGACGTCGAACTGGTCAGCGAACTCATCCGGTTGTGGGTTACCCGCTACGGGCGCTGGGGGAGTCCGCTTTATCTTCTTGGCGAGTCGTATGGAACCGTCCGAGCCGTCAGTGTTGCGCAACGGTTGCAGGACACCTTCTCGATGTACCTCAACGGCATCATCCTGGTGTCGTCGGTTCTCGACTTTGGTACTCAAGATTTCGAGGACCTCACCTGGGATCGGGCGTGCATCGGTTTTCTTCCCACCTACGCGGCAAACGCCCATTACCACGGCCACAATGCCGATCGCACTCTCGAAGATGTCCTTGACGAGGCCGAGGGGTTTGCAGACGGCCCCTATCGCAAGGCGCTAGCTGCGGGCCACCGCCTCGATCCGGCTGACAGGGCCCAGGTTGTCGCCACTGTTTCGCGGCTCACAGGTCTGGACGTCAATTACATTGAGCGCGCTGATCTTCGTATTGAGCATGTGAGGTTCTGCACTGAGCTGCTGCGCAGCAAAGGTAAAGCCGTTGGTCGCATCGACGGACGTTATACGGGTGCTCTGCCGAGGCGGACTTACGAGGTCGCCGATACCGATCCTAGCGGGGACGATACTGTCGCCATTTTCGTACACGGCTTCTAGCACTCCCTGCGTAGCGAGCTTGGCGTCACCACGGAGTCGCAGTACAACCTCGGTCTGCTGTTGTATAAGAATTGGGACTATAAAGAGTTCCAGGGGTGTCCGGTCAACGTCACAGACAAGCTGGAACGCATTCTGCGGGCCTAGAAGGGGCTGCGTGTGCGTGTCGAGTACGCCCACTACGACCTGGCAACCCCGTACTTAGCGGCTCGAGACACCATCAACTATCTCAAGTTGGACGATCGCGCGCTTGATCGCATCGAAGAGGCTTTCTTCGACACCGGGCACATGCCTTACGTGGGATGCCGGGAGGAAGAAGCGGACGGTATCGCTACATTCATCCGGACGTCTCAGGGTGCTCCAAAATCGATAGCCAGGACGAGCTTGGCAACAAGAATTGAGCGTGCTCCCCGTCCGCTGATCAGCGGGGAGCGGTGGTGCTCAACAGCCGACGCAGCGAGTCCACCCGAGATTGCTGCACCCGTCCATCGGACACGGCGTCGTCGAGTGCACACTCTGGGCTGCTATTGGTGTGCTGGCATCCGCGAGGGCAGTCGACGGACACGGCATCGAGCTCTTCGAATCCGGCCAGGATGTCCCCAGCGGGGACGTGGGACAATCCGAAGGAGCGCACCCCTGGGGTATCGATGATCCAACCGCCCTCGGACAACGGGATCGCTTCAGCGCTAGTAGAGGTATGACGTCCTCGCCCAGTGACGTCATTGACGTGGCCAGTGACCCGGTCGACACCAGGAACCAGAGCATTGATGAGGGTTGACTTACCAACACCCGAGTGGCCGACGAGAACGCTCACCTTGCCTGCGAGAAGTTGGTGCAACTCGGCAAGGTCTGCTCCGGGCTGGCTTGTGGTGACGGGTATTCCCAGCTGCGAATACATTGCGACGAAGTCGTCGCCGGAGGCGAGGTCAGCTTTAGTGAGACAGAGGATGGGGGAGACTCCCGCAGCATGGGCTGCCACAAGGATGCGATCGATCATGCCTGGACGCGGTGGGGGGTCAGCAAGAGCCGTAACGACGACCACCTGATCGGCATTAGCGACGATAGGGCGCTCATGGGGGTCAGTGTCGTCTGCGGTGCGCCTGAGCACAGTGACGCGTTCTTCGGTGCGTACGATTCTAGCGAGGGATCCCTCGGCTCCCGACACGTCGCCGTCAAGCCGCACTTTATCGCCAACAATGACTGACTTCCGACCAAGCTGCCGGGCCTTGGCGGCGGTCACTTCCACACCGTCATCAAGACGACAGCGATAGCGGCCACGATCAATGGTGATAACGGTCCCAATCGGCAACGACGAGTAGTCAGGACGCTGCTTGGTTCGCGGCTTGGTGCGGCGCTTGGGACGGTCATAGGAGGACCAGTCACGCATGTCGATCCCAGAGGAGGCTAAACGTCGAGGAGACACGTCAAACCTCCTCGACGAGGTTGGCCCACATCTGCGGGAACTGCGGCATGGTCTTCGACGTGCAAGTGATGTCGTCGAGCTCAACCCCGTCGATGACAAGTCCAAGAAGAGCCCCGGCATGAGCCATTCGATGATCGGCGTAACATCCAAATTTTCCACCGTGCAGCTTGTCAGCACCTCGACCAGTGATGTCTAGGCCGTTGTCGGTTTGCTGGACCTCAACGCCCAACTTAGCCAGTTCGTGCTCGAGAGCGGCAAGGCGGTCTGTTTCGTGGCCGCGAATATGCGCCACACCACGGATACGCGAGCGGCCCCGAGCAAGAGAGGCCACAGCTGCAACGACTGGTGTAAGTTCACTGGCCTCATGGAGGTCGACGTCAAGAGGCCGCAACTCTTGCCAGCCTTGGGCGGCGATAGTCATTGAGCCGTCAACACGGGATACCATCGCCCCCATCTTTTCGGCGATCCCCATGAACTGTGCGCCAGGCTGGGTGCTGTCTGTCGGCCAACCAGGCACTGTCACAGACCCGCCGACAATTAAGGCAGCTGCGAGGAATACCGCGGCATTGGTGAGGTCGGGTTCGATGACGTCATCGAGGGCATGTATTGGTCCAGGTCGCACCACCCAGTGGCACGGCTCGTCTGAGACTACGGTGACACCTCGGTCCGCCAACATGGTACAGGTCATGGCGATGTGAGGGATCGACGGCACCGACGCCCCATTATGACGAAGGTCAATTCCCTGCGGGAAACGAGCTGAGGCTAGCAACAAGGCCGAGATGAACTGGCTGGATGTCGCCGAATCGATCGTGACCTTTGGGCCGCACATGCGGTCCGGGGCGTTCAGGGAAAACGGCAGTCGGTCAGAATCGACCTCGACGCCGAGCTGGCGCAACCCATTGAGAACTGGCGCGATAGGGCGTCGAGAGGCTTGCTCGTCTCCCACGAATCGGGTCTGTCCAGGCACCAGCGCGGCCACGACCGGAAGGAACCTCATCACGGTACCGGCCATTCCACACTCGATCGGGCCGGTCGGATGAGCCAGACCTGGCATGACTTGAACGGAGCCGGGGCCGATGGGCTGGATGTCTGCTCCGAGGAGCTGCAGCCCGGCTGACATGAGATAGGAATCTCGGGATGCCAAAACGCCCTCAAGGACGCTAGGCCCGTCACTGAGAGCTGCGAGGACAAGGGCACGGTTCGTCTGGGACTTTGACCCCGGGACCGTGACACGCCCCGCGAGAAGGCGCTCGGCTCGCGGGGCGTTCCACAGATGCTGGTCAGTCAGCAATCTTCTTCTGAGCTTTCTTGGCCTTTTTCTGAGCCTTCTTCTGAGTCTTAGCGGCTTTCTTCTGGGCCTTCTCTAGCTTCTTACGGGCCGATTTCGACAAGCCATCAACCGACGAGGTAATGGCTTTGCGCTGGCCGCTTGCTGCCGAGGAAACGCGGCGCTGGGTGTCGGCGGCGCGCCAGGCCAGGCTGGGGTGGCCTGCGGTGTCGCGGGAAGCCATCATCGCCCCACCGAGCAACGCGACGTTGCGCAGCAAGACGGAACGGGCGGCAGTGCGCTCATCCTTCGGTGAGGTCTTGTCGGGAATAGAGGCGAGCACATGCGGGACCATCGTTGCAGCAACGACGCCGGCGCCAGCGCGACGAGCAAGGCCGGTTGCCATTCCAAGGCCGCCGAAGGCCTGGGCAGCACCGGTGGCACGGACCAGGGTCTTGGTGTCCTCAGGAATGTAGGCACTGATAGACGCCGGCAGCGCGTGCTGCACCACAGGGAGGAGACGGTCAACGACCGGCGCGGCATCCTCCACGAAGGAATCGGGCTTCATCGCGGAATTCGTCCCCTTAACGATGAAGTAACTGGCGAACATGGTCCGGCCCAAGCCTCGAATGATACTCATGGACATATGTCTACCGCGCCGAAGGCTTCTGCGGTAGCTAACTGGGCATAATTTTCGCCAGATGATGACTAGTTGCGGGAATACAGTAGCCTGGCATGTGTGTTGACGCACCATGACCGCTGCGCTTATCGCGCCCCGTACGTTGCGGAGGCCTCGCTCTTTCGAGGGCCAACGCTGTGCACTAAGCTGGCACACGATGATCACACGTGAATCCGAGGACAGGATGGATCGTCGCGTGGATGCGTCGGGCACCGTGGACGTCGCTGAAGAGACGAAAACCCAGAGGGCGCAACGTTTCGAGCGTGACGCCCTCGAATACCTTGACCAGCTCTACGGCGCCGCGCTGCGCATGACCCGCAACCCGGCTGACGCCGAAGATGTTGTCCAAGAGGCCTATGCCAAAGCTTTTTCTTCGTTCCACCAGTTCCGACCTGGTACGAACCTCAAGGCTTGGCTGTATCGCATTCTGACGAATACCTACATCAACTCGTACCGCAAGGCTCAGCGTCGCCCCCAGACATCAGATGACCAGGACGTCGAGGATTGGCAGATCGCTAAGGCTGCGTCCCATGACAGCAACGGTTTGCGGTCTGCCGAGTTGGAGGCCCTAGATGGGCTGCCTGACCAGCAGATTCTAGACGCTCTGGACGGGTTGTCGGATGAGTTCCGTCAGGTCGTTTTGCTGGCTGATGTCGAGGGTTTCGCTTACAAGGAAATCGCTGAAATCATGGGCACCCCAATGGGGACCGTGATGAGTCGGCTGAATCGTGCTCGCAAGCAGCTGCGTAAGCAGTTGGTCGACGTCGCAGGTGCTCGAGGGATCGGTCCTCGCGCCGGGCAAGTAGATGAAGAGGATCTTGGTCGTTCTGCGATGGCCCGTAGAGCAGGAAGGGAGGGATGACGATGACCCAGTCCGCTGGTAACGAGGAATCCTGTTATTGGGTCATTGACCACCTCCAGGAATTCCTCCATGGAGAAATGAGTGAGCACGATGCTGATGCCTTCCGCCGTCACATCGCGGCGTGCGAAAATTGCATGGATGAAGCCGACATGGAAGCTGCCGTCTCTCGAGCTCTCAAACGGTGCAACCGCACCGTGGCAGCTCCTATGCAGTTGCGGAGTCGTCTCGTGCAAATGCACGTCACGTATCGCTGGGAAGCCTGAGCTCGGTGTGAGTCCCTGAGCATGGGGGAGTCAGCACGACGAGTAAGGCCCCGTCCCTAGGGGACGGGGCCTTACTATCCCAAACCTCAAGCGTTGGGACGCTTGCCGTGGTTGGCGCCCTTCTTACGACGCGCACGACGCTTACGACCAGTTTTGCCCATGGCGCTCTCCTTCCTGAGGGGTCATAAACCTCCCTACTGATGAAGGAGGGTCCGCGCGGATGCGCGGCAACGACGGTCAATTCTGCCGTATCGGGAGGTCTTGACCCAAATCGAATCACTCATTTTTGCTGATCTCGCTACCAGCTGGAGCTGGGTTGATTTCTGTCACTAGAGTGACGGCATGCCTGCCCTTAACCGCATCGTCGCCGACCGGACTCGTCTCGACGACGCCGATATCACCTGGCTCGAGGACCTCGTCGACGACTGGCAGATGCTTGCCGATACGTCGTTCTCCGACCTCATCTTGTGGGTTCCCGATAGGGACCCGAACGTGTTCTGGGCCGTTGCCCAGGTGCGTCCAGATACTGGCCCGACTGCTCTGGAAGACGACGTCGTCGGTGAGTCTGTCGCTTATGACGACGAGAGTCTGGTCACCGAGGCCTTTATGAGCGCCGAGATGTGTGAAACCAGCGATAACAAATTGTCTGCAGGCATCCCGGTTGATATCTGGGCAATTCCGGTCGTTCGTCGTGGGGAAGTCATCGCCGTCGTCGAAAGGCACACCAATCAGATGGGGGTGAGGGCGCCGGGTAACACCGAGGACAACTACCTTGAAATCGCCGATATCCTCTCCGAAATGCTCCATCATGGTAGGTTCCCGCAGTTTCCGGGCTCTGACCGAGCGCTTGCTCCGAAGGTCACTGACGGCGTGATCCGCGTGGCTGCCACGGGCATGATCACGTTTGCCAGCCCGAACGCGCTATCGGCATTTCGTCGTCTAGGCCTTGCCGGTGATTTGGATGGGGAATACCTCATTCCGACGGTGCGAGAGCTGTGTCCGAGGCTGCGTGAAGTCGGTCAATCGCTGACCCTGGACTTAGAAGGGCGCTGGCTCACCGAGACTGATATCGAAAACTCTGATGCCACTGTGCGGGCTCGCGTCATTCCGCTGCAGACCTGGCTTGACGATGTTGAGGTTTCGGCTGGCACGTTGATCCTTATTCGTGATCTCACCGAGTTGCGGGACAGAGATCGCCAGCTCGTAACTAAAGATGCCACGATTAGGGAAATCCATCACCGGGTGAAGAACAACTTACAAACAGTTGCGGCACTGTTGCGGCTGCAGTCACGACGTATGAGTAACTCGGACGCGAAGGATGCCCTGAAACAGGCCATGGGAAGGGTATCGGCCATTGCTGTCGTCCACGAGATTCTCTCGCAGAACTTCGAGGAACAGGTGGCCTTTGACGAGGTTGCTGACCGTATCCTCCACATGGTCGGTGATGTGGCGGCTTCATCCGGGTCGGTGGTGGCTCGACGGGAAGGCAGCTTTGGCGAGGTCCCTGCTGAGACTGCTACCGCGTTGTCGCTGGCGACGACAGAGTTATGTCAAAACGCCATCGAGCATAGCCTGGATTCATCCTCTGGGAATGTCATCGTGCGGCCGCACCGCACCGATGACGCCCTTGTTGTCGACATTGTCAGCGACGGTAAACCGCTGCCAGAAGGGTTCTCGCTAGATAACCACCGCAGCTCGCTGGGATTGTCAATCGTGACGACCTTGATGCAGGACCTCGGTGGCACGTTCACCCTCGAGGACAACTCCGACCGGGTCGGAACCTGTGCCAGGCTCGTTATCCCGCTCCAGCGGCTGTGACCACCGACGAGTGGAGAACTGTGAGCAGGTCAGGAACGACGCACGCGGGAGCGGGACTGACGACGTTTGATAGCGCGCCTCTCGTCCTCGCTCATGCCGCCCCACACACCGTGGTCCTGGCCGGCTTCCAGAGCCCAGGCCAAGCACTCGGCGCGAACCTCGCACCGGGCACAGACCTTCTTCGCCTCCTCGATCTGGGCAAGGGCCGGGCCAGTGTTTCCAATCGGGAAGAACAGCTCGGGATCCTCACTCAGGCAGGCAGCCCTGTGGCGCCAGTCCATGCCTCTTCGACTCCTTCTCCCCGGCGCAACCCAGGGCACGTGTGATAAGTGCGGGCGGATAACCCATCGTGCCGCATGGCCGACGAAGTGACTATGCGGCAGGTAGCCATGAAAGTCTGGCAACCGGCGAATACTTTGGCAAGAGCATCCGCCGTAGGACGAACATCCTCGCATGAATCGCTCGGACGCGATGCACGTTGGTCCAGGCGAGCACGCTATGAGGAGTCCGCAGCCAGTTCGATTATGATACGTCCTTGGTCTACCCGCGCAGGAGTAAAGCCATGATTCCGTCAAGTGAACACGATGTGCGATCGTCTGTGAGTCATGGCAGGGTCCCCGCGGCCGTGTTGGTTGCCGTAGCTGGGACCTGGATCAGCACGGTGGTTTTACTCATTGTGGCCATCAGAGTAATGGTGTCGGGCCGTGACATCTTCGGTGCTGGGGTCGGGGCGATGCTCATAATTTATGCGAGTCTCGTAGCCCTGGTCGGATGGCTAGCCATCAAGGGTCGGTCTCCGGCCCAGGGATTGCTCGTGGCAAGCGGCATGTTGCACCTCGTGGTGTTGGTGTCGACGCAGCGTTCCGGTGGACCAGCGTGGTTCTGGGGCTTGGCCATCATCCCTGCAACAGTCATCGTCGCTTCTTTGGTGCCACGATCTCGGACCTGGCTTAGAGGCTGACACTCGGCTCCCTGGCCAAGACTGACCCGATTGCTGCGGGTTGGTGTATGCCGCCTACTCGTCCTCGTCGTCGAGCCTGGCGAGGAAGGTAGCAAGGCGTTCCACGGGAACCTCAAATTCAGGGTTGAGGTCGACGAAGTGACGCAACTCATCGGCGAGCCAGGTGAAGGTGATCTCCTCGTCTCCACGACGGTCTTCTAGTTCCTCGATACCTCTGTCGGTGAAATACATGGCCCCATCATGCACCACGGCGTCACCTGGTGAGAGATGGCGCCGTGGTGCACGTCGTCAGGTCGCTCAGGCCATAGCCTTCTCGAGTAACTCCTGCTCTTCACGGATGTGGACGCTGTGCTGTCCCACCGACGGAGCTGAGGACGGTGGGCGGGTGATGCCGACTAACCCATCAAAGAATCCTGGCAACTTCTCCGACATGGCCTGGGGCAGGTGGGTCAGCATGTAGTACCAGGCGCCCTGGTTCTCTGGCTCTTCTTGGACCCAGCGGACATCCGTGACGTTGGTGTAAGGCGCAAGAACCTCAGCCAACTCGTCGACTGGTAGCGGGTAGAGACGCTCCATCGGGATGATGGCGAGCTGTCCGTCAAGACTGGCGGCCTTACGTTGCTTGACTAGCTCCCACCGCGCCTTGCCAGAGCACAAGATAATCCTCGTAACGGCCGTCGGGTCGGTGATCGATGGGTCGGGTAGAACAGGACGCCACCTACCGGTGGTGAAGTCTTCGGGATCCGAGGTCGCCATCTTGTTGCGCAGCATCGATTTCGGCGTTGCGATAACGACTGGACGATGCATATTGACGTACGCGTGCTGACGCAATAAATGGCTGTAGCTTGCCGGGGTCGAGGGCTGGCAGACGGCCAAAGCGTCTTCACTGCATAGATTGAGGAAGCGCTCCAGACGGGCCGATGAGTGATCAGGCCCCTGACCTTCGTAACCGTGCGGCAGCAGCAGCACGACTCCCGACTTCTGACCCCACTTGGAGCCAGCCGAGGCGATGAACTCATCAATGATCGTCTGAGCACCGTTGGTGAAATCGCCGAATTGGGCTTCCCACAGCACCAGAGAATCCGGACGGGCGACAGAGTAGCCGTACTCAAATCCCATCGCTGCGTACTCGTTAAGCGGAGAATCGAAGACGTCGAGGTGCGCCTGTTCGCCTCCGAGGTGGTTAACCGGGACGTAGAACTCACCGGTTTCGTGATCTACCAGCGCCGCAAAACGCTGGGAGAAGGTGCCGCGGCGGCTGTCCTGACCGGCTAGACGGACGTGTACGCCATCACGCAGAAGGGAGCCCAATGCGATCATCTCTCCGGTGGCCCAGTCAATACCGCCCTCACGGATATGCTTGGCGCGCCGTGTCATCTGTGGGGCGACCTTGGGGTGAGCATTGAAGCTTTCTGGCAGATTCTCATGAGCCCTGGCGACGGCCTCCATTGTGTCAGGCTCGACCTTGGTCTGGTGCAGGCCACTGTGCTTGACCGGGTAGTCTGGCACACCGCTGTAGGGCTCAGGCGTCGAGGTGGCTTCGCGAACCTCCTTGAACACTGTCTCCAGACGAGAGCGGAACTTTGTCATCACAGCCTCGGCGTCCTCGGTAGTGATATCGCCACGACCGATGAGGCTCTCGGTGTAGAGCTTGCGGGTCGAGCGCTTTTCAGCGATGAGGCCGTACATGTGCGGTTGTGTGAAGCTCGGATCGTCACCCTCGTTATGGCCGCGCCGGCGATAGCACACCACGTCAACGACGACATCGCGATGGAAGGTCTGGCGATACTCGTAGGCGATACGAGCCGCGTGGACCACCGATGCCGGGTCATCTCCGTTGACGTGGAGGACCGGTGCGCCAACAGCCTTAGCGACATCGGTGCAGTAGGTTGAGGAACGACCGTCGCGCGGGGAAGTGGTAAAGCCAACCTGATTGTTGACGATGACGTGAATGGTGCCGCCAGTGCGGTAGCCCCCAAGCTGGCTCATCTGCAGGGTTTCGTAGACGACACCCTGACCCGCGAACGCAGCGTCACCGTGCATGAGAATGGGCAGTACCGGGAAACCTTCGGGGTTGCCGAGGGCGTCAAGCTTGGCACGGCAGATACCTTCGAGAACCGGATCGACTGCCTCGAGGTGGCTGGGATTAGCGGCGACAGATGCCTTGATGGTGTTACCCGAGGCTGCGGTGAACTGGCCTTCATCACCGAGGTGGTACTTGACGTCACCGGACCCCTGAGAATTCACCGGCTCGGCATTGCCCTCGAATTCACGGAAGATCTGTCCGTAGGATTTCCCGATGATGTTGGCTAGCACATTGAGACGGCCACGGTGCGGCATGCCGATGCAGACTTCGTTGAGACCATCGTCAGCTGCGCGATTGCATAGGGCTGCCAGCAAGACGATGGCGGACTCGCCGCCTTCCAGGCTGAAACGCTTCTGACCGACGAACTTGGTCTGCAAGAAGGTCTCAAAGATCTCGGCCTCGTTGAGTTGGTCGAGGATCTGCAAATGCATCTTCCGAGAGAGCGGCTGATGCTCCTTCTCGAAACGGTCCTGGAACCACTTGCGCTGCTCATAGTCGGCGATGTGCATGTACTCGATGCCCATCTTCGAGGCGTACGAGTCACGCAAGATCGTGAGAATCTCGCGCAAGGACATCGTGGCGCGGCGCTGACCAGCGAAGTTCGCGATCGGGAAGGTACGGTCGAAGTCCCACAGCGTCAGCCCGTGGCTGTTGAGCATGAGGTCGCGGTGGAACCGCGGCCGGTACTCGATGGGATCGAGATCAGCCGATAGGTGTCCGAAACGACGCCACGCATCGATGAGTTCGATGACGCGAGCTTGCTTTCCTACCTGATCAGCGCGATTAGCAAGACGGTCACTTGCCCACTGAACCGGGGCGTAGGGGATGCGCAGTGACTCGAAGATGTCCTCATAGAAGCGGTCAGCTCCCAGCAACAACTGATGCATGCGGCGCAGGAATTCTCCGGACTGAGCACCCTGGATGATGCGATGATCATAGGTCGAGGTGAGCGTCGTCACCTTGGAGATACCCAACTCCGCTATTCGAGTAGGGGAGTTGCCCTGATAGGCGGCGGGATAGTCAATCGATCCAACCCCGAGGATCATGCCCTGGCCAGGCATGAGGCGAGCGATGGAGTGATTGGTGCCAAAGCCACCCGGGTTCGTCAGGGAGGCGGTAACCCCCTTGAAATCGTCGACGGTCAGCTCATTAGTGCGCCCCTTCCGGACGATCTCCTCATAAGCTCGCCAGAAATCAAGGAAGTCCATCTGCTCGGCGCCCTTGATAGCAGGCACAACCAGCTTGCGCGATCCATCCGAGGCAACGACGTCGATGGCCATGCCGAGGTTGATCTGATGGTTTTCGATGAGGTGCGGTTTACCGTCAATCTCGGCATATGCATTGTTCATGGCGGGCACCGTTTTGAGGGCCTGGACCATGGCATAAGCCAGGATATGGGTGAAGGAAACCTTGCCGCCTTTGGCCTTCTTAAGGAAGGAGTTGATCATGGTGCGCTGTTCGATGACCAATTGCATCGGTACGTCACGTACCGTCGTGGCCGTCGGCATGGTTAGCGACTGATCCATATTCTTGGCGGTGCGCATCGGCGCACCCTTCATTTTCGTTACCGTCGGCTCAACAGTCTCGAGCTTGGCGCTATGTCGCGGTGCGTCTGCGGACATTGGAGGACGCGGAGGCTGCTTTTGGGGCTTCGGGGCTGTGATGGGCGCGGGTTTCGCAGCAGGAACAGGCTGCGGCTTCGTCGCAGGCTTGGGGGCCGACGCGCCTGGGACATCCTTAGCGGCAGATTTAGTCACCGAGTCGGTGGACTCGACTGCCTCCTTGCGAAAGAACGTAGCCCAGGCCGGATCGACCGAATTCGGATCACTCTGATACTGGTCACGCATCTCTTCGATGAGCCAGTCGTTGGCTCCAAAATCAGGAGAGTTGTTGGACTTGTCGTGTGGGGCGGGACTCACCACTGCCTTCTTCCGTCAAACCGTCGTCTCGAGCGCTCGCGGAACCTTTAGACAGGCCCTTCGAGCTGCGCTGCTCTGTCTGTGTTTATCGACCCAGACGTGATGATGGTAGCCGGATTAGCCGTGTCATCCCAACAATTTAGACATATCGGGGAACAACTGGCGCCAATCCCCAAAATGTGATATAAATCACCGTTCATTAAGTGCGGCGTGACGCGGTCTCGCTGGCGTTACGGTCGGCTGTGCGGGCACGTGCATACGAAGGCTTGCCACCAACGTTGCGATGCACGCCGCAAAGGTCATGACGACCAGCATGTTGCGACTGACGAGCAACCAGCCGGTACTTGATGAACCCCCGAGGATCTTTTGGTAGTGCAGTGGGTACACCTGCTGGGTCATGAAGGTGGTGACGGCCATCAGCACGGCGACGATCCAGCACGACGTGCGTGCCCAGGATAGGGCGTCGGAATCACCAGGGTCCTTGGCCTCGGCCGAGACACGATCCAGGATCATTGCAGTCGGAGCGGCCCACCAAATGAAATACTGTGGAGACAGGGTCTTGTTAGCCACGATGAGGGCGCCAATGATGACGAGGTCCGCCATGACAGCGGTCCGGTGATCAAGGCCGTTTCGGTGCCACGAGACAACGGCCAAACCGATGGCTAGGGCGACCGCGAGCACCATGAGGCCGGTGGAGACGGACTTCCAGCTAGCCACGCTTGGGCCGAAGATCTCGTATGCGTTATAGCTCGACATCCTGACGGTGTGGTCGCCGTGAGGGTTGCGGAAATAGTGGAGCATCGGAATAGTGGCGGGCACCGATTCGATCTGCAGGCCGCGGCCGGACTGCCACGTCAGCGGTGAGACGAGACGTTCCCAGCCGCCCGCGAGAAGTGATGCCAGGGCGAGCCCAAAACCAGTGATAGTGAAGGCGATGAGACGCCGCACGGCAGCTCTATGTCGGGAGATCACGGACAAGATGAGGAGGGCAGGCCATAATTTTGTCGCGGCACCTAATGCGATCATGGCGCCGCAGGCTGCCGGATGGCGTCGGTACCACAAGGCTGCCAGTCCCATGCAGACTGCAGGAACCATGTCGAAGCGATTCCACATGATCGGCCCAAGGAAGGGCACCAGGACGATCCACCACAGTGCCCCCGCGCGATGGCCGTCATGCCACATCGCCACTGCGAGGATGGCGTCGAGTAGCAGCATCGTCATTGAAAAGGCCATAGGGAAGTAGGTGTCGCCTCCGGCCCAATAGAGGGTTCGCATGAACCACACAACAGGCAGCGGGTATTCCGGCAGGACGGACGAATCTGGTTGTCCGCTCGACATCCACCACAGGTAGTACCGGAGGTCACCCGTGATGTAGTTCGATGACGGCTGGATAAAGACGTGAAGCATGACGAGTCGACCCACTGTCCACAGCACGATGGCACCTGCCGCAGAAAACAGCGCAGCTCGGGATCCTTGGCGAGCGGTTTTGGCGTCACGAAATGGCACGAACTGACACCCTACCTGATAAATCCAGATACGCCGCTAAGGACATAGTTCGAGCGCTCCCGGAGGGATTCGAACCCTCGCTCCCGCCTCCGGAGGGCGGTGCTCTATCCCCTGAGCTACGGGAGCCGACAGGCCCGAAGGCCCCGACCACCTGTGGAGTTTAGCGCACCGGTGGGCTGCTCGCCATTCAAGATCGCGAGCATGGACACTCTGCGATCGTGTCGGTGGCCTCTGGCAAGGTGTAACCATGACGCACATGCACGTTGCCGGCTCGGTCCACGCCGACGTCGCAGCTGCCGGTCCGCAGTGGCTGACCTTGCCTGATGACGTTAACGCATTGGACCCTGCGCTCTGGTCAGCATCGACTGATCGTGATGACGATGGAATCGTTGAGGTGGCCGGGGTGACCGTCACCGAGCTGTTGTCGCAATACGGATCGCCTCTTTACGTGCTTGACGAGTCCGACCTCCGGCAGCGGGCACGGGCCTTCCGTGACGCTTTTTCCGAGTGGGACGTCTACTACGCCGGGAAAGCTTTTTTGACCCGCACGATCGCCTCATGGATTGACCAGGAGGGTCTGTTCCTAGATACCTGCACCGGCGGCGAGCTCATAACAGCCCTGCAAGGTGGGATGGATCCTGCCCGGATCGGGTTGCACGGGAATAACAAGTCAATTGACGAGCTTAAATTGGCTCTTAGCGTCGGAGTGGGGCGGATCATCGTCGACTCCCTAGATGAAATCATGCGCATCGAGCAATTGTGTCGGGAAAACGGCTGGCATGCCCGCGTCATGGTACGAGTAACTGCAGGTGTCGAAGCGCATACTCATGAATACATTGCCACCGCCCACGAGGATCAAAAATTTGGTTTCTCAATTACCAATGGCGCCGCGATGGTTGCCATGGTGAGGTGCCACACCAGTGACGCCATCGACCTGTTAGGCGTCCACTCCCACATCGGTTCTCAGATCTTCGATACCGCTGGTTTCGAGGTGGCGGCTCGTCGCACTATGAAGCTTCTCGAGCAGTTCCATCAGGCCACCGGGAGCGCCCTCCCCGAACTCGACCTTGGCGGTGGGTTCGGTATTGCCTACACCAGTCAAGATTCTCCGGCCACCGTCGAAAGCTTAGCTGGGGCCCTTCGCGAGATCGTCACCCTTGAAGCCCGGGGAAGGGGTATGGAGGTTCCCCATATTTCTCTGGAGCCCGGCCGTGCCATTGTAGGGCCGACGACGATGGCTCTATACACCGTCGGCACCGTGAAGCCAGTCGACCTGGATACTGGTGCCCAGCGAATGTACGTCTCCGTCGATGGCGGGATGAGCGATAATATTCGCCCTGCCCTGTACGCTGCAGAGTACTCGGCTGTTATTGCCAACCGGACTTCGGAAGTGGCGCCGGTGCTGTGCCGCATTGTGGGCAAGCACTGTGAGGCCGGAGACATCTTGGTGCGCGACGTCTACCTGCCCGGTGACGTTTCCCCAGGGGATGTCATAGCGGTGCCCGGAGCCGGGGCCTACTCAAGGTCGATGGCTTCCAACTACAACCATGTACCGCGTCCGGCGGTCGTGAGCGTGAATGAGGACCGGGGTGTGTTGGTGCTGTTGCGCCGGGAGAACATCGACGACCTCCTTGCTCTCGATCCAGGGCCGATCCGTGCCGAGGTGCCATGCCCGTAACGCATCGAAAAGTCCTATTACGCACTATCTGTGAACTTTCATCAGCTGACAACAACGAGGTGAGGAAGAGATGACGAATACCACCGATTCCGCGTCAGCCCAGCCGATACGCGTGGCCTTGCTGGGGTGCGGGGTTGTGGGGTCCCAGGTGGCCCGGATGATTGAATCGAGGACGGAGGATATCGCCGCTCGAGTGGGGCGGCAGGTCGAGCTCGCTGGTATTGCTGTCGCCCATCCTGATCGCCCGCGCCAGGGCCTTGACTCGCGTCTTTTTACCGATGATCCCACAGTGCTCGTTAACCGGGACGATGTGGATATCGTCATCGAGCTCATCGGTGGCATCGACCCTGCCCGTCAGCTCCTGACAGCTGCCCTCGGCAAGGGGCACTCCGTTGTGACGGCGAATAAGGCCCTGTTGGCAGCTCACGGGACTGAGTTACACGCTGTGGCCGAGAGCAACGGCGTCGATCTGTACTACGAAGCTGCGGTAGCCGGGGCAATTCCGATCGTCCGCCCGCTGCGCGAGTCTCTTGTCGGAGATCAAATCACTCGTGTTATGGGCATCGTCAATGGCACGACCAACTACATCCTTGACCAAATGACGACTACGGGTGCCCGGTTCGATGAAGCCCTTGCCCAGGCGAAAGCTCAAGGGTATGCCGAGGCCGATCCGACGGCTGACGTGGAGGGTTATGACGCTGCGGCTAAGGCTGCGCTGCTGTCGTCGCTTGCGTTCCATACTCAGTTGCGCGGCGACCAGGTGTATCGAGAAGGGATTACCGAGATCACCCCAGATGACATCCTCGCTGCACATGATATGGATTGCGTCGTCAAGCTCTTAGCTGTGTGCCAGGCCGGCCCCGACGGTATTTCGGCTCGCGTCCATCCGGCCCTCGTTCCTGCAACCCATCCTTTGGGGAGTGTCTCAGGAGCCTTCAACGCGGTGTTCATCGAAGCTCGTGAAGCCGGACGCCTCATGTTCCTTGGCCCTGGAGCCGGAGGCTCTCCCACGGCATCAGCCGTTATGGGAGACCTCGTCACTGTGGCACGTAACCTCGTGCGAGGGGTTGCTGGTCCGTCTCAGGACGTCTACGGGGAGTTCCCGATCTTGCCCATGTCCGAGGTCCACACCCGGTTTCACCTACGGTTGCAAGTTCGTGACGAGCCCGGTGTGCTCGCCGAAGTCGCAAAGATCTTCGCCAGCCACAGGGTGTCCTTGCAGACTGTGCAACAGTCTGCAGTGGAGGGTACTGACCGCGCTGATGGATGGTCAGCTACCCTCAAGGTCCTCACTCACGAAGCCCGAGAATGTGACGTCGACGAGTGCGTCAACGAACTCACCGGCCATCACTACGTCAACTCCGATCCTCGTGTTATCCGAGTGGAGGGAATGTGATCATGAGCCAGCAGAATCGTCTCTTCGGCGTGATTGAGACCTATCGAGACCGTCTCCCTATGGACGGAATTGACCAGATCGTGACGTTGGGGGAGGGGGCGACCCCGTTGGTGCCTGCCCCACGATTGGGCGTCGAGCTTGACGCGACGGTATGGGTTAAAGTTGAAGGGGCCAATCCGACCGGATCGTTCAAGGATCGTGGCATGACGATGGCCATGACGAAAGCCCTTGCCGACGGCTCGAAAGCCGTGGTGTGTGCCTCTACCGGTAATACCTCTGCCTCGGCATCGGCTTACGCCTCCCGAGCCGGCATGACTCCGGTCGTGCTCCTTCCCCAGGGCAAGATTGCAGCTGGCAAACTCGCCCAGGCTGTTGTCCATGGCGGTCGAATCATCCAGATTCTCGGCAACTTCGACGATTGCCTGCGTATTGCCCGCGAGCTGGCCGAGAATTTCCCGGTCTCCCTGGTGAACTCGATCAATCCGTACCGCATCGAGGGACAGAAAACTGCTGCCTTTGAGGTCGTTGACGTTCTTGGTGACGCTCCTGATATCCACGCTCTTCCGGTGGGCAACGCAGGCAATATCACCGCCTATTGGAAGGGTTACCGCGAGTACGTAGCGGACGGTCCTGCCAGCCACACGCCGCGGATGTTCGGATTCCAAGCCGCTGGCGCAGCCCCCCTGGTGCTGGGCCACGACGTTAATGACCCGGAAACGGTAGCCACCGCTATTCGTATCGGTCGTCCGGCCTCCGGCAAGCTGGCGTTGGCCGCTCGAGACGAGTCGGAGGGGCTCATCGACGCTGTCACGGACGAGCAAATTCTTGACGCCCAGACTTTCCTAGCTGCTCGAGAGGGCATTTTTGTTGAGCCGGCATCAGCAGTCGGAGTGGCAGGTTTGTTCAAGTTGAAGTCCGAGGGACGCCTGGATCCTGGACTGCGCATCGTCGTCACGGTAACTGGAAACGGTCTGAAGGACATTGACACTGCATTGAGTCGCACTACCTTGTCAACCGAGGCTGTGGAAGCTTCGACTGACCAGGTTGCCGCTTTGTTGGACTTCTGTTCCTGAGGAATTGACGATGGACAACAGCGTGCGGGTGCGTGTTCCCGCTACTTCTGCGAACCTCGGTCCCGGTTATGACTGTATCGGCTTAGCTCTGGATCTATGGGATGAGGTTAGTGTCGGGGTACTCGATCGTCCCGGGGTGATGATCGACGTGACAGGGAAAGGGGCTGACACGGTTCCCCATGACGAATCCCACCTCGTGATGGCGACGTTACGCCAGGGTTTGGTGGAGCTGGGCTATCCCCACCCTGATGCTGGGTTGCATCTGACCGCTATCAACTCCATTCCGCAAAGCCGAGGTCTGGGATCGTCGGCTGCGGCCGTCGTGTCCGGGTTGGCATTGGCTTGGGGGCTGGCCCGCCCTGGGTTCCCGCTGGATCGCAGTGCGCTTCTGACGATGGCTGCCGCTATCGAGGGTCATCCGGACAATGCCGCTCCCGCGATCCTCGGGGGTGCGCAGTTGGCGTGGCTCGATGGCGAGGCCGTCAACCACATCGGCTTGACTGTCAACCCGTCCATTGTGTTTCGGGTATATGTTCCCGATCGCCTCGTACCAACGGCCTTGGCCCGTCAGGTGCTTCCCGAACAGGTCGACCGCGTTGACGCGGTCCATCAGGTCCTGGCGGCGTCACTGCTTGTCACTGCCCTGACAACCTCACCTGAACATCTCTTGGCGGCAACTCAGGACTGGATCCACCAACCATACCGGCGCGCTCTTATGCCGGAATCGGCAGCGCTCACGGATAGATTGCGCGGACGTGGCGTCGCCACTGTCATTTCTGGCGCTGGGCCTACCGTTCTGGCCCTGGGGAGCCGTGACCAACTCGAGAAGGTGTCTGACGTCGATACTGCCGGGTTCGTGGCACATGACCTAGTTCTTGGTGAAGGGGTCCATTTCTTCTGATCCTCGGTATGAACACGATCCGGTATGTGCGTTATAGTAGTGATGTAGCGCGCTGGACGTGCGCAAATCCCCACTGACGATCGTCTCGTGATCCCGGCGTCACAGTCTTGTCCCTGGGGACCATGTCTTCGGCGTTCGAGGGCCTCGAACGCCACACCACGGCCGGAGGTCCCTGCTCCGCAAACCGTTCGGTTCCCGTGGTGTCAGCCGCCCGACCTATAGTCGATTCCGACGGCAGGCCCGATGAAACCGCGCCCACCGGACGTTATACCGGCCGGGGCAGTTCGAAGGGACTTACGTGACTCAAACCTCACAGCCGGATGGATCCTTGGATCTGTCCACTAAGTTGCTCCCCGAGCTTCGTTCTATCGCTACTCAGATGGGAATTAAGGGAGCTCGTGGTATGCGCAAGGCTGACCTCATCGCGGCTATCTCTGAAGGGGGATATCCGGGAGTCGGGAGGCCAGCTGAGCGTCAGAATCGCGGTCAGGAATCCGGTACTTCTAGTGATGAGGGCCGGCAACAGCGCACCCAGCGACGCCGTCGCGCGGAGGCTTCTGAGGACTCCGAATTCAATAAATCTGCAGGGGGGAAGAAAACTCCGTCGGTAGGCGACCTACTCGACGCCGCCGAGGCTCAGAAACAAGCGGAAACAGCCAAGAAACCTGACGACCAAGATCCGGGTCAGCAGGATGGCGGAGCTGATCGCCCGGGCCGTGAGCGCGGTGACCGCAGTCGTCGAGGCGATTCACCTCGACGACGAGCCCGCAATACCTCACGAGAAAATTTCAACAGCAATTCTGGCGACAGCAACATCAACGACGAGGTTGGTGCCCGGCTTGAAGCGCTGTCTCGCGGTCAACGCGGTGAACGCAACCAGTCCGATCGTGGCCCTCAACATGATCACAACAACGACTCTTCTGTCGATTCCGACGACGAGTACGGTCGGTTCTCGGAATACGGCAATGGCGGGCGACGTTCTCGCCGCCGTCGCCAGCGTGACCGTCAAAACCGTCGCAAGCGTTCTAACGACCGCTACTCCGATTCAGAACCGAATGTGCGTGAGGACGACGTCCTTGTCCCGTGCTCGGGCATCCTCGACATTCGTGACCAGTATGCCTTTGTGCGCACTTCGGGATATCTTCCTGGCGCCAATGATGCCTATGTCTCGATGGCTATAGTGCGTCGGCACCGCCTGCGCAAAGGCGACGTCATCGTCGGTCAGATGCGTGCTCATCGCGAAGGGGAGAGGCGTGAAAAGTTCGCGCCGCTGGTCAAAATCGAGCAGGTTAATGGTGTTGATCCCGAGCAGATGAAGCAGCGTCCGGAGTTTTCTAAGCTCACTCCGCTGTATCCGCAGGAACGTCTGCGTCTCGAGGACGACCCCAAAAACATGACTGGGCGGATCATCGATCTCGTCAGTCCGATTGGTAAAGGCCAGCGCGGTCTCATCGTTTCGCCTCCAAAGGCTGGCAAGACGATGATCATGCAATCGATCGCAAACTCGATCACTCGCAATAACCCCGAAGTTCACCTCATGGTGGTGTTGGTCGACGAGCGCCCCGAGGAGGTCACTGACTTCCAGCGCACTGTCAGCGGCGAGGTCGTCGCATCGACCTTCGACCGCCCTGCTGACGACCATACTCAGCTGTCCGAGCTGGCCATCGAGCGTGCCAAACGTCTCGTAGAGCTTGGTCACGACGTCGTCATCTTGCTGGACGGCATCACTCGTCTGGGACGTGCGTACAACTTGGCCGCCCCTGCTTCCGGTCGGATCCTTTCCGGTGGTGTCGACTCAGCTGCCCTGTACCCGCCGAAGAAGTTCTTTGGCGCTGCTCGTAATATCGAACACGGTGGGTCCCTGACGATCCTCGCCACCGCTCTGGTTGAGACCGGGTCGAAGATGGACGAGGTGATCTTCGAGGAGTTCAAAGGCACTGGCAATATGGAGTTGCGGCTCCGTCGCGAATTTGCCAATAAGAGGCTGTTCCCTGCTATCGACGTTGACGCATCCGGTACCCGTCGCGAGGAATTGCTGCTGTCGCGCGAGGAGACAGCGATTATGTGGAAGCTGCGCAGAGTGCTGTCTGGTCTGGAAGGCTCCCAGGCTCTCGAAATGATGCTTTCGCGGCTGCGTAAGACCCAGACGAACGTGGAGTTCTTGTACACCATTTCGAAGACGACCCCGAACCAGGATTGATGTCGTCAAGTGGACCGTGGCTGGCCGTCAGGGGTAAACTGACGCGCCGGTTCCGGTTCACGCCCGTTCGTACCAGTCGGGCGACCCGGAGCGCGTTTGATAAGGAGATCACAACATGAAGCAGGGAATCCATCCCGATTACCGCGAGACGACCGTGGTGTGCACCTGTGGGAACACCTTCACTACCCGCAGCACTTCGCAGTCTGGCACCCTTAATGCTGACGTCTGCTCGAAGTGCCACCCGTTTTATACCGGCAAGCAGAAGATTCTTGACGCTGGTGGCCGCGTTGCCCGGTTCGAGCGCCGCTATGGCAAAAAGAACTGACGTCGTCTACACGTACTGACGTCGTCTATACCGATGACCATGACGCCGGGCTGCGGCTCGGCGTCATGGCTCGTTTCGGGGGTACAACACCCGACCCAGGCAACGCTGGTCAGGAGGGGGCATGAGCGAATCTGCGCAACAGGCGATTGATGAAGTTCGTCGTCGTCTGCGGGAGATCGAGACCCAGTTGGCCGATTCTGCGGTGCTATCAGACCCCTCTGCTATGGGAAGGCTCGGTAAGCGCCATGCACGCCTTCGCCATGTGGTGTCAGTCGCCGACCGCGTCGACCAGCTAAGGGCCGACGTTGAGGCAGCCGAGGATCTCACTGAGGAGGATCCCGCTTTTGGGCTGGAAGCTGAGAGGCTGCGTGGCCAATTGGACCTCGCCAGTACAGAGCTCACCGAGTTACTTGCTCCTTCTGACCCCCTGGATCAGGAAGATGCTTTAGTCGAAATCCACTCCGGCGAGGGTGGAGAAGAATCTGCCCTCTTTGCTGCTGATCTCTTACGGATGTATACCCGGTATGCCGAACGGGTGGGGTGGAGCGTTCGCGAGCTCACCAGCGAACCGACAGATCTGGGAGGATATCGCACGGTCGTGATTGCCGTTGCGGGGGTTCCATCGCGCCCAGCCTATGGCTACCTCAAGCATGAAGGTGGCGTCCACCGCGTGCAGCGGGTGCCAGTGACGGAGTCGTCGGGGCGTATTCATACCTCAGCAGTCGGAGTCCTTGTCATGCCGGATGTCGACGAGACTGAGGTCGATATTGACCCAGCTGAGGTTCGCGTTGACGTGTACCGGTCTTCGGGGCCAGGCGGCCAAGGAGTCAATACCACCGATTCGGCTGTTCGTCTTACCCACTTGCGTACCGGCATCGTCGCCAGCTGCCAAAATGAGCGCAGCCAGTTGCAGAACAAAGCGGAAGCGATGCGGATGTTGCGGGCAAAAGTCGCGGCCTTAGCGGCGCAACAGGCTGCTGATGAAAATGATCGAATGCGTCGAGACCAGGTGCGTACTGTCGATAGATCGGCTCGAGTGCGTACCTATAACTTTCCCGAGAATCGCCTGACAGATCATCGTATTGGGTACAAGTCCAGGAAACTTGACCAGATTCTGGCTGGCGACCTAGGTGATGTTCTAGACGCGCTCCATGCCGATGAGGTGAGGCGTCGGATGGCACAACGGCCCGAAGGTCAAGAATCCTAATGGCAGATCCCAGCCCATCTCTCCTCCTGGCACGAGCCACTCGACAACTGACCACCGCGGGGATTGAGACCCCGGCAGCAGATGCACGCATGTTGCTATGTGAAGCACTGAGAATCCAACCGTCACAACTCATTCGTGTGGCGAGCGTTAATGCTGATGATGAGGATCGTTTCAATCAGATGGTGGATCGGCGGCGAAGCG
The DNA here is from genome assembly GCF_003030305.1 of Cutibacterium acnes. NCBI lineage: Bacteria > Bacillati > Actinomycetota > Actinomycetes > Propionibacteriales > Propionibacteriaceae > Cutibacterium > Cutibacterium acnes. The sequence continues at coordinate 1,331,691 of NZ_CP023676.1, read as the reverse complement.
GGGAACCAGCGCAGTACATCATCGGTCATGCCTGGTTCCGTGGCCTTCGGCTGGAGGTCGGGCCAGGAGTGTTTATACCCCGCTTGGAGACCGAGTTGGTGGCCGAACAGTCCATCCAGGAGGCTCGACGATTGGTGATGTCTGGCGCTTGCCCTAGTGTGATCGATTTGTGCACCGGTACGGGAGCTATTGCTCTTGCGGTGGCTAGTGAAGTCCCGGGTTCCCGGGTCAGCGCCGTCGAAGTGGATGACGCTGCTCTGACGTGGACCCGACGCAACCTGTGCGACTCCGGAGTTGAGGTTCTCGCGGGCGACGCTTTGCGGGTACCTGACGATGGCCGACGGTTTGACGTCGTCGTCACAAATCCGCCGTACTTGCGTCGTAGTGATGTTTCGTCTATCCCTGGGGAAGTCACCGAACACGAGCCTGACCTTGCCTTATTCTCTGGTGACGACGGGCTCGACCTACCGCTGCTCCTCATCGGGCGAGCTGCCGAACTGCTTACGCCGGGCGGCCTGTTCGTCATGGAACACGACGAGACCCAACGTGAGGAGCTCGTCGCTGCGATGGCGACTTCCGATATGTGGGAGCAGATCGAGGACCATGATGATCTGGCAGGTAGGCCGAGGTTCGTCACGGCTCGCCGACGGTGCAAGGATGGATGCCATGGATGAGACTGACCAGACGATGGTCAATACCGACGAGCTGGCCGGGCCGGTCGCAGAAGAGAAGTCGACAGTCAGCGGTATCGAGCCAAGAGGAGACGCAGCGGCTGAAGATTCCGGGATTTCCCCGTTCATCCTTGACGTTGCTAATCCTGATTCCTGTGAAGACGCCCTAGAACAGGCTGCGGACGCTATTGCCGATGGTGAGTGCATCGTGCTACCGACCGACACCGTATACGGTATTGGTGCTGACGCCCTCAACGCTTTAGCAGTACAGCGTCTGCTCAACGCTAAGGAGCGGGGCCGCGATATGCCGCCGCCAGTTCTCGTCAGCGATTCGGTCGCGTTGCCAGCCCTATGCCAGCACATACCGGCGGGGGCAAAGGCTCTTGCCGAGAAGTACTGGCCTGGGGGTCTCACTCTTGTTTTGCGTGCTCAGGAGTCTCTTGGCATGGATTTGGGTGAGACTAACGGCACTCTTGCTGTTCGCGTGCCTGACCAGGACCAGACTCGCGAGTTGCTGCGCATGACTGGGCCGCTTGCCGTCTCTAGTGCGAATAAGTCTGGCCATCCAGCGGCCTTGACTGCGCAGGAAGCTGCCGATCAGTTGGGCGTTGAGGTGGCTGTCTACCTTGATGCCGGTCCAAGCCGGGTGGGGGAGTCTTCGACGATTATTGATTTTGTTTCGACGACGGACGGAAAAGTGGTGCGTCAGGGCGCCCTATCACTGGAGGCTATCCACGAGGTTGCCCCTGACGTTATTGGGATGGAACCGCCGGCTATCGACCAAGATTCGTCCGAAAATCATGGTTCTGATGTTGCCCCGACCGAGGCCACATCGACGCAGTCAGAGATCGAGGGCTGACACTCGTCATGCGTGAATACCTCTTGGTGATGCTGACATCGGGTTTGACAACTTATCTGCTGTCTGGCTTGTGTCGGCAGGCTGCCCTCAGGTGGGGAGCTGTCGCCAAAGTGCGTTCACGGGATGTCCATACCGTCCCTATTCCTTACTTTGGCGGGGTGGCCATGCTGGGGGGAGTGGCCTTGGCGTGTCTGCTGGCCCGCAATATGCCTTTCCTGGGCCGCCATCTTCTGGTTGCTGACGACGCGTTGACGATCTGTCTGGCTGGTGTAGTGATCTGCGCTGTGGGTGTCGTCGATGACCTGCTCGACCTTCCTGCCTTGGCCAAGGCAGCTGGCCAGGTATTAGCGGCCGGCATCGTCGTCACGGGCGGAGTGCGAATGTTTTGGATCCCGCTGCCGAACTCCATCATTGCTTTGGGGACGCCTACTTCGATCTTGGTGACGGTGTTCTTCATTGTGTTGTGCGCCAATGCGGTGAATTTCATTGATGGACTTGACGGCCTGGCATCCGGTGTGGTGGCCATCGGGTCCTTGGCTTTCTTCTCATACACCTACCTGCTGGCTCACGAACAGGACTTTGTTGTTGCGACGACTACCAGTCTCATTACGGCTGCGACGGCGGGCGCCTGTCTCGGTTTTTTGCCCCACAACTGGCATCCGGCGAGGATGTTCATGGGTGATTCCGGAGCTCTGCTACTTGGCTTATTGCTAGCTACCTCGACGATCTCGTTGACCGGACAGATCGATTCGACGGCTCTGACAGCACGGGGCGGCGGATTGGTCCCCGCTTACTTGCCAATCGTCGTGCCACTGATGGTGCTGGCCATCCCTTTTCTGGACCTTGTCATGGGCTATGTCCGGAGGACATGGCGAGGGACGTGGTTCTTCGTTGCGGACAAGCAACACCTTCATCACCGCTTATTGCAACGAGGCCACTCTCACATGCGGGCTGTCTTGCTGATGTATCTATGGACCACCGTGCTCACCTTTGGGACGGTGTTTATTGGCCTGGAACAAACATGGTGGGCGATCGTAATCGTGGTAACGGGACTCGGAATGTGCGTACTCCTCACTATGGCGAATTCACATCACCCAGCCGCCCAGGCCTGAGATGACGACATCGTCACGCGTCATGTGTTACCTTTTCATCGAGGATGTCCTCAGCAGGCATACCGCCACTCGATTCATAGCGTCGCGTTGCCGAGTCCAGATGCCCTGCGTATTCACCACGGGAATCTGCGGCCGTGATCACGGGGGGATGATGAGATGGCACGTCTCGCCATGAGTCATGCCCGCGTTGACCGCCGTGCGCCGGTGACATCTCGTGTCGTGTCCCGTGTTTACCGAAGTGGGCTGCTATGGGCTACAATAGTCGGCCTGCTTGTGACCTTAGTGATGACCGTCATCGTTCGACCCCGCGTACCGTCAGCCTTCAGTGGTCTAGCTGGCACCGTCGTGGCGGTGGCGTTTTTGGCGTGCGGCCGTGGCGTTCATCTGCTCAACCGGAGCGGCTCCTGGCTTCTGGCCGTTGGGCTCTTCGTCATCCAAGTTAGTGTTCTGGGCGGCCTTGGGGCTCTGGTATCTGAGTACCGCACTGGGCTTATTCCGCTTCCATGCACATCAGCAATGATCGGGTCCTTGCTGGCCTGGACTGTCGGCGTGGTCCTAGCTGGTTGGCAGCCGCAGCGAATCTATGAAGATCCTGAAGATCACGATCCAGCCAATGCCGAGTGTCGTCAGGCCGATGGCGGTCTTCGATGAGTACTAGTGGGGTTATGGCTGCTAAAGTTAGCATAGACATGAGCACGAACTCAATGAGACGAACGAGTACCAGCTCCGCGCCGTCCAGTGACGGCGACGCTTGGGGTGTTTTGAGCTATGTCCTAGCGGGCATGCTGTTCTATGGTGGCATCGGCTGGCTGCTGTCAAGCCACTTCCATCAAGTGTGGATTTTTGTCGTCGGCATGATCGTCGGCTTTGCGGCGAGCGTTTATCTCATTGTTAAGCGCTACGGGGTCGTGCCCAACCAGAACAACGACCGGGAGGGTCAGTGAGCGGGATCGTGTCTCCTTTGGAGTTTCACACTCCAGGGCTCGAGGACTTCAAGTTCGGCGGGACCTTCGGGGTGGCTTGGATGGACAAGCCGTTCTGGCAAGTGATCATTGCATTCCTTGTTGTCATCGTCTTCTGGGTGTGGATGAGTCGCGGCCTTAAAGTTGTACCAGGCAAGCGTCAGGTCTTTGGCGAGTATTGTTACAACTTCATCCGTAATTCTCTGGCGCGAGACACCATCGGCCACGGATTTGAACCGTGGTTGCCATATCTGGTTGCCCTCTTCAGCTTTATCCTCATCAACAACTGGTTCGGTGAACTATTCGTCTTCATGTTCCCAACTTTTTCCCATGTCGGATACGTTTACGGCTTAGCTATAGTGTCCTGGTTCGTCTACGTCATCGCTGGGTTTAAGACCAAGGGAATTCGCTACCTTAAGGACTCGGTACTGCCGCCCGGCGTGCCCTGGTACCTACGGTGGCTCATCATCCCGCTGGAGTTCTTGTCAAACTTCGTCACCCGTCCACTAACGCTGTCGTTGCGACTGTTTGCCAACATGGTCGCTGGCCACTTGATCATCATGATCTTCGTCGTTGGTGGCGGATTCCTTCTCACTTACCCGTCCAGCATTATTTACAACGTTGCTGGCGGTCTCTCCCTGATCCTCAGCTTCGCGCTCTTTGCGCTGGAGTTGTTTGTGGGCTTTTTGCAGGCTTACGTATTTACCGTGCTGTCGGCTCAGTATGTAGCATCCTCGATGTCCGAGGAACACTGACGACACACCACCTCTAGGACCTCGTCGTCAAACCGACCGGCGACGAAGACAACGCCCCCGGACGGGGCACAAAATCCGGAAGGAAACACCATGGTACCCATGCTCATCGGTGGCTCGCTCAACGTGCTCGGCTATGGCCTGGCCGCCCTCGGCCCGGCTCTTGGCGTGGCGTGGATCTTCGCAGCCGTCATTAATGGCACCGCTCGTCAGCCTGAGGCTCGTCCGGCCATGATGACGACGGCATTCATTGGCTTCGCTGTGGTCGAGGCTCTCGCGCTGTTCGGTTTTATCCTCGCCTTCATCGTTAAGTGAGCCCGGACGTATGAACATCCTCGAGATGGATCTTGGGCCGCTTGCTCCTGAGCATCCCATCGAGATTATCGTCGGAGTCATCCTTGTGTTGCTCCTCACGTGGCTCATCGCCAAGGCGGTTGTTCCCCGTTTCGAGAAGCTTTACGAGGAGCGCACCGAGACGATTCAAGGTGGAATTGAGAGGGCTGAGAGGGCTCAGGCTGAGGCTAAAGCGGCTCTTGAGAAGTACCAGGCTCAGCTGGCCAGCGCGCGCGATGAGGCTGCCCAGATACGTGATGACGCGAAGAGTCAGGGAGCACAGATTATTGCGGAGATGCGTGCCAACGCCCAGGAAGAGGCCGATCGGATCACCGAGCGTGCCAACGCTCAAATCCGGGCCGAGCGCGATCAGGCGGTGCGCGAGGTGCGTGCCGAGATCGGCGGCCTTGCGACCACCCTGGCCAGTCGGATCGTGGGGGAGTCCCTACAAGACGACCAGCGCGTCCAGGCGACCGTCGACCGCTTCCTCTCATCGCTCGCCGACGAGCCCTCGGCGTCTAATTCGCGGACGGTGAATCGGGCATGACGACGGCGGTGGGCGCATCACAGCAGCTAGACGAGGTCGGCGACCGACGTGGTACAGGTACCGAGTTCGCTAATGAGATTTTCGCGGTCGTTGACGTCCTGAATCGTGAATCTGGCTTACGACGGGCAGTATCCGACACAGGTTCTGAGACCAAGGCTCGTCAAGGGCTTATCGACGCGGTTTTCACGTCGAAGGTCTCGCCCGATTGCAAGGAACTCCTGGACGCGACAACCACCTGTAAGTGGCGATCTCCGGCGGCGCTGACTCGCGCTCTGGAGCGGCAAGGGGTTCGTGCTGTGCTGCGTGGAGCCCGGCAAGCTGACCGCTTCGAGGCAGTTGCCGACGAGTTGTTCCACGTGAGCCGACTCGTGCGCGGGCAGGCTGCGCTGCAGGTGGCACTGGGTGATCCCAACCGTTCGGTGGCGGATCGCCAGGAGTTGCTCATGAAGTTGGTGGGAGGCCATGTGAGCGAGGAAACCCTCGTATTGGCTCGCCGAGCTGTGGTGGCTTCCGACAGCACCTTCGAGCAGGTGATCGACGGGTACTTGCATGTTGCCGCCGAGATGGCTGATCGCAGGCGTGCGATCGTGACGACCGCCAAGGCACTGACCGACGCCCAGCGCGCGGAAATGGTGAAGCAACTAGAACGGATCACCGGCAGCCCGATCGAGTTGTCTGAAGTTGTTGACCCGACGGTGCTCGGGGGTGCGCTCATCAACCTCGGTGACGAGGTCATTGATTCGACGGTGGCCCACCGTTTGGACCAAGCCCGACGAGAACTGGGCTGACATACGTGACCCTCACCTCGGGTGCGGGATGGGGGAGCTTACAAGGAGACGCAATGGCGGAACTGACGATACGTCCGGAGGAGATCCGCGACGCCCTGGACAACTTCGTCCAGAATTACGAGCCGGAGACGGCGGTCCGTGAGGAGGTCGGCACCGTCGTCACATCTGGCGACGGTATCGCCCACGTCGAGGGGCTTCCCTCGGCCATGGCCAACGAGTTGCTGCGCTTCGAGAATGGAACGATGGGCATTGCCCTTAACTTAGAAGAGCGGCAAATCGGTGTGGTCGTGCTCGGCGATTCCGACGGTATTGATGAGGGATCGACTGTTCGTGGCACTGGGGAAGTGCTGTCTGTGCCGGTTGGCGAGGGATATCTCGGTCGCGTCGTGGACGCGATGGGTAACCCAGTTGATGGTCTCGGCGAGATCAAAGGTGTTGAGGGACGTCGTGCCCTCGAGATCCAGGCTGCCGGCGTTATGGACCGTCAGGAAGTTCGTGAGCCGTTGCAGACTGGTCTTAAAGCCATCGACTCGATGATCCCGATTGGTCGTGGTCAGCGTCAGCTCATCATCGGTGACCGCAAGACTGGTAAGACCGCCATTGCGATCGACACCATCATCAACCAGAAGGGCAACTGGGAATCTGGCGATCCTCAGAAGCAGGTTCGCTGCATCTACGTCGCCATTGGACAGAAGGGCTCGACTGTTGCGGAGGTGAAGGGTGCTCTGGAGAAGGCTGGTGCGATGGAGTACACCACCATCGTCCATGCCCCTGCCTCCGATCCTGCTGGCTTTAAGTACATCGCTCCCTACGCCGGTTCGGCCATTGGTCAGCACTGGATGTACCAGGGTAAGCACGTCCTGATCATCTTCGATGACCTGACCAAGCAGGCCGAGGCCTACCGAGCTATGTCGCTGCTGCTGCGTCGTCCTCCGGGCCGTGAAGCTTATCCCGGTGATGTCTTTTACCTACACTCCCGCCTGCTGGAGCGTTGCGCGAAGCTGTCCGACGACTTGGGTGGCGGTTCGATGACCGGTTTGCCGATCATCGAGACCAAGGCCAACGACGTCTCGGCCTTCATTCCGACGAACGTCATCTCTATTACCGATGGTCAGATCTTCCTCCAGTCGGATCTGTTCAACGCCAGCCAGCGTCCGGCCGTCGACGTCGGTATCTCGGTTTCGCGAGTCGGTGGTGCTGCCCAGATTAAGGCAATGAAGTCGGTCGCTGGCACCTTGAAGATCTCTTTGGCTCAGTACCGCGATATGCAGGCCTTTGCGATGTTTGCCTCCGATTTGGATGACACGTCCCGTCGCCAGCTGGATCGTGGCGCTCGCCTTATGGAGCTACTCAAGCAGGGCCAATTCTCGCCCTACCCGGTAGAGGAGCAGGTCATTAGCGTGTGGGGTGGCACCACCGGCAAGTTCGACGATGTTCCGGTCGGCGATGTATTGCGGTTCGAGGGTGACGTTCTTGAGTACTTGCGTAGTCACAGCAACGTGCTCACGACGATCCGGGAAACCGGCAAGTTCGACGATGAGGCGAAAGATGCGGCGGCTGCTGCCTTTGAAGAGGTCAAGAAGGGATTCAAGACCTCTGATGGAAAGATGCTGGCTGGTCATGAAGAGTTCTCGCCGATGGCTGATGAGGACATCGACCAGGCCAAGATCGTTCGCGCGAAGAAGGGCTGAGCCGTGGCGTCGAACCTGCGTGAACTGCGGGAGAGGCGGAACTCCGTCGCAACGACGAAGAAGATTACTCGCGCGATGGAGTTGATTGCCTCATCGCGAATTATCAAAGCGCAAAACACCGTTAAAGCAGCGGGCCCGTACTCGCTGGAGCTGACTCGTGCGCTTTCGGCAGTAGCCGCCCATACTCACGAGGAACATCCGCTGACTTCGATGAATCCAGACCCAAAGCGATCTGCCGTGCTGGTTATTACCTCGGATCGTGGCCTGGCTGGCGCCTACTCGTCGAATGTGATCCGGACCGCTGAGGAGTTAACGACCGCCCTCCAGCCGAAACAGGAGATCGCGACGTACCTGTGTGGGCGCAAGGCAGTGCAGTACTTTGAATTCCGAGGACGCAAGGTCGACCATTTGTGGAGCGGCTTTTCTGATTCGCCGAGCTACCGGGATGCTAAGGATATCGCAGACCATCTCATTGAGGATTTTTTGCGACCGACTGAGGAGGGCGGTGTCGATGAGATCCATATGGTTTATACCGAGTTTGAATCGATGCTGACCCAGACCCCGAAGGTGATTCGTCTGCTGCCGTTGGCCGTCGTTGACCCGCAGGACACTCCAGAAGGTCAACTTGCTGAAGGCGATCCTGGCGTTGGAGCTAACGCTGAGGAGATCTTTCACGAGTACCGCTTTGAGCCTAATCCAGTGAGTGTGCTTGATGAGTTGCTACCGCTGTACGTCGCCAACCGCGTCCACTACGCCTTGCTGCAATCGGCTGCCTCGGAATTGGCTAGCCGTCAGCGTGCTATGAAGGCTGCTACCGACAATGCCGAGCAGCTCATCCAGACATTGACCCGGCAGGCCAACCAGGCTCGTCAGGCCGCCATTACCCAGGAAATCACCGAGATCGTGGGTGGCGCCGCTGCCCTTGCAGAGTCTGCCCCACAGGAGTGAGAGAGAACACCATGACTGCGACAACAATTACCCCCGAGACGAAGGACGAGGTGGTCGGCGTTGGGCGAGTCGTCCGCGTTATCGGCCCCGTCGTCGACGTCGAGTTTCCGGCCGGTCAGCTGCCGGAGATTCTCAACGCCCTGCACGTCGATGCTGAGGTGATGGGAGAGACTCATACCATCACCCTCGAGGTGGCCTTGCACATTGGCGAGAATGTCGTGCGAGCCATCTCCCTCAAACCGACTGACGGTATGCGCCGCGGCACTGAGGTGCGCGACACCGGTGCCCCGATTAGCGTGCCAGTGGGTGACGTCACTAAGGGTCACGTCTGGAATGTGACAGGTGACGTTCTTAACGCCGATCCCTCCACAATCGAGGTGACTGAGCGTTGGCCGATCCACCGGGATCCCCCGGCCTTCGATGACCTTGAGCCCGAGACCGAGATGCTGGAGACCGGTATTAAGGTCCTTGACTTGCTGACTCCTTACGTCAAGGGCGGCAAGATTGGCCTCTTTGGCGGCGCTGGTGTGGGTAAGACGGTGCTCATTCAGGAGATGATTTACCGTATCGCCCACAACTTCGGCGGTACCTCGGTTTTCGCCGGTGTCGGTGAACGTACCCGTGAGGGTAACGACCTCATCAACGAGATGGACGAGGCCGGTGTGCTCAAGGACACCGCTCTGGTATTCGGCCAGATGGACGAGCCCCCGGGCACGCGTTTGCGCATCGCTTTGACCGGTTTGACGATGGCTGAGTACTTCCGCGATGTTCAGAACCAGGACGTGCTGTTGTTCATCGACAACATCTTCCGGTTCTCCCAGGCTGGTTCTGAGGTTTCAACCCTGCTAGGTCGTATGCCCTCGGCGGTGGGCTACCAGCCCAACTTGGCCGACGAGATGGGCCAATTGCAGGAGCGAATCACCTCGACCCGTGGCCACTCCATCACCTCGATGCAGGCCGTCTACGTCCCCGCTGACGATTACACCGACCCGGCTCCGGCGACGACCTTCGCCCATCTGGATGCCACCACGGAGCTTTCTCGTGAGATTGCCTCTCGTGGCCTGTACCCGGCTGTGGACCCACTGACGTCGACCTCTCGTATCCTCGACCCGCTGTACGTAGGCCAGGAGCATTACGACACCGCTACTCAGGTCAAACAGATTCTGCAGCGCAACAAGGAGCTTCAGGACATCATCGCTATTCTCGGTGTGGATGAGCTGAGCGAAGAGGACAAGGTCACTGTGGCGAGGGCCCGCCGCATCCAGCAGTTCCTGTCCCAGAACACGTACACTGCCGAGAAATTCACTGGCGTCGCTGGATCGACGGTTCCGATTGCCGACACAATTGAGGGATTCCAGATGATCTGCCGTGGCGACGTTGACCACATTCCCGAGCAGGCCTTCTTCAACGTTGGCAGCATGGACATGGTGATGGAGAACTGGGACAAGATGAAGAAGGAGGGCTGAGTCCTATGGACCACCCGCCGCTTCAAGTCAAAGTCGTCAGCGCCGATCGTGAGGTGTGGAAGGGGGAGTCGGTCAATATCATTGTTCGGACTACCGAGGGTGATATCGGTCTGCTCCCCGGTCATGAGGCCTTTCTTGCGGCCCTCGCGCCGTGCGCGGCCCAGATCATCACTACGGACGGTAACCGTGAGGTCATCGCTTGCGACGGTGGCTTCGTGGCTCTGGATAATGACGGACAAGTCTCGATCATCACCCAGTACGCCACCCGGTCTGAGGAGATCTCGGTTGACCAGGCGCGGCGTGATCGCGATAGCCTGCGAAAGAAGCTGAACGAGCATGAGCGTTCCGAGCAAGACCCAGAGGTCGTCCAGGACCTTACTCATCGTCTACATCTGGCCCAGGCCCAGATCGCTGCCGCTCGACTAGCCGGAAAGCAACGCTCCTGAGACAACTAGCCGTGGGTCGTTGTAGTGGCCGCTGCAACGACCCACGCTCCTGTCAGCGAGAAGTTAGGCTAGCCTTCGTAGACTGCCAGAAGTGCGCCGAATAGCGTTGGAACATGCACGTGTCCATCGCTCAACTCGGGTCTACCCAGATGCTGTCGACCTTGGCGATGGATGCTGTCATTGTTGGTCTCATTGTGTGTTGTGCCGTTCTCTACATGATGTGGCTTCTTATTAGGCACCGCGTTCTCATGCGTAGACGCGGTGCTTTTTTATGCGGTCTTCGCGTGATGGGTGGCCCCAAGCCGGGCGGCTGGATGATTGGGAGCGCTCGTTACGCTGATGGGGCCTTCGAATGGTACCGAGCTATCGACCCTCGCCACGTCCCAACGATCGTCTTGAGGCGGGGCGGTCTGGCCATGAGGGAGCACCACCCACCGGTCGTGGAGGACGCCTTGGCTTTAGCCTCTAACGCCTACGAAATTGTTACTCTTGAAACTGGGCATAGAGGCCGATCCTCGGTGTGCCAGATCGTTGTCGACCCTCGGGTTGTTACTGGGCTGATGTCGTGGCTGGAGGCCGCACCCCCTGGTGGCGTGGAGTACGCCACCGAAGGGCATCTCGTGTGATTATTCCTGGCCGTCGTTGGTCATCTGCGTGCTCGGGTTGCGTTCCCCGCCGGGAACCCACACCACCTCATCGGAGGAGTCTTCGCCAGCTTTATTTGCGGCTCGAGACAGGATAAATAGCAAATCGGAAAGGCGATTAAGGTAGGTGATTGCGAGCTCATTAACCCCGCCAGGTGTGGTTTCTGGATCATTCGATGTCTCGGTTCCGTAGATCTCGGCAGCTCGCCACGCAGCGCGCTCAGCCGTGCGGATAGCAGTACGGCAGACATGAAGTTGAGCACCCACGGGGTTGCCACCAGGAAGAATGAAAGACCTGAGAGTTGGCAACTGATCGCCGAATTCATCGCACCAGCGCTCTAGCCGATCGACACTCTCCTGGACAGTTCGCAGTGGTTCCCATTTTGGGTTAGCAACAAGTGGATTGGCTAGATCTGCTCCGACGTCGAACAGCTCGTTCTGGATGATGCCGAGAGCTTCTCGAACCTCTCTCGAGAGAACCTTCGTCGTGGTGTCGAGAGCAATTGCTAGGCCGATGCTGGCGTTGGCCTGATCGATGAGGCCGTAAGCCTCAACGCGGAGATCTGATTTTGCTGTCACAGAATTATCGACCAAGCGCGTAGAGCCATGATCGCCGGTACGGGTGTAGATCTTGGAAAGAATGACCATGATCCCAGCCTACGGTCGTTGCCAATGCTCGGAAGACGAACGGCGGGCGGGATTGTTTGCACTGTCTCGCCATCCTTGCCGAGATGGATACAGTTTTCCTGAGTATCGATTAAGCTGCCGAATCTGGTGACGGTGTTGCGCCTGCACTCATGGAGGTATTCCTCAGGTAGTGGCCAGATCCCGGAGCGTGTTGACGGCGTCGTCAAGCATGCTGCGAGTGAGCCGTGCGGTGTTCGTGTTCTGACGACTGACGTGGTAACACCCCAGTACGACGATGATGGACCCGTCGGGCCGGACGAGTTGAGTGCGTGTGCCGTGACCAAAGCGGGGTGCAGGGCGCGGGACCTGCCATCCAAGACGACGGGCGGCTGCCAGGGTTGAGGTCCAGGCAATCTGCCCTAGGCACATCACTGCACGCAGGGCGGTTAAACGCGCTAGCTCATCATCAAACCAGATAGCGCAAGTGCGCTTCTCGTCGGGTCGAGGCCAGTTGTCTGGTGGTGCGCAGTGTACCGGGGCGATGATGCGACAGTCGTGAAGGGTGAGACCATCCGCAGCGTCAATGCTCTGTGCTTGTGAGGCAATGTCGGCGTCATATAAAGCGCGGTAAAGCCAGTCCCCGGACTGGTCACCGGTGAACATTCGTCCTGTGCGGTTAGCTCCGTGTGCGGCGGGAGCCAGGCCGATGATAACCATGCGAGCGGATGGATCGCCGAATGACGGTACGGGTCGCCCCCAATAAGGTTCATCACGCCATTGAGCGCGCTTAGTGACCGCTATGTCCTCGCGCCACTTGACGAGGCGCGGGCACGCGCGGAATACCGAAATAGTAGCGTCGAGATCCTCAAATTCGCTGCAGTGTGCAGCGATTCTCGCTGCATCCTCGGCGCATTTGGCGACGGGGGTGTCCGGTGATGCCGGATCTCCTGGCCATCCGCTGCCAGGGGCTACCGGTGACTCGAACAGGGTGGCGATACGTGGATGGGGGAGTGGTGTCATAGCTACTTCTTGATGATGCGGTCGTGTTGAGTGGCTCTTGGACGAAATGTTTCATGTGGTGGTGTCGGCTCATCACAGCTGTGACGACGAGGATTGCCATCACTAAGGCGTTGGTGACGGAGATGAGCGTTGGTGGCGACGAAGACGAGGTCAAGGGCTAGCTCAATGGTAGTGATGGTGGTCGTCTGTTCCTCCATGCTGGTGGACTCTGGTAATTGGCTCGCTCGTAGGCCCTCGATGCTGATGCTGTAGGCGTCATGTTTGTGCGCATTCATGCTGTTGGAATCTGGCGGTCGTGTCGGCGGGTGAATTATTACGGAAACCGGAGTATCCTCCCTGTCCGTGAGCTCAGAACACCCCATTCCCCAGCAATCTGGTCCGCTTGAGGCCGAGCTGGCGGCGGATCTCGTCCTTACCTGTGGACGAATCCAGCGGTTAGCGAAGCGGCGTGCTGGTATACCGCCTTCTTCCGTGACGTGGCGGGTGCTGCACACTCTCGAGGTGATGGGCACGATCAGCACCGGAACCTTGAGCCGCGTCGAGGGAACTAGACCCACGACGACGACAGACATCGTTGAGAGGCTTGAACGGGATGGGTTAGTAGCGCGACAACGTGATCCCCATGATGCCCGCAGTCGTCTCGTTGAGATTACGGATGCCGGGCGTGAGTACTGCCGCAACTGCGAACTGTCGGTGGGGGAGTCCGTCGTGCCGGCGCTAAACATGTTGAGCGATAGGGACCGAGATCTGCTGATGAGAGTTTTGCCCGCCTTGCGCCGGGCTGTCGAAGTGCTGTCCGAGAATGATGAGAGGACGACGAGGAATTGACGATGAGTAAAGAGCCTGTCAGACCGGCTGTGTGGGCGGTCACCATTGCGGTGGCGTTCTCCTACATGGGGGTTGGGGTGGTCGACCCGATTCTTCCCGAGATCTCTTCGGCCCTGAAGGCCAGCCCAGGTCAGACCGAGCTACTGTTCAGTACCTATCTCTTCGTGTCTGCAGCGTTGATGTTTTTTGCTTCCTGGGTCGCCACTCGCATTGGGCGCAAGAAGACCCTGCTCGTCGGCTTGGCTATCATCGTGACCTTCGCGGCGGCGTGCGCATTATCTGGGCATGTCGATCTCATCATTGGATTCCGCGGCGGTTGGGGGGTGGGCAACGCCCTGTTCGTCTCAACCGCTTTGGCCACGGTGTTAGGAGCATCCGCCGAACCCAGGCGAGCGATCATGCTCTACGAGGGTGCCTTGGGAGCTGGTATGGCTCTCGGTCCGCTCGTCGGCGGAGCCCTCGGATCGATCTCGTGGCGTGGCCCTTTCCTCGGCACAGCCGTTCTCATGGCTGTCGGACTGATCGCCATTGTTCTGTTCGTCCCGCCTACACCGATCGAACGATCTGCACGCCGCTCGGCAATCGAACCATTCCGTGCCCTCGTCGATTCGCGGGTGTCGATCCTCATGTTGGCGGCATTGGTCTACAACTATGGCTACTTCACCCTGCTGGCGTACGCGCCCTTTCCAGTAGCTGAAGCCTCCATTCGGGCCGGTGGTCAGTTCACGCCCTTGGATCTCGGCCTAGTGTTCTTTGGTTGGGGCTTGATGGTGGCGCTCGGATCGGTATGGCTTGGTCCCCGCGGTTGTGAGCATGTGGGGATTCGTCGAACGGTTGCGGTGACCTTGATCCTGTTCACCATCGACGAGATTGTCCTTGCCACCTGGATCTCCCCGATCCCACAAGTGATCGGGGTCGTTCTTGGTGGCCTGTTAATCGGGATCATTAACACTGCCATGACCGAGATCGTGATGTCGGCCAGTGACATCCAGCGCGAGGTGGCCTCTTCGGCCTATTCTGGTGTTCGGTTCCTCGGTGGCGCGTGTGCTCCAACCTTGGCTGGTGCCTTGAGCTCGATGTGGGGGATCGGAGGCCCGTATTACATTGGAGCCGTCGCCCTCGTCTTGACGATCATCCTGCTGTGGATTGACCGTCAACGTCGCATGCAAATGACCGCACACAGCGTTGCTTTGGGGTGATCTCCTCAACGACCTGGATCGGGTCTGGTAGACGAACACAGCCCAGGCGCGATGCGCAAAAGGTGCCCCGGAACTTTCGTACTATTCGATGGTGACTGATCGGATCAGTGGACTGGAAGTCCGTGACACCTCTCATGTTGAATAGTTGAATGCCAGGCCTGGATCAGAGGGGGAGACATGGTGAAGGTAGGTGACATTGAGGTTGTTCCTGGTTTCATTATCGCTGAGACAGATTTGCGGGAGAGATTTTCACACAGTTCTGGTCCTGGCGGGCAAGGGGTCAACACGACCGATTCCAGAGTGGAACTGATGTTTGACGTCGCTCGTTCCGGTGCCGTCCCGGACCGTCTACGCCCGGTAATCATGGCGGTATTGAAAAATCGACTCGTAGACGGTGTGTTGACGGTAACGGTTCATGATGAGCGGTCTCAGCTTGCGAATCGCAAGCTAGCTCGCGCTCGTCTCGTCGGACTGTTGCAAACGGCGTGCACTCAGCCGCGGCGACGTCGCGCCACCCGGCGTACTCGTGGATCCCAGCGTCGCCGCTTGGATGCTAAGAAACGGCGTGGTGAGCTCAAGAGGAATCGTCAACGTCCGACGTGGTGACGAGGATTTGTCTCCCGCAGTGCAATGCTCGTTGTGGAGGGGCAGTGTGAGGGGAAAGTTCCAGGCACCATCGTGCGGTGTCTCCTTCTGCAAAATGACATAATTTCTCTTATCGGTCAACTAGGTTAGCTGGGGAGACTTCCCGCCAGCCTTGTCATTAGCCTGGGTCGTGGCAGGCGCAAGAACTGGGTTTATTGTCCCTGGTCGTTCGACGATCGATCATGCAGAGTGACGCTCACAAGCAGATCGACCAACGCTTTAGGCTGCTTTAATTGAAAGATGCGAGGATATCATCCTTAGTTACCTGAGTTCGCACAGGTTTCTGTTAGACTATTAACCGCCTCGAGTACCGAGCTTTTACCCTGCGATTGTAGATTCATCGTGAAGAAGTCATACTTCGTAACCCCGCTCGTTGCTGGCGCACTGATTTTGCCCGCGGCACTGCCCGCCACGGCTGCACAGGCTAGTGCTCCTGCCCCCGCTGCCGTTTCGACCGTGAACAAGACGGCGCTGACCACCGATCAGATCAAGGCTGAGCGTTCTGCGCTTAACTCGCGCATCAACATGCTCCAAGAGACCCAGAAAGCCATTCCAGGGTCGCAGTACGCTGACCAGATTGAGGATCTTATTAAGACCGCTCTGGATCTCAGTGGCGCCATCGACACGATCGCTCACGGTGGCGTTCCAGCCTATGACCCGGCCACCATCGTGCCCCGCATCCACCTCGCCATCGACGCTGCTGATGCGATCAAGACCGGCAACACCACATTGCAGCACAAGGTCAAGAAGGCTCACGTTGAGCTTGGTCTTGAGATTGCCAAGGCGTCGATCGTCGCTATTAATCCGGCGAGCTCCGTCGCCCAGGTTCAAGACGAGATCAAAGCTCTCAAAGCTCGTATCGACAAGGTTTCCGCCTACCCTGATCTCAGCAAGGATGACACTGCGACTATCGCCTACAAGCAGACGCTGCGCAAGACGATCCACGAGGTCCGCGTCGGGCGCAACAAGAACATCGTTGGCAAAAAGGATCAGGCTGTCGTTGACACTCTGAACAAGGAAATCAGCAAGGCTGACAAAGTCCGTGCCAACGCGAAGTCCACGGTGGCTCAGGTTGACACTGCCGTCGATCAGCTTCGTGCCGCTTACCAGACCGCTCTCAACGCCCCCGACAAGGCGAAGAAGTGATCGACTCGTAACTTCCGGACATTTTCGCAGAGGCCGGCCACGGGAGGATTCCTCCTGTGGCCGGCCTTGTTCACCCTCAATCCGTGCCTGTGGTGGGGGCGAACGTCTTCAGTGGTGATCGGGATACATTAGTGAGGTGCAACTTGGCATTCGAGGGTCGGTGATGCGTGGTGAATGACTACTTGGTCAGGCGATCTTTCAACGTTCTGTACATCTGGATTGACGCAATCTTGCTACTGGCTTTCCTCTGCATACTGGCGCGAACACGGCGCCGTGCTGCCTTCGTCGTCGGATTGCTCGGTGGCGTCGCCTACCTCGTCGTCGATTACGGCTTCTTCTACGCTCTACTTGGAACGCGTACCGTCGTTGGCATGAGCGTCCTGCCACTGGAAATTTGGCTGTCATTCAGCTACGGCATTACGAATATGGCGTGGATGTGGCTATGGTTCGACGAGCCCGGAAACCGTTGGGAGTGGTCGATCCTTTTCCCCGCTGGGTGGCTGACCAGCGCTTTGGTCAGTCAGGGGTTCGGTGGAATGTTCCATAGTGTGCAGATTGCGCGTCATGTCAGCAGTTACCACGGCATCATGGTCGCTTTCGCGCTCGTTGGGTACGGATGGCTTGCGATGCACAACTTGCGTCACCCTGATGAGCGCTATTCGATTCGCTCGGCCTTGATAATCGGCATCGGCATCCAGTTCACCTGGGAGGCAGTGCTGATGATCTCGGGTATCAGGCCGTTGACATGGCACCCGCTTGTTATCGATTCTCTCATCGAGACGAATCTCGGCGCTCCGTTCATGTTGCTCATTGTGAAAGCTTGGCGCGCGCGCCATCCGAAGGAATTCCTGGCTCTACCAGTCCGCGCCCGACCGCCCGTGGCACAGCGCGAGTCTATATGAGGGATGATCTTGTTTCTCGACGCCTTCTACAGCGTCCTTGAGAGCCTCTGCGAGCGAAGGGCGCGGGTGTAGGTCTCCCCGGGGCTCGTTGTGGTCCCTCCTCTGCGTGACGCAGAGCCGTGTGATGAGGCGAAGTCATGACCGGGATCGATAGTTACGGTAGAAGCCGGCACGCGGGTATGTTGATATCGCCATTTAGCGATATCATCGCCATATGGCAATTGATACTGTCGATGAACCCGATGCCGAACTCGGTGACCTCACCCGTCTGGCGGCCGTCTTCAAAAGTCTCGGGGACCCTCACCGGCTCGTCATCGTCCAGCACCTGTTCCGTGGTGAACACCGCGTCACTGATCTGGTCGCTCATCTAGGGCTGGCTCAGTCGACGGTTTCTTCCCACGTCGCCACGCTGCGAGACGCCGGCCTGTTGGCAAGTCACGCTCATGGCCGGGCGATGTATTACACGTTGGCGCACCCACAACAAATTCGTCGTTTGATGCTGTTGGCTGACATTCTGATAAGAGACGGCGGGGAGTGCGCTGAGCTATGCGGCATGCTCGATGTTGAGTACCGTGGAGAACCCAGCGATGACCACATCGGCGGCAATGACGACGCAGTGAGGGAAGAATATTGAGCAATCACAGGCATGATCATTCTCTACCCTCGGACGCGGACTCCCGATACCTCGTTGCTGCGCTTACACTCCTGGCGGCGTTCATGATCACGGAGATCATCACAGCTGTCATCTCCGGGTCGCTGGCGCTGCTCTCCGACGCTGGCCACATGCTGTCGGACATTGGTGCCATCGCCATTGCCCTGTGGGCTGCGAGACTCACTCGGCGCCGTCCGCAGGGATCGTGGACGTGGGGTTGGAAACGAGCCGAGATCATGTCGGCTGCGGTCAATGGCGTCACGCTGCTCGTGGTCGCCATCCTCGTCGGAATCGAGGCTGTTCGACGCCTCGTCACTCCCCCTGCCGTTGGCGGAGGGCTGGTTATGGTCATCGCCGCTGTAGGCGTTGTCGTCAACGTCGCGGTTGCTTGGCTGGTGGCACGAGCCAATCGCCGTAGTCTCAACGTCGAAGGTGCCTACCAACATATTCTCACTGACCTATTCGGGTTCATCGGCACCTTGGTGGCGGGCCTGGTCATTGTGACGACCGGATGGACCCGTGCGGATGCCATTGCCTCCCTTATTATCTGTGGTCTTATGCTCCGCGCTGCGTGGTCCCTCCTTAGCCAGACGGGGCGGATACTGATGGAGGTTGCGCCCGCCTCCCTCGACCTTGATGAGGTGCGACACCATCTTATGGACCTTGACCATGTGAGATCGGTTCATGATCTCCACGCGTGGACGGTGTCGAGCGATCTACCAGCGCTCAGCGCCCATATCGTCGTCGAGGACTCCTGCTTCGCCGATGGTCATGCCCCCATCCTCTTGGCACAGATCCAGCAGTGCTTGTCGGGCCACTTCGACCTCGACCATTCGACGCTACAGCTAGAACCACCCCGGCACGCCGGCACCGAAAATCAAACGATGTGATGCGAAGGGGTCCCAGCTCGGAGGCTAGGACCCCATGATCTTGCATGATTACTGAGCTTCAACACATGTCACAGAAATCATGTCACGGAAAGATCAGAAGTTGATCATGTGTCCCTCGACGCCTTCCGCAGCATCCTTGAGAGCTTCCGACAGCGACGGGTGCGCGTGGATGTTGCGGCCGATCTCCTCAGCGGTGATGTCCCACAGCTGTGCCAAGGTTAGTTCGGGGAGCAACTCGGAGACGTCATGGCCGACTAGCGAGGCACCGAGAAGCTCGCCGTGACGGGCGTCGGCGACGATCTTCACGAAGCCGGTGCCATCGCCCAGACCCCACGCCTTGCCATTGGCGGCGAACGGGAATTTGGACACCTTGACGTCGTAGCCCTTTTCCCGGGCCTGGTCCTCCGAGTAACCGAAAGAACCAACCTGCGGCTGACAGTAGGTAGCGCGCGGAATCATGTCGTAGTTGATGGGCATGGTCTGTGCCCCAGCAATTGTCTCGGCGGCGACGACGCCTTGAGTCTCGGCGGTATGGGCCAGCATGAGCTTGGCGGTACAGTCGCCAATGGCGTAGATGCCGTCAACGTTGGTGCGCATAAAGTCGTCGATCTCGATGGCGCCACGCTCGGTGAGCTTCACGCCGGTCTTCTCCAGGCCGTAGCCCTCAACCCGCGGAGCGAATCCGACGGCTTGCAAAACGCGGTCGGCTTCAATGACCTTGGACTCCCCACCCTTCGACGGCGAGATGGTGACCTTGACCTTGTCACCGGAGTCGTCGATGGAATCGACCTTAGTGGAAGTCAGCACCTTAATGCCGAGTTTCTTGTAGGCCTTAGCCAGCTCGGCCGAGACCTCCTTGTCCTCGTTCGGGACCATACGATCGAGAAATTCAACGATGGTCACGTCACAGCCGTAATTAGCCAGCACATAGGCGAACTCAGTACCGATGGCTCCAGAACCGGCGATGACGATGGATCCAGGGACGGTGTCGGAAAGGATCTGTTCCTTGTAGGTGACGACCCGACCGGAGAGCTGGGTGCCTGGCAGAGTCTTGACGACCGAACCGACTGCGATGATCGCGTTGTCGAAAGTGATCTCGTCGGTCACCTTGCCGTCAGAGTCTTTAACAGAGATGGCCTTGGGGCCGGTGAACTCCCCCCAGCCGTTGAACTCGGTGATTTTGTTCTTCTTCATGAGGAAGTGGATGCCCTTGACCATGCGGGCAGACACTTCGCGGGAACGACTGAAGGCTTTGCCGAAGTCGACGGTGATGTCCCCGCCAATACCGAAGGTCTTGGCCTCCTTGGTGACGATGTGGGCTAGTTCTGCGTTGCGCAAAAGTGACTTGGTGGGGATGCAACCAACATTGAGGCAAACACCACCCCAATACTCCTTCTCGATGATGGCGGTCTTCTTACCGAGCTGGGCGGCACGAATGGCGGCAACATAGCCACCGGGGCCGGCTCCAAGGACAACGACGTCAAAATGTGAGCTCATAGGTAACACTCTAGTGGGAACATCGGTCTGTGACGAAGATCTCACTGAAGAGATCTCGACTGGCTTGCTCGACCCGTTCTTCCCGAGGGGAGGAACTCAGATCTGATATATCCTGGTCAGGAAATGAGTTGTCGTCGAAAGGATCTGCTGTGGACAACATCACCCCAGCTTCGGTCGGTCGTCTTATCCGCGACGCACGCAAGCAGCATGGAATGACGCAGAACCAATTGGCGGAGATCCTGAAGACCTCCCAGAGCGCTATCCACCGGGTGGAATCAGGCACGCAGAACCTCTCTCTGGAGTACATCAACCGCATCGCGGAGGCGTTAGGGTCTCCCATCATCACCCAGCCGGGAAGCGGTACCATGAATTACCGCATCGAAGGAGGTCATCAACTTTCGGGCTCTATCGAGGTGCGGTCCTCCAAAAACGCGGCCGTCGCGCTGCTATGCGCCTGTCTCATCAACAGGGGCCGTACCGTGCTACGCGGTATCGCCCACATCGAGGAGGTTAACCGCATTCTTGAGGTGCTGACCTCCATCGGCGTCACCTACGAGTGGTCTGACGACGAGCATGATCTCACCCTGATTCGTCCGGCTGAGCTCAACCTTGACGATATGGACATCGAGGCTGCCCGACGTACCCGAAGCGTCATCATGTTCCTCGGACCGTTGATGCGGTTCTACGACACCTTCAAACTCCCCTACGCCGGCGGCTGCAACCTCGGCGCTCGAACTGTCGAACCTCACCTGCAGGTGCTACGTGCTTTCGGCCTTGACGTTGTTGCCACCGAGGGCTTTTACCAGTGCCACGTCACCGATCGCACCGTCAAGGAGCGTCACATCGTCCTGACTGAGCGTGGCGACACTGTTACCGAGAATGCTCTGCTGGCTGCCGCCCAGACCCCCGGCGTGACTGTGCTGCGTAATGCCAGCTCGAACTATATGGTTCAGGACTTGTGCGTGTTCCTATGCCAGCTCGGTGTGCAGATTGAGGGCATCGGAACGACGACCTTGCGAATCCGCGGCGTTGAAGAGATCGACGTTGATGTCGAGTACGCCCCGTCTGAAGATCCGATTGAGGCTATGAGCCTCCTCACGGCGGCGGTCGTCACCAAGTCGGAGCTGACGATCACACGCTGCCCGATCGAATTCCTTGAAATTGAGCTGGCGATCCTGTCTGAGATGGGTCTGGATTTCGACCTCTCCCCCGAGTACGTCTCTCGCAACGGGTTCACCCGTCTCGTTGATGTCACGGTGCGCCCCAGCAAGTTGCGAGCGGTAGCTGACAAAATCCACCCGATGCCCTTCCCGGGCCTCAACATCGACAACCTACCGTTCTTTGCGGTTATTGCTGCGGAGGCAGAAGGCCAGACCCTCATCCATGACTGGTGCTACGAGAATCGTGCGATCCACTTGCTCGACTTGGGCAAACTTGGCGCTGACGTTCAGCTGCTCGATCCGCACCGTCTCATCGTGCGGGGCCCGACCCGTTGGCGTGGTCGCGAACTCATCTGCCCGCCGGCCTTGCGTCCTGCCGTCTGTCTGCTATTGGCCGCTCTGGCCGCTTCGGGAGAAACGACCCTGCGCGACGTCTACATGATCAACCGCGGTTACGAAGATCTCCCGACCCGGCTTGGGGCGTTGGGAGCCAAGATCACCGTCTTCCATGGCTGAGCCGCGGCGTCCTCGGGCCACCAGTCCAACTCGTCACCAGGATGCGCCACGGTGCGCTCGAGGACAGTATGTACGACACCGGCTGCTTTACCGAGCGTGGCATCCAGTGGCTCCCCTTTCACCAACCCTGCGGTGAGAACGGCACTGGTGAGGTCGCCTGCGCCGTTGAAGTAACGGTCGAAGAGAGGGCCGTGGGTCAAAACAGCTCCCTCCCCCGTCACCCCGACCATCGCGATGCCGTCGCCACCGTCGTCGTGGTACGGCACCGAGGTGACGATGACAAGGTGCGGTCCGGTGAGACTTCGAGCCGCTCTGACGATGTCGTCAAGAGTGCGAGGCTCGGTTCCCGTCAGGATGCCCAGCTCGGCGAGGTTTGGCACCACGACGTCGGCGTGTTGAACGGCATCCGTCATCAATGACACGGTTTCGTCAGGGACGTATGCCCTGAGCTCGCCGTCTGGGGTCATGTCCCCCATGACGGGGTCGCAGACCCATATCGTGTCGGGGTGGAGGGCACGGCACCGCTCCACGGTTCGGAGCACTGCTGGCCCGGTGCGCGGGGTGAGGTACCCGGACAGCACCGCATCAACATGTTTGAGCTCACCATTGGAGTCAAGGGCGTTAACCATGGCGTCGATCTGCTCAGAATCGATAGGGATACCTGCGACGCTGGAGCGTCCATTGTGGTTTGACAACAGTGCTGTAGGCATCCCCCAGGCGCGCACGCCCATAGCCCGCATCACGGGAACAGCGATGCTGTTGCCGACGGTTCCCTGGACGACGTGGGACTGCAGCGATAAGACAGTAACGCTCACACTAGGCCATGGTAGTCACTCATCTGATACTTCTCCGGAGCACAATGGACTGCTGTGAGAGCCACTGACTATCCCTATTGCCAGAGTCCGTTCACCGTCTTAGCTCATCGTGGTGGTGCTGGCATGGCCGTCAACAAGGGAATTGAGAACACCCTTGCTGCCTTCGGCCACGCGGTCGAGGTGGGATGCACCTACCTTGAAACTGACGTTCACGCGACCAGCGACGGGGTGCTAGTGGCCTTCCACGATCCGATACTCGATCGCGTCACTGAATCCTGAATCA
The DNA here is from genome assembly GCF_003030305.1 of Cutibacterium acnes. NCBI lineage: Bacteria > Bacillati > Actinomycetota > Actinomycetes > Propionibacteriales > Propionibacteriaceae > Cutibacterium > Cutibacterium acnes. Next base: position 1,308,292 of record NZ_CP023676.1, on the reverse strand, counting down.
GGCGGAGTCATCGCCGCCATGCCGTGGCACAAGGTCAAACAAGCCAAGGTTGGTGGCGAACCGATCCCCACCTTAGATGAGATTTTCGACGCCTTTCCCGAGGCGTTCATCAATATCGACATCAAGCATGATGGCGCCACCATGCCGCTCATCGACGTTCTTTCCCGTCACCGGGCTTGGAGTCGGGTTTGCGTCGGGTCGTTCAGCAGTAAACGCATCCAGACCTTCCGTCGCCTGGTTCAGGGACGCACTGCGACTGCGGTGGGGCCGGTGGGAGTCGGCTGGGCTGTCATCGGCCCTCATAGCATGCAGATGGCACAGTCCCATGGGAATGCGTACCAGGTGCCGCATCGCTTGACCCGGTATGGGGTGCCCCTTGTGACACCGACCTTTATTAAAGCTGCCCATCGTCAGGGGCGAGCTGTTCACGTCTGGACGGTTAATGAGATCTCAGAGGCTCGAGAACTGATGGATATGGGGGTCGACGGCATCGTCACAGATCGCCCAGACCTCATGTGCGAGTTTGCCCGCGTTCATCAACCGAAAGAAGCGCCAACTCTCATCCCGCGGTGATCCCACTGTGATGGCTGACATTATCGGCCACTACCGTACGTCCACGAAGTGAACGTACGGTAGTGGCCATCCGTTCTGCTCCCCGAGATTTGTGACTTGTGGGATGCTGGGGTTATTGAGGCCCAACCAGGGCCTGATGCCTACAAGCAGGAAGGAGCATCATGGCCGACCGTGCGCTACGAGGCATGGGGTTAGGATCCAAGAGTTTTGAGGATGAAGAAGGCGTTGAGATGGCCGAACGCCAGCAAATTGGCTTTGACTGTCAAAACGGCCACCACTTCGAGCTCACTTTCTCCACCGAGGCAGAACTGCCGAGCTTGTGGGAGTGCCCGCGTTGCGGTGCAGAAGCGTTGCGTAGCGACGGTACTGATCCTCAGCGGAAGAAGCAGAAGCCGCAGCGCACCCACTGGGACATGCTTACTGAACGCCGCTCGATACCCGAACTTGAAGAATTACTTGCCGAAAGGCTGGATGAAATCCGTAAGGAGAATTAATCCCGCCGAGGTGCGCCCCGCGGACGCGATGTGATCCATGGGGCGCACGTCTGGTCAGTGGCGAGAACGACGCTCTTTGATGTCTCCGGCGATCTTTTCAGCTCGGTCCAAGGCCACGTGGCTAAGATCCTTGAGCTGGTGGGAACGGTAATCGAACCCCCACATGGTCGTGCGCAACAATGCTTCGACGACGATGTTCTTGCTCATTTTGGAGCTGCCGTACTCTCGTTCGATGAACTCGATCGGGACCTCAGCGACGGTCATGCCCTTCTTGAGGGTGCGCCAGGTGAGGTCGAGCTGGAAACAGTAACCAGCCGAGGCGACGTCGTCGAGTCCGATGGCGCGCAGGGTGTTAGCACGGAAGGCGTTGAATCCGCCGGTGGGATCTTTGACGCCGATCCCCAGGCACATCCGCGTCCACAGACCGCCACCTCGGGAGATGAGTTCGCGGTACTTTGGCCAGTTGACCACCGATCCACCCTTGACGTAGCGGGACCCTTTGACCATGTCGGCCTGCTTAAGGGCTTTCAGCAGCAGCGGCAGTTGCTCAGGCTGGTGGGAGCCGTCGGCGTCCATTTCGACTAGGGCGTCATAGCCATGGTCAAGGCCCCAGTGGAATCCGGCCAGATATGCGGCTCCCAGGCCTTCCTTACCTTTGCGGTGCATAACGTGGACGTGGTCGTCGGCAGACGCAATGCGGTCGGCAATCTCTCCAGTACCGTCCGGCGAATTATCATCGGCGACCAGAACGTCGACGTTTGGGTTGGCGCGGCGGGTCCGCGCAACGATGGTCTCGACATTCTCGACCTCATTGTAGGTCGGAATGATGACAAGGACCTTGTCAAGCCGGACTTCAGTGTCGGTGGCGGACATTCCTCTCCGATCTGTTGTGATTCGCTTGTGCGAGCATAGCGCGACGGCGTTGCAGCAACGACATCGCGATAGCCCCTGCTGTCATAACGAGGACGATGATCCGCAACCATGGTGCAATCTGTACTCCGATGGTGAGGCCGGATTCGAGAGGTATAGTCACCGTGAAATGTGTATGGACTCCCTCCTCAGTGCGCAGTGCCACGGATCCGTCAGGGTTCACCAGCCCCGAGAAAGAATTCGTGGTTGAGACGACGATATGTCGTCCAGTCTCAACTGCCCTTGCCCTGGTGATCTGCCACTGTTGCGGTGTCTGGGCAGTGTCGATAAAAGATGAATTGTTGGACTGGACAGCCAGGATTTTCGCCCCGTGACGCACTGTGTCGGCGACCGTGCTGTCGTAGGCCACCTCGAAACAGACCACCACGCCAACCGGGACTCTCCGACCAGCAATGGTGGCATCAACAACGCCTGGAGTCGTCCCTGGGACGGATTGCCGTCCAATCTTTCCCAAGATAGGAATGAGCGGAAGGAAGAAGGACCGCGCGGGGATCCATTCGCCGAAAGGAACCAGGTTGCGTTTGTGATATGTCGACGTTGGTTGTGGTGACGATGGTGGCCACCACATAGATGTTGTCTGGCGCTCATTATGGCCGGGACCGTCAGTCACAGCACCAACTAAGGTCGGTCGATTCGAGAGAGTCAGCGCGCCTATAACGATCTGGTGACTTTCGAAATCGAGAACCGGATCGATATCGGTGGAGTTCTCCGGCCACAACACCATGTCGGGAGCCGGTCCGCCCGACGTCCTCTGCTCCGCGAGGGCCATGATTGTCTGGGAGAGATGATTGTCGGTGACCGAGCGTGCATATCCCATCGCGTATGGGCCGGCGGTTCCGTCCACTCCTCCCTGCACTACCAGGGTCCGCACGGAGCGTTGGTGTGAGATATCGCGGCTTACGACAGTGACACACATGGTCCCCGCCAAGGCGACGACGAGAAGCTCCGCGACGAAAACGATGCTGGCGCGACGCTGACTGCCTCCCCGGGCTGAGACGACATAGACTAATAGGCCGGACGCCAGGGCGACGAGGAAGCTCGTACCGATACTGCCCGCCCATCTGAGGACACCGACCCACGGTGTGTCGACGACTGTCCATGCCAGTCGTACCCAACCGAATCCGCCCAGCGGAATGGTGGCAGCCCCGATCTCAGTGGCCGTCCACACCATCGCCTGCCATACCGGTGTCCCTGGCAAGACGCTGACACACCGAATCGTCCACCCGGCCAGCAGACACCACAACGCCATGACAGCGATGAGAAGTATCGCCACCGGCGGGCCCATGACGCCTACCCAGGAAATGGTGGTGGTAAACAGACCGATGCCGAAGAGATACCCCAGTCCTGCCGCGGCCCGACCACTGGCGTTGCGCACCAGCAGGATGAGCGCAGCGAGACCGGGAATGACGAGGATCCACCAGTTCAGTGGTTGGAACCCGGTACCGGTCGCGGCCCCGGCGGCAACAGCAGCTGTACCACGCAGCCACGAGGTGCGCCGCAGGCGAGAAATCACCGGGTTCCCAACATGCCGAGGTCGTCGAACATGGTGTCGAGGACGACGACTGTCTCTGTGCCGCAAAGACATTCTTTGCGAATACGCGTGAGCAACTGATCGAGGTGGCCGGCGCTGGGCGCTTGGACTCGTGCCAGATAGGACGCTGCCCCAGCGATGGAGTGACAGCCTCGTACTTCGGGGAAGGTACGTAGAATACCGGGTATCGTTTCGTCTTCTTCGGGATCGATGGGGTTGAGGAAGATAAATGCGGTGATACCCGCACCGATCGCCTCAAGGTTCAGCGTGGCGTGATATCCAGTGATGATCCCCTTGGCTTCAAGACGTTTGACACGTTGTTGGGCGGCTGAGGTCGATAGGCCGGTCTGGTGGCCGAGCTCGGTCCACGACATCCGACCGTCTTTTTCAAGCAGGGCGAGGATGTGACGATCGGTGGCTTCGAGGATCGGCGACCGATCCTCATCCTCTTCGTCGTGGTGTTTGGTCATGAATGGTTCCTCCCTGTCCCCGGCTCGACCCAATGGGATTTCAGCACACGAATGGTTGATCCGGCGAGCAAGTTTGGTGCGGCAGATGCTACCCGCGATGGACGTCCCCTGCCGTCCAGGCACACCCTGTTCACGACCTTGAGGTTAAAGCTTGCGAACCACTCCTCGAAGTCGGCGACCCCTGCATAGGACTGGCTAAGGGTGTCATGCCAGGGATACGGCAGATCGTGGGGAATCGGTATCTTCTCACCTATAATCTTAAGGCGGCTACGCCAGTACACGACGTTCAGCACCAGAAGGATAAGCACAGTCCCGATACGTGCCATTTCGGCACGCACCACATCAGGGCAGACAACCGCCTGCAAGATCTGGGACAAGATGACAACGTCATAGGAATCGTCGTGAAACTCTCCCAGATCCTCGTTGAGGTCCAACCCCAGTGCGAGCACTCTGGCCGACATCGCTGTGACCAACGACGGATGGTCGAGTTCGATCCCAGTGCCTAGGCAGTCCCTGGTGGTGATGAAGTGACGAAGGAGTAAACCGTCATCGCAGCCCAGGTCGAGAACCCGGGAGTAGGACGGTACCAGCGAGGCAACTATGCCGGGACGAAGTATCACAGCGCCGTCTCCTTCGTACACAGGTGGCCGGTGTGGCCCCAGGAAGACGCAATCGTTGCAAAGCTGACCGGGTTGATGCCGAACTCGCGCTCGACTGATTCGGGCTGACGGGATCGCCCGAACTTTTCGGCAAAAGCATCCTCCGATCAGTACGTGATGTGGGCGAGTATCCGGGCGATCGACAATTCGGTGTTGGGATGCGCGTCGTGGTAGTCGCCTTTGGCAAAGTCCGGATCCTAATCGAAGCTGGTCCCGTGGTGCCAGAACAACCCCCCAAAGGTTTGATGACATGACAAAGAAATGGCTAGTGTCAATGATGTGACCCGGCCCGATAGTGATATTCCACCACTCTGGACGGACTACACCGGGGTGAAATCCGGCTACATGGGCATCACCAGTAAGCGCATGACAGGTATAGACCGCATTGTCGCTGGACGTATTGAGCTTCCCGTAGGTTTCGTAAGCGACAGTGATGTGATTGAGACGCCCATCTGCAACCAGATGAAGAGGGTCGTCCGGTATCGCGACAGTTGTGTACTGAGTCTCGACGGTACCGACACCGGGACTCTCTGAGCTGGTTCTAGGAGCTGGTAGACGGGATGACATCAACTCTATTCTGCCAGTTTTTGTCATCATGCATGTGACCCGGTTGTGAGCCACTACTCTCTTTGTCGTGCGCATGATAAATTTAGCCGACCTCGAACGCGTTCTAAAAGGTGTGACAGGCCGACCTCGGGTGGTGTGTACTGGTTCCGGTGCCACTCCCCTGCCCCTCCTCGACGCCGTTGACCGATGCTTAGAGACGTGGCGATTTGCGTGTGTCAACGCCCCGGTTGGCGTGCCGACGCGCAAAGGAGTCATTCACCAGACGGTCTTTATTGGTCCCGGATCCCGTCACGCTGAGAATCTCGAATATGTCCCGTGCCGGTTGAGCCTTGCCCCACGACTCTACGAAGACCGTTTCGCCCCGGACATTCTCCTCCTCCACACCAGCACGCCTCACAACGGCGCGGTGAGCATGGGCATTGAGGTGCAGGTTCTCCCCGCTGCGCTGGAATCAGCGAAACGCCGAGGAGCCCTCGTTATCGCTCAGGTTAATCCCAGCATGCCCTATGTTTTCGGGGACGGAATTGTCGATGTTGACGACATCGATATCGGAGTCATTGTCGACACCCCGTTGCCGACGGCCGCTATGCCGTCGCCTGGCCCGACTGCGTGGAGGATTGGCGAGCTCGTAGCCTCCCGGGTACCCGACGGAGCAACCCTCCAAGTCGGTATCGGCGCTGTTCCTGACGCTGTGGTGGCGATGCTGCCTGATGATAGGGCCTTCGGCGTGTGGACTGAACTACTTACTGACTCGATCCGGCTGCTCGAGGAGGCTCACAGCCTTGACGACCGTCTCCTCACCGGGACTTTCGCCATGGGAACGCCTGCCCTTTATGAATGGTTAGATGAAAACCCGCGAGTACAGTTGTTGCGCTGCGAGAAAACGAATAATCCGAGTTTTATTGCAACTCAGCCGAAAATGGCTAGCATTAATGCGGCCCTGCAAGTCGACCTGTTCGGCCAAGTCAACGCCACCCGGCTGCGCGGAAAAATCCATTCTGGGATCGGTGGGTCAACTGATTTCCTGGTCGGGTCAATGCATTCCCCTGGCGGACAGGCGCTTATTGCCATGCTGAGTTGGCATCCAAAAGCTGACTGCTCGACGATTGTCGGACTGTTGGGCTCCCCTGCGTCAGCGACCCAGCCCTCGGTGGTCATCACCGAACAGGGCATCGCAGATCTTTTCGGGAAATCCCAAGAGGAGCAGGCGCGACAACTCATCGACAATGCCGCTCATCCTAATGCCCGAGAAAAACTCTGGCGCGAGGCCAAAGAGCTATCCCTGGTCTGACCTGTGGCCGTCACGTGATCGGGACGCGGGTACCTAGCAACGCGGCAAGGACCGTAATGACGCCGTTTTCGGTGTTCGGTGGTGCCACGTAATTCGATGCTTTGACAATGTTGGGATGGCCGTTGGCCATGGCAAAGGACCACTTCGCCATGGGCATCATCTCGAGGTCGTTGAGAAAGTCGCCAAAGATGGCTGTTTGATCAGCAGTGACGCCAAGGTCGCGCTGGACAGCCTCGACGGCACTGCCCTTGTTGACGCCTGGGTTCATGATGTCGACCCAGTTAGGGGTGGCGAGGATTACTTGGTGCTCGGGGGCGGTGCGCTGCATCGTCGGGTAGGTGGCCTCTGAGGCTTCCCTGAAGTCGTAGATGGAGAGCTTGATGACGTCGTCGGTGTGTTCGCTGAGATCCTTGACGATTCTGTGGCTGTGGTAGTAAGTCGCTACATGGGAAACGAAGGGGTCGTCTCCGCGCTCAAGGTAAGCGATGGATTTGGTGGCGACGACCAAGCCAACGTCATGGCCGTCGTTGCGAAGTTGCCGAACCCCTGTAATGACCTCACGGGTGAGGTTAGGATCGATGGTCGACGACGAGATATCGACACCGTCACGGACGACGTAGGTTCCGTTTTCCGCGATGATTGGCATGCCCTGCAAGTGAGAGCCGAACATCGTAGATAGTGTAGTGCATTGGCGGCCCGAGGCCGGTACGAAGGCGATGGCACGATCCCTCATCGTCTCCAGTAGGGGCCATAGCTGCGAGGGAATGTTCCCGTCGCCGTCAAGGAGGGTGCCATCCATGTCGGAGACCACCAGGCGAAGGTCGTCTGCGGGGGCAGGGAACGGGGTTGGATTTGGCATGTCCACCTGGTCAGGATAGCGAAATCGTCTTGCTGCGTGATCGGTATAAATACTGCACTGACTATGTGTGGGCGACGTCTGCAATGCAACGGGACGATCGGCTCCCTATACCAGTTTCGTGGTGGCGCTCGGTATGCCTACGGATTAGGCTCACCAGCGTGCCTTCATCGTCTCATGGTCGCACTAACGGCCGAAGAGCCCTCAGTTCTCGCCAGATGATGGCTCTGGACGCTGCTCGGCTGTACCACCTACGAGGGCTAGATCAGGCTGCTGTAGCACAGGTCCTGCACGTGTCACGTCCCCAGGTCTCGAAACTATTGGCAACCGCGCGTGAGTTGGGATACATCCGTACCCATGTTGTTGATCCACGCGAATCCGATCGGGAACTCGTGCAGACCCTGACTCAGCATTTTCGAATCGCCGGACTACTCCTCGTCAGTCCCTCCGGTCCGACGACCGGAGACCTGCTACACGCTCTGGCTGCCGGTGCTGCCCACTTGACGAGCAACCTCGTTCTCCCCGGTGAGGAAGATGCTTCGTTCTGGTGGTCACGGACGGTGCAAGCTTGCGCGCTGGAAATGGCCTGTGCGCCGCTGCGGCCGCGGGCTTTGTATCAATGTGCAGGCACGGCTCCGGGCCACGACATTCACCTCTCGATGAGAACGTTTATGGAACGCACGGATGTGGAAGTCCACCCCTGCCCAGTGCCATTGCTACATCCCAGTGTCACGGCGCGATTGACAGCCGAAGAATCACCAGAAGCGCGGCAACACGAGAGTCGACGTGCTAGCAGTGCCGTACTCATACTTGGCTCCTCTCGACAGGATATGGACCTTATCTGTCGTAGTGATCTGGTGACTTCGCAGGAACGCGAACAGATCCGTAGAAATGCGGTGGGACACCTTTGTGGGCGATTCATCGATGCTGATGGACGAGTGGTGGCCCCGACCTTGGGTCAACGCACCTCGAGCCCCACCCTGGCTCAGCTGCGTCGGAGTCGACGCACCGTGCTCATCACTCACGGAGCACATCAAGTCGAGTTTGTCCGCGCTGCGACATTAAGAGGTTATGTGGACCACATCGTCACGGACGTGTCTACCGCTGAGCTGCTTCTCAAGTACGCCTGACGACGGCCCCGCGTCATGTCGTGGCCTCGCATTGGCACGAATGTGCCACCCGAAAGGATGACGGCGGCCCTACAGTGATCGCTCTGAGCAAAGGAGTTCACATGAGCATTGCCGCTCTCATCGATCACACGCTGTTAGCCCCCGATGTCACGGCGCAGCACATCAGGACCCTGTGCCGCGAGGCCGTCGATCATAGTTTCGCCACTGTTTGTGTCAGCCCAACCCGGGTGAGGCTGGCAGCAGACGAGCTAGCCGGACACGCCCCACGTGTGTGTTCGGTCATCGGTTTCCCCTCTGGCGCACACCTGAGCGAGATTAGGGCCGCTGAAACCAAGGCTGCCGTCAATGATGGCGCTGATGAGATCGACATGGTCATCAACGTAGGAGCCGTCAAAGATGATGACTGGGACACCGTCGAGTCTGACATATCCGCCGTCGTCGACGCCGCCGGTATGGCCATAGTCAAGGTTATCCTTGAAGTCAGCGAGCTCACCGACGAGGAGATTACCCGTGCCTGCCAGGCCGCCGAACGGTGTGGAGCCGATTTCGTCAAGACATCTACGGGATACTCTCGACACGGTGCTACCGCCGAGGCTGTCTCACTTATGCGCCGTACTGTGGGCGATCGGCTAGGGGTCAAAGCATCCGGCGGCATTCGTACCCACAACGACGTGGCGACGATGCTAAGGGCTGGTGCCACCCGCATCGGTGCCTCCGCCGGGGTCGCCCTCCTTGTTGACGAGGAGGCACTGTGATCACCAAAGACACCACTGTCGTCAACGACACGGACGTGGATCGTGGCATCCCCAACGCGTCGTGGGGCCTCATCAAGGACCACACCTTGCAGTTGCGTGACGGATACCTGAATCGCACCCCATTCTTCCAATTCATTCTGCTGTCGATATGTTTCCCGATGTGGGGAATGGCGGCGAGCATGAACGACATCCTCATCACCCAATTTAAGGCTGTGTTTGCTCTTTCGGATCTTGCTAGTGCATTCGTGCAGTCAGCCTTTTACGGCGGCTTTTTCCTTATCGCCATACCTGCGAGCCGAGTAATTCGTCGCACCAGCTACAAGACGGGCCTGCTCATTGGTTTGAGTGTGTACATTCTCGGATGCCTGTTGTTTTTCCCGGCTTCGCGTGTGGCTACGTATACGGTATTCTTAGCTGCCCTGTTTTCCATCGCCGTTGGCTTGTCTTTCTTGGAGACTTCAGCGAACACATATTCGTCGATGATCGGTGATCGGAAACATGCAACTCTGCGCCTTAATATTTCTCAGACATTCACGTCGTTGGGATTCTTGGGTGGGGCCCTCATGGGAAAATTCCTCGTGTTCACCGACGGCGCTGCGCTGCACGAGCGCGTAGCCCGCGCCCACACGGTGGCTGAGCGCGAGGCTATCACCGCCGAAGCGTTGGGGCGTACGCTCGATCCCTACAGGATTATCATCATTATGTTGATAGTGCTCGTGGTGCTCATCGCCATCACCCAGTACCCGCACTCCAAGCCGTTGCGCAACGACGCGGAAGAAGCCAAAGCCCCCATCGGTGAAACTCTTGCATACCTAGCGAAGAACCGTTTGTTCCGTGCTGGAATTTTTACACAGTTCCTCTATGTGGGCTTGCAGACGTCATTATGGACCTTCACCATCCGGCTGGCTTTGAATCTTGATCCGGCATTAAATGAGCGTACTGCCGCGAACTATTTGATTGCTGCATTCATTTCTTTCTTCCTTGGAAAAACCATCGCCAACCTGCTCATGACCCGAATGAGCGAGAACGGCATTCTCATGGCGTATTCGTTGCTCGGAGTGTTATGTATCACTTACATCGTCGTGGTGCCAAGCTTCACAACCGTCTATGCAGCGGTGATCGCCTCGGCGCTGTTGGGGCCGGGATGGGCGACGATCTTCGCACGAAACCTTGACCTCATCGAGGACAAGCGCTACACCGAGACTGGCGGTGCGATCATCATTATGTCGATCATCGGTGGTGCTGCCATTCCAGTAGTGCAGGGCTTCCTGTCCGACACCACAGGATCCATGAGACTCAGTTTTATCGTAAACGCCTTCTGCTTCACCGCGATCTTCGTGTTCTTCTTAGTCGTCGATCGTCGCGATCAGAAACAAATCTGTGACATCGCACCTGCTGCTCTGAAGGAGGCCCCTCATGCCAACCACTGACCTCGAGATCATCCTGTACCCAGAACTGTTTGACGAAAGGCGACGTGACGTTCTCCGAACGGGTGAATGGATCGTAACTGCGTGGCGGTACTCCACCGGGATTGCGGCTTTGCGGATCAGCAATTCCCGTGGGTATATCGAGGCTCTTCCCTTTACGGGTCAGATTTTGTGGGATGCCGTGTTTGACGGTCAATCTCTACGAATGGACAATATGTTCGATATGCCAGTGCCGGCCAGGCAGATCGTCGAGACGTATGGGTGCTTCGCCTTCCACTCCGGTCTGCTGGCGGCGGGATGCCCGTCCCCAGAGGACGATCACCCACTACATGGAGAGTTTCCCTGTGCACCAATGCGCTCGGCAAGTCTTGTTACAAGGCACGAACCCTGTGGCGTTACTGCCGTCACATTGTCCAGTGAATATGAGTACCGCATAGGTTTCGGGCATCATTATTTTGCGCGACCCACTGTAACTCTGCGAGCCGGCTCAGCCATGTTTGACATCGGCCTTGAGGTCACCAATTTGTCAAAGTATCAATCGATGCCATTGCAGTACATATGCCACATGAACTATGCGTTTATTCCGGAGGCCCGGATGAGCCAGTCCTTGCCCGACGGAGCCTTCCAACTGCGTCGCAGCGTACCGAACCACGTGGCGCCAACACGCCAGTGGCTCCGGATTAATGAGGACATTCTCGCTGGAAAGATCGATGCTGACTCGTTGGTCGGTGCCGAGGCATTCGATCCCGAGATCGTGTATGTCGCAGACGACTTACCGCAATATGGCAAGACTGCCGAGTTCAGAATGCAGGCCCGTGCTCATCACAACTTCGTGACCCGCTTCCGTACAGACCAGTTCCCTGTCGCCACCCGGTGGATACTTCACAACGCAGATCAAAGGGTGGCCGCATACGTGCTGCCAGGTACCAGCAGGCCGGAGGGGCGACTGGCTGCCGAAGCTGCGGGAACCCTCATTCATCTGGATGCTGGTGCGACCCGCACGTTCTCTGTAACTACCGGGCTTCTTGCTCAAGGCGAGGCCTTTGACCGAAAGGCGCAGTGACATGGATATCGCCGTTGTTGGGTCCAATATGGTGGACCTCATCTCGTACATTCATCGCATGCCATCAGACGGTGAAACCGTCGAGGCTCCCGAATTCCGAATGGGATGCGGCGGCAAAGGTGCGAATCAGGCAGTAGCTGCGTCACGTCTCGGTGCAGAGGTCGTGATGGTCACCCGAGTGGGCAACGATGTGTTCGCCGACACCACGTTGGACAACTTTCGCAAAAACGGTATCGATACTACCCATGTGTTGCGTACCGATGCGAGCTCCGGGGTGGCACCGATCTTCGTCGATCCAGAATCGCGTAACTCCATCCTCATCATCAAGGGAGCTAACGCTCAGCTGAGTCCTGCTGATGTCGAGGGTGCCCGACAAGACATTGCCACGTGCAAACTCATCATGCTGCAGCTGGAGATTCCGTTGGAGACGGTCTACGCCACGATTGAGTTAGGGGACGTACTGGGGATCCCAATACTCCTCAATCCGGCTCCGGTCGCACCAGAACTGGATCTTGAGCGAATCCGCGGAATTGAGTTCTTCATGCCGAACGAGTCCGAGCTTGAACTCATAACGGGGATGCCAGTAGACACCCTCGATGATATCGGCAAGGCTACTGATGTGCTGCTGGGAGCGGGCATCACGAATATCATCGTAACTTTGGGCTCGCGTGGTGCGATGTGGGCCCACGCAGAAGGACGCAAAATCATCAAGGCCCCGGTTGTTCAAGCCGTGGACACGACAGGTGCTGGCGATGCCTTCATAGGCTGCTTTGCTAAAGAATGGGTAGATCACGGCGACGTGATAGCTGCGATTCGTGCAGGAAACAGGTATGCGGCTGACTCGGTCACACGCCACGGAACTCAGAGCTCGTATGCCTTGGCCGATGGAAGTCTCCCGGAGTGGCTGAGATCATAGTGGGTCTGGGACATTGGGAACCCGGCCCCACCATCCGACGATCCCTGTAGTACCTAGAACAGGAGCCCGAGGAGCTTGTGACGTAGCTTACGAAACTAGGTATCGATCCGGCCGATCGAGCTCCACCGGGAAGTCTGCAATGAATCCGCTGGGCCTGGCGAGAAGACTACGACGCGATTTGATAGCGGCAGGGCCTCCTCGACGAGGCATTCCTCGCGGTGAGGAGGGCACGACACGAAACAGTTGCACATCCGGATCCGGCGGAGTCGGAATCCGTCTGGACGATAGCTCCGGAGGGCAGCACCATAGGGGGCTGAACTGGTGACGACGAAACGGGCTGTGCTGCAGGTTAGAATGAGCGCAGATTACGTCGCAAAGCATCCCGGGCAACCGCTCTAAGATAGATCCGATCTGCGCTCACATCGGCTGTTAAGCCCGATAGGCCTAGGCATCAGCCCGGAGGCGTAGACTCGTGGGAACCTCAAAACGTCGGGCTGACAGGATTTGAACCTGCGACCCCTTGACCCCCAGTCAAGTGCGCTACCAAACTGCGCCACAGCCCGTTTGGATCACTCGGTGACCCGAAGAAGTACATTAGCGTACTTCCGTTCCGCCGACAAAACTGTTCACTTCCTCTGCCGCTTCGCCCGAGGTCGGATCTCCACATGGACGGGTGAACCGGCGAAGCCGAAGTCTTCACGCAGCCGCCTGATGATGAACCGCACATATCCTTGGTCGAATACCCCCGATGTGAACAGGGCGAACGTCGGCGGACAGTTGTGGGCTTGGGTCCCGAAGAGGATCCTCGGTTGTTTCCCTCCCCGCACCGGGTGTGGGTGGGCAGCTGCAAGACGTCCAAGGAATGCGTTGAGCTTGCCGGTCGAAATGCGCGTCTCCCAGCCTTCTGCGGCCGTCTCAATAGCCTTCTCGAGCTTGTCGACATTCCGGCCGTTGAGCGCAGAGATGTTGACCCGCGGCGCCCACGAATAGGCCTGAACGTCGCGCTCGATCTCGCGCTCTAAATAGCGGCGTCGCTCTTCATCGGTCAAATCCCACTTGTTGTAGGCGATGACCATCGCCCGACCCGCATTCTCGACCATCGTGAGGATGCGAAGGTCCTGGTCGCTGATCGACTCCGAGGCATCAATGACGACCACGCAGACCTCGGCACGCTCGATGGCAGCCTGGGTGCGCAGTGAAGCGTAGTACTCGTGCCCGGAGGCCTCCTTGACCCTCTTGCGCAAACCAGCGGTGTCAATGAACTGATAGACGGTGCCACCAACGGTGACTAACTCATCAACGGGATCAACCGTCGTCCCGGAAATATCCGAGACGACTACGCGGTTCTGACGCGCTATACGGTTCAGAAGAGACGACTTGCCGACATTCGGCTTGCCCACAATGGCGACCCGACGCGGTCCGTCCGATGACTCGTAGCTAGCCTGCTCCTTCGGCAGTACCGCAATGAGCGCATCAAGAAGGTCACCTGAACCGCGTCCGTGCATGGCGGAAACGGGGTGGGGCTCCCCCAGTCCTAGGTTCCACATTGTCGCTGCTTCAGACTCGCCGCGTGCATTGTCGACCTTGTTGGCAGCTACCACGACGGGCTTACGAGACTGCCTCAGTACCTGGACGACGGCCTCATCTTCGTCGGTGGTGCCCACGTTCGCGTCAACGACGAAGAGAACGGCGTCAGCAGTTGAGATAGCCAATTCGGCTTGCTCGGCGATCATGGCCGCCATGCCAGAGGCATCGGAGGCCCAACCGCCGGTATCGACGAGGACGAACTGGCGACCAGACCACTCCGCGTCATAAGACACTCGGTCACGGGTCACTCCCGGGACATCCTGTACGACAGCTGCTCTGCGGCCAAGGATGCGATTGACGAGGGTGGATTTACCGACATTGGGCCGACCGACGACGGCAACAACAGGCTTGGGAAGAGCCTCCTCGATGTCGTCGCTGGGGTCGTTGCGAAACTCGGGCGAGTCAGACATGAAGGCACGCTCCTGCTAGGGGACTAAACCACGGTACACGGTGTGGCGCTAGGAAAAATACTGCTCAGCGCAGCGTGACGGGCACCAGATCAATGACAGCGTCGATGACTTGATCCAAATTGAGGTGGGTGGAGTCGACCACAGTGACCCCCTCAGCCGGCTCCTCAAAGGTCGACACAGTCGAATCGTCCCGGTCACGACGCACGATCGAATCAATGACCTGGGCCATATCGACTTTTTCCCCCAACTCAGCCTGACGCCGTGCAACGCGAATGGCCGGGTCAGCCACGAGAAGCACTCTAACCTGTGCGTCGGGGCATACCACAGTCGTGATGTCGCGTCCTTCCATCACGATACGACCGCGGTCAGCTGCGACTTGACGCATGCGAGCAGTTAGAGCATCACGAACCGGCTGAATCGTTGCTACCGCAGACACTTTCGCACTGGTTTGCGGGTCTCGGATCTCCTTGGTGACATCTTCCCCATCGATTACGACGCGGTCATCGATAGCTGAGGTATCAATCTCTAGGTGACAGCTTTGAGCCACCTTGATGGCATCACGTGGATTCGTGGTCGGATCAATACCTAGATGAGCAACGCGGCAAGCTACCGCGCGGTACATCGATCCGGTGTCGAGGCGAGCTAGCCCGAGCCGGTTCGCGACCCCGCGAGAGGTCGACGACTTGCCGGACCCGCTGGGCCCGTCGATGGCAATGACGAGAGGTGAGGTTGACACGTTCTGCCTGCTTTACGATGGCGATCTGACGGGGCGAGACTATCGGCATCGACCGACACGTGTCAGGATCGTACCGACCAGCCGTGATTGCGCATCGACGCGGTCAACTGTTCGGCACGACTCGGGGCAACGTCAATCGACAAGAAACCAGTCTCACGGGCTGGATTATGTTCCACCGACAAGTCTTCGATATTGATTCCAGCAGCTTCGACGTCAGCAAATAATCGTGCCAAAGCACCAGGGGTGTCCGGAATCTCGACGACGACGGCAGTCGTCTCCACCATCTGATGCCCATGCTTACCTGCTACCTTGCGGGCGCCGGCCTGACCAACGCTGAGGAACTCTTCTAAGCGTTCCGAATCGTTAAGACGAGACAGCAAGTCATCGAGGTCGTCACGAATAGCTTCCAACTGGCTGCGGACCTCAACACAGTTGGAACTGAGGATCTGACGCCACATTGTCGTCTGGGAACGAGCGATCCGGGTGACGTCGCGAATGCCGGGCCCTGCGAGGCTCAGGTGCTCAGGACGAGCACGGCGCAAATTTGCCGCAGTGAGGATGCTCATGAGATGGGGTAGGTGAGACACCTCCGCGACCGCTCGATCGTGCTCGTGGGCATCCATGCTCACCACCCGAGCACCGCAGGCCCGGGCCAGAGCGACGACTTGTTGAACGTCATCGTAACGGTTGTCGGTGCGAGGGGCTACCACCCAGGTGCGGTCGACGAAGAGTTCGGTGGAGGCTGTCAGAGGGCCGGTGCACTGGGTTCCGGCCATGGGGTGGGAACCCACATAGCGGGAAATGGCGATTTCGTGCTCGGTAGCCAGCGTGGTCAACTCGGCCAACACAGCCCCCTTCACTGACGCGGTGTCGGTGACCACGGCTTGGGGATGTCGCGTCAGCCGCTCAACGACCGTCTGCGCGACAACGGCCGGTGGGGTCGCGATCACGATCATCCGGTACGCATCGTCAGCCAGGTTACCGAGTCTGCCCGCTCCGTGCCCGGCTGCAATGAGGGAATTATCGCGATCGATGTCCCACAGATGAACATCGGTTCCCTCCCGCATCAGGGCCTTACCGATGGATGCCCCAATAAGGCCGACACCAACGATAAGGACCGGTCCGGTTAACGTCGGCTCGACGCGATTAGGATCCGTCACCGTCGGCCTCCAACACGGTCGCGGCGTCGAGACGTCGGAAGTGACGACGCGTCGAGGCGTGGCGGTTAAGCAAACCCACCTCAAGGTTCGCGGGCTCAACGTCAAGGACATGTGCCGCAGCTCGCACGACCTCGGATACCGGCGCGTTATTGGGCAGGTCGAGGGAGTTCTCACCGGTTGCACCCATCAGGATGGGGCCTGTGCCGGCACGTACAGAACCGTCGAAATCAATCGTGTAAAAGCGATCCTCCGAGGGGACCAAGCCAAGCTCGGCGACCGTGACCTGGACTTGATAAGGCTTAACGTCGATGCGGGCAAACGTCTTGCCAATAATTCGCGCATACATACTGGCCAGGCTGCGTCCGGTGACGTCGAGGCGGCCGTAGGCGTAGGCGCGCAGGTCGGCAAAGCGGATACCGGCCACTCGGAGTTCGTCTGCCTCGTGAAACAGACCGACGGCTGCGAAGGCTAGACGATCGTGGATTTCAGAGACCGATCGCATGCCCTTAGGAAGGTCGGCTCCGCACTGACGCGCTAACAACGCGATCCCGTTGGCGCATCGAGCGACGACGATACCGTCGCCGCCATTGCGAATGGAATCTGAGACAAACGTGGAACGATCAGTTACCCACTCACTCGGTGGAACATAGGCTGGAACCGTCATCATTGGGCCTCCTCACGATCAGATTCGGCGGTGACCTGGTCGACTAGCCGTTTCGTCAGTACCGCCACCTCCTCGGTGGGCATTCGGGTCACGCCATGGGAATCTACACATGCCACTGTCGGGTACAGGCCGCGCGACAGATCAGGTCCCGACAGAGACGACGGGCTGTCATCGCTGATAGCTGTGTCAAGGGCGCGGATAGCCAGCGCCACGGATTCATCCCGATCCATCCCTGTTCGGTAGTCTTCGTTGAGAACGTCGCTTGCAAACAGAGCTCCCGACCCCACACAGGCATGGGAATGTTCTTCAGTTTGCCCGCCAGTACCGTCGTAGGAAAAGATCCGGCCGCGATGGGCCAACTCATCCCAGCCTGCCAGTAATGGTGTGACGGCGAGCCCCTGAGCCATCATCGTTCCATGAGAACGCACCAGACTTGACAGCCTGACGGCGCAGCCATCCATGCTGATCCGCTGTCCTTGAATCTTCTCGAGGTGGTCGACCTCAGCTTGGAACAGGCGAATCATCTCCCCTGCCAGGCCGGCTGCCCCGGCGACGCCAATAACGCACCGGTCGTCGGTGCCGAGAATACGGTCGACGTCGGTCTGACCGAGGCGTCTTGCCAATGCGGAGCCCAGATCAGCGGCAACGACGACTCCCCCGTTGTAGCGAATCGCCAGCACAGTTCTGCCGTGCCTCAACAGTTCGGGAACGCTGGTGTCGACGGTCGTCGGGGGTAAGAGTTCAGGAGCGACTCGCCGTAGAAGCACGGCGAAGGAATCGGTGGTCGTACTCGACATGAGGTAATCCCCATCGAGATCGGATAACGACAATGGCATGACCCTCCTCGTCACGACGACACTCGGGTTTTCTACCCTAGCCGACCGATTTGGGCTGGACCCTAGAGACGGATACCATTGGTATCCGATACCGGTGGTACCGCCACCGATCTAGTTCTGGATTCCTCGAAAGACGACAACTTGTGATGCCTGCCGCAGTAGAACGACCTCACCGCGATGAGGTGAGAAGCAGAATACTTGCCGTAGCCGCCCACAACTTTGAACGGGACGGCTATGTCGGCGCCAGTCTGCGACGCATTGCCACGGATGCCGGATTCACCAAGGGGGCGGTGTACTCCAACTTCGGATCGAAGCCCGATCTGTTTGGTCAGGTGTGCGCTGCCCGCCTTACTAACGGGGAGAGGGATCTTGTTGACGCTCTGTCCCCCATCCTGTCCAGTTGCGAACGTCCTGACGACCTCATGCGTAATATTAGTGAGAAGCTCACGGAAATTCTTCTGGAGGATGCCCCGTGGCAGGTGATCCTCGCGGAGTTCCGCGCCCTTGCTCGTCGCGACGCGGAGATCGCTAAAGCCTATTCGAAACTCCAATCACAGCGGATCGCCCAACTGGCCGAGTTGATGACCCAGTACGGTGTCCTTGACCACATCGAGTCCGCTGACGCTGCCAACCCACGCAGTCTCGCGGTGGTTGTCCTCAGTTTGGTCAATGTGCTTGCCTTGGAGTTTTCTGTGGCAAGTGCAGTTATTGACCGCCAGGTCATTACCGATGTCATCGAACGTGCAATCAGGGGGTTTCTTCAGTGATGCGTTTCTCGAAACGTCCTTCGGTCGACGCCCAGGCCGTCGAGGACGCCTCGGGAGCGGTGCTCTACGCCCGCGACCTGAATGCTCAAGGGCGTAAGGGAATGATCTTTGGCCCCCTTGATATGGACCTGGCGCCGCGACAACTGGCCGTCATTCACGGCCCTGCTGGGGCCGGCAAGTCAGCGCTTCTGCTAGCACTGTGCGGACGGTTCCGTCGAACGAGGGGAACCCTCATTATCGACGGTATCGACGCCATGGCAGAGCCCTACCGAGCTATCCAACGAACCTCTGTAGCTCGAATCGGTGACTACGTTGTGCCTGAAGATCGTCTGACTCTCAATGAATCTGTCGCTGAGCGATGTCACCTTGATGCCGTTAACCTCAAGAAGGCTGAAAGCAGGGTGCGTCAGATCGAAGAGATTGTCGGGTTTCGTATCGATCGCTCTTGCGAATTCGAGCAGCTTGAAGCCATTGAACGTGCCGTCGCATCCGTGGCCCTGGCCATGCTCAGACAGACCAAGGTGATCGTCATTGACGACGCGGACGTCATGGTGCCGCATAACCAGCAGAAATTGCTGTTCGAGATATTTTCGAGACTCACTGAGCTCGACGACTCGACGATTATTGCGGCCACCGTCGATGACGACATGGCACCACCGGGATCCCTGGATGTGGAACTGCCGGCTCACAACCGTGTCCATGCTGTCAGGGATATCCACACTAACAAGGATGCTGATGGCAACTCCCAGGACCCTGAAGCTCCCGAGGTGACACGGATTCCCCTCGAGAGCAAAGACAATATCCGGCCCGACGTCCCTCGAGAGATCTATGGCGCGCTCGATGACATATCCGACAACAACTCCTCGACAGAAAATGACTGTCCCGATGACTCCCCTCGGAGATAACGCATGCTGACTCGATTTATAAGGCTCGTACAGTTCGAGTTTCGGCGCTTTAAAGGACGCTCCAAACTCGGTTTAATCTTTATCCTTATCATTCCGCTACTCTATGGTGGTATTTATCTTCACGCTAACTGGGATCTGTACTCCAACACCAACAAGGTCAAGATCGCTGTTGTTAACCATGACAAGCCGGCTACATTCGGTGGACGTACAGTTAATGGCGGTCAAGAGTTTCAGAACTCCCTGAAGAAAAACCCGCGTTTCGATTGGCAGTTCTTGGGCACTGACGAAAATAAGGCCTATCAGGGGCTCCGTGACGCTGAGTACTTTATGATTATTGAGGTACCAGAGGATTTCTCGACAAATATCGTGTCAGCGGGGGACTTCAGGCCTGCGCGAGCGACCCTCCAACTTCACCGTGATGACGCGAACGGATTCATTATCGGTCTGTTGACCTCTCAGGTGCAGACTGCCTTGGAACAGGCCTTGGACCAGAGTGTCTCTGAAACGTATTTCAACGCGCTCTTCGTCAACCTGGGTGTCATCAAACAATCGCTATCGAAAGCGTCAGATGGATCTGCGCAGATCGATAATGGATTAAAGACTCTTGACGCTGGAGTCACCGAGATGAACAACAAGGTGTTGGGGGCAACGAAGGCTGTCGGTGATTCCACCACTACCGTCAACCAGGTGAATTCTGCGTTAGCGAATGCCGACTCAGCGGCAGCAAAGACGTCGAGCGCCGTTACTCAGACGCGCGTGGGTGCCCAGGCGATTACCGGCGCTGCTCAAAATGTCATGGCTGATTCCCAAGCTGTCAACTCAGCCATGGTTCCGCTTATTAATAACGTGACAAAGAATCTTCCTACCTTGCAAAAACAGGCCAGGAATCTCGTGTCAGTGACCGGTACCCTGCAGAACCCCAACGGTGATTCTGTCATTAAGATTCAACACGACGTCACAGGTGTCGTTAATAAGGCGACTGCCCTTGCTGCGAAACACCCTGAACTCGCCGGCGATCCTGATTACATTGCCTTGGTAAAACAGATCAATGGCGCCGCGAGTTCTACCACAACCGTGTCGTCCAACATTGCAGCAGTGGCGAATGTGTCGGCTGGCCTTAACCTCAGCCTCAACCAACAGAATGCGGACACTCTAGCGAATAATGCCACTGCGGCGCTGGGGCGGCTCAACAAAGATGCGCAGCAAGTCAACAACGGGTTGGAAACGATTAACGGCGCCATGGACACCGCTGATTCAGTCGCTAAGGACCTTAATAAGGCCGTCAATGATGCCACTGACGCTGGTCGATCCTTTACTGCGAAAGCTCCTCAGATCGTATCCGGCGTCATGCAGCTGAGCAATGGACTGGGACAGCTCAAGACCGGTTCGGACAATCTGTCCAAGGGCGCGACTCAGCTCCATCGAGGTCTCGACTCTGGTGCCAAGCAAATCCCCGGCCTGTCGGACGATAAGCGTTCGAACCTGGCCAATATCATGAGCTCCCCAGTCGACATTGAGCAGACCATCCTTCACTCCGCGAAGTATTACGGTCGTGGGCTGGCGCCGATGTTCTTCTCGATCGCCATGTGGATTGCCTGCATCTCGACCTTCCTCGTCGTGCGTACCTTCTCCGGGCGCGCCATGACTGGTAGGGCGAACAGTCTGTCGATTGCCCTGGTTGGCTTCGGTCCACTAGCCGTCATCGCCTTGGCCGGTGCATACATCATGGCCTTTGGTGTATGGCTTATCTTGGGCTTAGATCCTGTTCATCCCTGGTATTTCATTGGATTTGTGACATTGGCATCTCTGTCGTGGATGATGCTGGCGTTCTGGATGAGGCTTATCTTTGGATCGCCCCAGACGGCAATCTTCCTTATCCTTCTGGTGCTCCAATTGCCCACCTGTGGCGGAACCTTCCCCGTGACGATGCTGCCGCCCGTCTACCAGAAACTGGCGGTTGTTATGCCGATGAAGTACTCCGTTGATGCTTTCCGTGTGCTCATCTCAGGTGGCCCGATGTCGACACTGGCACTTGGATTCGCTGTTGAGGGCGGTATCCTCGTCATCTCGATGATCATCACTTTGGTTCTTGTTCACCGCCACAAGCTGTTCCGCATGCGTGACTTGCACCCGCCGATGATCACTTCGACTTCTACAGCAGACTTCGCGTTCTCGGTCAGACCGCGATGAATGACGAATTGGCATCTCCATCGGTACGACGTGCGCTGGTCGCTGACGTTGTCTGCGTGATTCTCTTCGCGACGATGGGGAGGGCCAGCCACGGTGAGGTACTGTCACCGGGAGGTTTGCTTCGAACCGGCACCCCCTTTGTGCTGGGTCTCGTCGTCGGATGGGTCATCGTTGTAACGGCGCGTGTCGCGGCTCTGCGGTGGCTAGCTGGGGTGGTGCTGTGGGTATCCACCCTCATCGTCGGGATGGTGGTGCGCTACTTCACAGGTCAAGGCGTAGCGGTGATTTTTGTCACCGTCGCGGCAAGCTTCTTGGCTCTTACCCTCGTCGGTTGGCGAGCCATAGCAGCAGCCATCCGAGCAATGCGACGCAAAGAACACCCGTGACAAAAGAAGGAGGGCCGGCAGAATGACCCGCCGGCCCTCGTACAACGTGAGATAATAATTGTCAGTGACGGTCGTCACTTCTCCTCTTTGGGCAGCCGCCACTGGTCGTGCTCGGTGATATTGCGCGGACGCGGGCCGTGATAATCAGGGCCGTAGGCTCCCGGAGCGGGGCGACGTTTACGCATCGGTGCCGCCACCCCTGGCGCAAGACGACGTGAAATGACAAGGAATCCGGTATGGCCCGTCGTTCCGTGCGCCGGACGAATCGCCAGCCCTTCAGCATGCCAGTCACGCGTCGTCGTCTCGGTAGCCGATGGCTCAGTCCATCCGCCATGAGCGCGGAGAGTATCCATGACTCGCCCCATCTGAGTCGTTGTTGCGACATAACAGCACAGCACACCGCCAGGGACCAAAACCTTGCCCACCGTCTCGACGCACTCCCATGGGGCGAGCATGTCAAGGATAGCCCGGTCAATTGGTTCTGAGCTGATACCAGAGACCAGGTCAGACACTTTGAGATCCCACGTAGATGGAATCTCTCCGTAAAAGGATTCGACATTCTTGCGAGCGACATCAGCGAATTCCTGACGCCTTTCGTAGGAATGTAGGCACCCCTTCGTACCGATGGCACGCAACAGTGGGATCGACAGTCCCCCGGATCCAACGCCAGCTTCTAGTACTCGTGCCCCGGGGAAGATATCGGCCCACATGGTGATCTGGGCTGCTTCTTTGGGATAAATAATGGCGGCTTCGCGCGGCATCGATACTGTGAACTCACTCAGGATCGGGCGCATAGCCAAAAAGTCCAAACCACCGACAGAGGTGACGACCACTCCCTGAGGCCCTCCGATAAGGTCGTCATGACGTACCGCCCCCTTCGTGGTGTGGAAGATGCCGCCGGGTTGCAGAACGATCGAGTGCTTACGGCCCTTTGGGTCGGTGAGGGTGATTCTTTCGCCAGCGCGTAGGACTCCCCCACCGCCGTTAGCTACCGGGGCCGCTGGTTCGTCAGCGAGATGCCAGAGACTGACCACGTCAGCCAACGACAAACCTGACAGGTCGGGACGATGAACCCGCCGTGGACCTGGGCCGACCTTCGCCAGTCCGGTGACGGTCAGCACCGCAGCGCCGGCCGAGGTGGCCGAGGTTGCTCCCTTCGGGGAGTCCTCGATGGCCAGGCAATCAGTAATACTGACACCGAGGCGCTCAGCGGCAAGAAGATAAGGGTCCGGGGCAGGTTTAGCCGTCTCCGGGATGACATCATCGAAGGTTACGACAGTGTCGAAAGGGTTACCGATCCTCTCAGCCATGGCCTCCAATACCGGCTCGACAACAGCATGAGCAGACCCGGTGACGATCCCCATCGGGATACCGGCCTCGCGGATCTCGGTGAGGAGGTCCAAGACGCCGGGGCGCCAAGGCACATCACGTTCCCGATTGAACTGCGACACCATGGTGATGAGCTCACACCGGACGTCGTCGACGGTAACTGAACCGCCCAAGTCGGCAGCCATCGCCTCACAAACATCAGTCAGCGGTCCCCCGGTGAACTCATTGGCTTGTTCAGGTTCCCAGACGATCCCGTGTGAGGCGAGGATTGCCAATTCGGCCTCGACCCACCGGGACTCAGTGTCGACGAGAGTACCGTCGAAATCCCACAAGACAGCGGCGAAAAAACGGTCGGCGGTCGCGGTGTGCGTCTCACTTGGCATTGAAATAGTTTGCCTCCGGGTGATGGATGACGAAGGCGTCGGTGCACTGTTCAGGATGAAGTTGGAACTCCTCTGACAGTTGTACACCGAATCCCCGTCGGATCGAATAGTTTCACCACCTTGGCGCGATCTTCGAGGTTCGGGCAGGCGGTGTAACCGAAACTGTACCGGCGCCACCATAGGGGTGGTGATCGATGGCGTCGACGCCAAGGGATTCACCGTCAACGTGACACCGGTTTCCGACCCCATGAGCATGGTCCCAGTAAGCGTCGTGGAGTCTGGACATAACGTCGGGACAGTGATGTTGAGGATTTCGTTGCAACCTTCGAGTCCTTGAAAATCGTCCACCGTCACGTCGCTGCTCTGCAGCATCGTGCCCATTGCCCTATCGATAACATGAACGTGCTGGGACACAGCGGTGCGAAGGGCCGTGAGTCGCAGACGAAGGCGGGGGCTAACCTTGGCACCATGCGATTTCGACACATGGACCGGCCATGGGTCGTAGTGGCCTTCGGCGGCTGGAATGACGCCGGAACGGCCGCTACCCAGGCGGCGAGTCTCATCGCTGAGTATTCCGACGCGAAAATATGGCGCACGATTGACGGCGAGGTGTTTCACGACTTTCGTCAAACCCGCCCCGCCATCACCGTCATGAACGACCTCGAAATCGTCAGTTGGCCGAGTACCGCCATCAGGGTCGGGAGATGGCAGGGCCAACCCATCGTGGTCGTCGATGGGCCTGAGCCGAGTTTGCGCTGGCGGACTTACTGCTTCCGGCTGCTACGGCGGCTGCGTAAACTCAATCCAGCTGGCCTTGTTGTTCTGGGCGCGATGGCCACCGACGTGGCCCACACACGACAGCTTCCAGTCATGGTGTCTGCCACCGATCCCAATCTCATCAGCGAGCTGGGGGCAGAGAAACTCGAATATGACGGGCCTACTGGTATCCCCTTTGTCTTCGTTACCGAGGCACGTCGTCACGGAATGAATGCCATCGGTCTATGGGTGGGAGTGCCACAGTATGCTTGTGAGTCGCTTTGTCCGCCCGCGGTGCAGGCCCTCTTGGTGCGGATCGAGGAACTCACTGGGATCGCGATCCCACAAGCTGGACTCGAAGAGGATAAACGGGATTGGGTTGCCGCAATCGATGAGGCCTTAGTCGATCACCCCGAGCTGGCCGAATACATCGCAGCGTTGGAGACCGAGCAGGATGCTGCGCTCTCGGAGGGACTGACAGGAGATGTCCTCGCGGTAGAGTTCCAGTCCTATCTACGCCATCGCGGTCATTAACACTGTGCGCGGACTGTCAGTGGGCACATACCTGCGCAGCCAAAGCCCGGTTGCGCAGTGAAGCGACGACGTGGTCGGGGTTGTCGGAACGGTACACGGCGGATCCTGCCACGAATGTGTCGGCTCCTGCTTCGGCAGCGCGTTCGATGGTGTCAGCTGAGACGCCGCCGTCAATTTGCAACCAGATATCCTTACGTGTCGCGTCAATGAGCTTGCGAGCCTTGCGGATCTTGGCAAGCACTGGGTCGAGGAATTTCTGGCCACCAAAACCAGGCTCGACTGTCATGAGGAGGATTTGGTCAAATTCAGTCAGGATGTCGGCGAGCTGTTCGACTGGGGTTGCCGGGCGCAGAGCTACCGACGCCCGTGCTCCCATCGACCGAAGCTCACGAGCGAGTTTGATTGGCGCGGTAGCAGCTTCCAGGTGGAAGGTGACCGATTGCGCTCCCGCCTCGACGTACTGCCGTGCCCACCGATCGGGATTTTCGATCATGAGGTGAACGTCAAACATGAGGTTAGTGGCTGGTCGCAACGATTCCACGAAGGGCGCCCCCATGACGAGATTCGGCACGAAATGGCCATCCATGACGTCGATGTGTAAACCGTCAGCTGAGGGGATGCGTCCTACCTCACTGGCGAGATTGGCGAGGTTGGCGTTGAGGATTGACGGTGTGATGCGAACTACCATGGTGCCAGCCTAAGGGATCGGGCAGACTCGGATGGATGCCGCTGACATGCTGAAAAGTTTGGAGGGGAGCCTCGGAATGTGTTGGCTAAGACTGAACTAGACCGCGGCAAACATTGCGCACGCGATCCTCAAGACCACCACAAGCAGTCTCGAGGATCGCGTCTGGGAATGAGATGTATCAGGCAACAGCTACGGGAGCGTCAGCGGCCGGCATACAGGAGGACGGTGAAGCCGGGGCGCTCTTTTTGTTGGGGGCCTTGAGAGCATCCTGGTAGGCGGCTTTCAGCTCTTTGATAGCTTGGTCGACATCGGCGACTCGCACCCACGCATTGCTACGGACCTGCCCAGCCCTGATAATGGCACGGTTGAGCAGACGGACAGCGTCCCTATCCTTGTAGTTGATGACACAGGTGTTGCGGTCGAAGCGGACCTGCACCATCAGGCGGCCCAGCTTGGCGCGTACGTACTTTGTAGCAACGTCAGTCGGCTTGAGGTCGGGCATGGCCTGAGCCGCAGCAATGGCCTTCTTCAGGGCCGCTACCTCGTCGGTCAGCTGGGCGGGGGTGGAATTAATGGTGATCAGCACATTGATAGCGTGAGCGATCGCAAGGAAGACGGTGGAGTGCGCGTTCTGCACCTTGTCCTGAAAGGTGAGGGTGGCGGTGTGCGTGGTATCACACATAGCTAGGAACAGCTCAACGCGAGCCGGAATCGATTTGGCGAAGGTAACGACACCCTTGACGATCTTCTCGAGTTGAGCCTTGAGCTGTTTGGCCTGTTTCAAAAGATCAGCGATGGTGTCGATGACTTCCATGGGAGACAGGGAAGCCTTAGCGACCTTCAGATCGTCGTTGAGCGACGTGATACGACCGTTGACACCCTCGAGCAACTTGTGTGCGTCTGCAGTGTTACTTGACACGGCGGGAATAGTCGGAACGGCAGCCTGAGCCGCGGGGGTGGAAAGAGTAGCTGGAACCATCAGGGCACCGGCAACCAACGGGGCCGCTATGAATTTGATCTTCATAGAGTTCTCCTCTTTTTCGACGAATTGTCCGCGACTTCGGACCCGTCTATCATCTCGTATGAGGCTCAACTTCGAGAATGCGAAAGCCTGTTGTTGCTCCGAAAGACGTCGTCGTATATACCAAGGAGCTCCACGAAACGATGTCCACTAAACTTTCGTACACCGTGCCGTGACTTAAATTGCCCCAGACGGTGGCTCTATGCACTCTACAAGGCTGCCAGCTACTGTCCTTAGCTCATGGCGTGGTTGCCTCGAGCTTCGGGCAACCACGCCAGACCGGTCTCACTTCGCGACGATACCCAGTGCGTTGAGAGCTGACTTCAGCGTGGATTGAGCTGTTTGGGCATCTTGCGCAGTTACTTGGATCATCTGATCATCATTGAGCCACACATATGCCTGATAAGAGGATGTCTTAGGACCGTTTCCGCTTGAGCTCACGGTTGTGTAAAGGGATGCCTTTTTAGAGATGTCTTGGTAGCCCTTGATTGGGGTTAGCTTCATGGTCATCGTCGTCTTATGACCCTGCAAGTCCATGGCCACATGACCGCACTTAGAAAATTGCTTGTCCTCGGTTTCGAACGACTTCTTCTGGCGACTCGACATGGTCGTATTGAAGGTGACAGTAGTTGGTGCCGACTGGTCGCTACCAATTGCGGAAATGATGTTATTGAGCTCCCCGCCAGTGACGCTGGAGATACTCTGTTTGAGGATCTTTCCGCATTCCGCAGGGGAAATTTTGGCCTGACTCATGACCTTGGTGACCTGGTTCATCTGGGCGGCGATCTGAGAATTGTCCACGATGGTGAACGTTTGGTTATTGATCTTCTTACTCGAGATGGCCTTGGTGAAGTCATCCTGGCTGAGATGCTTGGGTGCCTTAGTCTGCTCGTGCTCGACGGGTGTCGGGGACGCCGTGACCGACGTCGAGGAACGTGCGACAGTGGTGCTAGCGGGCGTACCGGTGGATGATGAATTATTCCCACATGCGACAAGACTGAAGGTCATTGCACCAGCCATGCCGAGCAGACAAGTCTTCATCAGCGTTGTGGTCATCCTCGAGGTCTCCTAGTACAGATGTGCGGTATGAACTCGGATATTCGCAACGGGTAGCTTGAGCGCCCGCGCTCCCAGTCAGGGTAATTTTACCACGGATGGCGATCATGGACGCCAGATGAGGTGCGAACTCTCATTGCTCAATATGTACCTGACTCGTCGCGTTTGCGTAACAGTGCACAGAACATGGCATCGGTGCCGTGACGGTGTGGCCACAGCTGGATGGTGTTGGTGTTTCCAGACGCAGCAATATTAGGAATGTTAGGGAGCATGGCAGGAGCGTCGAGGACATCGACAGGTAGGGTCGCGCATGCAGAATTGATGATATCGATGGTTTCGGCTCGATGCGGTGAACACGTGACGTACCCAATGACCCCACCTGGTCGGGTGAGATTGACCGCTGAGATAAGAAGTCGACGCTGGAGCTGGGTTAACTCTTCGACGTCAGTTGGGGTACGACGCCACCGAGCTTCTGGGCGTCGGCGTAGCGACCCCAGACCGGAGCACGGAACGTCAGCAAGAACGGCGGCAAAAGACTGTTTCGGTAGTGGCGGGTGCGTGCCGTCGGCAGTCATAACGCGATGGTCGCCCGGGATGGTCCTGAGGGCTTTCGAAACGAGATCAGCACGATGCTCGTGCAGTTCCACTGCGGTCAAGCTGGTGTCGTGCTGGTTCGCGAGTCCAGCTAGCAGTGCGGATTTGCCGCCAGGGCCGGCACACAGGTCGAGCCACTGGCCAAAGCAGCTGTTTGCCTTGGCCGCGCGTACCAAGGCCAGGATGACGAGTTGGGAACCCTCGTCTTGTATGCCAGCTCGGCCTTCACGCACCGCAGCGACATCAGAGGGGTTTCCGGGACGCACAACTCCCCACGGGGAATATCGAGTCGGGGTCCCGGACCCAAGTTCGTCGCGCTGAGCGAGCCCGGGACGAACAACCAAGGTGGGGACCGGCGGCTCGTTATCGGCTAGCAAGGCGTCTTCCACCTCGTCTGCACCCAGACGGTCCTGAAAGGCTTTAACGATCCAGGTGGGATGAAGGGTACGCAACGCCATGACGTCAACGGCATCGCGTCCGCCGATCTCGGTAGCCCACTCCTCAAGGCTGTGGGTACTGATACGACGCGATATCGCGTTGACAAGGCCAGTGACGCGCTCCCCAATGACCTGACCAGCAAGATCAACCGATGACGCCACGGCTGCCCTCGTCGGCACCCTCATAGCCAGGATCTGATGTGCCGCCATGCGCAACACCACCCGGACTCCCGGCTGGAGTTTGGCGGGAGCCCGGCAGGAGGCGGCCTCAATAATGCGATCCCAAGTGCCCGTCCCACGGGAAGTTCCATCCACCAGTTCAGTGGCAAATGCCGCATCGCGCCCAGTCAACTTGGCAGCACGCAAGTGATCTGCCAGGGCTAGGTTGGCATAGGCGCCGTGGGTCTCCACCGCTAAGAGAGCGGAATAGGCCAGTCGTCGCGCTGGGTCAGCCTTACGACGTTTCTGATGCACACGCTGAGTCATCTCAGCCTAGTTCCAGCGTCGATGTCGGCCCCTCGGGCCCAGTCAGCCCCACTCATAGCTCTCTTACCGAAAGCTTGCACCTGCAGCAGCTCGAGGGGCTGCGAGCCAGTACCGAGAAACAGCTGCTTTCGGGTTGCGACGAGTTGACCAGGTTGGGCTGTCGCCACGGTGCTCGGGACGCCATCTCCGGCTTCAAGACAGCGGGTCCGCAGGATCTTGAAACGTTTGCCGTCTAATTCAGCCCACGCCCCAGGAGTTGGGGACACCCCTCGGACGAGGTTGTCGATCTCCTGGGCAGCAGCGGTGACGGTAACTCGGACGTCATCGGGATGGATTTGTGGAGCGATTGTCACTCCTTCAACAGATTGTGGCGTTGGCTCGACTCCCGCCTCAATGTCCTCCAAGGCCTCAATGACGAGAGGCGTTGCGGTATGAGCCAGCTCGTCAAGAAGCTCACCGGCTGTTGTCATCGGGCCTATAGGAACCGTCATGGTGCGGTATACCGGCCCGGCATCGAGGCTTTCAACTAGCTGAAAGACACAAGCGCCCGCCTCCTCATCCCCCGCCATGATGGCCCGTTGTATGGGAGCAGCGCCGCGCCATCGCGGTAGGAGAGAAAAGTGTAAGTTAATCCAGCCGTGTCGTGGTACTGCCAGCAGATCGGCGGGAATGAGACCTCCGTAGGCCACGACGACGGCTACGTCGGCATCGAGGGAAGTGACGGCATCGTGACCCTCGCCGGACTTCACGCTGGTCGCCTTAATGGCGGGGATACCGAGTTCCTCGGCAGCCTTGGCGACCGGGCATGGACGTGGAGTACGGTGCCGTCCTACTGCTGCATCCGGACGCGTCAGGATGGCAGCTACCTCGTGACGGGGATCGGCTACCAAGGCGGTAAGCGTTGGGACGGCCACGTCCGGGGTACCAGCAAAAAGAAGTCTCACACCGCAAGCCTACCGACCTCACAACAGGTTGGCCGGGTCGATGACCACGCGTAAGCTTCCTGGCTCGCGGCTCATAGTGTGCTTGGAACGTAGCCGAAATAGACCTTGGGAAAGCTCGGCGAGAGGCATCGTGCCACGAGGACGCACGATAATTCGATCCCGTTCCGATTCGCTGGCACGGCGTGGTTGTGGAGCTGGGCCAAGCATCTCAAGGTCGGTTCCGAACCACTCGCGTAGTCGCTGTGCCGCTGTAGCCACCGCTTTCGGGTCACCGTCGACAATTCCGCACGGCACCGCGGGCGGGAAATGTGCCTCCCGACGATCGGCGAGTTCACGTGTCGCCCACCCGACTGGATCATTTCGAACCATGGCCTGCAAGGCGGCGTCCTCCGAAGGCCCGACGATAACTGCCCGGCCCCCATCCCGCACTGATCGGACCAAGGCCAGGATTGCCATCCACCGATCGACGGTCTGCTCCACCGCCGCCAGGCCAGGCCTCGACAAGGAGGACACCGCATCCAGGATGACAGCACAGGCATAGCCCGATTCTGGTGTGGGTTCGGCCCCTGGGGTGGCAACGATTAATCGGGGAGTTGAATCGACCCTCTCCCGAACGTGATTGCCGGACGAATCAACCACGGGAACATCTGGAAATGCCCGGCCCAATTCTGCGGCCGTCGTCGTCGCTCCCACAATGCCTGACCTCACTTCAGTGGAGCCGCATTCGGGACAGCGCCACGGTGGTAAGTGACTGCCACACCAGGTGCAATGGAGGTTGACTCCAGATTCAGTACGCCGCCCGGTAACCGGTCCACCGCACGAAGAACATCGCACTGGAGTTCGGCAGCGTGCACACGATGGGGTGACGAGATCGCCAACTCGCGGAACGGAAACCAGAACGGGGCCATGCAACAATCCATCACGGATGGTCGTCATAGCAAGATCGGGAAGCCGAACTGATCGCGCCAACGGGTCACGTTCCATAGCGATATCGGAGTCACCGGGAATGCGAACCGGTGCACAGACTGCTCTCATCGTTGGACGGTCCGCGCCGATTCCGACGAGCCAACCTGACCCTAGCCACGAGGCGCTGCGCACCGAACAGGAATAGCTCGCCAATAACAACGCACAGTGGTCAATCTGGGCTCGCAGGGCAGCGACATCGCGGGTATTCGGGTATGGAGCTCGTGGTTCGTCATGGAGGTCGGATCCTTCATCCCAGATAGCGATCAATCCCAGGTCCGTCATTGGCGCCATGACGGCCGAGCGAGTTCCTACCACAACTTTCGCTGTGCCACGAATGACTGCCAGGTAGTGGCGCCAGCGCGTTGACGCTGGTTGATCAGCGTGGAGCACCGCGACGGTTCCAGCTCCTAAAACAGCTTGGAATCTCTCATGTAGGGTGATGACGTCGTCAACCGTTGGGCAACACACCACCGCACTGCGTCCTGACGTCAACGTGGCGCAGACTGCTTGCAGTAAACCGTTGCCCCAATCTCCGAGGTGATCATCATCCCCCGGACCACAAACTGGACTGACCCGCCAGTGGGCGCGAGGGCGTTCTCCGGCCTTAAGCAGTGCAAGGAAGCGGCGCCCCCGGTCTAAGGCCGTCAAGGTTCCAGACGGCATCGTCGTCATCGGCGTTGGCCACGGTGGAGGATTGGCTGCCTCTGTCGTGGCGTGCCGGGTAGGGATAGCCCATCTGAGCACCTCGTCCAGGGTGCCTGCCCAGTGGTCAGCCACATGACGGGCAAAGTTGAGCTGATCTGGTGTAGCAACTACCTGGTCGGACACCAGTTTTTCAACCGGGGCCAACGTGACCCCAGGCTGTTGCTCATGATCGACGGCCACCACGACGCCGTCACACAGCCGACCGGCGAGTTTGACCCGCACTCGTACCCCAACCTGGACTCGATCGACGAGGTCGTCAGGAATCAAATAGTCGAAAGGACGGTCAAGGTGGGCCAAACCGGAAGAGACGGCGACATGGGCGATCCATGACGTCGTCTCCAATAGCGGTGCGGTCATGGGGCACATGTTACGGCCCACCACCGACGGCGTCGCGGTGTGTTCTCTCAGAGACGGGCGGTTGCTGCCAAGGCCTCGGCGCGGTCCGTCAGCTCCCAGGTGACCCCGGGAAGCTCACGACCGAAGTGGCCACCAGCAACGAGCTGGGAATAGATCGGTCGCAGCAGGTCGAGGTCCGCGATGATCGCACCGGGTCGTAGATCAAAGACCTCACCGACAGCGCGCTCGATGACAGTCTCGGGCACGTGGTTGGTACCAAAGGTGTCAATACGGAATCCCACCGGGCGGGCAGCACCGATGGCGTAAGCCACTTGGCACTCGCAACGATCGGCTAGTCCAGCTGCGACGACGTTCTTGGCTACCCAGCGCATCGCATAGGCACCGGAACGGTCGACCTTGGACGGATCTTTGCCGGAGAAGGCACCTCCCCCATGACGTGCCATACCGCCATAAGTGTCGACGATGATCTTGCGGCCGGTCAGCCCGGCGTCACCCATAGGGCCGCCGATAACGAACTTGCCGGTCGGGTTAACGAGCACCCGCATGTCCTTATGATCGAGGTCGTAACGCTCCAACACCGGGTCAATTACAAGGCGACGGAGATCGGGGGTCATCGTCGCGTCCAGGTCGATTCCCGCACGATGCTGGCTCGACACGATGACGGTGTCCACCGCCACGGGTTTATCGTCCTCGTTGTAACGAATTGTCACCTGGGTCTTGCCGTCAGGGCACAGATAGTCCAGTGCACCTTCTTTGCGGACCTTTGTCAGCTGCAAGGACAGCGCATGGGCCATGTCAATAGGTAACGGCATGAGAGAACGGGTCTCGGTGCACGCATATCCGAACATCAAGCCCTGGTCTCCAGCACCTTGGGAGTCAATAAGATCGGTGGAACCATGACGAGTTTCGTAGGCCGCGGTCACCCCTTGGGCAATGTCAGGGCTCTGAGCATCGATTGCGACCGAAACGCCACACGAAGCTCCGTCAAAACCCTTGGAAGACGAGTCGTAACCGATGTCAAGAATGCGGGAGCGGGCGATGTCGGCGATGTCGACATAGGCCTCGGTGGTGA
The DNA here is from genome assembly GCF_003030305.1 of Cutibacterium acnes. NCBI lineage: Bacteria > Bacillati > Actinomycetota > Actinomycetes > Propionibacteriales > Propionibacteriaceae > Cutibacterium > Cutibacterium acnes. The sequence goes on along the minus strand of NZ_CP023676.1, from coordinate 1,274,661 downwards.
CCTCGCCACACACCATTACCTGCCCGGTCGTCACGACGGTTTCCACGGCAGCGTGAGAATGGGAGTCCTCGGTCAACATAGCATCAAGGACAGCGTCGGAAATGGCGTCGGCAATCTTGTCCGGGTGGCCTTCCGTTACTGATTCCGATGTGAACAGACGAGTAGGCATGACGTTTCCTGTCCGCGCGGCCACAAGCCGCGCATCGTGTTACTGAGTAGCCAGCAGCGCGCGGACCTCGTCAAGGATGGCGACAGCCGCCTGCGACTTCGATCCGGTGATACGACGACCCGGCCCCTGCTGGTGAACCATGGTTACGTCGGTGCCGACCTTGCCGAACACCTTTCCGCCGCTCACATCGTTCACGACCATAAGGTCGCAACCCTTGCGTGCGAGCTTGGCCTGGGCCAGCTTCAAGAACTGGTCACGGTCTGGTGCCGTTTCGGCGGCAAATCCGACGACAATCCTGTTCTGTACCGATTGAGAACAGATGCGGGCCAGGACGTCGGGAGTCTGGTGAAGTTGGAGGGCCATCGTTGCACCTGTGGCGTCGTCGCCCTCGTGTTTTTTAATCTTGGTGTCAACAGCGACTGGCGCAAAGTCAGCTGCCGCAACGGCTTGGATGACAATATCGGCTTGCTTGGCTAGGTCGTCCATGGCCTCAGCAAGGTCTTCGGTGCTATCAATGCGGGTAATCTGCACGTCTGACGGTATAGCGACGTCAACGTGGGCAGCGACAACGTGGACATCGGCCCCGCGAGCAGCGGCGACTTGAGCGATAGCCCTGCCCATTCGACCTGACGACGAGTTACCGAGGTAACGCACAGGGTCGATGGCTTCCCGGGTTCCACCCAGGGAGATGACGACGCGTTTTCCAGCAAGGTCCTGCTGGGCCATCGCGGCGGCGCACTCAGGCACAGTGATGAGAAGATCAACGAATTCTGCAATCTCGTCGGGATCAGGTAGACGCCCCGGGCCTGAGTCACGACCAGTAAGGCGCCCAGTAGCTGGGGCCTTAACGACAAGGCCATGGCGACGTAGGGTCGCGACATTATCGACGGTTGCTGCGTTTTGCCACATTCCGGTGTGCATAGCAGGTGCGAGCAGCACCGGCGCTGACGTGGCGAGAACCGTCGTCGTCAGGAGGTCGTCGGCATGGCCTCCCGCAAGGCGCGCCAAGAGATCGGCAGTTGCTGGAGCCACCACGATGGCGTCGGCGCGCTCAGCCAAGCGGATATGCTCCACATCGGGAACGTCGTCAAAAACCTCGGTGTGGACCGGATGCCCACTCAGCGCCTCCCACGTCGGGCGTCCGACGAATTCAAGGGCAGCCCTAGTGGGGACAACGTGGACCTCGTGGCCGACCTCAGAGAGGAGCCGCGCGAGCAGGCATGCCTTGTAGGCGGCGATCCCTCCCCCGACACCAAGAACGACGACACTCACGCCGGTCTCAGATCAGGCGTTCGGATCAGCGAGGTCAGCGAAGGGGTCATCCAGCTCAATAGCCGGGGCCTCTTGGGCCGCAGCGGCCTGGGCGGCGATCTCCTCGGCATCCATCTCGTGGGCTTCGACGACGCCGGCCTGGATCTCACGCATGGCGATAGATAGTGGCTTCTCCTGGTTGGTGGTTTCCACCAGTGGGCCGACATTCTCCAGTAGGCCTTCCGCCAGCTGCGAGTAGTACGCATTGATCTGACGGGCGCGCTTCGCCGCGAAGAGGACGAGGCGGTACTTCGAGTCGACGTGCTCGAGGAGCTGGTCAATGGGCGGGTTGACGATGCCTTCAGGGGTGGTCTCAGTCAAGGAATGTCCTCCAGATATGGTCACAGACTTAGTAATTCTACCAGATGCGCAACTGCGTGATCTACGGTGTCGTTGACGACAACGGCGTCAAATTCATCCGCGTTGGCCAGCTCAACCTTTGCAGTCTCCAGACGCTGCTTCTGTTGCTCTGGTGTTTCCGTGCCGCGACCGATCAGACGGTGGACTAGCTCCTCCCATGAGGGTGGCGCGAGGAAGATCTGGGTCGCCTGAGGATAGGTTTCGCGAACTTGGCGAGCTCCCTGCAGATCGATTTCCAGCACGACCGTGCGATTGTCAGCAACTGCCCGTTCAACAGGACCGCGCGGTGTGCCGTACCGGTGGCTGTTATGGACGGTTGCCCACTCAAGGAGACCCTCGCCGTCAACGAGCTTGTCGAACTGCTCAGGGGTGATGAAGTCGTAATCGATCCCATCGCGTTCAGTGGGGCGCGGCGGACGGGTAGTCACCGACCTGGAAACGACGATCTCCGGATGGCTACGCAGCAGCGCCCCTACCACGGTCCCTTTACCAACTGCGGTAGGTCCGGAGACGACAGCCACGGTGACCGGGCCGGTGTGACGAAGCCCTCGGGCCTGAGGGATGACGGGGACGCTACTCATAGGAACACCTTAATGGTCCATAGCGACACAGTTGCGCCGAGGCGCGCGTCATCTTTAAGAGCGTTGGTCAAACTCAGCGCGTAGCCCGGCAATCTGATGGTGTCCTAGGCCCCGGATACGCCGGTTAGGGGCAATCTCAAGACGCTCCATGATTTCGGCTGCGCGCTTGTCCCCGACCCGTGGTAAAGCCTTGAGCAAGTCGACGACTTTGACGTGAGCGAGTACCTCGTCGTTGGCGGCCTTATCGAGAGCCTCAGACAGCGTTATATTCCCAGAGCGAACCTTGGCTTTGAAATCAGCACGGACTCTCCTTGCCCGTGTCGCTGCTTCACGAGCAGCCGAAAGCTGTTCAGGCGAAAGAGTGGGTATGGACACGAGCCCCTCCAATTCAAGTGTGCAGCGCCTCCGCGCGACAGCGGATGATCGTCTCCACCGGGGACCCGATGGAGACGATCGGCACATTAGTCCGCTTAGTCGTCGGTTGTGTCCTTTTTGTGGAGATCTGTAGCCAATTCATGATCTTTGGAAGTTGGGTGTTCTCCGCCGGTCAGCTCAAAATCATCAGCAGAATTTTCAGGATCGCTGGCATTTCCGCTAGTCGTGTCCACATTGCCCACCTCTGCAGGGAACGAGTCTGAACTGCTAGCCATGGATCCGACATCGTCAACTGTGATGGGCGGCTGCTCACTACCCCCGTCCGGCGCGGGGCAAGTTAAAGAGGCTGCGTCGTCGGACGGCTGATCCTCGACGCGGGCGGGCCCATGAGTGATGACCGCACCGAGAAGCCCATTGAGGAAAGGCGCCGAGTCGTCGGTCGAGAACTCTTCGCTCAACTCGATCGCCTCCGAAATCACCGCCGGATTCGGTGTATCCGTATGCAAGATCTCAAACGCACCGAGGCGGGCGAGAATACGGTCCACCCGCGGCATCCGGGCCAGTGTCCAGCCTTCAGAAAGGCAATCAGTCAGGACCGAGTCAAGGCCGACTTGGGTGGCTGCCACACCACGGACCAAATCAGCCGCGAACGGCCTCACTGGGTTGGTGAAGACACCTGGACGCGCTGCGAGGACTTCGAGCGGATCAGTACCTATGAGGTCTGCCTCGAACAGAATGTCGAGAGCCTGTTTACGGGCTTTGGACCGTGTCGAGAGGTCTGCGTGTTCTTGGATGTCCCCACTGACGCGCCTGACCTCGAGGTCGCCGATCCACTCGGTGGGGCCCTCGTCGTCAGGGGTGGGAACGGTATTCGTACTCACTTCTCGGAGATGCGGCCGAGGTAATCGCCGGAACGGGTGTCGACCTTGACCTTTTCACCCGTAGTGATGAACAGCGGCACCTGGATCTCACGACCAGTCTCGAGGGTCGCAGGCTTAGTGCCACCAGTGGAGCGGTCGCCCTGCAGGCCAGGTTCGGTGTAGGTGATCTCCAGCTCAACCGAGGCCGGCAGATCAATGTAGAGCGGGTTACCCTCGTGCAGAGCCACAGTTGCGGTCTGGTTCTCGAGCATGAAGTCCTTGGCATCGCCGACGACCTCGGTTGGAATCGGCAGCTGCTCGTAGGTTGACTCATCCATGAAGATGTAGGTGTCGCCATCCTGATAGAGGTACTGCATATCGCGACGATCGACCTCAGCCGATTCAATCTTGACGTCGGAGTTGAAGGTGCGATCAACGACTTTCCCGCTCAGCACGTGCTTGAGCTTGGTGCGCACGACAGTGTTGCCCTTACCCGGCTTATGGTGTTGGAACCAGATGACCGTCCACAGCTGGCCGTCAAGGTTGAGAACGGTGCCGTTCTTGATGTCATTGGTGGAGATAACCACAGGTCGGGCCCTTTCGGAGTCGTCGGATGGGGAGATGGACGGGTAGGGACAGCTAGTCGCTCTAGCCCACCCTCGATAAGTGTAGCGGAATCCCAGTGCGGCCCGTTGCTCAGGAAGGCGTTGCCTTAGGCACCGTACAGTCTCGCCTGGTGAGATATTAGTCACAAAATGGGGCCCTCGTGCTGGGCAGGTGGAGACCTGTTGAACATTGCAGAGTCACCGTCCGTTCACTGTGAGGCTGCCCCGCGCACCCCATGATCACGATAACGTGAGGCCATGTACGACCTCGGTTCCAGCCAGCTGCCGACTAGTTTCGACCCCGCTACGGACTCCGACCAGCACTCGCTGCGCGAGTTCATTGACCTGGTCGCTGATGCTGGATATGTCGTCGACTCCGATGAGCATGGTGACGACCCCGAACTCATCGCCCCTGACGGCTCTGCCGTGGAAACCTGGCACGAAGATTATCCGTACCCCAACCTCATGGATCGTCGTGAATACGAAACCCAAAAGAGACTGCTGCAGATTGAACTACTGAAACTCCAGTACTCGATCGACGATACCGGTGAGCGTCACGTCATCATCTTTGAAGGTCGCGACGCCGCAGGCAAAGGTGGGGCCATTAAGAGGTTTAGCGAACACCTCAATCCGCGTCGTTGCCGCGTCGTAGCCCTCGATAAGCCATCAGACCGCGAACTGGGCCAATGGAATTTCCAGCGTTACATTCAACACCTTCCTACGGCCGGCGAAATCGTGCTCTTTGACCGCTCGTGGTATAATCGTGGCGGCGTCGAACGGGTCATGGGGTTTTGCACCGATGAAGAGCATCGAATCTTCCTTCGGCAGGCTCCAATCCTCGAAGAGATGATGATCGAATCGGGCATTCATGTTACGAAGTTCTGGTTCTCGGTCACCCGGCAGGAGCAACGCACCCGGTTCGCAATTCGTCAGCTCGATCCAGTTCGTCGCTGGAAGCTCTCCCCGATGGACTTGGAGTCGCTGGGGCGCTGGGACGATTACACCCGTGCTAAAGAGGAGATGTTTGCCGCAACTGACACTGATGCCGCGCCGTGGATATGTATCAAGTCTAATGACAAAAAACGCGCGCGTCTTAATGCGATGAGGTACTTCTTGTCGCAATATGATTACGAAGGCAAAGATGTGGATGTCGTCGGACAGCCTGATCCGAGGTTAGTGCGTCGAGCTCGAGACATGGTTGGAGACTAAATGGTGCTGCCTCGACGAGGATGGGCGATAGTTGCCTTGATTACCGGGATTATGGCCAGCGGATGCGCAACCACGCCGCCACCTGACGACACCGGAGTACCCCTCCCTGCGGCCTCATCAAGCGCGTCGAAGGCCTCCTCCATGCCATCACGATCGACCGTTGAACCCACGCCTGCAAGGGCGACGTCCGCTACGCCCACGAAGATAGCCACCACCCAGCCATTGATCCATCGCAATACCAACGGATCACTAACTGTCACTGTCTCCGGGGACCTGCTCTGGCACCCTTCCACGTGGGGCACGGCGCGGGAGGATGGCCACGGAAAGAACGATTTCGCGCCGATCTTCGGAACCGTTGCTCCCATCCTTCGCAACGCCGACGTGTCGATCTGTCACGAGGAGGTACCTGTCGCTCCCAAAGGTTCTCAGTACTCCGGCTATCCAGAGTTCGCAGTGCCCGCTGAGATCGCCAAGGGGATCGCTGCTGTTGGATTCGACGCCTGCAGTACCGCCTCGAACCACTCCTTCGACCGTGGCTTGCCAGGTGTGAAGGCTACCCTTGACGCTCTGGACGCCGCACATGTTAAGCATTCCGGCACAGCCCGAACTAAAGAAGAGGCTGACACCCCCGTCATCGTGAGTCACGGCCTCAAGTTGGGTCTGGTCTCGGGAGCTTACGGCCTCAACGGATCGACTCCTCCCAAGGGCAAATCATGGGCGTGGAGTGACATTGAGGCAGACCACCTCATTAAGAGAGCAGAAGCGGCAAAGAAGGCTGGCGCAGATATCGTTATCGTCGCGGCTCACTCTGGCCTCGAATATCACCATGAGCCGACCGGGGAACAGATTCGGCTAGCGCAGCGCCTTACTGCATCTCCTGCCGTCGACATGGTTTACTGCCACCACAGCCATGTCGTTGAGCCATGGACGCGGATGAACGGCAAGATCGTCATGTATGGGCTGGGGAATCTCGTTGCCCAGCAGTCGTCTAACATGCCCGGTACCGACGAAGGAGTCGTCGGTCGGGTCACCTTCACGGTGCGATCTGGGAAGGTTTCGACGACGAAGGCTGAGTACATCCCGATCCTCATCGGTTCTAAGAACGACGGTCCGATCCGGATTCATGCCGTCGATACTGAACTTAAGTCGGGTATGGGGAATCAGGCGAGGCTCAAGAGTGCCCAACAAGATATTTCCCGAATCGTCACATCACTTGGGGTCGACGGCGTCACGGAGGCCTGAATGCCGACTGACCCGCAGCCACATGTTCATTTCCGAACGTTTTTACCGTGCGGAACACCGGTCGTAGCACTCGGCTAAAGCGGCCTCGTCAGGGTCGACGATCATGGCGACCTGACCGGGTTTGTGAATACCGACAAACCGCAACACTTGACGCCCGGTCTGCGGGTCTACCCTGGTTTTCTTGTCCACGTTCATCGTCTTGCGCAGATCTGCCCACTTAATCTCGTCACAGGTAACAGGCAATCCGATCTCAGACAGGATAGTGCGGGTGCGCGCAACGACCTCATCGGACAGTCCCAGGTACCGGTGCGACAGTTCGGCCGCAAACACCATGCCCACCGCGTCAGCCTCGCCATGACGCCACGTGAAATGCTTGTGGGCCTCAATAGCGTGGGCCAAGGTGTGACCATAGTTGAGCCTCTCGCGTCCGACCTCTTCTCTCGAAGACGTCCGCTCGTGCAGATCAGCGCTCACCACACCAGCCTTGACGGTAATCGCACGCGTCAGCACCTCAACGAAGGTCTGGGAAGTGACGTCGAGGGCCAACCGCGGATGGTTGGAGATGACGTCGAGAATCACCGGGTCTTTAATAAACCCGCATTTGACGATCTCAGCCAGGCCAGAACGCACCTCTCGCGCTGGCAGGGTCGTCAGCAGTTCCGTGTCACACAAGACGCCGATGGGCTCATGGAAGGCTCCAACAAGGTTTTTCCCGGCAGGAATGTTGACACCAGTTTTGCCGCCAATCGCAGCGTCGGCCATAGCCAGCACAGTCGTCGGAACGTGGATGACGTCAATCCCTCGCATCCATGTTGCGGCTAGAAACCCTGCAACATCGGTGGTAGCTCCTCCGCCAAACCCGACAATGATATCTCCACGGGTCATGTTGGCCTCGGCTAGCCGGCGCCAGCCATTAACGAGAACTTCAGGCGTTTTGGCGGCCTCAGCGTCGGGAACCTCGATGACCACAAGATCGTCAATACCAAAGCGAGGTACCAGATGCACCAGAGTCTGTGGGCAGACCACAGCTGCACGGCGTCCTGCCACCAAACCAGCCAACTCGTGGACCGCTCCTGAACCGATCCTCACCCGGTAAGGCTTGGTCGTGGCGACCTCAACAAGGTTCACGGCTACTCCTTTAAGTCGGCCAGTTCAGACACGATGACGTCGACGACTTGCTCCGGTGTCAGCGTGTCGGTGGCCACCCGGATCGTTGCGGGGCGCTGGTAAACCGCCCGCCTCTCCTTCATGAGGCGCACTAACTGCGAATGCACCTGGCCTCCCAGCAAGGGGCGACCAGTGTCTTTGAGCCCGACGCGATCGGCAGCAGTACGAGCCGAGACGTCCAGCCAGACAACGCACATTCGGTCCAGCGCGTTCCCGACCTCGACGTCGGCCGGAGCCCCCCCGCCGAGAGACACCACCCCGCCGCGCTCGATGGCGGCAAGCGTCTCTCGTCTCTCGACCTTGCGAAAATACGACTCTCCGTCAATGAGAAAAATCTCCGGAATATCACGACCCTCGGCCTGCTCAATCACGGCATCGACGTCGACGAACTCTTCTCCAAGGCGCTGGGCCAGCAACGGCCCGACGGTCGACTTGCCTGATCCAGGAGCACCGATGAGAGCTATCATGGGGCCACCGCCAGACCGCGCGCGGCAAGACGATCCAGGTAGGCCTGCGCATTGCGACGGGTCTCAGTTACTGAATCCCCGCCAAATTTCTCCAACGCGCACTCAGCCAACACCAATGCGGCCATGGCCTCAGCAACCACACCGGCGGCAGGAACCGCACACACGTCGGAACGCTGGTGGTGGGCATTGGCAGCTTCACCGGTGGTCACGTCTACGGTCGGCAATGCTCGCGGTACGGTGGCAATCGGTTTCATCGCCGCACGCACCCGTAGTATCTGACCAGTCGACATGCCACCCTCAGTGCCACCGGCACGATCACTCACTCGATGGATACCGCCCTCAGTCGGCTCCATCCAGTCGTGAGCCTGCGACCCTCGGCGACGGGTCAGGTCGAAACCGTCGCCAAACTCGACCCCCTTAATAGCTTGAATGCCCATCAAGGCTCCGGCAAGACGGGCGTCGAGCCGTCGGTCCCCCTGACTATGCGATCCCAACCCGGCCGGTAGACCGTAGGCCAGTACTTCCACGACACCTCCCAGGGTGTCGCCTTCCTTGCGGCAGGCCTCGATTTCCGCAACCATGCGCTTGCTCGTGACTGAATCGGCGCACCGCACTGGATCCGCATCGATACGGGTCAGATCGCTTGGATCCGGACGTGGACCATTTGGAGCTGAGACAGGGCCCAAGGACACCACGTGGGAAAGCAGCTCGATGCCGAGAGACTGCTTAAGGAAAGCCTTCGCAATCGCTCCCAATGCGACGCGGGCGGCTGTCTCGCGGGCAGAGGCGCGCTCTAGGATTGGCCGGGCCTCATCAAAGTCGTATTTCTGCATGCCAGCAAGGTCAGCATGGCCTGGGCGGGGTCGCGTGAGCGCAGCTGCACGGGCATGCCCGGCCAGATCCTCGGGAGCTACCGGACCAGGAGCCATGACGGTGCGCCACTTCTCCCATTCCGAATTGCCGATCCGGATCGCAAGGGGATCGCCTAACGTCTCCCCGTGTCGGAATCCGGCAAGCAACTCCAACTCGTCAGCTTCGAAAGACATGCGGGCTCCTCGTCCCGCCCCGAGACGGCGACGTCGCAACTCCTCGGAAATCTCTACAGCCCCGACCTGGACGTGAGCCGGAATGCCCTCCATCGTCGCGACGAGAGCAGGGCCATGAGACTCCCCGGCAGTGAGATAACGCAGCATAACATTCAGTCTTTCAAAGGCGGGCGTGCTCAGCCAGGCCGTTCTGCGCTGTGGACCTCAAAACGTCCATCGGCACCGGGTAGCCAGTCATGAGTTGCACCTGACCGACCGCCTGCCCAGCGAGCAGGTCCAAGCCGTCAATGACGGTTGCACCAGCGATCTTCCCAGCCACGGCCAAAGGGGTTGGCCAGGGATCATAGACGACGTCAAAGACCGCATTAGCTCGAGCAGCGAGATCTTCAGCACGCCTTATCAAGGAACCGGCTGGAACCGTCGAGACTATGAGGTTGCACCGCGGAGGCTCCGATTCGAAAGGCAACCAGGCAACACGAATGCCGAGGCCATCAGCAAGTTTAAGGATCTTCGTGGACCGTTCGCGCGAGCGCGACATCACGACGGCTTCGCCCGCTCCCATCCCAATGGCAGCCGCAAGAACAGACCGGGCTGTTGCGCCCGCCCCCAGCATGACAACCTTCTCGACATCAGTCACTCCCCTGGCACGAAGCGCAGCCTCTGCCCCCGTGACGTCGGTATTGCGGACGATGGTCGTGCCGTCACGACAAACCCAGGTATTCGCCGCTCCCAACATGTCAACCGTCGCGTCGGTCTCCCCCAACTCGACGAGATCGGCCTTGTGAGGCATCGTCACTGATAGCCCTCGCCAGGAACCGTCGAGCCCCTCAATAAAAGCACGCAAACCACCAGGCTCGACGTCGATGGCCTGGTAGGACCACTCCAGGCCGAGGACCTGGTATGCGGCGCGGTGAATTGCCGGGGACAAGGAGTGAGCCACTGGATGGCCAATCACCGCACAGCGCATCGCCAGTCCTCCTAGATCAGCACGTATTGTCCTAGCACTTCCCCTTGTGGTCCTGACACCAAGCTTGGAATTTCTTGACATTTTTCTCGTGCTCAGCCAGCGTCTTGGAATACGCCGTAGTGCCCTTGTCAGGATCTGTAACAACCCAATAAAGGTAGTCACTCTTAATCGGTGTCACAGCTGCCTCCATAGATGTCGCACCGGGGTTGTCGATAGGGGTAGGCGGCAAGCCGTTATACAAATAGGTGTTGTACGGCGAATCCTTGGCACGCTGTTCGTCGTTCGTTGTCAGCTTGCCTTCGACGTGGTTGGCGTAGAGCACCGTAGCATCCGACTCCAACTTCATTCCTTGTTGGAGGCGGTTGTAGATGATCCCGGCGATCATCTGCATATCTTTTGGCTTTTTGGCCTCTCTTTCCAAGATGGAGGCGACGATGAGGGCATCGTAGGGGCTACGTTTAATAGTCTGAGCCTGGCCAATGAAATTCATCGTGTTAACCTGCTTGGCGAACTGATTCGTTTGCATCTGCAGGATTTCTAGCGGAGTTGGATTTGACCCCACCTCATAGGTGTCGGGAAAGAGGAAGCCCTCTGGGCGCCCCTTGGCCCAGACCGGCAGGCCTAGCTTCGCAGTTTGCTTATACGCATTCTGGAAGCTGCCAACTGGCATCGTGGTTCCCTTGGCCATGATCCCGAACTGTTGCTCTGTGGTTAAGCCCTCGGGCAGGGTGACACGGGTGCGCTGGATATTGTCCGGATTGTCCAGAATGGACACGGCCTTTGCGGCGTTCATATGCGTCTTGAGCTTGTACTGACCAGCCTGAATAGTAACGTCAGATTCCGAATCGCGAAGGGCCTTGTTATATGCCTTCGTTGACTTGACGACGTCGTTATCGAGCAGGATCGAGCCAACTTCGCTTACCGATGCGCCAGCAGGTACCCGAACTAAGACGTCCTTCTCGCCATCTCCGAGGTAGTCGTCAGCAGACTTGTACGAGATGTAGCCGTCGTAGACCTTCACACCGACGAAGACGCACCCGCCGACGAGCACGGTCAGGGAAAGGATGACGGCGACCGCGCTGCGAAGTTTGTACCAAAATTCCGCCTTCGGGTCATCGTGCTCGTTGAACGGTCCGCTCACGAATCCGCCCCTCCCGTCGCCGTCTCCGATTGGCCTAATCGGACTTGCTCCAACACGTGTTCCAGTATGGCCACAGCAGCGGCCTGATCAATCACGCCACGCTGTTTACGTGCGTTGCGCCCCGCCTCGTGAAGTGCTCGAGCCGCCGTACGCGTGGTCATTCTCTCATCGACCCAGCGCACTGGGATCGGGTTAATAGCCTCGGCCAACTGGCGTCCGGCATCCCGAACGTCTTGCGCGGCCAACTGCTCGGTCCCATTAAGGGCAACCGGAAGCCCCATGATGACCTCAACTGGTTCGTACTCGGCAACGATTTCGGCCAAGCGCTGCACGGGGCGGTCGGCGGTATGCACCGTCTCAACAGGGAAGGCCAGAATCGCGTCGCGGTCGCTCGCGGCCACGCCAATCCGTGCTTTTCCCCAGTCGATGGCAAGTCTCACACCGCACAGAGACGTGTCCGGACGTTCGGCAGGGTTCACAGCGCGGTCAGTTCAGTGTTAACAGCACGCAGAGCGGCGTCGATACCGGTGGGGTCGCTGCCAGCCCCCTGGGCCATGTCGTCCTTACCGCCACCGCGGCCACCAATCGGAGCAACGCCGACCTTGATAAGAGCACCTGCTTTGGCACCAGCAGCGCGTGCTGACTCAGTGGTGGCGACGATCATGGCCGGCTTGTCATGAGTGCCGCCGATTAGGGTGACAACGGCGGGACGATCCTTGACGCGGGCTCGGATCTCAGCGGCGAGGGTACGCAAGTCGCTACCCGCGACACCTGGAACCTTGGCAGCGACGAGGTCGAAGGACCCGGCTGGAGTAGTCCCGGCAACGATGTCATCAACCTGACCCAAGAGCTCACGGGTTCGAGCAGCGCCGAGCTTACGCTCGGCCTCCTTGAGATCGGCCGCGAGCTTCGAGACACGGTCGGCGAGCTGATCCGGCTGCACCTTGAGGATTCCGGTCAACTCGTTGACGAGCGCCCGCTCAGCCGCCATGTGACGGAAAGCATCAGTGGAAACGAGGGCCTCGACGCGCCGGGTACCCGAACCGACCGACTGCTCCCCTAGCAGACTTAGCATGCCAATACGACCGGTGGAGGCAACGTGAGTGCCACCGCACAACTCGCGCGACCACGGGCCAGCCAGCTCGACGACACGCACGATCGGCGGGTACTTTTCGCCGAACATGGCCATCGCTCCCATGGCTTTGGCATCCTCCAGCGGCATCTGGGTATCAGTAACCTCGAAGTCGTCATGAATGGCAACGTTGCAACGCTCTTCGATTTCGTCTTTCAGAGAGTCTGACAGACCCTTGGTAGCGGAGAAATCAAAGCGCAGATAGCCGGGCTTGTTGTAGGAGCCGGCCTGGGTGGCCGATGGCCCTACGAGCTCGCGTAAAGCGGCATGGATGACATGGGTGGCGGTATGGGCCTGGCAGGCTCCAAAACGAGTGGCCGGGTTGACCAGGGCTGTCACCCGATCGCCAACGGCGAGATCACCGTCGAGATGTACCTTGTGGACGATCAGGCCTGGTACCGGACGCTGCACGTCAAGAACCTCAAAGTCGATCCCGTTGGCGCGAATGATGCCAGAATCAGAATCTTGGCCACCCATCTCGGCATAGAACGGGGTCTCGGCCAACACGATCTCGACGACGGCCCCCGGCTCAGCAGCCGTCACGGAAGTACCGTTAGCGATGATGCCAGTAACGGTGGTATCGACCGTCAAATCGGTGTAGCCGAGGAATGGGGTTTCACCGAGGGCACGAACTTGGGAGTAAGCCTCCCGATCCGTGAGTAGGCCCTTCTTCGCCTGAGAGTCAGCTTTAGCGCGGGCACGCTGCTCAGCCATGAGGGCGGTGAACTTGTTGCGATCAACCTCTAACCCTTGCTCGGCCGCCATTTCGAGAGTGAGGTCGATTGGGAACCCGTAAGTGTCGTGAAGCTGGAAGGCTTTCTCCCCCGAGAGGGTCTTTGACCCGGAGGCCTTAGTTTCGACCACGGCTGCATCGAGCATCGCGGTACCCGAGCTTAGAGTGCGTCGGAAGGTGTCCTCTTCCGCTGTGGCGGCACCGATGACGCGATCCCACTGGGTGAGGACATCAGGGAAGGAATCAGCCATAAGATCACGAGATACCGAGAGCAACTCGGGTAATACTGGATCCGCCACACCGAGCAGACGCATGGCGCGAACGACGCGACGCAGCAGACGACGCAACACATAACCGCGGGCCTCATTACCAGGGGTAACTCCGTCGGTCATGAGCATGAGACCGGAACGGACGTGGTCAGCAACTACGCGTAGTCGGACGTCGTCGTCGTGGCGAGCACCGTACCGCTTGCCCGACATCTCGGAAGCTTTCTCAATGACAGGGAATACCTGGTCAGTCTCGTACATATTGTCGACGCCCTGGAGCAGATAGGCAATACGTTCGAGACCGGCACCAGTGTCGATGTTAAGGCTGCGCAATGGGCCTGCGATGTCGAAGTCATCTTTAGCGCGCACCGCTGAGAGATCCTCGGTCTCGAATACGAGGTTCCAGATCTCAAGGTAACGGTCCTCATCTGCTTCTGGACCACCGTCGGGACCATAGGCTGGGCCACGATCGATGTAGATTTCCGAGCACGGGCCGCCGGGGCCGGGAACCCCCATATGCCAGTAGTTGTCCTTAAGGGAGCGACCCTGAATCTGCTCGTCAGGGATACCCGCAGCACGCCACGCCTCGCGCGCCTCAATGTCGCCCTCCGGATAGTCAGGGTGAAACCCAGGTCCAAGGACCGTCACCCAGATGCTGGCAGGATCGAAACCCAATCCGCCCTGTTCTGCCGGCTTAGTGACGAGCTCCCATGCGTACTGAATGGCCTCGTTCTTGAAGTAGTCACCGAAGGAGAAATTCCCCAACATCTGGAAGAAAGTGCCGTGACGAGTGGTCTTGCCAACCTCATCAATGTCTAAGGTGCGCACGCACTTCTGAATACTGGTGGCCCGCTTCCACGGGGAGGGCTCAGTGCCCATAAGGTAAGGCTTGAACGGCACCATGCCGGCGTTAACGAACAGCAAGGTGGGATCGTTGTAGAGCAGTGAGGCGCTCGGCACTACGGTATGACCCTTACTTTCAAAGAAGTCGACGAAGCGCTGTCCGATCTCCGCTGTTCTCATGCCTAGCCCTTCTTGACGTGGTCGCTTTTTGTGGCCCGTAAGGGCCGTCCCGTATCGGGACACCGCAGTCCAACCCTACCCGCACGTGCGGCCGGCGACATCTCACCGCGCCACAGAGGGGGTGCGTACTCGGCGTTCTACCAGATCAGTCTTGTTCGCCGCCGCCTTCGGCCGCAGTGGCGCTGTAGCTTACCTCGGTAGGACTGACCGTATTCTCAACCTGGGACTGACGCATCCGACGCTTCGGACGATGAATTGTTCGGCGCACTCCTTCACCAAAGGCCGCAGCCTTGACCATCGGCGTCCCGACGGTCTGGGTAAAGGTTTGGGCCAGCTCGGCGGCCTGGCCAGTAACGATGGTGCCATGCCCAGAAATGGTGTGGATGTCCTCGATCACCTGATCGAGTTTGGAAATCTCGCCATTGGTTATGACGACAGTGCTTTTAACCTCCTCGAGGATCGGCACAGTGGACTCGTCGACGTCACAAACAGCTTTGCGTACCTCGTCGAGGACGCCGCCAAGTTTGAGCAATGGAACCGCGCATAGCGCGACCAGCACTACCGCCGCGAGTGCTGCGATGAGTCCGGCTATCTGACCCAAGGTCATGACTTCTCCTCCTCAATATCTCGCCCAAGCAGCGCCCGTATCTGGCTCAGACGTTGTGCAATAGCAGCCTCATTGCCATGATCGGTCGGGTCGTAATACCGGGTCGAGGCGATATCGTCGGGCAGATACTGCTGCTTGGCAACCCCATGCGGGAAATTGTGGGCGTAACGATATCCGACGCCGTGGCCCAGATCGTGGGCTGATGAGTAGTGGGCGTCACGCAAGTGGGCGGGAACTTCGCCCCCCTTTCCAGCGCGTACATCGGCCAGGGCCCCATCGATAGCGGTGATGACGGCGTTGGATTTCGGGGCGGTGGCTGCGGCAATGGTGGCCTGGGCTAGGTTGAGACGAGCCTCGGGCATCCCGATCAGTTGGACGGCCTGGGCTGCCGCGACACAGGTCTGGAGCACACTTGGGGCGGCCATCCCGATGTCTTCACTGGCGAGAATGATAAGGCGCCGTGCAATAAATCGGGGATCCTCCCCTGCCTCAATCATCCGGGCCAGGTAGTGCAGTGCGGCGTCAACGTCTGAGCCGCGCACGGATTTGATGAAAGCGCTGATGACATCGTAGTGCTGGTCGCCGTCACGGTCGTAGCGCACTGCGGCACGATCAACCGCAGTGGAGACGATCTGACTCGTGATCGTGTCAGTACCTGCCGCACTCGCCCCGGCAGCGGCCTCTTCAAGATAGGTGAGGGCGCGTCGTGCGTCTCCCGCAGCCAGTTGCAGTAGGTCAGCGCGAGCATCGTCCTCCAGGACGTAACGCCTGTCGGACTCAGTTCGCAGGCCGCGTGGATCGCTCAGGGCTCGATCGAGTAACGATGAAACGTCAGCCTCGGTGAGTGGCTTGAGGGTCAACAATAAGGAGCGCGACAACAGCGGGGAGATGACCGAAAAAGACGGGTTTTCGGTGGTCGCCGCGATGAGGGTCACGGTGCGGTTCTCCACTGCCGGGAGCAGGACGTCCTGCTGGGCCTTAGAGAAGCGGTGCACCTCGTCGACGAAGAGAACGGTCGGCTGTCCCAAGGCTAACTGACGTCGGGCAGTGTCAAGTTCCCGACGGATGTCTTTGACTCCGGCCGTTACAGCCGAGATCTCCACGAAGCGTCGGTTCGTGGCGTGGGAGACGACCGAGGCAATCGTCGTCTTACCAACCCCGGGAGGGCCCCACAAGAACACGCTCATGGCCCCGGTCCCCTCGGCCAGGCGGCGCAGGGGTGAACCGGGGGTCAGCAAATGCTGCTGCCCGACGATCTCATCAATGGTGCGCGGGCGAAGCCGAACTGCTAGTGGCGCGTCAGGGTTGGGAGTATCCAGGGACCCACCACTGGTCGCGTCGGATTGAGCCGACGTGACGTTGCCGAAGAGATCCTCACTCACCATGGCACTATATCGCCGCGTTGCGACAGCGAGCCGCTCACGTATGTTCGCGCAGTAACGCTCGGGCAGCGACTGATATCGCCGCCGCCCGTCGTCACCGGTCGTCACGTCGTGGACTTATCTGCCTCCGCATTCGAGGTTTGACCGCCGGAAGGCTTCTTCGGCTTGGCATCGACGCCGGCTTCGCGCCGCTGGGCAGGGGTAATTGGTGCAGGAGCAGCCGTCAGCGGGTCATAGCCGTTACCAGTCTTCGGGAAGGCAATAACGTCACGGATAGTCTCGAAGCCGCCAAGCAGCATAACTAGACGATCCAAACCGAAGGCGATGCCACCGTGCGGCGGCGCGCCAAATTTGAAGGCATCCAGTAGGAAACCGAATTTCTCTTGGGCCTCTTCGGGGCCAATACCCATGACGTTGAAGACCCGTTCCTGAACGTCACGGCGATGGATACGGATCGACCCGCCGCCTACCTCGTTGCCGTTGACGACGAAGTCGTAAGCGTAAGCCAAAGCTGAACCCGGATCGGTGTCGAAGGTATCCAGGCAGTCGGGGGTCGGGCTGGTGAAGGCGTGGTGGACGGCGGTCCAGGCGCCCGTGCCAACGGCGACGTCGCCGGAAGCCTCTGCTTCCTTGGTGGGCTTGAACAACGGGGCGTCAACCACCCAGCAGAAAGCCCAGTCAGATGGATCAAAGAGTTCGCAACGGCGGCCGATTTCCAGACGGGCGGCGCCGAGTAGCTCTTGGGAGGAGGTCTTCGAGCCAGCAGCAAAGAAGATGGCATCACCAGGCTTGGCACCGACCTTCTCGGCGATGCCAGCCTTCTCCTCCTCGGAAATGTTTTTGGCAACTGGACCTTCTGGCACGCCCTCGTCAGAGATCGTGATGTAGGCCAGACCCTTGGCTCCGCGGGTGCGCGCCCACTCCTGCCAGGCGTCGAACTGACGGCGTGGCAGGGAGGCTCCGCCGGGCATCACCACGGCACCGACGTAGGGAGCCTGAAAGACCCGGAACGCAGTGTTGGCAAAGAAATCGGTGACCTCGGTGATCTCGTTGCCAAAGCGCAGATCCGGCTTGTCAGAGCCGTAGCGATCCATCGCCTCGTGCCAGGTGATGCGAGGTAACGGCGTCGGCATGTCGACGCCAATGATCTTCCAACAAGCCGCCATGGTCTCTTCAGCCAGCGCGATGACATCGTCCTGGTCAACGAAGCTCATCTCGACATCAAGCTGGGTGAACTCAGGCTGACGATCGGCACGGAAGTCCTCGTCACGGTAGCAACGAGCGATCTGGTAATAGCGTTCCATACCCGAGACCATGAGCAGCTGTTTGAACAACTGAGGGCTCTGCGGCAGGGCGTACCAACAGCCCGGGGCCAGACGAGCCGGAACCAGAAAGTCGCGAGCGCCCTCAGGGGTAGACCGGGTCAGAGTCGGAGTCTCGATGTCATAAAAATTGTGACGATCCAGCACCTCACGAATGGCGTGGGTCACGTGAGAACGCAGCACCAGGGCTTCATGCTGATGCGGGCGGCGCAGGTCGAGGTAGCGGTACTTCAGACGGGCGTCCTCGCCGACACTGACGTGCTCGTCGATCTGGAAGGGTAGCGGCGCTGAAGGATTGAGCACCTCGAGCTCGGTGATGGCAACCTCAATCTCGCCGGTGGGTAGGTTCGGGTTGGCATTACCCTCTGGACGTGCCTCAACGACTCCGGTCACCCTGATGCAGTACTCGTTGCGCAGGTCATGAGCGCCTGAGGACTCCAAAATCTCATCGCGGATGACGACCTGGGCCAGGCCTGAGGCGTCGCGAAGATCGATGAAGGCGACGCCACCGTGGTCGCGACGATGCCCAACCCATCCGGCGAGAGTCACTTCCTTGCCGATGTCGCTGGCTCGTAGGGTTCCTGCGTCATGGGTTCGCAGCACGTTTCATCCTTCCGTTGTCGCAGGCCACGCATAGACGGTACGGGCCGTAAAACAGCATACCGACGGGCCATGACTGTCGCCATCCGCACCCAGATGCCCATGAGCTGCCCAGCCATAGCATCCGAAACTACGGACGCCGTGGCGATCACAACCGCCACGGCGTCCGTCCCTCAAATCGGATCACACCTGGATCTCAGGGAACCACTCTTCGATCTGCTTACGCATAGCTTCATTTCCGCCAGAACGCTGATTGTGCTCGAGGATCCAGTCGCGGATCGACCCTCCGGCGAGTTCATTAATAGCATTACGCGCAGTCTGTGGGTCGTTGAGTACTTCTTTAAGCATTGAGACCGCTTCGTCGCTAGTGCGGTAGAAATACGGATAATCCTCAGGGACCGTCTTACGTGCCCAGGTGGTATCTGGGAAGACACCGATGGCACCGGCGACGAGAGCCTCGAGGTACTCGAAGCCATAGGCCTCGTTCTTGGCGGTGGCTAGGAAGGCCGTCATGCGGGCTAGGGACTCCCAGTACTCCTCGCGCTGACCGAAGAGGGGGCCAACCGAAGCCCACTTTGGCGACGACATCTTCATCGCCATGACGCTAGCGAGATCGCGCTGACTTAGACGGGCTTCCATTCTCACGTCCATGTCTGCAGCGACGCGGTTCATAACGTCGAGAAATATCTTCGGGCGTTTGGTTTCTGTGAGGTGAATCGCTGGGTAGAGAACCGTCGGAATTTCGGGATCAACGTGCTCGCGAGCGAGGTCATCACGAATGCCAGGCTGGATCCAAGCGACTCGGGCCTGGTGAGCCAGCGGGGAGATCGTCCAGCGGCGAACGAGCTCGGTCACCTCACCAGCAGTGCGCTCGCCAGAGCACAGTGTCGGGAAGAGGGCGTACGCGAGGCCCATAGCCGCAAAGTTCACTTTGTGGTGGTAGTGGGATGGGGGCAACCACTGAAGGTTAAGGATCCTGGGCTCGGCACCCTCGCGGTGCATGGTTTGGAAGACGCCAACCGAATCGATGACGTCGAGGTTGATGACAAGGGTTTCAAGCGGTTCAAGGCTGGTCAGCTTCCTGGCCTCGAATCCATCGCACTGACGATCTTCGTAGTTCACGACGACGGCCCCCGGGTACATGTCGAGAAGCCGCTCAACGAGAGCGGTTCCGCCCCCTCGACTAACAAGTCGACCCTGGTCGTCGACGATCGGACTGTCATCGAGAAAACCCATCTTGATTGCGATGGTCATTGGTCATCTCCCGTTATCTGTGGGCGTCAGGCGCGGCCATGCGCCAAGCTTTGACTGCGACTCTATCGCTAGCCGTGGCACTACGGTAAGTGAACCGACCTCTCCTGCGGCAAAAAGTGTTAACCGTTGATGGTCGGTCCAGTGAGGGTGCTCTGTAGGGCAGGCCCCTCCCGGCCGATGAGTTCTGCCGCCGGAAGATTTGCTAGGGACTGCAACCCAATGACGTAGCGAGCCGTGAAAATCCCCAGCAATTGCGAGAGTCCAAGAGAGGCCCGTATCCCCGCCTCTTCTGCACCGAATCGGGGAATGAGCAAATTGACAACTGGGGCCAAAATTTCCTCGGTGTAAAACTGACGCATCATGTCGAAGGCGTCAGGCTGGGTGAGAAGTGCCTGCACCACACCTTGCATTTGCGGATCCGGTCCTCCCAGGCCAAGGTGACCATCCCAAGCATCGATGAACGCCTTGACCAGGGCCTCCCCCAGATGATCAGGGTCAGTTCGCGAACACACCTCAGCAATAATCCGGTGCGGACCATTGGGAAGGGACATCGCCTCGTTGTAGAGGGATTGCTTAGATCCGAAGTAGTAGCTCACCAACGAGGTGTCCACCTCAGCTTCGCGGGCTATAGCTCTTAGGCTCACTGACTGGAAGTCACCGGCCAGAAAAAGGGAGCGGGCTGCGGCCAAAATAGCGGCTCTCGCAGCCCCAACCTCACCACGTGGACCACGACGAGACGATCGTGCGCACTGTGTCTGAGACATGCCATGACCGTACTCCTCAATGACTTGGCTGAAAAAGACCCCCTACTGCTGCGAAGTGATTTCCACGGTGATGAAATGGAGACATGGACGCACACATCGGCAATGCGATTCCACCGGACGCGCAGGACCTTCGGATGGGTCTTGACGTCGGATCAACGACGATCAAGGCCGTCATCCTCGATCCCGACGAGAACATCCTTTTCGAGGACTACAGACGCCACCACGCCGATATCACCGGCGCTATGGCCTCTCTGCTCGGCGACGCCGCCGATGCTCTTCCCGGCACAAAGGTGCGCGCGACCGTTACCGGATCGGCGGGATTGGGAACCGCAGAGGCATTGGGCCTTACTTTCATTCAGGAGGTCATGGCTGAGACGGCCGCCGTCCAACGTTGGAATCCCGACGCCGACGTGCTTCTCGAACTCGGTGGTGAGGATGCCAAGATCACCTACCTCAAGCCGGTCCCCGAACAGCGCATGAATGGTTCGTGTGCTGGTGGCACCGGTGCCTTCATCGACCAGATGGCTACCCTGCTGCACACCGACACTCCCGGCCTCAATGACCTCGCATCCCGAGCCAAGACCATCCATCCGATCGCCTCGCGCTGTGGTGTTTTTGCCAAGTCCGACCTTCAGCCCCTCATTAACGAGGGAGCCCGCCACGAAGATCTGGCTGCTTCGGTCCTGCAGGCTGTCGCCACTCAGTGCATTGCTGGCCTGGCATGTGGTCGCCCGATTCGAGGTAAGGTCATCTTCCTTGGCGGTCCGCTTCACTTTATGCCAAGTTTGCGAGACGCTTTCTCGCGCGTCCTCGACGGTAAGGTTGACGCGTACATTACCCCAGACCGCGCTCAGCTATACGTGGCTATGGGAGCAGCCCTGACGTCAACGTCTGAACCGGTAGATCTCGCGGAAACTGCGAAACGTTCACGACACGCTCGTACTCAAAACGGGATTTCCCAATCCATGCCACCGCTATTTCGTAGCGAGGAGGAATTGGACGAATTCAATCGGCGGCATTCTCACGCCAAGCTGCCACGCCTACCTTTACATGACGCTCGCGGTAGCCTCTTCCTGGGCATCGACGCCGGATCAACGACTATCAAGTCGGTCCTCATTGATGAGTCCCTCAACATTGTCGCCTCTCACTACGCCTCTAATGAGGGTGACCCGGTAAGCGCCGCGGTGCAAATCCTCGCCGACCTGTACGACGCCATGCCAGCGGAGGCCACGATCGCCCGTACCTGCACCACTGGGTACGGTGAGGGGCTCGTTAAGGCTGCGCTAGAGGCCGAAGACGGCGAAGTCGAAACTATGGCCCATTACCGAGCCGCCGATCATCTGCTTCCCGGGGTGACCGCAATCATTGACATTGGTGGCCAGGACATGAAGTATTTGCGCGTCGTCGATCAAGTCATCGACTCTATCTCTGTCAACGAGGCGTGTTCGTCGGGATGCGGGTCCTTCTTGCAAACCTTTGCTGCCGGCATGGATACCGATATCGAATCATTCTCCTCCATGAGCCTGCTGGCTCAGCATCCGGTAGATCTAGGTAGTCGCTGCACCGTCTTTATGAACTCCTCAGTCAAGCAGGCACAAAAGGAGGGGGCCTCTCCCGCTGATATTGCTGCCGGACTGTCCTACTCAGTGGTTCGCAATGCCTTGTACAAGGTCATTAAGCTTACTGATCCGGCACAACTAGGGAACAAGGTTGTCGTCCAAGGTGGAACCTTCCTCAACAATGCCGTCCTACGTGCCTTCGAAAAGCTCACCGGTCGCGAGGTCGTTCGTCCCGCTGAGGCTGGCCTCATGGGAGCCTATGGAGCTGCCCTGACCGCTCACGCCCGGTTTCATGCCGGAGAGCCCACCACCTCTGAAGGTTTACGGGAGCGCGCTGAACTCGATGGTTTCGCTGTTGAGACTCATCGCGACGACTGCGCGTTGTGTCAAAATCACTGCCAACGCACCATCGCCACCTTCTCCGATGGTCGCGTGTTCGTCTCGGGTAACCGTTGCGACCGTGGCGCCGAGGTCAATAACCGCAAGATGGCCAAGCTTCCGAAGTCTGAGCTGCCCAATGTGTTCGAGGACAAGTACAAGAGGCTCTTTAGCTATCGGCGTTTGACGGCTAAGAAGGCCTTTCGCGGTGATTTAGGCCTGCCTCGCGCTCTCAACATGTACGAAAACTACCCATTCTGGTTCACGACTTTATCGGCACTCGGATACCGTGTCATGATCTCGGGACGCTCCTCCCATGCCCTATTCGAAAAAGGCATGGAATCGATTGCCAGCGAGAATATTTGTTATCCCGCTAAGCTCAACAACGGTCACGTTGAGGACCTTGTGCAGCGTGGGGTGAAACGGATTTTTGATCCCTGTATCCGCTATGAGCAGGTCAGCGTGGCCGACGCGGACGCGCACTTCAACTGCCCGGTGGTTGCCTCGTACCCCGAGGTCATCAGGGCTAACGTCGAAAGTCTACGAGACAAGGACGTCGAGCTTATCTCGCCCTTCCTCTCGCTGGCCGATCCTGACAAGCTTGCTGAGCGGTTGGCTGAGGTTTTCGCCGATGATGATGTCACCGTCGATGAAGCTCGCCGCGCCATTGCCAAAGGTTTGGAGGAAGATAAGGCTTTCCATGACGAAATCCGGAAGATGGGCGAGGATGCCTTGGCCTATATGGCCGAGCACAACGTCCCGGGAATCGTACTGGCAGGCCGTCCGTACCATGTCGATCCGGAGATCCACCACGGAATTCCCGAGATGGTGAACTCCTTGGGAATGGCGGTACTAACCGAGGACTCGGTGGCCCATCTGGGAGCCGAC
This sequence comes from Cutibacterium acnes, assembly GCF_003030305.1. Lineage (NCBI taxonomy): Bacteria > Bacillati > Actinomycetota > Actinomycetes > Propionibacteriales > Propionibacteriaceae > Cutibacterium > Cutibacterium acnes. The sequence continues at coordinate 1,251,253 of NZ_CP023676.1, read as the reverse complement.
TTACTGGAACGTCCATTACGCGTGCGCGACCAGTGGATGTTCCACTCCCGCCTCTACCAGGCCGCCGCCTTCGTCGGATCCCGTCCCGACCTTGAGTTGGTTCAGCTGAATTCATTCGGCTGTGGCCTTGATGCCATCACCACCGATCAGGTGCGTGAGATCCTGGCCGCGCGCGACCGTATCTACACCACCCTTAAGATCGACGAGGTATCCAATCTGGGAGCGGCTCGCATCCGAATGCGCTCGCTGCAGGCTGCATCGAAGGAACGAGCCAGCCATAACCGCAAGCTTGTGACTCATCCGTTATCGGATGACCGGGTGCCCTTCACCAAAGAGATGAAAGCTACTCACACTATTTTGGTGCCACAGTTCGCCCCCTACCAGACCTCCATCGCCGAGGCTGCCTTGCGGGCCTCTGGCTACCAGGTCGAAGTACTGAAGCAAGCTTCCCGGGAGAACATTGATTATGGCCTGTCGGTAGTCAACAATGATGCTTGTTTCCCGGCTATTGTCGTTATTGGGCAACTCGTGTCGGCACTGAAATCCGGCAAGTACGACCTTGATCACACCACCCTTTTCCTTACTCAGACCGGCGGCATGTGCCGTGCCACCAATTACATCGGTCTGCTGCGCAAAGCTCTCAAGGATGCCGGGTTTGGCAATATCCCGGTCATCGCAGCTTCCCTGCAAGGAGTCGAGGACAACCCGGGCTTCTCCCTGACTGCTCCCCTCATCCACCGCATGGTGCAGGCTATTACCCTTGGCGACCTGCTGCAGAACGTGCACCTTCGTACCCGTCCTTACGAAGCAGTTCCAGGATCGGCTGATGGCCTCATGCGCCGCTGGACGACCATAGCGCGCGAGCATTTCCTGAACGGTGGACATTCCACGACGTGGGGACGCCGGACGTCTTACAAGACCATGATCAACAGCATCGTTGACGATTTCGAACATCTCGAATTGGCCGATGGACCGCGTAAACCGCGGGTCGGTGTGCTTGGCGAGATTTTGGTGCAGTTCCATCCTGACGCCAATAACCACATCGTCGAGACCATCGAATCCGAGGGTTGTGAGGCTGTCTTGCCGGGCCTGATGTGGTTCGTCTACAACTGCTTGTCTGCTGGTGACTACAACTACAAGACCTTCGGCACCGACAAGTGGAGCCGTCACGTCAAGAAAGCTTTCCGAGCCCTGCTCATGCAGTACCAGAAGCCGGTCACCACAGCATTACGCAAGTCGACTCGGTTTGAAGTCCCGACCCCAATCACCGAACTCATGGCGGATGCCCAACGCATTGTTCAGCTCGGTAACCAGGCCGGTGAGGGCTGGTACCTCGTCGGTGAGATGGTCGACATGATCCGTGAGGGCGTACCGAATATCGCTGTTGTGCAGCCCTTCGCGTGCCTACCGAACCACGTCACCGGGCGTGGTATCTTCCGCGAGATCCGCCGTCAGTTCCCGCAGGCCAACGTGGTGTCTGTCGATTATGATCCGGGGGCTTCTCAAGTAAACCAGCTCAACCGCATCAAATTGATGGCCGCTACCGCTCGAGATCGCAACGTCAGCGAGGAACGTGACGCCGGACAGGCAGTGCGCCCGGAACCTGACGAGGAGATCCCAACCTCACCGCCGACAGCTTCACGCCCAGATCTCAACGGGAAACCGGTTATGGAGCTGTCTGTGCATCTGTGAGGGTCCTTGGGACCCGGTGCTATTGTCACCGTCATGAAACTGGTTGGCACACGTCCGATCCACACTGATCGGCTGGTGCTCCGCCGATGGTCAGTTGACGACGCCCAACAGATGTACGACAACTTGGCTAGTGACACCGAGGCCACCCGGTTTGTGACCTGGCCGCCGCATCCCAACGTCGACGCGACCCGGTTGCTGCTGACCGGTTGGGTACGCGGCTACGACGACCCCGCCACCTTCAATTGGGCAGTGTGGCTGGACGAGGTCATCATCGGCCAGATTGCTGTGGTCAACGTTGATAGGAGAGTCAACCTCGCCGAGCTGGGCTACTGCTTTGGCAGACGCTGGTGGAATCATGGCTACGCGACCGAAACGGTCAAAGCGGTGATGTCTTACTTGTTCGACATCGCCAAGGTCAACAAGGTTGAGGCTCGCCACGATCCGGCGAACATTGCCTCCGGGAGAGTAATGGAGAAGGCGGGAATGGTCACCGAAGGGTTGCGGCGAGCCTGCGTGATCGGTTCGTGCGGCCCACGAGACTCCCAGTACCATGGCCTGCTGCGCAGCGAATGGAGAGGCCAGCAGGCTGATGACTGATCGTCGTGAGGTGACCTGCCGACGCTGGCGCGCTACCTTCCTCGTCCTCGCCTCGCTTGCCTCGCTTACCTGGGCCTTCGCGGGAGTGCTCAACCCGGCCATGAGCCAGCTGCACGCATTCGTTTCGGAGTATTCGGCGCGTGATCAGCCGTGGCGTTACCTCTTCCAGACCACCGATGTCATCATGGGGACATTGCTGTGTCTGGCAGGTCTGGCAACTCTCGTGTGGGCCCGACACCGCCCCCTCGGACGTCAGGGATGGTCGGGAGTCGGCTTCGTTGCAGGAGGGTTCTTCAGTGTCCTCGATGCCCTGGTTACGATGGACTGCTCTCCCACTCGTTCCCAAGCGTGCATGGCTGCTGAAGAGGCCGGACACGTCAGTGTGAACCACATAGTCCACGTCGGGACCTCGACGATTGTCGTCGTCGGATTCGCGCTACCGATCCTGCTGCTCAACTCGACCATGACGAGATTCCGCGGATTCGGCCTTGTGGTGACGTGGGCTTGGGTGGTTTTTACCCTCCTCAACGGCATCGGTGCCGTAGGTTGGTTTGTCGGCACACCGATGGACTACACGGGAATCTGGCAGCGATTCAGCTTGGGACTGGGAACGCTGTGGTGGCTCATTCTCGCTGCTGATGACATCGTCACGGCGCGTGTTCAAGATCGCGCGCGCTCCTGCTGAGTTCCCTCACGCGGTCGTAAGGTCCCAGGTTTACTGGGAGCCATCCTGGCCTGAGGTCACCAGGTACCGATCACACCGGGATGAAGGTCTTCGGTAGGCGGGTTCCACGCCCCAGCATCAGCCTCAACCTGATCGCCCGACCGAATGTCCTTGACGGTGTCGGCGTCACGGTAGTCGGCGTGTTTGACGCCTGGGAACCACACAAATGGTATGCCGCGACGATCAGCATGCTTGATCTGCTTCCCGAACTTGTCAGCCTTCGGAGCTACCTCGCATGGGATGCCGCGGGAACGCAATGCGGAAGCGATGACCTCCGAAGTAGCGCGATCCTCCTCAGTATTAACGGCAACGAGAACCGCCGAAGGAACCGAACGTGAGGAAGACAGCTCGCCGCGGGAAAGGATCGGCGCCAGCAAACGGGTGAGGCCCAGAGAGATGCCCACACCCGGGTAGACATGTTTACCATCGGAGGCAAGGGACTCATAACGACCTCCCGAGCAGACTGAACCCATCGACTCGTGACCGGTGAGCTCAGTTTCGTAGACGGTTCCGGTGTAGTAGTCGAGCCCGCGCGCGATTTTGAGGTTGGCAACCATGCGTCCGGGAACCGCCTTATTAACGGCAGCAACTACCCGGTTGAGGGAGTCCAGGCCCTCTTCGAGCATGTCATTGGCCACCCCCAACTCGCGTACCTTGGCAATAAAGGAGTCGTCCACCGACTGAATCGAGGCCAGAGCGACGCACTTAGCCGCGGCGTCATCAGAAAGGTTCAACTCGTC